>NZ_CP074380.1:6028750-6657500 GCF_022695595.1 Streptomyces sp. MST-110588
GGGCTTCCGGGTCGACCAGCCGTCCTTCATGGGTGAGTTGGCCGGGCGCGGCGCGGCGGGGCACACCGGGTTCACCGGGACGAGCCTGGTGCTGGACCGGGCGACGGACACCTTCCTGGTGCTGCTCGCCAACACGGTGCACCCCCGGCGCGGAAGCGGTGACAGCACACCTCGGGCCGCGGCGGCCACCCGGCTGGCCAGGGCGGCGGGCATCCGTACGGCCCGGTAACCGGGGCCCGCCGCGCGGGGCCGTAAAATTGCCCGAATGCACGACGAACTGCGCGCCGCCCTGGCCGGCCTGCTCGACGGCCTGCCGCCCAAGCAGGCCGCGCAGGCCGTCGACCGCCTCATCGCCAACTACCGGGGCCGTACCCCCACCGACGCCCCGGTGCTCAGGGACCGCGCGGACGTCGCCGCGTACGCCGCCTACCGCATGCCCGCGACCTTCGAGGCCGCCCGCAGCGCGCTGACCGCCTTCGCCGTACGGGTGCCGGGCTGGACGCCCGCGGCCCACGTGGACATCGGCGGCGGTACGGGCGCGGCGACCTGGGCCGCGGCGGCCACCTGGACGGGCCACCGCAGCACCGTCCTGGACTGGGCCGGACCCGCGCTGGAACTGGGCCGGGAGCTGGCGCAAGGCGTGCTGCCGGACACCCGGTGGCAGCGGCAGGTCATCGGCGAGGGGATGACCGTCCCGGAGGGCACCGACCTGGTCACCGTCTCCTACGTGCTGGGGGAGCTGCGTGAGGAGGCCCGGCGGGCGGTCGTGGACGCGGCGGCCGGCGCCCGCGCCGCCGTCCTGATCGAGCCCGGCACCCCGGACGGCTATCTGCGCATCCGGGAGGCCAGGGAGCAGCTCGTCGCCGCCGGACTGCGGATCCTCGCCCCGTGCCCGCACAGCGGCCGGTGCCCGATCGTGCCGGGTGAGGACTGGTGCCACTTCGCGGCCCGGGTGAGCCGTTCGTCGCTGCACCGGCAGGTCAAGGGCGGTTCGCTGCCGTACGAGGACGAGAAGTTCAGCTACGTCGCGGCGGTCCGGCCACAGGTGGCGGAACAGGCGCAGCCGCAGGCCACGGCTGCCGACGCCGCTGGATCCGACGCCGTTCCCGGCGCCACCGGGTCCGGCGCCGCGCCCGCCCCCTCCCGCATCGTCCGCAGGCCGCAGCTCCGCAAGGGGCAAGTGCTGCTGGATCTGTGCACCCCTGAGGGGCTGCGGCGCGAGACGGTGACCAAGCGGCACGGTGACCGGTACCGCGCGGCCCGCGACGCGGAGTGGGGCGCCGAGGCGCCCTGACCCGCAGGCTCAGCCGCTCAGCCGGCCGGTCATGACCGCCCGCGTCACGTACGGATCTCCTGCGTGCAGCACTTCACGCTGCCGCCGCCCTTGAGAAGCTCGGTCATGGCCAGCCCGATGGGCTCGTACCCGCGCTCCCGGAGCGGCTCGAACAGCCCCACGGCGGCATCCGGCAGCAGTACGTGCCGCCCGTCGCTGACCGCGTTCAGCCCGAACGCCTCCGCGTCGGCCGCGCCGGCGATCAGCGCGTCGGGGAAGAGCCTGGCCAGCACCGCCCGGCTGCCCGCCGAGAACGCGCCGGGGTAGTACATGACCTCGGAGTCGGCCGAGTCGTCCAGGACGCACAGCGCCGTGTCCAGGTGGTAGTAGCGCGGGTCCACCAGGTCCAGGCCGATCACCGGGCGGCCGAAGAACTCCTGGGCCTCCGCGTGGGAGAGCGGACTGCTGCGGAAGCCGCGGCCGGCCAGCAGCCAGGAGGCGGTGACCGCGAAGTCTCCCTCGGCCTCGTTGACGTTCTCCGGTTCGCGGACCTCGGTGAAGCCGTGGTCGCGGTACCACCGGGTGTGTACCGCCGCCTCGCCGCGGCGCTCCTCGAAGGCGAACCGCGCGCCGAGGACCCGGCCGTCCACGACGGTGGCGCCGTTGGCCGCGAAGACCATGTCGGGGAGTTCGGGGCGGGGTGCCAGCTCCTCGACGGTGTGGCCGAGCGAGCGGTAGCGGTCGCGCAGTACTTCCCACTGCGCCAGCGCGAGGGGCAGGTCGACGGGTTTGCCCGGGTCCATCCAGGGATTGATGGAGTAGCTGACCTTGAAGTGGGCCGGCGGGCACATCAGGTAGCGACGAGGAGTGGCGCGACGCAAGGCTGTACGCAAGGAAGGCTCCTCACGGTGACGGGACTCGGGTCGTGTACGGGATGCCGTACGCGCTCAAATCGTGCACTGTGAGGAGCCGTTGCGCAGTGAACCGTTCGGGTGGTTCAGCCCATGGTTCATTCCTGGTGCCCGGCGTTCGCGGCACGTCCTTCCTGGAGCCTGCGCAGCAGCTCACGCCGCTGCGCCATCGGGTCCGTGCCGCCGCCGGCTCCCCGGCTCCCGCGGCCGGCGCCGCGCAGCGCGCCGCGGGAGAGGTTGCTGCGGGTGCCGCCGACGCCGAGCATGCTGCCCGCGCTGCCCTTGCTCATGTGCTGCTCCTTGTGTCGTGAGCGTTCCGGTTCCGGTGTGGCATCCATCCCCGGGCGAGACGTCTCGTCTCGTTCGCCGACGAGTCTCCACGAGACGTACCGTCTTGTCAAGACGATACGTCTCGCCTTATGCCTCGGTAGACTCCGCCCATGTCCAACAGAACGGCGCCCGACGCCGCCCGCCGCAGCGAACGCTCCCGCCGCGCCATCTTCGAGGCGGCCCTCTCCCTCGTCGGCGAGGTCGGCTACGACAAGCTCACGATCGAGGGCATCGCCGCCCGCGCCGGTGTGGGCAAGCAGACGATCTACCGGTGGTGGTCCTCGAAGGCCGCCGTGCTGCTCGACGCGTTCACCGCGGACGCCGACGTGAACATCGCCGCCCTCCCCGACACCGGCGACCTCGCGGCGGACCTGAAGTTCGTCCTGCGCGCGACGGTGGACGAGTTCCGTGACGCCAAGTGGCAGGCGCCCTACCGTGCGCTGGCGGTGGCGGGCGCGGGCGACCCGGAGCTCTCGGCGAACTTCGTCGCCAGGCTGCTGGAGCCGGGCATGCAGGTGTACGTCGACCGGCTGCGGGCCGCGCAGGAGGCGGGGCAGGTGGCCGCGGACGCCGATCTGCGGATCGCCGTCGAGATGCTGCTGAACCCGGTCTCCCACCGCTGGCTGATGCGGACCGGGGAGCTGTCGCACGCGTTCGTCGACACACTCGTCGACATGGTGCTCGACGGGCTCCGCCCCCGTACGTGACGGGTGGGCGGCGGAAGCGGGGCGGGTGCCTGACGAGGGCGGGGCGGGTGTGAGGCGGGTGGGTGCCCCTGGCGAATGTGCCGGATGAATCGTACGTATCGTAATGAATCCCCCGTGTTCGATGTGGTGTCACCCACCCCGGATCCGTACACCGGTCACCCCAGGGGGAGGATGGTGGCAGCATTGATCCCAGACCACCGCTCGAAGTGAGGGGATAGATGGAACGCAAGAGCAGGTTCTCCCAGTGGCTTCGCCGGCCGAAGAGCGGTTCGGGCGGCGACGATACGGACACGGGATCGGTGGCCGCGCGCGGTCGCGAGGACCTGCTGCTGGCGGTGGCCGACGCGGGGTTCCCCCTCGCCCCGGCCGCCCACCCCTCCGGCTACGGCTGTTCCTGTGAACGCATCGGCTGTCCCACGCCCGGCCGCCACCCGGTCTCCTTCGGCTGGCAGACCGTCGCCAGCACCGACCGCGAGAAGGTCGCCGCCTGGGCCCGCGCCTATCCGCAGGCCAACTTCATCACCGCCACCGGCATCGCCCACGACGTGCTGGACGTCCCCGCCGAGGCGGGCCACAGCGCGCTGGAGCGGCTGACGGAGGCGGGCGTCGAGGTCGGGCCGGTCGCGCTGAGCGGCGCCGGCCCCGTCGACGGCCGGATGCTGTTCTTCACCGCCACCCGCGGCACCCCGGACGACGAGGACGAGTGGTGGCCGTGCGAGCTGGACTGCCACCCCGAGACGATGGACGAACACCCGGGGCTGCGCTGGCACTGCCGCGGCAGCTATGTGCTGCTGCCGCCCTCGCGGCTGCCGGGGGAGCAGCCCGCGGTGACCTGGCTGCGCGGTCCGGAGTGGGCGCTGCCCGACCCGCTGTCGCTGCTGGAGGCGCTCACCGACGCCTGCGCGCAGTTCGCGGTGGAGCGGCCCGGGCACCACGAGTCCGCGGCCTGGCCGATCGGACGCTGATCACGGGCGTACGGCGGCGGGTACGGGGCTCCGTACCTCTGTGCCGCCCCGTCATCCCCTGCGCCGCCCCCGTCACGGAACCGCAGCGGCCCCCGCGCCGCAGCGCCCTCGCGCCGCAGCGCCCTCGCGCCGCAGTGCTCTCGCGCTACAGAGCCGCAACGCCCTCGCGCCACCACGCCGCAACGCCCTCGCGCTACAGCGTCTTCGCCGAGGTCTTCGCCTCCAGGCGGTGCAGGAAGGTGACCTTCTGCGCCGAGCCCGCGGTCGGCACCTTCACCGTCTGCTCGGAGATCGTCGTGAAGGTCATCTTCTGCGTCTTCTTCTTCACGGGCCCCTCCATGATCCCCTTGAGCGCCGGCGCGACGATGACCGGCGTCCCCGGGGCGAAGGTCTTCTGCTGGTGGTAGTACGTGGAGAAGAACACCAGCGCCCCGCCGTCCTTGGTGCGCAACGCGACCGGCGCGTAGTCCGCCGGCTGGTCCTCCCATTGGAGCCGTGAACCGGGCTTCCTGGCCAGCTTGGCGCGTACCGAGCGCCAGCCGTCGGTGTGCGGCCCGGAGGCGAAGGTGTCGCCCCGGCCGGTGCCCAGATAGTCCGCGTACCTCTCGCCGAGCTTGCCCGGGTCCACCTTCAGACCGGAGTTCCCGCCCGCCGGCACCACTTCGGCATAGCCGTCCCGGTCCGTCTTGAACTGCGGTATCTCGTTGTCGGCGAGGGACGCGAGGTAGACGGCCTTCCACGGGGCCTCGGCGCTCTGGCGCGCGAACACCAGGAACCAGCGGCCGTTGCCGCGGTTGCTCACCGCGTCCGCGACGAACACCCGCGGCCAGCCCGCCTGCTTGGGAACGGTGTACTGCGCGTCCGTGAGGGTCAGCGGCGTGTACCGCGGGTTGCCCTTCGGGTTCACCCGCGCGACGCCTTCACGACAGCCGCGTCCAGGGCCAGCAGCGCCCCCGACTCGAACGACTGGTTCCGCGCCGGGTCCAGCTCACGGTTGGCCTCGTTGAAGCCGTCGGTGAACCGCTTGAGCGCCTTGGCGGCCTCAGCCTTGGTCACCGCCGGGAGCATCTCCCGTTCGCCGTGCACCGTCATGCACCCGCTCAGGGTCAGCAGCACCGCGCTCACCGCGCTCAGCGCTGCGGACACCCGGAACGGCGACCTGCGTGTCATGGGGCTGGGGCTCCTTCTGAGCGACCGGGGCAGCGGCGGGGGCGGCTGCCGGGGTGGCACGATCGGGCGCCACCCTACCCGGGGCGAAAAAGATCAGAAGCGTGGGGACCAGATACAGCGCCCAGACCGTGACCTGGAGGACGGTGGGGTCCGGCTGGAAGTTGAAGACGCCCTTGAGCAGCGTGCCGTACCAACTGTCGGCCGGGACCTGGTCGCTGATGTCGAACGCCTTGGTGCCCAGCCCGGGCAGGAACTCCGCCTCCTGGAGGTCGTGGAAGCCGTACGCCAGCACGCCCGCCGCGACCACGACCAGCATCCCGCCGGTCCAGGTGAAGAACTTCGCCAGATTGATCTTCACGGCGCCGCGGTAGAACAGCCAGCCCAGCGCCACCGCCGTCAGCAGCCCCAGCAGCGCGCCGATCAGCGGCCGGACGCCGTCCTGCGCGGACTGCGCGGCGGCCCAGATGAACAGCGCCGTCTCCAGGCCCTCCCGGCCCACCGACAGGAACGCGGTGACCACCAGCGCCACCGTGCCCATGGCCAGCGCCGCGTCCAGCTTGCCGTGCAGCTCCTTCTTCAGGTGCCGGGCGGTACGCCGCATCCAGAAGACCATCCACGTCACCAGCGCCACCGCGATGACCGACAGGGAGCCGCCGAGCGCCTCCTGCGCCTTGAAGGTCAGCGTCTGCGACCCGAACTGGAGCGCCGCGCCGAAGGCCAGCGAGAGCAGCACCGCCAGGGCGATGCCCAGCCAGACCGGGCGCAGCGCGGCCCGGCGTCCGGTCTTGACGAGGTAGGCGATCAGGATGCAGACGACGAGGCTGGCTTCCAGGCCCTCGCGCAGGCCGATCAGGTAGTTGCCGAACACGTCGGTTACTTCCCTTCCTTCATGGATGCAAAGGAGTCAGGCGAACAGGCCCCGGCCCCACCAGTCGCCGGAGTCCCGGACGCCCGGCGGGACGGCGAAGACCGCTGAACCCACGTGCTGGATGTACTCGTTGAGCGCGTCGTGACGCGCCAGTTTGTGCTGGAGGGGGATGAAGCCGTGGCGTACGTCCCGCTGGTAGGCGAGGAAGAACAGGCCCGCGTCCAGACGGCCGAGGCCGTCCGTACCGTCGGTGAAGGAGTAGCCGCGGCGCAGGATGCGCAGCCCGCCGTTGGAGTCCGGGTGCGCCAGCCGTACGTGCGCGTCCGGCTTCATCGACTTCAGGTGGGGCTCGTCGTGCTCGCGCCGGCGGCCCACCGGGGCGCCTTCGCCCTTGCTGCGGCCGAAGACGTCCTCCTGCTCCTTGAGCGAGGTGCGGTCCCAGGTCTCGATGTGCATCCGGATACGGCGCGCGACGAGGTAGGAGCCGCCGGCCATCCAGCGGCCGGCGCCCTTCTCGTCGCCCGCGCCGACCCATATGTGCTGCTTGAGGGCGGCGGGGTCGGTGCCCGCGATGTTCCGGGTGCCGTCCTTGAAGCCGAACATGTTGCGCGGGGTGTGGGCGTCGGGCGTGGTGGAGGAGGTCTTGCCGAAGCCCAGTTGCGACCAGCGCACGGCGACCTTGCCGAAGCCGATACGGGCCAGGTTGCGGATCGCGTGCACGGCGACCTGCGGGTCGTCCGCACACGCCTGGACGCACAGGTCACCGCCGCTGCGCGCGGCGTCCAGGTTGTCGCCGGGGAACTGCGGCAGGTCCACCAGCGCCTGGGGCCGCCTGTCCTTGATCCCGAAGCGGTCCTTGCCCTGCTTCTCGAAGAGGGTGGGGCCCACGCCGAAGGTCAGGGTGAGGCGGGAGGGCGGCAGGCCCAGCGCCTCGCCGGTGTCGTCCGGCGGCGCCTCGGCGAGCCCGCCGACCGCGCCGTCACCGACCGCGTCCCCGGCCGTCATCCGCTCCGCGGCCCGCGTCCACTCCTTCAGGAGGGCGATCAGCTCCTGGCGGTCGTCGGTGGTGACGTCGAAGGCGGCGAAGTGCAGCCGGTCCTGTACGGCGGTGGCGATACCGGCCTGGTGCGGGCCGTGGAAGGGCACCGCCCCGCCGGTGTCGGCCGCTGCCGCCGCCGCGGGCTGGGCGTCATCGCCCGTACGCAGTGCCGCGGCGGTGCCGCCGGCGGCGACCGCGCCGAGCGCGAGCCCGGCGCCGCCCCAGCCGATCAGCGTCCGGCGGGAGGGGGCGGCGGAGCCGGTGGCGCGGGTGCGTGCGTCCTCCCCGGCGGCGTCCCCGGCCGCCTTCTCCGCGCTCTTCTTCTCCGCGCCCTGCTTCTCCGGGCCCTGCTTCTCCGCGTCCCGCTTCTCCGTGCCCTGCTTCGCCGTGTCCCGCGAGTCCTGCGGGTCCCGGGCATCCTGCGCGTTCTTCGTGCCGTCGGTCGTCATAACCGGCCCCTGACCTCCTGAGGCGTTACTTGCCGGACTTGCCGTCGACCACGGCGGCGGCCAGCTTGGACAGCGGCTCGGCCAGCGCGTTGACACCGTCCGACAGGACCTTGCGCTCGCCCTTGTCCACCGTGTCGTAAGAGACGAAGCCGTCCACGGAGCCGCTGTCGCGGTACTTGTCCAGCAGCGCGCGGATCGCCGTGAACTGCTTGTCCAGCTCCTTGACCAGGGCGGGGTCGTTCTTGGAGGCGACCGGCTTGAGCAGCTCGTACGCCTTCTGCGCGCCCTCGACGTTGCCCTGGAAGTCGATCAGGTCGGTGTGGCTGTAGCGCTCCTCCTCACCGGTGACCTTGCCGGTGTGCACCTCGTCCAGGAGCTCCTTGGCGCCGTTGGCCATGCCGGTGGGGGTGATGTCGGCCGTGCCGACGCGCTTCTGCCAGCCCTGGAGGTCGGTGATGAGCTGGTCGGCGAGCTTCTTGTCGTCCTCGGAGATCTTCTTGGTCTCCCACAGGGACTTCTCCAGCCGGTGCCAGCCGGTCCACTTCTGGCCGTCCTCCAGGCCGTCCTCACGGACATCGACCTTGGGGTCGATGTCGCCGAAGGACTCGGCGACCGGCTCGGTGCGCTCCCAGCCGACGCGGGAGAGGGCGTACGCCTTCTTCGCCGCCTCCAGGTCGCCGGACTTCACGGCGGCGGCGAACTCCTTGGCCTTGGGCAGCGTCGCGTCGGCCTGCTCCTGGACGTACTTGCGGTACGCGGCGACCGCGGCGTCCAGCTTCGGGTCGCGCGCGGCCGGCCCGGCGCCCTTGCCGGTGACGGTGACCTTCTGGCGGATGCCGTCGCCCTTCATGCCGGGCTTGCAGGCGATCTCGTACGTACCGGCCTTGATCGTGGCGGTGATCTCCTGGCTGATGCCGGGGCCGATGTTCTCCCGCTCGGTGACGATGCGGTCGCCGGGCGCGTAGACGTAGACCTCGGTGACCTTGGAGCCGGCGTTCTTCACGGCGAACTGGACGTGCCCGGCGGGGAAGCTCTTCTTGGAGACCTCGCAGGCGTCGTCGGAGGCCGTCACCCGTATCGCGCCGCCGTCCGCGCCGTCGGCCGCTTCGGCGTCGCTCTTCTGCGCACAGCCGGAGACGGCGGTCAGGGCCGCGGCCACGGTGACGGCGGCGACGGCGGAGGAGCGAAGGGCTCGCATACGGGCTCCAGGCTTATGAGGTCTTTGAGGGCACAACGGGGACATTGGAGAGTACAGGGCGGAAGGGACAGCACTAAGGCCGCCCTAACTTAACCGAGGCTTACCTGCATTCTGCCCGCACTGTCCAGTGATTCCGCTCTCATGGGCCACGGCCCGGTCACAGAACGGCGAGGCCCCGGTCACGGCAAGGCAACGGCCTGGTCAAGTAAGGCTCAGGTGCCACGTACGGGTGTGACGAGGGAGTGGCGTACGGGGAGAACGAGCGGGACACCGGTCCGCGGATGCCCGACGACCTCCACGGGCTGCCGGTAGACCCGCGTCAGCAGCTTCTCACCGAACACCTCGGCGGGCGGCCCCAGCGCCGCCGGGCGCCCGTCGTGCAGCACGGCCACCCGGTCCGCGTACGCCGCCGCCAGCCCCAGGTCGTGCAGGACGATCACCACCGCGTCCCCGGCCGCCGCCCGCTCCCGGCAGACGCGCAGCACCAGCTCCTGGTGGCGCAGGTCCAGCGCGGCCGTCGGCTCGTCGAGCAGCAGCAGCGGCACCTGCTGGGCCAGGACGCGGGCCAGCGCGACCCGGGCCCGCTCGCCGCCGGACAGCGCGGGCAACGGCCGCCGCGCGAAGCCGTCCACCTCGGTCGCCGCCATCGCCGCCGCCACGGCCCGGTCGTCCTGTGCCGCCCGCCCGGTGCCCGCCCAGGGCGCCCGGCCCATCCGTACGACCTCCTCCACCGTGAAGGGGAAGGAGAACGCGGCGGACTGCGGCAGCACGGCCCGGCGCCGCGCCAGTTCGGGCGCCCGCCAGTCGGTGACCGGCCGGCCGTCCAGCCGGACCTCGCCCGCGGCGGCGGGCAGATCGGCGGCCAGTGCGGCCAGCAGCGTGGACTTGCCCGCGCCGTTCGGCCCGACCAGCGCCAGCACCTCCCCGGTCCGCACCTCCAGCTCCACCCCGTCCAGCACCGTGCGGTCGCCCAGGCGGACTTCGAGACCGGCCGCGCTCACATACGTACGGCCACGGGGGACGGGCCCGGGGAGCGGGGCGCGGCCGTGCCCCGCGAGCAGCCTGCGGAGCACGGGCGCGCCCGGTGTCGCGCCCGGTGTGCGGCGGCTCATGACCGGGCTCCTCGCCCGCGCGTACGGCGGCCGGTGGCCGGCGCTCCCTGCGTACGGACGGTCATGCCCAGCCTCCTTGAGTACGGCGGGTCCGGCGCAGCAGCCAGAAGAAGAGCGGGCTGCCGAAGAGGGCGGTGAGGACGCCCAGCGGCAGTTCCGCGGGCTGGGCGACCGTACGGGCGGCGAGGTCGGCGGTGACCAGGACCAGCGCACCGCCCAGCGCGCTGCCCGGAATCAGGAAACGGTGGCCGGGCCCGGCGGCCATCCGCAGCAGATGGGGCACCAGCAGCCCCAGGAAGGTGATGACGCCGGCGACCGCCACGGCGGCGGCCGTCAGCAGCGCGACGATCAGGATCAGCGTCCCGCGCAGCCGCTCCACGTCCACGCCCAGGTGGCGCGCGGGCCGCTCGCCCAGCGCCAGCAGGTCCAGCTTGCGCGCGTACGAAGGGGCCAGGGCCAGACCGGCCAGGGCACAGGGCAGCGTGGCCAGCACCCTGGGCCAGGTGGCCTGGGAGAGCGACCCGAGCTGCCAGAACGTGATCTGGGAGAGCTGGGCGTTGTCGGCGACGAAGACGCACAGGCCGATCAGGGCGCCCGCGAAGGCGTTGACGGCGATCCCGGTGAGGATCAGCGTGAGGACCTCGGTACGGCCGCCGGAGCGGGAGAGCACGTAGACGATCAGGACGGTCAGCAGCCCGGCGGCGAACGCGCAGGCCGTCACCGTCCAGTTGCCCAGCGCGTCCAGGCCGAGCGCGATCGCACCGACCGCGCCCACCGCCGCGCCCGCCGAGATCCCGATGACGCCCGGCTCGGCGAGGGGGTTGCCGAAGACGCCCTGCATCAGGGCGCCGGCACAGCCGAGCGAGGAGCCGACGAGCAGAGCCAGGACGACCCGGGGCAGCCGTACGTTCCACAGCACGCTCTCCGCCACCCGGTCCAGCTCCGCGCCGCCCAGGCGCAGATGGTGCAGGAGCGAGCCGAGGACGTCACCGGCCGGGATGGTGTACGCGCCGGTCGCGGCGGACAGCAGGCAGGCGAGCGCGAGGGCGCAGGCCAGGGCGGGCAGGAGCAGCGCGGGGCGGGCGCGGCGGCGGGTGGGTGTGGCGTGAGCGGTCGGGGTGGCCGGCGTGGCCGGGTCGGTCCGAGGGCTCTGGCGGGTCTGAGAGGTCTGAGGGGCTTGAGGGGTCCGGGCGGCCCGGGGGAAGCCGGCCGGATCGCTGGACGCGGCGTCGTCCGTGGCGCGGGGGAGCGTGGACACCTCACTTCCCCCCGGCGTGGATCTGCCGGACGAGCGAGCGCAGCACCTCGTCCGTACGCGGCCCGAAGTTCAGCAGCACCCCGTCGTCGACCGACGCCACCCGCCGGTCCGCCCCGGCCGGCGTCTGCGCCACGCCGGGGATCTTCACCAGTCCGTCCACCCCGCCGACCGACGCCAGCCCCTTGGTCATGACGAGGATGACGTCCGGCGCCGCCTTCGCCAGCGCCTCGCTCGTCAGCGGGGTGAAGTCCTTCTTCAGACCGGACGCCTTGCCCGCGTCGATGCCGCCCGCCGCCTCGATGAGCGAGTCGGCGCCGGACCCCGCGCCGCCGATGAGATAGACGGAGGCGGAGCCGCGCAGGTAGAGGAAGGCGACCCGGGGCCGGGAGCCGGAGGCCTTCTCCGCCCCGCCCGCCCGGCCCGGTACGGCCTTGCGGGCCGCCGCGATCCGCCGGTCCGTACGCTCCTTGAGCGCCTCGCCCGCCTTGCGTACACCCAGTGCCGTCGCCACCGTATCGATGCGCCGCCCGACGTCCTCCAGTTCGGTTGCGGGCTTCAGGACGACGAGCGGGACGCCCGCGTCACGGATCTGTGCGATGGCCTCCGCCGGTCCGGTGGAGGTGTCCGCGAGCACCACGTCGGGCTTGAGGGAGAGCACGTTCTCCGCCGAGACGTCATGGGCGCGGGTGACCACGGGCAGCTTGGCGGCCTGCGCGAACGTGGCGGTGATGTCCCGTGCCACGACCCGGTCGCCCAGCCCGAGGGAGAAGACGGTCTCCGAGAGGGAGCCGGTCAGCGGCACGATCCGGTCCGCCTTACGGACCGTCACCTCGTGGCCGTCGGCCGACCGTACGGTCGCGGGCAGCGCGGGCCGGGGCGCGGGCCCGGGCAGCGGCTCGGCCCGGTCGGCGGGGGGCTGCCCGCCCTGCCGGGTGTCCGGCCGCGCCGAGGCGCCGGCCCCGCCGGTGCCCGTGCCGCACCCGGTGAGCGTCAGGGCGGCCAGGGCGGTCAGGGCGAGAGCCAGCAGGAGGGCCGGTATGCGGGCCGGCGTGGTGACCGGGCCGAGGAGCTGGGTGAGGGCCTTGGCGGGGGCCTTGGCGGGGGCCGGTACGGCGATCGGTGTGCCGGCGGGGCGTGAGGGGCGACGGACCGCCTCCCGGGGGGTTGGTGACACTGTCCCGCCTTTCTCTGTACGCCGGTTGACCGAGGGCCGGGAGTGCCGGCCGTGGCCCGGGGTTCCGCCCGTGGCCGGCTTAGCTTAGGTTAGCCTTACCTTACTCGCTAGCCCTGGAGGGGTGCTCGATGCTGCCGTGGAGACGCATGCCCGTACGGGCCGGCCTGGTGTGTACGGGAGGCGCACGGGCCGCCGTGGCGCGCCCCGCCCTCGTGCTGTTCACCACGGCCCTGTTCGCCATGACGCTGCTCCTCGCCCTGCTCCCGGCGGCCACCGCCCGCGCGGCAGACCGTACCGTCCACGGCGGACGGCTGGACTGGGGCGTGAAGTCCTCCTTCCTGTCCTACGTCACCGGGCCCATCGCCAAAGGGAGTTGGGCCCTGCGCGGCGGCGCCGCCACGATCGGCGACGGCCGCTTCCGCTTCCACACCGCCTCCGGGGCGTACGACCCGGACAGCGGCTCCCTGACCGCCGGATACTCCGGCGGCGTCCGCTTCACCGGGCACCGCTCGCCGGACGGCTCATACGTGCTCGACCTGACCATCAGCCGTCCCCGGGTCGTGGCCGGGAGCGGCAAGGGCACCCTCTACGCCGATGTGACCAGCAAGGACAAGGCCACCGGAAAGGTCACCGCGACCGCCGGGGTGCCGCTGGCCGCGCTGAACCTGTCCGGCGTCGACACCCGGGGCGGCGGCACCCCCATCGCCCTGGAGAACGTGCCCGCGACGCTCACCGCGCAAGGCGCACGGGCGTTCGCCGGCTACTACACGGCCGGCACGCCGCTGGACCCGGTCAGCCTCTCCGCCGACGTCATGACCGGGGCGGGGGCAGGAAGCGGACCGGCGGCGTCCGGGCAGCCGGGGAAACCCGGTGCCCCCTCCGGCGCCCACGGCACCAAGGACGGCGGCCGGCCCAAGGGCGCCATCGCGGACGCGGCCGTGGACTGGGGCGTGCGCCGTACCTTCCGCGAGTACGTCACGGGCACCATCGCCCGCGGCCGGTGGAAACTGGCCGACGGCGCCCAGGACGGCGGCGCGCTCTTCCGCTTCCCGCGCGGCAAGGGAACGTACGACTCCCGGAAAGCCGCCCTGAGCGCGGAGTTCACCGGCACCGTGCGCTTCACCGGCAAGGGCCTCGACCTCGCGCTGCGCTCGGTCGCGGTGACGGTGCGGGACGGCGAGGGCACACTGACCGCCGAGGTGACCAAGGACGGCAAGTCCGCCGGACGGCTGCCGCTGGCGGCCTTCGAGGCCGGGCGGCTCACGGCCAAGGGCGGCCTGATCACCCTCACCGAGGCCCCGGCGAAGCTGACCGGGCCGGGCGCGAAGGCGTTCGGCGGCATGTACCGGGCGGGTACGGACATGGACCCGGTCTCGCTCGCCGTCGCCCTCGACGACACGGCCCGGCTGCCGGCCCTCCCCGACCTCGGCAGTGACCCGGCGTCCGCTTCCGCCGCTTCCGCATCCGCTTCTCCTTCCTCATCGGGCTCCCCCAAAGGCTTCCGCGGCTTCGGCCGACTCCTCCGGTTCCGCCGGCTCGTCCCTCTTCCCCGTGCTTCCCCTCTCCCTGGGAGCCGGTGCGCTCCTCGTGGCCGTCGCGGTCTTCTCGGCCCTGCGAGCCCGCCGCCGTACAGCAGGCAGCGACCCGGCAGCAGTCCAGGACTGAACCTCCCTCACCTCACGCACCTCCCTTCCTCACCTGTCAAGGAGAGCCATCGACATGGCAGCCACCGTCATACGCCGTCCGCTCGCCCTCGCCGCGGCCGTCGCCACCGCGACCGCCGTCACCGCGTCCCTTATCACCGTCCTGCCGGGCGTCGCCGTCGCCGCTCCCGCCGGCAGCGGCGCCGAGGCCGGTTCCGGCGGGCCGGCCGCCGCCCCCACCACCGTCAAGCTGAAGGACGGCACACTCCAATGGGGCGTCAAGGAGTCCTTCCGCAAGTACGTGACGGGCATGGCGCACGGCCGGATCGAGGCGAGGGACGGCGCGCGGCAGGCGGCGGGCAACGGTGTCTTCACCTTCACCGGCGGCACCGGCACGTACAACAGGACCACCCGTGCCGTCGCCACCACCTTCAAGGGCAGCGTCCGCTTCGTCT
Source organism: Streptomyces sp. MST-110588 (assembly GCF_022695595.1). Taxonomy (NCBI): domain Bacteria; kingdom Bacillati; phylum Actinomycetota; class Actinomycetes; order Kitasatosporales; family Streptomycetaceae; genus Streptomyces; species Streptomyces sp. MST-110588. The sequence goes on from NZ_CP074380.1 coordinate 6,043,303, forward strand.
CCACCGCACACCGCTTCGACATCAAGCTCGCCGATGTGAAGGTCTCCACGAAGGGCCGGACCGGCACCCTCACCGCCGATGTCACCGCGGAGGGCAGGACACGGGGTGATGTGCCGTTCGCCTCGCTGGACCTCTCGGCCGTACGGCCCGGCGGCGGCGCGGGCGGCGCGATGACCTTCGCGAAGATCCCGGCGAAGCTGACGGCGGAGGGGGCGAAAGCCTTCAACGGCATGTACCCCAAGGGCCAGGTGCTCGATGCGGCCACGCTCACCGTGAAGCCGGCGACTTCCGCCGGCCGGCCGTCCCACGGCTCGGACCCGGGACGGACCCGGCCCTCCACACCCGCCCACCGGCCCGCACCGGCCCCCGCCCACCGGCCCGTCGCCAAGTTCCCCCACGCGCCCGCCGCCGGTGCCCCCGCGCCCCGTAACGCCTCCGCCGCCGCGCAGCGGCTCGTCGACGGCCGCCTGGACTGGGGCGTCCGGGAGTCCTTCCGCAAGTACGTCACCGGCCCCATCGGCCGTGGCACGATCGAGACCGCCGACGGGGCCACCGCGTCCGCCGCCGGCTTCGCCTTCCCCAAGGGCCACGGCACCTACGACACCACGGCATCGTCCCTGAACGCGGACTTCGACGGGTCGGTGCGCTTCCGCGCGCACGAGGGCGTCCTGGACATGTCGTTCGCCAACCTGGGCGTGCGGATCAGCGGCACCAAGGGCACGCTGCGGGCGGACGTGTCCGCCAAGTCCCGTACGACGGGGAAGGTCACCGTCACCAAGGACATGGCCGTCGCGGACCTCGCCGTTCCGGCCGGGGCCCTGACCGCCAAGAACGACGTGGTCACCCTCTCCGGCGTGCCGGCGACCCTCACCACCGCCGGAGCCGGGGCGTTCGGCGGCGACTACCGGCCGGGCGAGCGCCTCGACCCGGTCGGCCTCTCCGTGACCCTGACCGACCGGGCCCGGCTCGCCTCCGCCGAAAGCCGTTCGGCCGCCGCTTCCTCGTCGGCGGTCGAGGCGGCCAAGGCGGCACCGGGGGCCGCGACCTTCAGCGGAGGCGGCGGTGCGGGCGGGAGCGCGGGCGGCGGTGCGGGGGCGGACTCACTGGCCGCCACCGGCTCCGCCGCACCCGTCGGCCCGATGGCGGCCTCGGCCGCCGTGCTCCTGGCCGCCGGCGGCGCCGCGACGTACGCCGCCCGCCGCCGTCCCGGCACCGGCGCGTAGGACGCCGTAACGCCGTACGCCTTCGCTGCCGCACCCCGCACCTTCCCCGCCGTACCCGCCCGGTGATGTCGGATGATGTTGAATGCGCAGATGACAGAAGTGCAGATACTCAGGGTGTTCTGCGGGCCCGGCGGCGGGGGCGGCAATGCCCTGGGGGTCGTACGGGACGGCGCGGACGTCCCGGACCCGGCCGCCCGGCAGGCACTCGCCGCCGAACTCGGCTACAGCGAGACGGTGTTCATCGACGACGCGCGGCAGGGCCGGGCCGACATCTACACACCGAGCGTCCGGCTCCCCTTCGCCGGGCACCCACTGGTTGGCACGGCCTGGCTGCTGCGCGACCTCGGCGGCCCGGTGGGCGTGCTGCGCCCGCCGGCGGGCGAGGTGGCCGTGACGTACGACGGGGAGTTCACCTGGGTCCGTGGGCGCGCCGCGTGGGCGTCGGGCCGCCGTACCGAGCAGTACGGCTCGGTGGCCGAGGTGGACGCGCTGCCCGCGCCGCCGCCCGGCGAGGGCTGGCTGTACGCCTGGGCCTGGCAGGACGAGGCCGCCGGAACCGTACGGGCCCGGGCCTTCCCGCGCCGCGGCGACAACATCGTGGAGGACGAGGCGACCGGGGCCGCCGCGCTAGTGCTCACCGGCGAGCTCGGCCGCGCCCTGGACGTCCGCCAGGGGACGGGCTCGCAGATCCTCACCCGGCCGTGCGACGGGGGAATGATCGAGGTCGGCGGCCGGGTCGCCCGGGACGGCGTACGGACCGTGGACGGCCTCCCGGGCTCGTAAGGGGCCACCAACCCGAGAGGACTTCGGCCGGGAACGTCCGGCGGATCATGCGAGCACGCAGGCATACGGGCGCGCAGACATGCATACGGGTATGCGGGCACGCAGGCATACGGGCAGCGTGATCCGCCGGACGTGCGTCGCGGCGCGTCAGCCCACCGGGAACCGGGCGACGTACTCCTCGAACGGCGGGATGCCCACCTCCGCCCGCCGCTCGTCCATCCGCTCGGGCTCCTCGCACGGCCACGGAACCGGCGAACCGTCCTTCACCCCGGCGATCTGGGTGCCGTAGACCTGCGGCCGTCCTTCGTTGACGAGGGTGCGATCGCGCAGGAAGGCCAGGTCGCGTCGGTCGGCCGTACCCGCTGCCACCGCCTGCTCCATCAGGTGAAGTGCCCGCCGCTGCACATCGAGCTGCCGGTCGGCGTGCTGCGCGATCAGCCAAGCGGCCCGCGCCGCGTCCTCGCCGACCAGCTCCGCGGTGGGCCAGCCGTACTCGTCCATGATCTCGCCCAGCCGGTCCGCGTGCCGGGCGGTCAGGCGCCGCCACGCCAACTGCTCGGTGAAGTCCTCGCTGTTCGCCTGAGGTGCGGCTCGGTGATCCGCCGCGGCCATGTCCGTGAGTTCGGCGGCCAGTGCGGCAGTGTCGCGTGCCATTCCTGCTCCAAAAGTCATAAGGGTGCGTGGTGTTGCTCGTACGCAACCCTAAAAGGGCAATTCCCCCCCATAAGATCGTTCTGGAGCAGGGTGACAAGCACGTCCGGACGCTGGGATACTGGATCTACCGCGGAACCGGACCCGGCGTGTGGGATGCCGCGTTCAGGCGCTCAACGGGAACCGCTCGCCCAGCTCGCGGAAGACCGCGGTGTTCAGCGCGAAGGCGTGCCGGCACTCCTCGATCACGCGCTGCTTCTCCAGGTCGTCCAGCGGCAGCGCGTCCAGCAGCGCGCGGTACTCGCGCTTGAAGGCGGCGGGGTTGCCTATGCTCTCGAAGACGTAGAAGCGCACGCCGTCGCCCTTGCGCGCAAAGCCCCAGGTCTTCTCGGCCGTACCGCGGATGATCTGGCCACCCGAGAGATCGCCGAGGTAGCGGGTGTAGTGGTGGGCGACATAGCCGGCCGGCCAGTGGCGGGCGCACTCGGCGATACGGGCGGCGTAGGCGGCCGTGGCGGGCAGCGGCTCCAGATCCGTACGCCAGGAGGGTCCGCCGAGGTGGGCCAGATCCCGCTCCAGCGCGGCGGAGCGGGCCAGCTCCGGTCGGATGAAGGGCCCGGCTACCGGATCGTCGGCCAGCGTGTGGGAGGTGCCCTCCAGGGCGCGGTAGACGAACCAGAGCTGCTCCGTATAGCGCCGGTAGGCCAGGACGCCGAGCCTGCCGCCGAGCATGTCGCTCATGAACGAGGAGTTCTCGGCCTCGGTGTGCTGTTCGTGTGAGGCCGTACGGATGACCGTCGAGAAGGGGAGAGCGGTCTGGGTCGGGCTGGGCGCGTCCAAAGCGGGCCTCCGGGGACCGGGGGAGAGCGTCGGGAACAGATCTCTGCACTTGGGCAACACCTAACTACTTAGGCTTACCTAAGTCAACCTGTTCCCGACGTCCTGTCGGTAAAACAGTACCCCCGTGGCGGTCAGGGAAGCGTGAGGATTTCCGCTCCCGTCTCCGTGACGACCAGGGTGTGCTCGAACTGCGCGGTGCGCTTGCGGTCCTTGGTCACCACCGTCCAGCCGTCCTCCCACATGTCGTAGTCGTACGTCCCCAGCGTCAGCATCGGCTCGATGGTGAACGTCATGCCGGGCTTGATGTCGGTGGTGTGGTGCGGGCTGTCGTAGTGCGGGACGATCAGGCCGGAGTGGAAGGAGGAGTTGATGCCGTGGCCGGTGAAGTCGCGGACGACCCCGTAGCCGAACCGCTTGGCGTAGGACTCGATGACCCGCCCGATGACGTTGATCTGACGTCCCGGCTTGACGGCCTTGATCGCGCGGTTGAGCGCCTCGCGGGTGCGCTCCACCAGCAGCTTGGACTCCTCGTCCACGTCCCCGCACAGGTACGTGGCGTTGTTGTCGCCGTGCACGCCGTGGATGTAGGCGGTGACGTCCAGGTTCACGATGTCGCCGTCCTTCAGGACGGTCGAGTCGGGGATGCCGTGGCAGATGACCTCGTTGACCGAGGAGCACAGGGACTTGGGGAAACCCCGGTAGCCGAGCGTGGAGGGGTAGGCGCCGTGGTCGCACATGAACTCGTGGGCGACCCGGTCCAGTTCGTCCGTGGTCACGCCCGGCGCGATCAGCTTGGCGGCCTCCTCCATCGCCTGGGCCGCGATCCGGCCCGCGATCCGCATCCGCTCGATCGTTTCGGCGTCCTGCACCTCGGGGCCCGAGTAAGGGGTGGGTGCCTCTTTGCCGACGTACTCGGGACGCGGGATCGAGGAGGGGACGGGACGGGTGGGGGAGATGGTCCCCGGGACAAGAAGCGACTGGCCAGACATGCCAGCGAGTGTATCGGCGGCCCGTCGGGCAGGATGGCGGGCACTTGATGGGTACACGGTGCGCACACCGCGGGCGCACGGCGGCACCGCAGACACACACAGGAGGCCACGATGGCGCTGTTCAGGAGGCGTACGGTCGGCAAACCGGGCGAGTGGTACTACTGCCTCAAGCACCGGCGGGTCGAGGAGGGGCCCGAGTGCCGGGCGGCCGACCGCTTCGGCCCGTACGCCACCCGGGAGGAGGCGGCGCACGCGATGGAGACCGCGCGCGAACGCAACGTTGAGTGGGAGACGGACCCGCGCTGGCACGAGAAGGGCGCAGGGGGAGAGCCAGGGACCGAGACAGGGACGGAGACTGAGACGGGCGGGGGACCGGGAGCCGGTACGGGCACCGGGAAGGCGTCCTAGCCGCGTCGGCCGGCCGGGGTGGACCCCGTGCCGGCCGGGCCGGATCGCTCGCGAGGGCTACGCGGCCGAGGGACCGCTCCCCGCCGGGGCCGGGCCCGAGGCGTTCCCGTCCGCGTCCATCCCGTCTGCGCCCGTCCTGTCCCCTCTCGTCCCGTCCTCGCCCGTCTTCTTCGTCCGCAGGGCGCGCACCCGTACCGCGTGCTCGTCGGTCCTGGAGTCGTACGCCATCAGCCTGGGCAGCACCAGCGCCAGCGTGCAGACCGCCCCGAAGCACAGCAGCCCGCCGGCCCACACCGAGGCGCGGACGCCGGTGAGCGCCGCCATGCCGCCGGAGCGGACGTGGCCGAGCTGCGGGCCGGCGGAGTAGGACAGCATCTCGATGCCGGCCAGCCGCCCGCGCAGCTCGTCGGGGATCGTCTGGTTCCAGATGACGGAGCGGAAGATGCCGCTGATCATGTCGCAGGCCCCGGCGACGACCAGGAAGAGCAGCACCAGCCACACGTTCGGCATCCATCCGGCGGCGGCCACGGCCAGGCCCCAGGCCGCCGCCGCCAGGACGACCGCCCGGCCGTGCCGGTGGACCCGCGAAGTCCAGCCGCTGCTCAGCCCACCGACCACGGCGCGGCCAGTTCGTCGGCGAGGAAGGGGAAGATCGCGAGCGGGAAGGCCAGCAGTGTCGCGACGATGTCGATCGCGTACGTGCCCAGGAGTTCCTTGCGGCTCCAGGCGTAGCGCGCGCCTTCCGCGATGCCGCGCAGCGACGGTTTCCCGGCGTCGTGCGAGGCGGGGAAGGGGGAGAGCCGGACCGCGAGCAGTACGGACAGCGCGTACGTCAGGGCGTCGATCGCGTACGCCCAGCGCAGCCCGGCGTAGGCGGTCAGGACGCCCGCCAGCGCCGGTCCCGCGATGGCGCCGACCTGCCAGCGCAGGGAGTTCAGGGCGGCTGCCGCGGCCAACTGGTCGTGCGGGACCAGGCGCGGCACGACCGCGGTCAGCGCCGGCCGCTGGATCCCCGACAGCGCGCTGCTCACCGCCGTGACCACATACAGCGGCCAGACCAGCGGGGACGGCAGCAGGCTGTTGAGCAGCAGGACGACGGAGAGCAGGCCGAGCGCGGCCTCGGTCCACACGATGAGCTTGCGGCGGTCCAGGGCGTCCGCGAGCGCGCCGCCGTACAGACCGAAGACGATCAGCGGGACGAGTTCCACGGCGCCGAGCGCGCCGACCGCGAGCGTCGAGCCGGTCAGCTCCTTGAGCTGGAGCGGGACGGCGACGAAGGTCAGGAAGGTCCCGAAGACGGTGATCGCGCCCGCGCACCATATGAGCCGGAAGTCACGCGAGGAGCGCCAGGGGGCCAGGTCCGGCAGCAGCGCGGCGGTCCGGCGGCGCGGGCGCGCGGAGGGCGCCGGTGTGGACGGCGTGACGGAAGAGGGCGAAGGCGGCGGGGAGTCGGTCACGGGCCACCAGCGTGCGCAATGCCGCGCGCCGCGGCAACGCAATTTCGGGCGACCGGGCGACCGGGCGGCCAGGTGGTGGGGGAGCGCCGCCCGCGTGCGTACGTCGTCCGGGACCGCGCCGGTTCAGTCTTTCCCGCCCCCGGGGAGCGACCGGTACACGCCGTACAGCAGCTCGGCGCCGCCGATGCAGGAGATCACGATGCCCGCCTTGGTCGTCTCGACGATGCCTAGGTCGTGGCCGCCGAAGACCAGCCACATCACCAGTCCTACGGCGAGGACGACCGCTCCCGCGAAGATTTTCCCGGCGGCCGGGCCGGTCTTGGTCACGTTGGACATCAAACATTCCTCCTGTGGGTCGCTGTGCAGGTCAGCCTAGGTGCGGGAGGATCGGCAAATCCTCGCCCGGCAGCACGAGTTCGGGCGGGCGGGCACTACATCCTTCGGCGGACCGGCGGACCGGCGGACCGGCGGACCGGCGGACCGGGGCGCACGGAGAGGCCGGGCCGCACGGCGTGACCCGCCCGGCGCCCGCCCCGTGCGCCGTGCCTTGACGGTGGGTGGGGCGCTCCCTATGGTCGCGAGGACAGAGGACGTCCTACGTCCGGCCGTTGGGGGTCGCCCGTGGCTTACGACAGCTCCGTGCCGTTCCGGGCCGGGACCGAGGGCTACGCGAGCTTCCGCATCCCCGCCGTGATCCGTACGGCCCCCGGCACGCTGCTCGCCTTCGCCGAGGGACGGGTGCGCTCCACCGCCGACTCCGGCGACATCGACATCGTGCTGCGGCGCTCCACGGACGGCGGACGCACCTGGGGGCCGCTGCGCGCCGTCGCCCGCAACGGCAGGGACACGGCGGGCAACCCGGCACCCGTGGCCCTGGGCAGCGGGCGGGTGCTGCTGGTACAGGTCCGCAGCGCCGCCGACGCCACCGAGGAGCGCATCCGGCGCGGGCTGGTCCCGGCGGCCGGCGGGCGGCGGGTGTGGGTGCAGCACAGCGACGACGACGGGGTGGCGTGGAGCGCGCCGCACGAGATCACCAAGGAGGTCAAGCGGCCCGGCTGGCGCTGGTACGCCACCGGCCCCGGGCACGCGCTGCGGCTCACCCGGGGCCCGCACGCCGGACGGGTGGTCGTCCCGGCCAACCACTCCCTCCCCCCGACCGTCCCCGGCGACGACGGCACCGAGGGCCGCTACAACGGCGCCCACGCGCTGCTCAGCGACGACGACGGCCTCACCTGGCGCATCGGCTACACCGACAGCGACCCGGACGGTTACCTCAACCCCAACGAGACCACCGCCGCCGAACTCCCGGACGGCGCCGTCTATCTCAACGCCCGCAACGACTCGGTGGCGCCCGGCCACCGCGCCGACGCCTGCTCGGCACCGGCCGACGGCGCGGAGCGCCTGGTCAAGCCCTTCAGACCGCAGGCGGGACTGGCCGGCCCGGTCGTCCAGGGCAGCGTGCTGCATCTGGGCACACCCGACGCCCTGCTCTTCTCCGGGCCCGCCGACCCCCGCGCCCGCGCGCTGATGACCGTACGGGCCAGCCGGGACCGCGGCCTGACCTGGCGGGACGTGTACCCCTTGAGCGGGCTGCCGGCCGCCTACTGCGACCTCGTACGGATCGATGACGCCGGTGTCGGACTGCTCTACGAGACGGGCGACTTCAGCGCCTACTCGACGATCACCTTCCGCCGCATTCCCGTGGAGGAACTGGTATGAGGACCAGCGAGCCCCGGGCCGGCACCACGGCCGCGGCCCCCGCGGCGACGGCACCGCGCCCCCCGTCCGTACCCCGCGGTGCCGATCGCCGCACCGTCCTGGGCGGTGCTGCCGCCGCCGTCACCGGCCTGGTGCTGGGCGGCTGCGGCGACGGCGACGGCGACGGCGGCGGCCCCGACGGCGGTACGGACACCACGCTGCCGCCCGCCCGCAAGAAGGGCGAGCACATCACGCTGTCCTTCTGGTCGTGGGTGCCGGGCATCGACAAGCCCGTGGACCTGTGGAACAGCGGACACCCCGAGGTACGCGTCGAGGTCGAGAAGGTCTCGGCGGTCAACGGCCAGCAGTACGCGAAGATGCACGCCGCCGTCAAAGCCGGCAACCCGCCCGACCTGGCCCAGATCGAGTTCCCCGTCGTCCCCGGATTCCTGCTCGACAACGGCCTGCTGGACCTGGCCCCGCTCGGCGCCGGCCGCTACAGGAACCGTTTCTTCGGCTGGCAGTGGCAGCAGTCCGTCTTCGGCAAGGGCGTCTACGCCATCCCGCAGGCGTCCGGCCCCATGGGCCTGTTCGTGCGCCAGGACCTCTTCGACAAGTGGGGCATCCGGGTCCCGCGCACCTGGGAGGAGTACGAGGCGGCGGCCGGGGCGGTGCGGCGGCAGGGCGCCTGGATCGAGACCTTCGCCCCCACCAACGGCAACCGCTTCGCCGGCCTGGCCTGGCAGGCGGGCGCCAAGTGGTACACCGCACGGGGCGACACCTGGACCGTCCACATCGACGACGCGCCCACCCGCAAGGTCGCCGACTACTGGGAGGGCCTGGTGCGGCGCAAGCTCGTCAAGACCATCCCGGACCGCCAGAACGCCTGGTACAAGGACATCCAGACCGGCGCCATCCCTGCCTGGGTGGGGGCGAGCTGGGGCGACGCCCTGCTGGCCGGCAACGCGCCGGGGACCAGGGGCAGGTGGCGGGCCGTGCCGCTGCCCCAGTGGGAGCCGGGCGGCGACGCCCACGCCAACTGGGGCGGCTCGACCATCGCCGTCTTCGCCAGGTCCGCCCACCCCAGGGACGCCCTGGACTTCGCGGTCTGGCTCAACACCGACCCCGAGTCGATCAAGCTGCTGATCGAAGGCGGCTACGGGTTCCCCAGCGCCAAGAAGGGCTGGACCGGCTCAGACCTGGACGTCCACAAGGAGTTCTTCGGCGGCCAGGAGTACAGCAAGGTCTTCGCCGCCGCCGGCGCGCACGTCGACACCTCCTGGCGGTGGGGCCCGGGGGTCGACACCCTCTACCAGCGGCTGGGCGACGCCTTCACCGAAGCACTCGCCGACGGCAGCTCCTTCCGCTCGGTGCTCACGAAGGTACAGGCGCAGACCGTCACCGACCTGCGGGGCAAGGGCCTGAAAGTGGAGGCCGGCGGGTGAGGGGGCGCACCCGGCCCGTCCCGCGCACCCCTCCCGCCTCGCACACTCCTGCGGCCCCACGCGCCCGTACCGCCGCACATGCCTGTACCGCCCCACGTACCCGTCCCACCCCGCGCACCCGCCCCACCCCCGCACAGCGCCGTAACGCCCGGGCCGCGGCCGGCTTCCTGCTGCCCTTCCTCTCCCTGTTCCTGCTCTGCTTCCTCGCCCCCATCGGCTACGCCGTCCACCAGAGCCTCTACCGCACCGAGCGCACCGGACCGCTGGGCCTCGGCGGCCGGGAACGGGAGGTCTTCACCGGCCTGTCCCACTACGCCCACGCGCTGGCGGACGACCGCTTCCTGGCCGGCTTCGGCCGGGTGCTGCTCTTCGGCGCCGTACAGATCCCGCTGATGATCACGCTGGCGACGGTCCTGGCGCTGCTCCTGGAAAGCGCCTCCGCCCGCGGCGTCCGCTTCTTCCGCACCGCCTTCTTCCTCCCGTACGGCGTCCCCGGCGTCATCGCCTCGATCCTGTGGGGGTTCCTGTACGTACCCGGCATCAGCCCGCTGGTGCGGATCGCCGACGCGATGGGCTGGGACGTGGACTTCCTCTCCCGCGGCACCGTCCTGTGGTCCATCGCCAACATCGTCCTGTGGCAGTTCACCGGCTACAACATGCTGATCCTGATCTCCCAGCTCAAGGCCGTACCCGACGAGCTGTACGAGGCGGCGCGGATCGACGGCGCGAGCGCCTGGCAGATCGCCCTGCGCGTCAAGATCCCGCTGATCCGGCCCGCACTCGTCCTGACCGCCGTCTTCAGCATCATCGGCACCCTCCAGCTCTTCGCCGAGCCGATGGTGCTGCGCCCGCTCGCCTCCTCCATCGACTCCGGCTTCACCCCCAACCTGCACGCCTACAGCGAGGCGTTCGTGGGCGACAACCAGCACCTGGCGGCGGCCGAGGCGGTGCTGCTCGCACTGGTCGCCTGCGTGCTCTCCTTCGGCTTCCTTCGGCTGGTCGGACGGCGCGGAAGCGACGAGCGATGACCGGGCCGCAGCACCCGTCGCGGCCGTCGCAGCCGCCGCTCGGCCACCGCGTCATCACCGCCTCCCTGCTCACCCTCGCCGCCGTCTACTTCCTGCTCCCCGTCTACTGGCTCCTGGTCTCCGCCACCAAGAACAGCGCCGACCTCTTCGGCACCTTCGGCTTCTGGTTCGCCCACCCCCGCCCGGTGGAGTACCTGCGCCAGGTACTGACGTACGACCACGGCATCTACCTGCGGTGGTTCGCCAACTCCGTGCTGTACGCGGGGGCCGGCGCGCTCGCCGCGACGCTGCTGTCCGCCGCGGCCGGCTACGCGCTGGCCAAGTTCTCCTTCCCCGGGCGGGAGGCGGTCTTCAACCTCGTACTGGCCGGGGTCCTCATCCCCGGCACCGCCCTCGCGCTCCCGCTGTACTTCCTCTTCAGCGGGATGGGGCTGGCCGACACCTACTGGGCGGTGCTCATCCCCAGCGCCGTCAGCCCCTTCGGCGTCTACCTCTGCCGCATCTACGCCACCGCCGCCGTACCGGACGCGCTCCTGGAGGCGGCCCGGATCGACGGCGCGGGCGAGGCACGGATCTTCGCCGGGCTGGGGCTGCGGCTGATGGCCCCGGCCCTGGTCACCGTCTTCCTGTTCCAGTTCGTCCACATCTGGAACAACTACTTCCTGCCGCTGGTGATGCTCTCCGACTCCGGGCTGTATCCCATCCAGTTGGGGCTGACGACCTGGACGGGGTACGCGGACCGGCAGCCCGAGCTGTACCAGTACACGGTCGGCGGCGCCTTCCTGTCCGTACTGCCGCTGATGGTGCTGATGACGGTCCTCCAGCGGTACTGGCGCACCGGTCTGGCCGAGGGCGGCGTCAAGGCGTGAGCGCGCGGGTCCCGTGGAGGTCCCGTGGAGGGCGGGGCGGAGTCCGGGCGTGACAGTATCGCTGTCATGACTACTCCTGACGATGCGCGGCCGGCCGACGCCGCGACGGATGCCGCAGTGACAGACGCTGCCAGGGATGCCGTGACGGATGCCAAGCCCGCGCCCAAGAAGGACCCCTGGGACCTCCCGGACGTCTCCGGCCTCGTGGTCGGCGTCCTGGGCGGTACGGGTGACCAGGGCCGGGGCCTGGCCTACCGGCTCGCCAGGGCCGGCCAGAAGGTGATCATCGGCTCGCGCGCGGCCGAGCGGGCGCAGAGCGCCGCGGCGGAACTGGGCCTGGGGGTCGAGGGCGCCGACAACGCCGAGTGCGCGCGCCGCAGCGACATCGTGATCGTCGCCGTCCCGTGGGAGGGCCACGGCAAGACCCTGGAGTCCCTGCGCCAGGAACTGGCGGGCAAGCTCGTCATCGACTGCGTCAACCCGCTCGGCTTCGACAAGAAGGGCGCCTACGCCCTGAAGCCGCAGGAGGGCAGCGCCGCCGAGCAGGCCGCCGCCCTCCTCCCGGACTCACGGGTCACCGCCGCCTTCCACCACCTGTCCGCGGTCCTCCTCCAGAACCCGGACATCGAGGAGATCGACACCGACGTGATGGTGCTGGGCGAGGCCCGTGCCGACACGGACCTGGTCCAGGCCCTGGCCGCCCGCATCCCCGGAATGCGCGGCGTCTTCGCCGGCCGGCTGCGCAACGCCCACCAGGTCGAGTCACTGGTCGCCAACCTGATCTCGGTCAACCGGCGCTACAAGGCCCACGCGGGCCTGCGGATCACGGACGTCTAGCGGTGCTCCGTCCACGGACGATCGGTGACGGCGATCACTGACATGCGATGACCTCGCAAGGGTGAGGGCCTTTCGAGCCGGTGCGGCGTGCGGCATCCGCACCGGCGCGGTGCGGTGCGATCGGAAAGGCCCTCATACCACAGGAACTGCGGGGCGGCGGCCGGTTCCGTCATCGGCTCCCACGGAGAACGGGGCAGCGAGCTGCCGGCCGGCGAGCTGCCGGGCCCGGATGGGCGATAGCGAACCGCTGGTACCCGGGGCCGCGCTAGGCTCGGTGCTGCCACGGTGACTTCGCCCTTGGGAGGCCGGCATGTCCAGCGAGCCCTGGACCATCGAGAGCATCCGCGACGCCCTCGCCGATCCCGACCTCGCGCAGCGCTTCCTGAGCGAGATCAACAAAGCGTCGGCGCACCAGCTCCTCACTGTCTTCGCCAAGTGGGAGCGCATCGCCAAGGACACCCTCGCGGCCCTCGAACAAGCCGATGAGGTCATCGCCCACGAGAGCCGCGGCGAGGAACCGCCCGGGCGGTGGATCGACGGCAGCGAGCGCCTGCGGCAGATCACTTCCCGCATTCACGCCCAGGGCGCAGCTTGACCTGACAGCCTGTACCGGGTGTACAAGCTGCGCTACGAAGAGTCCGTCCAAGCCGTCTGGGATTCCCTCCCCGACGAGGCCAGGAACGAACTCGATCACGCCCTGCTCAAGATCTGCGAGGACCCCTACAAGGGAACTCGGGAGATCCCCGGAAGCGGCGGCGTCAAGCGAAGCCACACCCTCCGGCACACCCGTGTGATCTTCGTGGTTTTCGAGGCACCCAGTCGGCGTGTTCGCCTCCTGCGCATTGAATCCCTCGAAAGCTGAACACGGCAAAGCTCCCGCGGGCCGGGCGAGGGCTGCCGCGCGGCAGAGCATCGTCTGGGTGGCGGCCCCGGGCTCGCGTGATCCGGTGAGAGGCGACCACGCCCGGCGGGAAGCGTCCGCTGGGTGGCGTACGGCATGAGGCGTACGGCTCGACCGTACGTCTCCGTACGGCCCTGGTGGGCGGGCCGGACGGCCCGAAGGTGACACCGGCGTGCGGGCGTGTCCGAGGCATGGGGGACACTGGAAGAAACCGATATGTCCCCGGACAGGAGCCCCCCCATGCCCCGCCTCGCCGTCTTCGCCCTCGTCGTCTGCGCCCTCGCCGTCGCGGCGGCCGTCGTCTCCTTCGTGGCGGGGAGCTGGCTGGGCATCGTGTGGATCCTGATGGCCGGCGTCTCCAGCAACATGGCCTGGTTCTACCTGCGCAAGGCCAAGCTGGACAAGGCCCGGACCAGCACCGGCCAGTCGGCCGCCACGGCGGGCTGACCCGTACCACCGGCCCCGGCCGGGCCAGGCGATGGTCGGAAGCGGCGCTGCTCAAGAAGCGGCCCAGCCCCCGGGAAGCCGTTCGCGAGCCACCTGAGCAGGTGGTCCCCCACACATGCCCACAGCGGTTCGGGCCCGCCCTTCGCCAGGTGAGACCTTCAGCACCGCGCAGGCGGCGATCAGCCGGCCGCACGGTGCCGAGGAACCGCCGTGCGCCGTTCTGATCAAGGGCGAGGTCGAACGCCATTGCCCAGCCTGGCGTCTCCGCCCACGGCGTACCAGTGGCATCCGGTCTCGGCCACCCGTCCACATGCATGGCTGGACATGGGTACCGTCCGAGGCAGGACTCGGAGCGGAGGCCATCATGGCGCCTGACAACGGCAGCACGTTCGGGCAGCGCGTGCGGCACGCACGCGAACGGAAAGGACTGTCGAGGCCGGTCCTGGCCGGCCTTGTCGGCCGCAGCGCGGAATGGGTCAAAGCCATCGAAGGGGATCGCCTGGCCATGCCGCGCCTCCCCCTCTTGCTGCGTCTGGCGGACGCGCTCGGAGTGGATGATCTCGCCTCCCTCACCGGTGATGAACGGATCGCAGCGGCGACGTACACCAAGGGCTCTCACCCGTGTCTCCTGCGGGTGAAAGAGGCTCTGACGAGCTATGAGGTAGTGGTGGCGCGCGATGCCGAGCCGGCGTCCGTGGCCGTGCTCGCGGACCGGGTGGCCCATGCCTGGCACGCATGGCACGGGGTCGGTGATCACCGGTCCCGGGTGGCCGATCTCCTGCCGGCCCTCCTGGCGGACCTGCAGCACGCCGCCCGTACCCACGAGGGAGCCGACCGCCGCCGGGTGCTCGCCCTCCTGGCACAGACTTACCACCTTGCACAGCTCTACCTGTCGTTCCAGCCCGCGCCGGATCTGCTCATGCTGGCCAGTGACCGGGCCATGCAAGCGGCGCAGGACGCAGACAGCCCGCGCGCCATCGCGGCAGCCGCGTGGTACCTCAACCACTTGTTCCGGGACGCCGGCGAGCAGCACGAGGCCCGCGTCGACCTGGCGGTGCGCGCCACCACGCTCCTTGGTCCGGGACGCGGCCCGGAGGATCTGGCCCTCACGGGGCTGTTGGACCTGGCTGCTGCCCTGTCGTACGCGAAGGTCGGACAGAAGGGGAGCGCCGAACGGCACTGGGCCAAGGCAGATGAGGCCGCGCGCCGCCTCGGTGCCTACCTCCATCCGTGGCTGATCTTCGGGCAGGGCATGGTGGATGCCTACGCGATCACCATGAACAACGATCTGGTCCTGGCCGGTGCCGCGGTCGACGCGGCGACCCATATCGATCTCGGCCTCATGCCATCGGCCACGCGCCGTTCGTTCCACATCATCGAGACGGCGCGGGCGCACAGCCTGCACGGTGAGCCCATCGCGGTTGTGCACCTGCTGAAGAAGGCGGTCCAAGCCAGTCCGGAGACTGCCATGTTCAACATCTTCGCGCGGGGTGCGGCCCTGGATCTGTCGGCGACCGGAAGCCCGATCATCCGCGAGGACGCCCGCAGTCTCGCGCGTCAACTCGGCGTAGCGGCCTAGGGGTACACCCGGTACCCCTCCACGAAGGGGGACCGGGTGTACCCGCCATCACCCGCCACCACCCCTACGGTTTTGGCCATCCCACCCCCGACTTCGAGGTCTGGCGATGACCAGCATGACCGCAGCACACCCCCGCAGAACCGGGCATCCCGGATACAAGCTGACACAGCCGCGCACCTCGACAGCAGCGGCGGACGTCCGGCGCCTGGTGCGTCTCGCACTCTCCGCCTGGAGCCTGGAAACGGAGGCGGAGAAGGCGACCCTCCTGATGTCCGAGCTGTTCACAAACGCAGTGAGGCACGCCCGCGGCAGCATGGTCCGCATCGTCATCAACCGCCCCTCCGCTGACCGGGTATACCTGGCCGTGATCGATCTCGCGCCCCGCCGCCTGCCCGAGTTGCACGAGCCGGGGCCGGCCGACGCCGACGGCCGTGGGCTGCTGGTGGTCGGCCGGCTCGCCGACCGGTGGGGCTACGACCTGCTGGGCCCCGGCGCGCGACCGTGGGGTAAGCGCGTCTGGGCCGAACTGAAGGTACGGCTCATGGATGGAGGCGAACCGAAGTGACGACCAAGGACCCGGCCCGGGAGCCACCACCCGAAGTCGGCGATGAGGTACTGGACGGCCGGACCCGGGCGATCGTCACGGACATCCGCGGCGGCATCGTGTGGCTGCGCGCCCAAGGCCGTGACGAGTGGCCGGCAGACCGGCCGGAGCGGCTGACCGTGACGCGGACCCGAGCCGAACGGATCAAAGCAGGCGACGGCGACCTGTAGGACGGCCTGCACAGGGAAATGTCCCCGGCCAAGATCAGTGCGTAGCGCGGCCCCTGCTTCTTCCGGGAGGCGGGGGCCGGGGCGGACGAGGCGCGGGGGTCAGATGCCTACGCCGCTGACCGGGGGGATCTGTGGTTCGCCGCGCCAGAAGCGGAAGAACTCCTGGCCCCAGTACGTGTCCCACCGGCCGATGCCCAGTCCGCGCAGGAGTGTGTTCACCGCGTCGAAGAAGACCGCGTTGACCTCCGGGACCCACAGCAGTCCGAAGACCGCCAGCAGCCCGAACGGTGCGAACGGCTCGACCTGGCGCCGGAAGCCGGGGGACAGCCAGGGCTCGATGACGCCGTATCCGTCCAGGCCCGGGACCGGGACGAAGTTGAGGATGGCCGCCGTGACCTGGAGCAGCGCGAGGTACGCCAGCGCGTAGCGGAACGGCTCGGGCACGCCGTCCATCCGGTGGAGCCAGAACGGCGCCGAGACGACCAGCGCGAAGAGGATGCTGGTCAGCGGGCCGGCCGCCGAGATCAGGCTGTGCCGCAGGCGTCCTTGGATCCGGCCGCGGTCGATGTAGACGGCGCCGCCCGGCAGCCCGATCCCGCCCATGATCACGAAGATCACGGGCAGCACGATGCTCAGCAGGGCGTGGGTGTATTTCAGGGGGTTGAGCGTCAGGTAGCCCCGTTCCGCCACCGAGAGGTCGCCGCTGTGCAGCGCGGTGCGGGCATGGGCGTACTCGTGCAGACACAGCGAGACGATCCACCCCGAGACCACGAACAGGAACACCGCCAGTCCGGTGTTCCCCGAAAGCCTCCCGGTCCACACGGCCCAGCCCGAGACGGCCATGACGGCCACCAGCGCGATGAAGACCGGGCTGGGGCGGCGGTCCGCCCGCCGGATTGCTGTGGTCATCGTGTGGCGCTCCCCGGGTTCGTGGTGACGACAGCACCGACCGTATCCGTATCGGTGCGCGCGTGCTGAGGTGTCCGGGACCGCGCGCGGCGCGTGCTGAGGTGTCCGGGACCGCGCGCGGCGCGTGCTGAGGTGTCCGGGACCGCGCGCGGCGCGTGCCCGGCGCCGTGGTGCCGGCCGGTGCTGGAGAATGGGCCGGTGCGCTACGCGATTCTCGGCCCCGCCCAGGTCCACCGGAGCGACGGTAGGTCCGTCGCCCTCGGCGGCCCCCGCCTGCGCGCACTGCTCACCGCCCTCGCGCTGCGGCCGGGCCGCGTACTGACCGCCGAGGCCCTGATCGACGACATCTGGGGCGACGAACCGCCCGCCGACGCCCCCGGCGCGCTCCAGGCACTGGTCGGCCGGCTGCGCCGGGCCGTCGGGCGGGAGGCCATCGCCTCCGTCCACGGCGGCTACCGGCTGTGTGCCGAGCCCGACGACGTCGACCTGCACCGCTTCGAGCGGCTGACCAGGGAGGGCGGCCAGGCCCTGGCCGAGGGCGACCCGGCCAAGGCCGCCGGCCTCCTGGAGGACGCCCTCGCGCTGTGGCGCGGCCCGGCGCTCGCCGACCTCCCGGACCGCGCCGGGGAGTCCGCCCGCGCCGAGGGCCTGCGCCTTCAGGCCCACCGGGGCCGGCTCGCCGCCGATGTCGCCCTCGGCCGTGCCGAACAGGCCCTGCCCGCTCTGACCTCCCTGTGCGGGGAGCACCCGCTGGACGAGCCCCTCCAGGCGCTGCGGCTGCGCGCGCTGCGGGCCGCGGGCCGTACCGCCGAGGCGCTGGCGGCGTACGCGGCGGTACGGGCCGGCCTCGCCGACCGTCTGGGCGCCGACCCCGGGCCCGAACTCCGCGCCCTGCACGCCGAGTTGCTGGAGGAGACGGTCGCCCCGCCGGGCGCGGGTGAGTCCGGCGGGGCACAAGGGGCTGGGGAGGGGGAGGAGCCCGGAGGGGCGCAGGAGCCCGGCACGGCCCGGGGGCCGAGTGGGGGGAAGCAGCCGGCCGGGGTCCCGGAGCCGGACGGGGGCCGCTCGCACGGCGCGGCGGATGGCGCGGCGGACGGTACGGCGCCCGGCGCGGCGGACCGTACGCCGAGCGGCACACCGAGCGGCACACCGAGCGGCACACCGAGCGGCACACCGAGTGGCACGCCGAGCAGCGCGCCGTCCGGGGGCCAGGGCACGCGGACGTACGGAAAAGCCGCCCGGCGCGGCAACCTGCGGGCGCGGCTGACATCCTTCGTGGGCCGCGAGAGCGACCTGGCGGCGATCCGCGCCGACCTGGCCGAGCACCGTCTGGTGACGCTGCTGGGCCCGGGCGGGGCCGGCAAGACCCGGCTGTCCCAGGAGGGCGCCGAGTCGGCCGTGGCCGCCGCGCCGCACGCCTGGCCGCACGGCGTATGGCTGGCGGAGCTGGCCCCCGTCGACGATCCGCGGACCGTCCCCGAGGCCGTCCTGACCGTGCTCGGCGCGCGCGAGACCGTCGTACGCGGCACCGCCGCCGAAGGGCTGCGCGCCGCCACCGACCACACCGCGCTGGACCCGCTGGCCCGGCTCGCCGAGTGGTGCGCGGACCGCCGGATGCTCCTGGTCCTGGACAACTGCGAGCATGTCGTCGAGGCCGCGGCCGAGCTGGTGGAGCGGCTGCTCGTGGAGTGCCCCGGCGTCACCGTCCTGGCCACCAGCCGTGAGCCGCTGGCGGTGCCCGGCGAGGTGCTGCGGCCCGTGGAGCCGCTGCCCGACCCGGTCGCGCTGCGGCTGCTGGCGGACCGGGGCGCCGCCGCCCGCGCCGGGTTCCGGATCGAGGACGACCCGGCGGCCTGCGCCGAGATCTGCCGGCGGCTGGACGGACTGCCGCTGGCCATCGAACTGGCCGCGGCCCGGCTGCGGCTGCTCTCCCCACGGCAGCTCGCCGACCGGCTGGACGACCGCTTCCGGCTGCTGACCGGCGGCAGCCGCACCCTGCTGCCCCGGCAGCAGACGCTGCGCGCGGTCGTGGACTGGTCCTGGGACCTGCTGGACGATCCCGAGCGCGCCGTACTGCGCCGGCTGTCGGTCTTCTCCGGCGGCTGCGACCTGGCGGCGGCCGAGGAGGTGTGCGCGGGCGACGGCGTCGGGGCGCGCGAGGTCCCCGTACTGCTCGCCTCGCTCATCGACAAGTCGCTGGTGGTCGCGGCGCCCGCGTACGACGGCCGGATGCGCTACCGCCTGCTGGAGACGGTGGGGGAGTACGCGGGCGAGCGGCTGGACGAGGCGGGCGAACGGGCCGGTGCCGAGCGCCGGCACCTGGTCGCCTACCGTGAGATGGCGCGGCTCGCCGACCCGCTGCTGCGCGGCCCCGAGCAGCGCCACTGGCTGGACCGGCTGGAGCTGGAGCACGACAACCTGCGGACCGCGCTGCGCCGCGCCGTCGCCGCCCGCGACGAGCACGAGGCGCTGTGCCTGGTCCTCTCCCTCCAGTGGTTCTGGACGCTGCGCGACCACCGCGCCGACGCCCGCTCCTGGGCCGCCGCGGCCTGCTCCCTGGGCCCCGACCCCTTCGCGCGGCCCGTCACCCCGGCCCCGGCCCTGTACGACCGGCCCATCGACGCGCCGCCGCCCATGGACCCCGAGCAGCTCCAGGAGGCCCGCCGGGAGGCCCGGCTGGTGGAGCTGGCCAGCGTGGACAGCGACATGGAGGCGCTGAGGAACCCGCAGATGCAGGAGGGGCTGGCGGGAATCCTGGCCGCCTACACGAGCGGGTTGCCGCAGATCTGCAAGGTGCCGGGCGTCATGTGGTTCTACGCGGTGCTGCTGGCGGGCCGGTTCGAGGACCTGGTGGACCTGACCGACTCGACGGTACGCGCCTGCCGGGAGTACGGCTACGAATGGGAGCTGGCCTTCGTACTCCAACTGCGCTCCAAGGTCTTCAACGACCGGGTGGACGGGCTGGCCCAGGCGAGTGCCGATGCCGACGAGGCCCTGCGGATCTTCGAGCGGATCGGCGACGTGTGGGGCACGGCAGAAGCCCTGTCCGGACGCGCCGAATCCCACGAGCGGAACGGTGAGTACGACCTGGCGGTGCGGGACTACCGCGCGGCGATGCGCCACGTCGAGGCTCTGGGATCGCCCGGACAGCTCCTGCTGCTGCGGACCCGGCTGGGCAACCTGCTGATCGAGAGCGGCGAGGAGGAGACCGGCGAGCGGATGCTCCGCGAGGTGCTGGCGGACGCCGGCGAACACCACACCGGCCGGGACGCGGTGCCCTTCGCCCACCTCGCGCTGGCGACATGGCTGACGGAATCGGACCGCAGGGACGAGGCGCGCCGGCATCTGGGCCAGGTGCGGGAACGCTTCGGCCCGCACGCCCCCGACATGTTCACCGCGATGCTCAACGCGACGGTGGTCGGGCTGGACATGGCGGACGGGCGGTACGACGGTGTGCTGCCCCGGCTCCGCGAGGCCATCGCGCTGATGCGCGACCCGCTCACGGAAATGGTCGCGCCGGACCTGCCGGTGGTCCAACTGCTCCTGGGGGCGCGGGCGTTGGTCGGGGTGCACGGCGAGAGCCGGGGCCGGGACGCGGCCCGGCTGGTCGGCGCGTACGATGCGCTGCGCTCCTCCCACCACGCCCCGCGCGCCTGGCGCCGCGACCGCGCCTTCGCCGAGGCCGTCGCCCGGGAGGCACTGGGGGACGCGGCGGCGTACGAGCGGGCCTACGCCGAAGGCGGTGGCCTCTCCCTCGAAGAGGCCACCGCCCTCATCTGACGCGCGCCGGGCGAAGAATGCGCGTCAGGTCCGGTGCGGGACGAAGGTCCGGTGCGGCGCGCGGGTCCGGTGCGGCACGAAAGTCCGGTGCGGCACGCGGGTCCCGTACGGCACCGGCGTCCTCACGTCTTCTTGCGGAACTTGGAGACCGCCAGGGGCGCCGCCACCGCCGTGAGCGCCACGGTCCACCCCAGGGTCATCAGGACCGGGTGGGCCACCGCCCCCTGCCCGTTCAGCAGGGCGCGTGCCGCGTCCGCCAGATTGGAAAGCGGGTTGTACTTGGTGAACGCCTCCAGCCAGCCAGGCATGGACGTGGGCGGGGCGAAGACCGAGGAGCCGAACTGCAGCGGCATCATGATCAGCATACCCATGCCCTGTACGGCCTGCGGGGTCTTCACGGACAGCCCGATCAGCATGAAGATCCAGGTCAGCGACGTACCGAAGAGCAGCGCCAGACCGACGGCGGCGAGCAGCTCCAGCGGCCCGGTCCGCAGGTCGAAGCCGATGATGAAGGCCAGCACCAGCAGGACGACGGTGGAGACCAGCATCCGGCCGGCCTCGACGGTCAGCTTGGCGATCAGCACCGAGGACCGGGCGATGGGCATCGTACGGAAACGGTCCATCACCCCCTTGTTGAAGTCGTCGTTGACGCCGGAGCCCACCGACATGGCGATGTTCAGCCCGCCCATGGCCATCAGGCCCGGGACGATGTAGTTGATGTAGACGTCGCGGCCGTGGCCCGAGCCGCCGCCGATGCTGCCGCCCACGGCGCCGCCGAAGACGTACACGAACAGCAGCGTGAAGATGACCGGCATCAGCAGGGCGTCGAACATCGACTCCGGATCCGCCTTGATCTGCAAGGCGTTGCGGCGCACCAGTGCGCCGATGTGCCGCAGGTTGCCGCGCAGACCGATCCGGCCCTCGTCGGCGCCCGCCTCGACCGGCCGCGGGCCCGCGCCCGGTGCCGTCACTGTCGCCGTGCTCATGCCGCGACCTCCCCGTACTCGTTCTCGTGCCTGCTGTGGGTGCCGCTGCCGCCACCGCTGTCGCTGCCGCCCTCGCCGTCCTCCGTCTCGGACGTCTTCTGACCGGTGAGGGCCAGGAACACCTCGTCCAGGCTGGGCAGGTGGGTGTTGATGCCGGCCAGGGTGAAGCCGCGCCCGCCGAGCATGTTCACCACGGCGGTCAACTGCTCGTCACTGACGATCGGGACGTTGACCACCCCGTCCTCATGGTCGGCGGTGGCACCCGCGATGCCGTCCAGTCCGGCCTGCGCGATGGCCCCCACCATCCGGTCCAGCTCCTCGGTCCGGGCCGGCCGGATCTGGAGCGTACGGCCGCCGACCTTGGCCTTCAGTTCGTCCACCGCGCCCTCGGCGATCACCCGGCCGCGGTCGATGACCGTCAGCTCCTTCGCCAGTTGCTCGGCCTCTTCCATGTACTGGGTCGTCAGCAGTACGGTCGCGCCCTCCCGGACCATCAGCCGTACCTCGTCCCACACCTCGTTGCGGGTCCGCGGGTCCAGGCCCGTCGTCGGCTCGTCCAGATACAGGACCGCCGGCCGGCCGATCATCGAAGCGGCCAGGTCCAGGCGGCGGCGCATCCCGCCGGAGTACTTGGCCGCGGGCCGCTTGGCGGCCTCGGTCAGGGAGAACCGTTCCAGCAGCTCGTCCGCGCGCCTACGGGCGTCCTTGCGGGACAGATCGAGCAGCCGGCCGATCATGTAGAGGTTCTCCCAGCCGGAGAGCTTCTCGTCCACGGCGGCGTACTGGCCGGTCAGACCGATGGTGCGGCGCAGCGCACGGGGCTGGCGCACCACGTCGAAGCCGGCCACGGTGGCGGTGCCGGCGTCCGGGACCAGAAGCGTGGACAGGCAGCGTACGAGCGTGGTCTTGCCCGCGCCGTTCGGCCCGAGCACCCCCAGCACCGTGCCTTCCCGTACGTCCAGGTCCACCCCGTTCAGCGCCTTGACCTCGCCGAAGTGTTTGACCAGACCGCGGACCTCCACAGCGTTTCCGCCGCCCCCGCCGGATATCGTCTTTCGCGTCATGTCCTTAAGGTGACACCCCCCGCCGACAGCCCGCCGACAAGCCACCGACAGCTTGCCGACGAGGTGCTGATGCGCCTGCCAGCAGAGCCCCGGCTGGCCGTGGCTATGGGCCGGGCTGCGGCATCGCGCGTCGGCGGCCTCCTGCAATGCGAAAAAGTCCCAAGGGTTGCTTATGGCTTGAACTTGTTGTGGCGATCGTTCGGTGCAGAGAATTGCGCCGCGGTGGCTCAAAACCTCCGTAGTGCAGTAGATCGTCAATTGCTATGATCAACCTCAATCGGCAGCGCAAGGCTGTCGGTTTTTTTCTGACAGGAGAAACATGAAGAAGCGTGTGGGTTCTGCCGCTGTTCTGGCCGCGGCAATCCTGTCCATAGGTGCCGCCGCGCCCGCGATGGCTTCCAGTTCGGTTGCCGCCGGTGGGAGCAATTTGAAATGCCGTACCAGCTTCGGCAACACGGGTGGCTGGGTCGAGTGCACGGGCTCCGGTACCTGGAGGGCCGTGGCCGACTGCCAGTTCGAGCCGGATGACACCAGCAACTGGATCACTCAGTCCGGCGGGACGAAGCGGCAGTCCGTCGAGTGCACCTTCTCGATCCGCGGTGTGAGCTACGAAGTTCGCTGACCCGTCGTGAAAACCTGCAGGGAGGGCGTAGTGCAAGTACGCCCTCCCTGCAGGACAGGAAGCAGGATCTCATATGCCTCTCATTGAACTTCACGGCGTGCAGCAAGGGTACCGGGGTAAATCGGTCATTCGGGGCATAGACCTGGCCCTGGATGTAGGAGCGTTCGGGCTTCTAGGGCCGAACGGAGCCGGGAAGAGCACCCTGCTGCGGACGCTCGCCACGGCGGTCCGGCCCGCCGGAGGGACGCTGGAGATATTCGGTTCGGCCGTGCGGGGCCCCAAAGACCTGCGGGCGGTGCGACGGCGTATCGGGTTCCTGCCGCAGAGTTTTGGATATCCGCCGGAATTCACCGTGCTTGATTTCGTTTCTTACTGCGCATGGCTGCGTGAGATTCCGCGCCGGGATATCCGTACGGCTGCCCGGGCGGCATTGGAACGGGTGGGGCTGGGGGACCGGAGCGGAACCGCGATGGGGAAACTCTCCGGAGGGATGCTGCGCCGGGCGGGAATCGCCCAGGCCGTTGTCGGCGGGCCCGAACTGATCGTCCTGGACGAGCCGACGACCGGTCTCGACCCGCGGCAGCGTACGGATTTCCGCGACCTGGTGCGTGAGCTGAGCGCCTCGGCGTGCGTACTGCTCAGTACGCACCTGGTCGAGGACGTCGCCCACACCTGCTCCCGGATCGGGGTGCTGGCGGAGGGCCGGCTGTGCTTCGACGGGACGCCGGAGGAGCTGACGGGGCGGGCGCGGGCGGACAGCCCGGGGGACACGCCGCTGGAGCGGGGGTACGCGGAGGTGCTGGCGGGGCGGGACGAGGAGGCTTCCGGCACTGCTGTCTCACCGAAGGCCGTGTCACAGAAGAGAGCCCCGGAGGGATTGGCGTGACCGGGTACCTCATCGAGCTGCGCCGCAGGTTCGTCCTCCTCCTCGGCGCCCTGACGTTCCTGGCCGTCGCCGTCATGCTCGCCGTTGCGCTCGGCACCTGGCGCGGACTGTGGATGGAGACCGCGACCGCCGTCACCAAGGCGGCCCTGGTGGCCTACCCGGTCGGCGCGGCAGCCGCCGCCCACCGGGCCTCGCGCGGGCGACGCCTGGGCGGTGACCGGACGGCCGAGGTCGCCGCCCGCCCGCTGCCGCAGGCACACGGCGCCCGGCTGGCCGCGCTGCTCACCGCGGTCACCGGCGGATACGTGACCGCCGCCGCGGGCGCCTACCTGCTCAGCGCGGCGAGCGGCGCGACGGGACACCCGTGGCTGTCCTACCCGGTCTTCTCGGCGCTCGGCCTCATCGCCGTGACGGCCCTGGGGTACGGCGTCGGCGCCCTCCTGTCCTCCCGCTTCACGGCCGCCGCCGTCGGCCTGACCACCTTCGTCGCCCTGCTGTTCAGCAAGGACACCATCTGGGCGTACGCCGTACCCAACGGGTGGCCGGGCAAGGTGCTCGACCCCACGCAGACCTGGGCGCGGCTGGTGATCGTGCTCGGACTGTGCGCGCTGGCCGTCGCCGTGGCCTGTCTGCGCCGCCCCGGATGGCTCGCCCGACCCCGTACGCTCCTGGCCGTCGCCGCGCTGCTCACCGTCACCGGCCTGGCCGTCGCCAACTCCGCGGGCCCCCTCCTCACCGCGCGCGAGCCGGCCCGCCCGGTCTGCCGAAAGGTCGACGCGCACAGCGAGGTCTGCGTCTGGCCGGAGCACGTCCCCTACCTCGCGGACCTCACCGCGGACACCCGCCGTATCAACGCCGCGCTGAGCCGGACGCTGACCCCGCCCCGTACGTACGTGGAGGAAGGGCTGACGCCCAACGACGCCATGGGCTTCGTGCCCGGCTACGGCAGGGACGCGCTGCGGGCCAACCTGGCGGGCCTGGCACTGCCGACATTCCGCACCTGTCCGAAGGAGTCGGACAACGCCCTGGACCGGCGGCTGCGGGCGACGGACCACCTGACCGCGTGGCTGGCCGCCCGCTCCGCCGACGCGCGCACCGTCCCCGGCGCAGTGACGTACGACCAGGACGCCGAGCTGCGCGCGACGGTGAACAAGGTGCTGCGTACGACGGAGGCCGAACAGGCACGCCGGGTCAAGCAATGGCTGCGGCAGCAGGAGGCACCGTGCTGACCGGTACGGAGGAGGAGTTCTCCCCAATGCGGGCGTATGCGGCAGCCCACCGGCTGGCGCGCCGGTCACTGCTGCTGCTCCCGGTCGCCGTGCTGCTGGTCCTGTGGCCCGATTACGCGGTGGAGGTGCCCACGCTCTCCGGCGGCAGCACCGTCGTCACCGCGCCGGTCGCCCGTTTCTGCCCCCTGCTGCTCGCGTGTGTCGTAGCGCTCTGCGCCGTCGGCCCGATGGAGGCGTTCACGCGTACGGCGGCCAGGCCGCAGTGTCGCGCCCGGTGCTCGCACGTCCTCGGTGCGCTGGCCGTGGTCCTGGCGGTGGCGGCCTTCGCGCTGCTGATCGGCGGGGCGCCCGGACACCTGCCCGCGGTGACCCGCAACCTCGCCGGCTACACCGGCCTGGCGCTGCTCGCCGTGACCCTGTGGGGCCCGTCCCTGGGCTGGGTGCTGCCGCTGGCCTACCTGCTGCCCGCCTATCTGCTGGGCACGGCGGCGGACGGTGGGACGCGGTGGTGGGCATGGCCGGTCGCGGTGGGGGCGGATGTGGGGAGCTGGGTGGTGGCGCTGTTGTTGCTGGGGGCGGGGTGGGGCTGTTCGGGGTGCGTGGGGCTCGGTTCCGCAGTGCGGAGGCGGCAGGGTCCGGGGACCTCTGAGAATCTGAAGAGAGGCCCCCGGACGTGCTACGGACGGGACCCGTCCGCTCACCGGCTCAGTGGAAGGTGTGCTCCTCCGCCGGGAAGGCGCCGCCGACGACGTCCTCGGCGAACGCCCGGGCCGCGTCGCCCAGGACCTCACGGAGCCGTGCGTACTGCTTGACGAAGCGCGGCACGCGACCACCGTTCAGGCCGGCCATGTCCGTCCACACCAGTACCTGCGCGTCGCAGTCGACGCCGGCCCCGATGCCCACCGTGGGGATGTGCAGCGTGCGGGTGACCTCGGCGGCCAGCTCCGCCGGCACGGCCTCCAGGACGACGGAGAAGGCGCCGGCGTCCTGGAGGGCCTTGGCGTCGCGCAGCATCTGCTGCGCCGCCTCCTCGCCGCGGCCCTGGACGGGGTACCCGCCGAAGGCGTGGACCGACTGCGGGGTCAGGCCGATGTGTGCCATGACGGGGATGCCGGCCGAGACCAGCAGTTCGACCTGGTGGGCGGAGCGCTCGCCGCCCTCCAGCTTGACCGCGCCCACGCCCGCCTCCTTGACCAGCCGGGTGGCGTTGCGCAGCGCCTGGACGGGGCCCTCCTGGTACGCGCCGAAGGGCAGGTCGGCGACGATCAGGGCCCGCTTGGTGCCGCGTACGACCGCGGCGGACAGGATCGTGATCTCCTCCATCGTGACGGGCACGGTGGTCTCGTAGCCGAGGTGGCAGTTGCCCATGGAGTCACCGACGAGCATGACGGGGATGCCGGCCTCGTCGAAGACGGAGGCGGTCATCGCGTCGTAGGCGGTGAGCATCGGCCACTTCTCGCCGCGCTCCTTGGCCTTGGCGATGTCCCGTACGGTCAGGCGGCGCGAGACCTTCCCGCCGTACAGGGCCTTGCCGGCGTCGGAGGCGGGGGCCTTCGGCGCGGACGGGGAATTCTGGGCAGGCGAAAGCTGCGTCATGGTGACGGCTCCTGTTCGACATCTCGAGGCGCCCTGACGGCGTCCCCGGACTTGTGTCCATGCTGGCACGGCCCGTCAGGAGAACGGAAGGGGGGACGGTGGCCGCCGTGTCACACCTCCCGGCGGCCCTCCCGACACCCCCTTCCGACGCTCCGTCCCGGCGGCCTCTCCCGACGATCATTCGATACGGAACGGTCCCGTATCGTAAAGCGCGTATGGTGACGGCATGGCCAGTTCTCCTACCCCGCCCACGCCGCCACCGTCTTCCTCGTCCCCCGCGCCGGACCCCGCCGGCCCGGCCGTGGTCCGGCACGTGCCCGAGCACATCCACCACCGCCGCTGGCTGATCATGTCCGTCCTGATGCTCAGCCTGCTGATAGTGGTGCTGGACAACTCGATCCTGAACGTGGCGATGAAGACGGTCGCCACCCCGGCCCCCGTCGGGCTCGGCGCCACCCAGAGCCAGCTCGAATGGGCGATCAACTCCTACACACTGCTCTTCGCGGGTCTGCTGTTCACCTCCGGCCTGCTCGGCGACCGCCTGGGCCGCAAGAAGGTCCTCCTGGCCGGTCTGCTGGTCTTCGGGGCCGGGTCCGTGCTGGCCGCGCTGTCCTCCTCGGCCGGCCAGCTCATCGCCTTCCGCGCGGTGATGGGCCTGGGCGGCGCCTTCGTGATGCCCGCGACCCTCGCCATCTTGATGAACGTCTTCGAACGCGAGGAGCAGCCCAAGGCGATCGGCATCTGGGCCGGCGCGGTGGGCCTGGCCATCGCCATCGGCCCGATCGCCGGCGGTCTGCTGCTGGACCACTTCTGGTGGGGCTCGGTCTTCCTCGTCAACGTCCCGATCGTGCTGGTCGCCCTGGTCGCGATGGTGTTCCTGGTGCCCGACTCCAAGGACCCGGCGCCCGGCCGCCTGGACCCCGTCGGTGTGCTGCTGTCCGTCGTCGGCCTGGTCCTGCTGGTGTACGGGATCATCAAGGGCGGCCAGCTCGCCGACTTCACCGACCCGCAGGTGCTCGGTACGGTCCTGGGCGGCCTGCTGGTGCTGGCCGGCTTCGTGCTGTACGAGAAGCGCAGCGACCACCCGTCCCTGGACATCCGCTACTTCCGCAAGCCCGCCTTCTCGGCCGCCGTGGCCGCCATCGCCCTGGTCTTCTTCGCGCTGATGGGCGTCACGTTCTTCATCGTCTTCTACAACCAGAGCGTGCGCGGCTACAGCCCGCTCCAGTCGGGCGTGCTGGTCCTGCCGCTGGCCGCCGCCCAGATGATCTTCGCGCCGCAGGCCCGGCACGTCGTGGACCGCTTCGGGGCGCGCGCCGTGTGCACGGTCGGCATGGTGATGGTCGCCGCGGCCATGGCCGGCTTCCTCCTGCTGGACACCGACACCCCGATCTGGGTGCTGGAGGTGCTCTTCTTCGTGCTGGGCACCGGCATGGCCCACATCATGCCGCCGGTCACGGTCACGATCATGCACGCGCTGCCGCGCGAGAAGGCCGGCTCCGGCTCGGCGCTGAACAACACCTTCCGCCAGGTCGGCGGCACCCTCGGCGTCGCCGTCCTGGGCTCGGTGCTCTCCACCAGCTACCGCGATCGCATCCAGGACACCCTGGCGGCCGTCCCGGGCCTGCCGGCTTCCGCGCGGCACGCGGCCGGCGAGTCGATCGAGGCGACGGCCGGCCTCGCGGACCGTATGGGCCCCGCGGGCAAGGCCCTGATCCGTACCGCCGACGACGCCTTCATCCACGCCATGCACGTCACCTCCCTGGGTTCCGCCGCGGTCGCGCTGATCGGGGCCGTGGTGGTCGCCTGCTTCCTGCCCGGCAAGATGGACACCGGCCCGCGGGAGGTGAAGCGGGAGCGGGCAGGCAAGGCGGAAGCACGGCAGTGAGAGCGGGAGTGCGGCAGTGAAGGCGGGAGCACGGCAATGACCCGGGCGACGGGAAACGCTGGACCGGTGGTGGACGGCGGCGGGCATACGGGGCACGGCGACGGGTGTACGGAAAAACCCGGGGGCGTGCGTACGGGAGGAGCCGACGGCGGGCGTACGGGGGGAGGCGACGGCCGGCGTACGGCCGGAGCCGACGACGGGCGCGTGGCGGGGCCTGACGAGGGACGCATGGCGGGGCCCGGCGACGGGCGTACACCGAACCTGTACGAGCGCCGCGGCCGGCCGCGCAGCGCCGCCGCGGACACCGCGATCATCGAAGCCGTCCTGCGCATGATCGAGGAGGGCGCCTCCATCGGCGAGCTGTCGATGGAGCGCATCGCCCGGGAGGCCGGCGTCGGCAAGGCCACCGTCTACCGCCGCTGGCCGGGCAAGAGCGCACTGCTCCTGGACGTCATGCGCTCGCTGGACCAGGAGACCCCGCCGCCGCCCGGCCACTCCGTACGCGAGGACCTGGTCGTCCTCCTGGAGTTCCTGCGCAGGCGGGGGCTGGCCAAGCGCAACTCTGCGCTGCTGCGGACGATAGTGAGCCAGGTCAAGGCGCAGCCGGCGCTGTGGCAGGAGTACCACGACTCGGTCGTGGCGGCCCGCCGGGACATGCTGCTGAGCGTGCTGCGGCGGGGCAGGAGGACCGGCGAGATCCGTACCGACCGGGACATCCACGTGCTCGCCGACCTCTTCGCCGGCCCGATGCTCTCCCGCGCCGTCCTCCAGGAAGGGACGGAACTGCCCGAGGGGCTCGCGGAGGAGATCGTGGACACGGTCCTGGAAGGCGCACGCCCGCGCACCCGGGAGCCCGGGTCCCGCCCCTGAGCGCCGGTGGCCGGCCGTCCCGCTCCCCGGATGTCGAGACCATGTTCGGACTATGGCCGTTCTGTCACAGCCGTCACCTGGAGTCTCTGTACCGGAACCCCGAACCGCCACCGTGCCGTCCTGACTTCTAAGAAAGCACATTACGGCCATCGCCTAGGGTCTGAGGCCACAAGGCGGGGCGTACGGAGTATGGCAGTGAGGACGACGGGTATGGCGCAGGCATATATGACGGAGCCGGGACAGGGCCACGGCCCTGAGCGGGCCGGCTCCCGAATCCGGCGCCTGCGGGACTGGTGGCGTCCCGAGGGCATGTGGCGGCGCGGGATCATTCTGGCGGTCCTCGCCGCCGTACTGGGCCTGCTGATGATCCTGCACGCCCAGGTCCCCAACTCCGTGGGCAACACCGGCAGCCTCCTGGAGACCTTCCTGCCCTGGCTGGGGCTGGGCATCCCGCTGCTGCTGCTCGCCGCCGTGCTGCGCCGCTCGGCGACCGCGCTGGTGGCGCTGGTGCTGCCGGCCGTCGTGTGGTGCAACCTCTTCGGCGGTCTGCTCACCGACAAGGCGGGCACCGGCGGCAACCTCACGGTCATCACCCACAACGTCAACGCCGAGAACGCCGACCCGGTCGGCACCGCCAGGGACATCGTGGCCTCCCGTGCGGACGTGGTGGCCCTGGAGGAACTGACCGGCGAGGCCCTGCCGAAGTACAAGGAGGGGCTGGCGAAGGCGTACCCCTACCGCACGGTCCAGGGCACCGTCGGCCTGTGGAGCAAGTACCCGCTCAGCGACGCGAAGCCGGTGGACATCAAGATGGGCTGGACCCGTGCGCTGCGGGCCACCGTCGCCGCCCCCGACGGGCAGCAGGTCGCCGTCTACGTCGCCCACCTGCCCTCGGTACGGGTCAAGCTGAACGCGGGCTTCACGGCCAACCAGCGTGACAACAGCGCCGACGCGCTGGGCGAGGCGATCGCCCACGAGCCCGTGAAGAAGGTCATCCTGCTCGGTGACCTCAACGGGACCATGAACGACCGTTCACTCGCGCCGGTCACCGCGCAGATGCGCTCGGCCCAGGGCGCCGCGGGCTCCGGCTTCGGCTTCAGTTGGCCCGCCGCGTTCCCGATGGCCCGGATCGACCAGATCATGATGAAGGGCATCGACCCCGTCGCGGCCTGGACCCTGCCCGCCACCGGCAGCGACCACCTCCCGCTCGCCGCCTCCGTCAAGGTCTGAGGTACCGCGCGAGCCCCCGTACGGGCGCGAGCCGGCCCCGCTCGCCGGGCCGGGGCCGCCGCACAGCGCAGAGCGCCGGCCCGCGCCCGTACCCCTCGTACCTTCTGGTACCTCTCGTACCCCTCGGCCCATCGGTCATCCCATCGGTCTCCTGTGACCCTCGGGGAATGCTCGGCCGCACCCGGTTTGTTCTGTACCGAAACATAAAGACCCACGGAACAACCGCTCTGCCGCCGTCCCCGAAAGGTTTCTCATGCCCTTGGCTCTGCTCGCGCTCGCGATCTCGGCCTTCGGTATCGGCACCACCGAATTCGTGATGATGGGCCTGCTGCCCAACGTCGCGGACGACCTGGGCACCTCCGTGCCCACCGCCGGTCACCTCGTCTCCGCCTACGCCCTCGGCGTCGTCATCGGCGCCCCGCTCCTGACCGCCCTGGGCTCCCGCGTCCCGCGCAAGCGGATGCTGCTGCTCCTGATGGCGGTCTTCACGGCCGGCAACCTCGCCTCGGCGCTGGCCCCCACCTTCGACCTGCTGGTCGCCGGCCGGCTGCTGGCCGGGCTGCCGCACGGCGCGTTCTTCGGCCTCGGCGCGGTGGTCGCGGCCAAGCTGGTGAAGGAGGGCCGCCAGGCCCGCGCGGTCGCCACCATGTTCCTCGGCCTGACCGTCGCCAACATCGTCGGCGTGCCCGCCGCGACCCTGCTCGGCCAGCACCTCGGCTGGCGGGCCACCTTCATGGTCGTGGCCGCGATCGGCCTGCTGGCCATGGTCGCGCTCGCCCGGCTGATCCCGTACGTCCCGCCGGAGCGGCACGGCGGCCTGGCCCACGAGATCCGCGCCATGGGCAACCGCCAGGTCGTACTCGGCCTGGTCACCGCCGTCTTCGGCTTCGCCGGGGTGTTCGCCGTCTACAGCTACCTCGCCTCGATGATGACCGAGGTCACCGGCTTCTCCGAGACCTCCGTCACGGTCGTGCTCTCCCTCTTCGGCATCGGCATGACCCTGGGCGCCCTGGCCGCCGGCCCGCTCACCGACCGCGCCCTGCGTCCGACCCTGTACGGGGCGCTGGCGGCCCTGGCCGTGACCCTGGTCGTCTTCACCTTCGCCGCACACGTGAAGTGGGCGGCCCTGGTCTGCGTCGTCGTCCTGGGCGCGGTCGGCTTCATGACCACCACGCCCTTGCAGATGCTGGTCATGAACAAGGCCCGGCACGCCCCCACCCTGGCCTCCGCCTCCAACCACTCGGCCTTCAACCTCGCCAACGCGGGCGGCGCCTGGGCCGGCGGTCTGGCCATCGCGGCCGGCTGGGGCTGGACCTCTCCCGCCCTGGTGGGCGCCGTCCTCGCCGTCGTCGGCCTGGCCACGGCCGTCACCGCCGGCCTCCTGGACCCCGACCGCCGCACCCCCTCCCGCCTGGTCGCCCGCGGCGCGTCCCGCACCGCCGCGGAACAGCCCGACCACATCGCCTGAGCGGGCCACGCCCGCCCGGAGCGCCGGGGCCGGACCCGCCGGGCGCGTCCCGGTCTTCCGGTGAGCCGGGCGGCGGCCGTCCACGGAGCGCCCCCGGTGCGAACTCAGAAGGGTGCCGGTGTCCTCGTACGGGCCTTCCGGCCGGTCTTCGTACGGGCCTTCCGGCCGCTGTGGCGGTGCGGCCCGTGAGGGCGGGCCGCGTGCCTCAGGTGGTCTCGCGCCAGTGGTTGGTGATGGGCAGGCGGCGGTCCTTGCCGAAGCCCTTGGCGGAGATCTTGGTGCCCGGCGGGTACTGGCGGCGCTTGTACTCGGCGGTGTCGACCAGCCGCAGCACGCGGGTGACCAGGTCCTCCTCGAAGCCCTGGGCGACGATCTGCGCGCGGCCCAGGTCGCGGTCGACGTACAGCTCCAGGATCCGGTCCAGGACGTCGTAGTCGGGCAGGGAGTCGGTGTCGACCTGGCCGGGGGAGAGCTCCGCGCTCGGCGGCTTGGTGATGGAGTTCTCCGGGATGGGCGGGGTCTGGCCGCGGTCGGCAGCCGCGCGGTTGCGCCAGCGGGCGAGCTGGAAGATGACGGTCTTGTAGACGTCCTTGATGGGGCCGTACGCGCCGACGGAGTCGCCGTACAGCGTCGAATAGCCGCAGGCCAGCTCGGACTTGTTGCCCGGCGCCAGGACGATGTGCCCCTCCTGGTTGGAGATCGCCATGAGCAGGGTGCCGCGCAGCCGGGACTGGAGGTTCTCCTCGGCGACGCCGGTCAGGCCCAGGGAGCCCATGTACGCGTCGAACATCGGGGCGATGGGGACCGTACGGTAGTTGAGGCCGGTGCGGCGGGCGAGTTCGGCGGCGTCGTCCTTGGAGTGTTCGGAGGAGTAGCGGGAGGGCATCGAGACGCCGTAGACGTTGCGCGCGCCCAGCGCATCGCAGGCGATGGCGGCGACCAGGGCCGAGTCGATGCCGCCGGAGAGCCCGACGAGCACCGTGCGGAATCCGTTCTTCGCGGCGTACGCGCGCAGCCCGACGACCAGGGCGGTGTAGATCTCCTCCAGGTCCTCCAGGCGCTCGGCCACCCCGCCGGACGTCTGCGGCTCGTAGGGCGGCAGCGGCTCAGGGGACAGGGGGACGTGGTCGATACGCAGGCCGTCGTCCACGACACCGGACGGCGGCTGCGGCGCCGCGGCCGGCAGGTCCAGGTCGAGCAGGACACAGCCCTCGGCGAACTGCGGTGCCCGCGCGATCACCTCGCCGTCCTTGTCGACCACGATCGAGTCGCCGTCGAAGACCAGCTCGTCCTGCCCGCCGATCATCGCCAGATAGGCCGTGGTGCAGCCGGCCTCCTGGGCGCGCTTGCGGACCAGCTCCAGCCGGGTGTCGTCCTTGTCGCGCTCGTACGGCGAGGCGTTGACGGAGATCAGCAGCCCCGCCCCGGCCGACCGGGCCGCGGGCACCCGGCCGCCGTCCTGCCACAGGTCCTCGCAGATCGCCAGCGCCACGTCCACCCCGTGCACCCGCACCACCGGCATCGTCTCGCCCGGGACGAAGTACCGGAACTCGTCGAAGACACCGTAGTTGGGGAGGTGGTGCTTGGCGAAGGACAGCGCGACCTCGCCGCCGTGGAGCACCGCGGCGGCGTTCTGCGGCGAGCCCGCGGGCCGTCCGAAGCGCGGCTCCGCCTGCTCGCAGCGGTCCAGATAGCCGACGAGGACGGGCAGTTCACCCAGCCCCTCGTCGGCCAGCCGTACGGCCAGGGCGCGCAGCGCGGCCCGGCTCGCCTCGACGAAGGAGGACCGCAGCGCCAGGTCCTCGACGGGGTAGCCGGTCAGCGCCATCTCGGGGAAGGCCACCAGATGCGCGCCCTGCTCCGCGGCGTGCCGCGTCCAGTGCACGATCGTCTCGGCGTTCCCGGCGAGGTCGCCGACGCAGGAGTCGATCTGATTCAGAGCGAGACGAAGTTGAGGCACGGGTCCCAGTTTAATCGTCGGTCTGACGCGATGTCCTGGTGGCGGGGTGTGGGGCGGCCCACTCGGGGGGCGGAGGCCGGCCTGCCGCTGTACGGGGACGGGCCCCGCGGCGTACCCGTAGGGGTGCGGGGCCCGTACGCCGGGTACGCCGCGGTCCGCCCGCGCCCCTCAGATCAGCGCCGGTAGCCCAGCACCGTCATCATCCCCGACTCCGCGTGGTAGACGTTGTGGCAGTGGATCATCCACAGGCCCGGATTGTCGGCGTCCAGGTCCACCTCCAGGGTCCGGCCCGGGAGGACGATCGCGGTGTCCTTACGGGGCCCGCCGCCCGGCAGGGCGAAGGTGTGCCCGTGCAGATGCATCGGGTGCCACATCCGTGTGCGGTTGCGGAAGGAGAGCCGGACCCGCTCCCCGGCCCGCACCGCAAGGCGCCGCGCCGGGTCGTACCGCTGCCCGTTCAGGCCCCAGTCGTACGCCGCCATGGAGCCGGTGAGGTCCAGGCGGATGGTCCGGTCGGGCCGCCGGGACGGCAGCCGTACGCCCGCGGCGGCCCTGAGCCGGTCGGCGGTCGGCAGCCTGCCGTCCAGCTCGGCGGTCCGTACGGAAGGGTCGGGTGCGGCCCCGCTCCCCGTACGCAGCACCGCCAGCGCCGAGCGCCGCTTGCCCTCGGCGAGCGCGGTGAGCGGGAAGACGCCGTCCTTGGCGGTGACCAGGACGTCGTAGCGCTCGCCCATGCCCAGGAGCAGGGTGTCGGCCTCCGCGTGCTCGACGGGGAAGCCGTCGGTGTGGGTGACGGTCATCGTGTGACCGCCGAGCGCCACGCGGAAGGCCGTGTCGCCGCCCGCGTTGACCAGGCGGATCCGGATGCGGTCGCCGGGCCGGGCGCGGAAGGTCTGCGGGTCCTGTGGCGTACGGCCGTTGACGAGGTAGTACGGGTAGGCGACATCGCCCGCGTCGCCGCCGAGCAGTCTGCTGGTGGCGCCCATCATCATGCGGGACGGGCCGGAGGGGGAGGGTGAGGGGGAGGGCTCGGTGCGCCGGGTGCGGCTGAAGGACATCGCGGACATGGAGTGGCTCATGCCGCCGTGGTCCATGCCGCCGTGGCTCATCCCGCCGTTGCCCATCCCGTCATGGTTCATGCCGCCCATGCCGCGGGAGAGTTCGGCCAGTACGGCGTCCGGTGTGCTGCCGTCCACGCCGTCCACCCAGTCGTCCAGGACGACGACCCACTCCTTGTCGTACGCCAGCGGCTCCTTCGGGTCCTCGACGACCAGCGGCGCGTACAGGCCGCGGTCCTGCTGCACACCGGAGTGCGGATGGAACCAGTACGTGCCGGGGTGGGCGGCCGTGAAGCGGTAGGTGAAGGATGCGCCGGGCTCGACGGGCCGCTGGGTGAGGCCGGGCACGCCGTCCATGTCGTTGCGCAGCGCCACCCCGTGCCAGTGCAGGGACGTGGCCGCCGGGAGGTGGTTGGCCAGGGTCAGGGCGAGGGTGTCGCCCGCGGTGACCCGGATCTCCCGGCCGGGCAGCTCCTCGCCGTACGCCCAGGTCGGGACCGTACGGCCGCCGCCCAGACGGAGCCGGGCCGGCGCGGCGGTCAGTGCGATCTTCCGTACGGGGCCCGGGCGCCGCCGGGCCTCCGCGGCGGCGACCTCGGGGCCGTTCGGGGAGACGTAGCCCTGCGGGGCTGCCGGGGAGCCGCCGGAATCGCGGGGGCTCTCGGGGGCGGCGGAGCCGGAGCAGGCGGCGAGCAGACCGCTGCCGACGGCGGCGATTCCCGCGCCCAGCACGGCACGGCGGGAGGGAGCAGAGGGAGTAGGGGAAGTAAGGGAAGTAGGGGGAATACCGGGAATATGGGTAGTACGGGTGGTGCGGCTGGTGCCGGTGGTACGCATGGTGAAGCACCTCGTGACGGTGTCGGTTGCAGGCGAACGGAACGGGTACGGCCCGCGGGCACACGAGGGCGCCGGCGGCCGGGCCCGCTCCTAGACGCGCAGCACCGACAGCCGGGCGAGGAGTTTGTGGCGGGGGAGCGGCGGCGGGATCGGCCGCAGTCCGCGCAGCAGCCGGGCGCGGGTGGCGGCGAGCAGGTCGGCGGCCCGGCCGGCCAGCAGCAGCCCGGCGCCGAGCAGCGCCAGGGCCCAGAAGGACAGCACGGCCAGACAGACCGAACCGGGGTCCATACCGGTGCCGTGGGCGGCGGCGCCCTTCGCCGGCATGGTGGGCCCGGCGGACGGCCGGGCGGCGGAGTGCGCCGCCGGTTGCCCGGCCGGCCGCACAGCGGGATCTTCCGCGGAGGCCGTCGTCTGCGTGGACCGGGGCAGGTCCGCGCGCAGGTGCGCCGCCCGCGTCAGATGCCCGGGCCCGCCGTCGTGTCCCATGGCGGGGTGCCCGAGCGTATGCATCGTGACGATCCCCAGGAGCAGCGCGGCGAGCAGCGGCAGCCGTCCGCGCCGCGCGGCGGAGGTCTCCCGCCGGCAGGACGCCCAGCCCCTCTCCCGCACCGCCCGCGCCTCCTTCCGTACCGTGTCCCGGTCACCGGGACCACCCGGACCCACCTCGCACACTACCCCTAGGGGGTACGGGTTCCCATCGTGGTGTCCGCCCGCGCGACAGGAGGAGCGCGCGCCGGGAACCTTCCTCCATGGCCCGTGCGCACCGCGGCTCGGCGGTTCTGATCTAGGCCAAGGGTGCGTAATGTGACGGTAACCCCCTCACGTGATACTGGTGTGCCACGCCTCGTCGGACGACGAGCGTGCACAGGCCGATTGACCTGCAAGGATTGGTGAGCCATGGACAAGCAGCAGGAGTTTGTGCTCCGTACGCTGGAGGAGCGCGACATCCGCTTCGTACGGCTGTGGTTCACCGACGTGCTCGGGTTCCTGAAGTCCGTGGCCGTCGCGCCGGCCGAGCTTGAGCAGGCGTTCGACGAGGGCATCGGGTTCGACGGGTCCGCGATCGAGGGATTCGCCCGGGTCTACGAGTCGGACATGATCGCCAAGCCGGACCCGGGGACGTTCCAGATCCTGCCCTGGCGGGCCGAGGCCCCCGGCACCGCCCGGATGTTCTGCGACATCCTGATGCCGGACGGCTCGCCCTCCTACGCCGACCCGCGCTACGTCCTCAAGCGCATCCTGGCCAAGACCTCCGACCTCGGCTTCACCTTCTACACCCACCCCGAGATCGAGTTCTTCCTGCTCAAGGACAAGCCGGTGGACGGCACCCGGCCCATCCCCGGCGACTCCTCCGGCTACTTCGACCACACCCCGCAGAACGTCGGCATGGACTTCCGGCGGCAGGCGATCACGATGCTGGAGTCCATGGGCATCTCGGTGGAGTTCAGCCACCACGAGGGAGCCCCCGGCCAGCAGGAGATCGACCTGCGGTACGCGGACGCGCTGTCCACCGCCGACAACATCATGACCTTCCGGCTGGTGATGAAGCAGGTCGCACTG
Source organism: Streptomyces sp. MST-110588 (assembly GCF_022695595.1). Classification (NCBI taxonomy): domain Bacteria; kingdom Bacillati; phylum Actinomycetota; class Actinomycetes; order Kitasatosporales; family Streptomycetaceae; genus Streptomyces; species Streptomyces sp. MST-110588. Next base: position 6,081,175 of record NZ_CP074380.1, read on the forward strand.
GAGCAGGGCGTGCAGGCCACCTTCATGCCCAAGCCGTTCTCCGAATACCCCGGCTCCGGGATGCACACCCACCTCTCGCTGTTCGAGGGCGACCGCAACGCCTTCCACGAGTCGGGCGCGGAGTACCAGCTCTCCAAGGTGGGCCGGTCCTTCATCGCCGGGCTGCTGCGGCACGCCGGTGAGATCTCGGCCGTCACCAACCAGTGGGTGAACTCCTACAAGCGCATCTGGGGCGGCGCCAACCGCACCGCGGGCGCCGGCGGCGAGGCTCCCTCCTACATCTGCTGGGGCCACAACAACCGCTCCGCGCTCATCCGCGTGCCGATGTACAAGCCGGGCAAGATGGGCTCCACGCGCGTCGAGGTCCGCTCCATCGACTCCGGCGCCAACCCCTACCTCACGTACGCGGTGCTGCTCGCCGCCGGTCTGAAGGGCATCGAGGAGGGCTACGAGCTGCCGGCCGGCGCCGATGACGACGTATGGGCGCTGTCGGACTCCGAGCGGCGCGCCATGGGCATCGAACCGCTGCCGCAGAACCTGGGCGAGGCCATCGACCTGATGGAGCGCAGCGAGCTGGTCGCCGAGACCCTGGGCGAGCACGTCTTCGACTTCTTCCTGCGCAACAAGAAGCAGGAGTGGGAGGAGTACCGCTCCGAGGTGACCGCGTTCGAGCTCCGCAAGATGCTGCCGGTCCTGTAAGCGCAGGTCAGCACACCAGACGGAAGACGAACGCACGCCGGGCCTACGGTAGATGACCGTTGGCCCGGCGTCGCCCTACTCGCCGTGGGCCGTCTGTGGGCCGTCGGGCGTGGAATCGGTGGCCTCGTACATGCTGTCCACCGCCCTCCTGGTGCGCCCCGCACTGCTGGGCATCAGATGCGTGTACGTCCGGAGGGTGAACCCCGCGTCAGCGTGCCCCAGGTAGGTGCTCAGGGCCTTGATGCTCTCGCCCGCGTCCAGCAGTACGGAAGCGTAGAAGTGCCGCAGGGCGTGCATCCCGTGTTCGCGAGCCGCCTCGTACCGCTCGCCCGGCCGGGGTTCAGGGATGACCCCGACCACCGCGAGGGCCGGTTTCCAAACGCGGTTGTTGAAGTCGTTCCGGCGGATGGGGCCACCGCTCGCCAGAGAGAAGATCAGGTGTTTCGTGACTGGCGGCCCGTCCGGCCGCAGCCAAGGCAAGGTCACCTTGACGGGCGGGAGTTCCTGGCTGTGAAGCTTGATGGCCTGCGAGACGTGCGCTGCTAGTGGCGTGCTGCGTTCCTTGCCTCCCTTCGGGGGCGCGAACACGAGGCGGCCGTTCACAACCTTCACCTGGCACGTGACGTGCACCCATCCCGCGTTGTGGTCCACCTGGTCTTTCGGCAGACCGAAGATTTCGCCTTGCCGGAGGCCGCATCCGCCTCCCACATCGACCGTCGCCCGGAAGCGCAGGGGAAGTGCCTTGCGCACAGCGAACACGCGTTGAGGCGTCCAGGGCTGTACGCGGGGCCGGGTGGCGCCAGGCGCCCGTACCGAGCGGGCCTTGCACGGGTTTTTGGTGAGGTGACCATCGTCCACCGCGGCGCTCAGAACGGCCGACACGCTCATGTAGATGACCCGGCGGTACGAAGACTGGGGAAGAGCCTTCTCCAAGGTGCTCAGCCAGTCCCGAATGTGCTCCGGGCGGAACGAGTCGAGTGGACGCGAACCGAGGTACGGGAACGCGTGCAGCCGGAGCTGCACGGCCACGGCCGTGCGTGTCGTCGCGTCCGTTGTCTGCGATGCGAGCCACCGTTCCCCGTACTGCCGGAAGGTGGTTCGGCCGGCGGCCGGGTCGATGTATTGGCCGCGCACCATATCCGATTCGATGTGAGCCAACCACCGTTCGGCCTGGCGCTTTTGCCGGTCGGGGAAGCTCTTGGACTTTTCGGTGCCGTCGGGGCCGACATACCGGGCGCGGTAGCGCATCCCGGTGCCGTGGCGGTCGGTCTTGACTCGGACGGGTTTGCCGTCGGGCCCGGTCTCGGTCTTGAACCATCGGTCTTGGATGTGGCCTGCCATATAGCGGGCTCCCTTCCAGAGATGCCGCAGGGCACGGCCTGATGGCCGTGCCCTGCGGTCGATCGATGTCCGGTTGTCGTTATGTCAGGCTGCTTCAGCGTCGGCGCGCATCTGCTGCTCAGCCCAGCGACGTACGGCGGCCGGGTCGTAGCGGAGGTACTTGCCCACGCGGAAGCCAGGCGGCCCGCAGCGCTTCTTGCGCCACTCGTAGACGGTTTCTTTGGGCACGCGGAACAGTTCGGCCACGTCGTCAGGGGTGAGGTAGCGGTCCGGGAACCCACCCCGGAGCGCGTCTGTGGGAGGTGCGTCAGCCATGGGGCTGTTCTCCTTCGCGGCGAGTGGGGTCTCTGCCCCTCTCCTGCTAGGTCCGCTACGTCCGCTACATCCGCTACAGCGCAGGTCAGGGTCATGATTTTTGTAGCGGAATGGTGGGGTGTAGCGGATAGGTCCCGCTACGCGGTGCGGGAGAGGACCGGCGGGGGTGTGGCGCTCGTATCCGCTACATGCTCCGTATCCGCTACATCGATCATGCTGTTGACCTGCGGTGTAGCGGATGTAGCGGACGTAGCGGACCTGGGGGAGGACGGGGGGCAGTACCGCATCCAGGCGTCGGCGAGATCTTTCGCGTAGTAACCCCGGGGGGTGCCGGAGGTGGTGCGGATGGGCCGGGTCCGGATCGGCTCGTTGGCGCCGGTCACGTACTCCTTGAGCATCTTGGCCAGGCTGCGGGGGGTCAGATGCCGGCCGTCCATGTCCCCCCACGGCGAATCTTCTAGATTGTGGAGTTTGCGGAGGATTTCGGCGGTGGGGATCCGGTCGGCTCCGCAGAACACCTTGTCTCGCAGGTCGGTCAGGAGCTGGACACCCAGGGACGCCGGTTCGCCGTCCTTGGCCGCGGCGACCAGTTCCACGCAGGCCGCGCGGGCCCGCTTTGGCCAGGTGCCGCCGGCGGCTTCGGCCACGGCTAGCAGCGGCTCCCATACGTCCGCCGGCCGGTCGGAGATGCCCTCGGGCAACTGCGGCCAAGCGTCGGTCACCTGCGCGCGCACCTGGTCGGCCCACGCGGCGAGCCGGTCGCGCAGGGCGTGCCCTTCCTTGCCGTTGGTCCGCCGGCGGTAGGGCTCGATGTGCTCGTTGGGGGCCCGTTTGCGCATCCGGATGATGACGGAACGGGTCAGGATCGTGTCCGGCAGCGACCCGAGCCCGGCCATGGCGACGGCGCAGAACGACGGGAAGGGCACGGCGCTTTGGTTGGCGCCCTCCCCGACGCACCTCAAAGAGCTTGCGCCGCGCCGGTAGCCGGAGTTCAGGAAGCCGCGAAGGTCTTCGTTGCCTCCGGCTTTCGGGCTGAAGATCGTATCGATCTCGTCGAAGAGGATGGTGGGGCGGCCCTCTTCGTCTGTCACTACGCGAAAGAGGGCGTTGGCGGAGGCGTTGACCGTCGCCAGCGGGCGGGGCACCAGAGCCTCCACGATCTCCAGAGCCCGGCTCTTGCCGCTGCCGGGCTCGGGGGAGAGGAACGCCAGGCGGGCGGTGTTGTCGCCGCAGTCCACGAGGTGGGCGTGTGCGTCCCACAGGGTCACAGCCACGTAGGCGGCCTCCCTGGGGAAGATGTTGAAGCGGCGGTGGTAGCGCGCGACTTCATCCAGGAGCGCCGCACCGTCGATCGGGCTCGGTGCATGCTGTGCGGGATCGTTCATGAAGCAGTCCTGTTCTCGGCATCCGGCCGCAGAGCGGGGCGAAGAGCTGCATGGACGGCCTGACGGCCGCCGCCCTTCGGGCCGCAGGCAGCCACAGGCCCCCGGAAGCAGCCAGCGGCGTACGGGCGGACGAGGTACGGGGGAGAGGCTCTTAAGGGGATGGGGCGGGCGGTCATGCGGCTGTCCCGCCGTTGTGGCTGATCGACCAGGTCAGTGCGCTGGTGACGGCGGGCCGGCACTCCTGTTCGGTCAGCCCGGCTGCCACTCCTGCCTCCTTAAGAGCTTCCTCCACCACGGCGTGGGGCAGGTCGCCGGAGGCCACCAGCCGTCCCAGGGCCCGCGCGGCCCGGACCAGAGTCCGGTTGCGGGTGCCTTCGGGGGCGCGGCGGACGTTGTCCGTCTCGTTGCGTAGCGCCGCCTGCGCGTACGCGGTCGCCCGGCCCGGGGAGGGCAGGGCGGCGGGGCCGCGGGCGCGGGGCGGGGGCGTGAGGGCAGTCAGCAGCCACGCGGGCAGGCTGGCCACGGGCGCATCGTCCACGACGTGGTAGTGCCCGGTTGGGGTGGTGCTGCCAGCGGCGACCACGTAGCCGCCCCAGGCGCGGGTGTCGATGAGCGGGCTCAGCTTGCTGGCGGTGTTGTGCAGCCGTATGCCGGGCGGCGCGGCGAAGTACAGGTGCTGTCCGCCGCGTGCGCTCCGCACCGTGTAGGTGGTTGGCCAGGGCTGACCGGCGCGCTCGCAGAGCGCCAGGAAGCAGGTCGCGCCGTCAGGCGCGTCCTTCTTGTTCTTGTCCTTCGGCGTGTCGAGGTCCACCACGACCAGCCCGGACGGGCCGGTGGCGATGCCGACGTTGTACGGGGCGTGGGCCCAGGCGCGTTCGACGCGTACGGGGTCGGTGGTGGCGCGCTGCTCCCACTTGCGGTGTCCGCCGGCGCACTCGCCGGTACGGGGGCAGCGCTCCTCCCCGTGCAGCGCCGGAGTCTTCGCGCCGGGCCACAGCGGGTGGACGTACCAGCCGCGGTCGGCGGCGGCCAGTGCCGCGGCCAGCAGCGCCACCTGCGGGAGGTCAACGGTCAGGGGCGGCCGGAACGGCCGGGCGGCGTCTCGCCGGACGGGGGCGGGTTGGGTCATGCTGGAGACCTCCAGTGCTCTGTGTTGAGTTGTGCTGGGAGGAGAGGGCGGCCCGATTCATTGGCGTGAGGGGGCCGCTCTCGGTGCATCTAGGCGATGTCGAGAGTGAGCTGATGCGGGGCGGGGGCTGCGGCTTCGGGGGCATGGATGGCCAGCAGCGCGCTGTAGGCGGTGACCGCTTGTTGGATGACCACGCCGTTGCCGAGGATTTTGAGCTGGTCACAGCGGGACAGACCCAGGTCCGCAGCAGTGACCCAGCCGGGTTCGGCGCCCATCATCCATTCCACAAAGGTCGGGCTCAGGCGCCGGTTGCCCTTGGTGCCCGGTTCGGTCGGCTCGGGCGCGGGTCGCCCCAGGACCGCCTCCCAGCGGTGGATGGCGGGGCCGTAGTCGGTGCCGTTGGTAGCCACCCACCGCCCGTCCAGGCGGACGGCCTGGCCGGGCAGGTAGTAGTTCCCGGCCGCGTCGCGTTGATTTGGGCCGCCGTGCGGTCCGTCGGACGCCTTGGGGGTGGGCAGCAGATTGACCACCACCTCATTCAGCGGGCGGGAGTTGGTCTGAAGCAGGTTGGAGGCGCCGGATTTCCAGTCCCGGGCGGCGGGGGTGGGCAGCAGGGTCACGGCGGTGCGCAGGTTCATGCCGCCCTTGCGCCTGGGGGAGATGCCGGGGCCACCGGTTCCGTCGGCGGCGGCCGGGGTGGGCAGCAGCCTCATGCGTCCGTCGGGGGCAGCAAGAAGACCACTTCGTCCTCCAGCGTGGGTCCGTGCCCCCCGGTCTTGCGTTTGTCCGGGTGCTGCGGCCCGCCGTTGCGCCCCAGTTGGGAGGTGGGGGTTTTCAGCAGAGGGATACGCGATGGCGAACCAGCGGTCGCGGCGGTGGCAGGCGCCGACTTCGGGATCTCCAGCGCGTAGGCACATCCACCGCGCGTCGTACCCGCACGCGGCCAGGTCGGCAGCGACGACGTCGAGTCCCCGGCTGCGGAGAGCGGCGACGTTTTCCAGGAAGACGAGTCGGGGTCGAAAGTGGCGAACGGCTCGGGCGATGGTTTTCCACAGTCCGGAGCGGTCACCGGCGATCCCTCCCCGAGGTCCGGCGTTGGAGATGTCCTGGCAGGGGAAACCGGCCGTCAGCGCCGCCGGGCGCGGCAGGTCACCGGCCAGGGCCGCCCAGTCGACGGCCGTGATGTCCCCGAGGTTGCGGACGTGGGGCACGCGGGCGGCCAGCAGGCGGGAGGCGGCCGGGTCCTTCTCACCGACCAGGACCATGGGCAGGCCGGTGACGGCTTCCACGGCCAGGTCCAGCGCGCCGGACCCGGTGCACAAGCTGATGTTGCCGACTTCCGGCGGCACGGCGGTGGGCTGGGTCATGCTGGAGACCTCCAGTGCTCTCTGTTGAGTTGTGCTGGGAGGAGAGGGCGGCCCGATTCATTGGCGTGAGGGGGCCGCCCTCGTGCGTGCGAGGGGCTTGGGTTTGTGCGGTGTCTTCGTCAGCGGACGCGACGGCGTCGCAGTTGCCCCGCAAGGGTGGCCACGTCCTCCAGGGCGTGGGCCAGGTCGATGGCGCGCGGATGCAGGGTTCCGGCCTGTTGCTCGAAGTCGGCCGTCACCTCAGCCACGAGGCGGTACAGGTGAGCGATGCGTGGTTCGCGGGCTGCCATGCCGTTAGAACGGCGGTTCGCCGGTCGGTTCCGCGGGGTTGCTCGCGGTGTTCCACGACTCGTCGGACGGGGCGGTGCCGTTGGTGCGCTTGCCGTCGATGGTGACGGTGGTGAAGCGCAGGGAGGCGCCGATTTCATCGACTTCGACGGCGAGCATGGAGCGGTTTTCTCCCTGCTCGGTTTGCCAGTTGTGCTGGCGGATGCGGCCGGAGAGTACCACGCGGGAGCCCTTGGTGAGGGATTCGGCGACGTGTTCGGCCAGGGTGCGCCAGGTGGCGCAGCGGAAGAAGGTGGACGTGCCGTCCTTCCACTGGTTGGCTTCGCGGTCGAAGGTGCGCGGGGTGGAGGCGACGGTGAACTTGGCCAGGGCCTGGCCGCCGGTGGTGTATTTCAGTTCCGGGTCGGCGGTCAGGTTGCCGATGATGGTCAGTGGGGTTTCTCCGAATGACATGGCATGCCCTCAGTCGGTGGGATGGGGGGTCGCTTTTCGGCGGTGATGTAGAGGCGGGTCCGGATGCCGTCTCGGGCCGGGTACTGCCGGGCGGGGCCGGTCAGGAACGCATCGGCCAGGACCGCAACGATGCCGTCCGCCTCGTGCCGGTCACAGAGGATGCGGATCTCGAACGCCACGGTGCTCACCCGTCCCCGTCGACGGTGCCGGTGGCGAGGAGCCGTTCCAGGCGGACCGCCCGGCGCTGGACGACCGTACGGAAGACGGCTTCGGGGGCGTCGGCGAAAGAGTGCAGCGCGGTCATCGCAGATAAGATCACGTCGCACAGTTCGTCGGCCACGTCGTCGCGGGTGTGCGTGATCCCTTTGCGGGGGTTTTGGCCGGTCATGCCGAGGTAGGCGCGGGTCACCTCCCCGGCCTCCTCAGTGATCTTCAGCAGCCGCAGCGCGGTTTCTTCCTCGCCGGTGCCGTTCCGGGTGTTCAGCCAGGTCACGACACAGGCGACGTGCGCCCACGGATCAGGCGCGGAGTCATCCTCGTTTCGGTGCCAGGCGGCATCCGGATCCGGGGTCGGCCAGGTGACGGGCGCGGCGTGGTCGGTGGTCACGCGGCCTCCACCTCGGGGCGCGGGTCGGTGCGGACGACGATGAGGGCGTCGGCGGCCTGGTCGTAGTGGATGTGTACCGGGCCGATGCCGCGGGCGCGTTCGGCGTCGGCGGCACGATCGGCCAGAATCGCGGCGCGGGGGTCGCCTTCGGTGAAGGCGTGCAGCCGGATGGGCTTGCCGCCGCCGGCGCAGTCTCGACAGGTCATGGTCTTGCCTCCTCAGTGGTGGTTGACGGTGCCGTTGGCTCGGGCGAGCAGTCCCCGAGCGGTGATGTGCTGGGTGATGGGTGCGGGACGGCGGCAGCGGTTGAGGACGGCTGCCGCCGCGACGCCGCAGGTGGCGATGAAGGCGACGGCGGCCCACAGGGCGTGGCTTACGGCGATGACTCCCGGCGCGGCGTAGGAGATGCCGATGCCGGAGGCGGCGACGCCGAATCCGGTGGTCGGCGCGAGCAGCGCAATCGTCTTGGCCCACACCGGAATCGGCTGCGCGGCGCCCGCGACCGGAGCGGTCGGTGCGGCGGCAGGGGGTTGGGTGTAGGCCAGGGTGCGGACACCTCCGGGCAGGGTGACTACCTCGATGCCAGGTGGCAAGTCGCGCATCACAGGCAGGCCCGGAGGATGGGCGTAGGGTGCGGTGCGGTCGGGGGCTGGGGCGACCTGGTAGGGAACGGGCATGCAGTTCCTCCGTTGCGGCAGGATGCGGGAGTTCAGCCGATCAGTCGGGCGAGGGCTGCGGCGACCGCCTGGCACGCGGCATGGATGGGGCCGTAGGCGCCGGTGCCGGCGACGAAGAAGCCGCACAGGAAGACGACGACCGCGGTCCCGGCGCTGAGGTAGCGGGCGCGCAGCAGGAAGGCGGTGAGGATGGCGAAGAGTGCGGCGGCAGAGACGCTGAAGGCCATGACGGCTCCCGGGGTTAAGAGCGCGCCGCGCCCCGCCGTACCGGAGCGGCGCGACGGGGCGCGGTGATTACCGAGCGTGCTTGTTGTCGCTTGTAGCGACAAGGGGAAAAGGGGGTGAGTGCCCTCCCGGGGTGGGGTTCGGGGCTTGTCGCTTGTTGTCGCTACAAGCGACAACAAGCACGCTGTGTAGTCGGCCAGTCGGCCAGTCGGCCAGTCGGCCAGTCGGCCAGTCGGCCAGTCGGTCAGTCGGTCAGTCGGCGGGCGGGTGGTTGGTGACGTAGCTGCGGTGGACGTAGTACGCCTGGGTGCCGCTGCCTTGCTGGAAGATTTCCGCGGTGGCGGCCCACCTCCTGAGCCATTGATGGATCGTGGAGCGGTGGGTGGTGTAGCCCAGGGCCTTAAGGTCTGTCTCCATGCGCGAAGCTCCGGTACCGGAGGGGCCCGCATCCAGCAGCAGGCGCATCGCCGCGTCCTGGGCGGGCACCGCCGGTTGCTCCGGCTCCTGCTTCGGTGTCGGTTCGGCCGGGGCGTTCTCCTTTGCGGCGGGCGTTTCTTCGGGCGCCGGGTGTTCGTGTTCGGGTTCGGCCGCTGGTTCGGGCGGCTGAATGTGGCCGCGCCGGGGGAAGAGGCGGTTCCATGCGGGGGTGCCGGGCCGGATGCCTCCTCCTGGAGCTATGGCCGGCGCTGCGGGTCCTTGGTCGTCGGCGGTGGGTACGGGCACGATGGGGATGTCGGTGTAGGGCCGGGTGACCGGGTGCAGCCGCTCCCCCTCGTACAGGTGGGGCAGGACCCGGGCCCACCGTGAGGGGTAGTACCGGCCGTGCGGCACCTCGCGGGAGACCTTGTCCAGGGCGGGGCGGCGTGGGCTGACGGCGGCGGCGATGCGGTCCATGTGCTGCGGGGTCAGGGCGTACGCCTTGAACGGGCGGGGCTTGGTCTTGCCGTAGGCGTTGAAGCCGCAGCCGGGCCAGGGAGCGTCGGATGGGTCGATCTTCTGGTACCCAGAGAAGAGATAGGACAGTTCCTCCGGGTCCGTGACATACATCCCCCAGCGCCACGCCGCGCGTTTCTTGACCGGCACCGGGATGGCGTCGGTCGTCGCCCGCAGGGAGGAAACCAGTACCCGGACACGCACAGCACGCCCGGTGTTCATGGCTTCCTCGATCATGGCTTTGATGTCGCGCGGCAGGCTGGCCGTCTCGTCCACCACGAGCACGATGGCCGGGATGTCCGGGCTGGCGGGCAGCTTGGTGTCGTTGGCCTGGCGCATCACCTGCTGGTACCGCCGTTTGCGCGCCTCGATGATCTGGAGCGCCATGGTGGTCATGGCGCGCGCTTCGTCCAGGGTGTGTGCCGTCCAGTCGATGACGGGCCGCTTGTGGGTGCCCTCGATGGCCCAGGAGGTCAGCCAGGGCAGGGACAGGCCGCTGCCGGTGGTGTCGATGTGCCACACCAGGGCATCCACGGTGCGCACAAGCTGCGCGTTGATGACATTGAGGGTGTTGGTCTTGCCCGATCCGGTGTCCCCGATGCCCAGGCCGCAGGTGAAGGCCAAAGACCCCCTGGCCACCGTGGCGTCCTTGTACCGCCCGATCGCGACATCGTGGTCGATGCTGGTCGGCGACAGATCGTCGGGAAAGGGGATCGTCTGTCCGATGACGTTGACGGTGGACACGCGGATGATGGCGGTGCCCTTGCGGCGCCCGCCGGCCACCTCCACCCCGCACCCCTCCGGCAGCCGCAGGTCCGAGCCAAGGGCTTCCTCGTGGCGCTTGAGCTGGCTCCAGGTGGCGCCGCCGGGCAGGTCCGCCTGAACGGTGTATCCGGTATCGCCCTTCCAGGGCTGAATGGCCACCACACGGCAGTCCTCCAGCCGGGCGATGCGGGCCAGGCGCTGCTCCCACTCCTCCCCCCACAGGTTGTGCTGCTCTTGCCGGGCCGCCTCCTGTTCCAGCAGGGCGGTTTCCTGGCGGCGTTGCCGTTCGGCGCTCTCGTACCGGCCGACGCCGGGCCAGGACAGGCGTCCGAGTACCGCGCCCCCGGCCAGGACGGCCAGGGGCGGCCACGTCCACGGTGGCCCGCCCGAGGCGGCCCACCAGGCCCAGGCTCCCGCCGCCGCCCACAAGATGACGCAGTAGAAGAGCACGGAGGGCAGATGCCCGTGGCGGGCGCCGTTGATCACGGTCCCCGCCGCCCCGGCCGCAGCGATGACCCCGTTCCACGCCGGGGCAAGGCCGGTGACGTAGGTCAGGGAGGCGACGGCGAGCGCGGAGGTCGCCGCGGTGACGGCGCCGCTGGTGGGGGTGTGCCCGCGCTCCCAGGTGAGTTCAGGCACCGTGTCCCTCCCTGGGCACGTTCCACATGTGTTCGGAGGGACGCGGGTTTTCTTGGTGGTCGATCTCCTCTGCGTGCAGTCGGCGGAAAGCCGGCTGAAGCTCCATGGCGGCCGACGCGGCCTTGCGCAGGCCGTGCACGACATCGGAGACCATGTCCGCGATGCACGGATCGACCGGGTAGATCTCCGCGGACCGTGTGGCCAGGTACCCCACCGCCTCCGCCATGTACTCCAGGCCCACAGGGACACCTTCGTACTCCGCGCCGACCACCATGGCCGGACTGAAGGAAGCATCGGCGTGCTCTTCCGGTGACCATGACTCGTAGACGCCGCTGACTTCTTCGGCGGCCGTGGCCAGGACGGACGGCTTGGCCCACACGGCGCCGTCCGGCGAGATACCGCCGACGTTCCACCAGTGCTCGGAGGGACGCGGGGCCTCCAGGCGCATGATGTCCAGATCGTGCACCTGCCGGAAGGTGGGCTCCAGCTCATCGGCGTAGACGGCGGTGGCCTCCAGTACCTCCGCGACCTGCTCAACGCCTTCGGCCATGGCCGGGTCCATCGGATAGAGGGTGGCGGAATTCTCCGCCAAGGCCATCACGGCACCGGCGGTGTTGCGGATGGCGTCGGGCAGCCCTTTGTACTCGGCGGCGACCGCCGCCATCACGGGCGGGGCGTATGCCTGGTAGGTGTTGGCGACTTCCTGCGCGGATTCGGCGAAGACGCTCATATGATCCCCCTTTCCAGGGACAGTTGAGGTGCTCTCGACGGGTGAAGGCGGGGTACGGTCGGCGCCAGGGTCGTCACAGATGTGGCCGACGCCCCTTTGATCGGCGCCGATCCCGATGGGGGTGGCCATGCCGGAGAGCTGGGCATGCCACCGCTGTCGGGAGGCCGCCGCCATCGGCCTCCACACCGCACGGAAGACCCGGCCAGGCCAGGCCCGGCACGGGATGGTGAAGGCGAAACGGCGGCCGATGGCCGGAATGCGGATCACGGCGCCGGCGACCAGCGAGAGCGGCAGTACGGCCAGTGCGGCCACGGTCGCCAGGAACGCGATCGAGCCCAGCCGCACCAGGTGCCGGAACCATGCCAGGCGACGGCGTCGCAGTCCCGCGGTGGCCCGCCACCCACGTACCGCCTTGTGCCTGATCTGGCGCCACGCCCAGACGACCGCTCGGCCACACCACCGCTTCAACACCGCGATCAGGCGCCGCACCCAGCCGTCACCCCTGGCGCCTTGGGCCCAGGCGGTGTGGCCCCACTTCTTCCGGCCTGCGCTCCACGGCGGGCCGCGGCCATCGAGGCGGCTACGCGGCCGATTCTCGTACCAACGATTTGCCCCACCAGCCTGACCACCGCTGCCGGGGCCGTTTGTGCTGCCACCACCGCGTACGGGGGCGGGTACGGTGCCGGGGCCGCGACCAGGACCGCCGCCGGGGCCGTTGGTGGGAGCTGGAGTCTTCCGGGGCAGGGGCCACCGGCTCCCGCCGTTGCCGGGGCCGTTTGTGCTGCCACCACCGCGTACGGGGGCGGGTACGGTGCCGGGGCCGCGACCAGGACCGCCGCCGGGGCCGTTGGTGGGAGCTGGAGTCTTCCGGGGCAGGGGCCACCGGCTCCCGCCGTTGCCGGGGCCGGGTACGGGGCCACTGCCGCGACCGGGTACGGGGCCAGGACCGCCGCCGGGGCCGCGTACGGTGCCGTGACCTCGTACGGGGCCGCCGCCGGGGCCGTTGTTGGGAGCTGGGGTCTTCCGGGGCGGGGGCCACCGGACTCCGCCGTTGCCGGGACCGTTGGTGATGCCGCCGCCGCGGCCGGGACCAGGTACGGGGCCGGGGCCGCCACTGCGTACGGGGGCGGGTACGGTGCCGGGACCGCCGCCGGGGCCGTTGGTGGCGCCGCCGCCGCGGCCGGGACCAGGTACGGGGCCGGGGCCGCCACCGCGTACGGGGCCGGGACCGCGACCAGGACCGCCGCCGCGTACGGGGGCGGGTACGGTGCCGGATCCGCGGCCAGGGGTACGGCCGCTGTCGACGGCTTCCGTGTTTCTCCGGTTGGGAGAGGGCTGTCCTCCGGCGATATCGCCTGTGTGCGCGAGGGGGGACGTGCTTGCCTCCGGCCATCCCGGAGTGGCGTGACGGGCGGTCCGCAGCGACGCCAGCGCCAGGGCGCCGATCGCCGCAGCAGTCGTGGCGCCCACCGCCACGCCGGCGACGGTCCCCGCGGTGTTGAGCGTCGCGCATACCGCAGTTGTGGACAAGGTGATCGCGTTGGCCAGGAGGGGGGCCGCTGGCAGTGCGAGGGGCGGCGGCTCGCATTCGTCCCACGTCTCCTTGGCTTCGGTCGTCCCGGAGCCGGCGGGATCATTCGGTGTCGGAGGGGGGTCAGGACCTCGTGGTTTGACCGCTGCCGCGACGGCCGATTCCGTTTCGGCCGAATCAGCGGTAGGTGCGGCGTTTTCGGGCATGCTGAGGAGGCTCCTTCTTGCCAGAGAGCGGAAGAGGGGGAAAGGACCCCCGGCCGGGCCCTGAGAAAGCGGGCCGGGGGTCCGGTCTGATCTCAGGCGTTTCCGGCTTCGTTCAGGTAAACGGCAAGTGCGATCTTGGCTGTAGCCAGGGAGGCGTGCGCGCTCATCGCGTCGTACTCCCGGGCCTTCTCCGCGGCCGTGGCCTGGCGCAGGTGGTCATCGGCTTCCAGTACCAGATCGTCAGGGCGTACCCGGATCTGACGGAGCGCGGAAGGCGCATCGAATAGCTGGCTGAACAGGGACATCAGGTCGCCTCACTGTGAAGAGGGGTGCGGGTGGGTGGCGGTAAGTTCCTGGAAGCGGCGGCTGTCCGCCGCGTCGGCGTACCGCAGCCGGACGGAAAACTTGCAGCCTGGAGTACGGCAGTGGTGAGTCACGGTGGTCCGGGCCTCTGCGACAAGGAGCACGACCGCGCACGCGGTGACGAATAACCCCCCAGTGCATGCGAAGGTCAAGGGAAGCGGCACGTTGTAGGAGGCGAGCCGCACACCCGTGATCACGGCGTACACCGTGCCGGTACCGATCGCGGCTGCCCAGGTCAGTCGCTGACGCTGCATGATCCCTCCGGACGCTCGGGAACACGGTTCGGAGCTGGCAGCTCCCCACGGCCCCGGCACGGTGTCCGGGGCCGCAGGCAATCGTCAGGCGGCGGGCAGGTAAATCTGCGGCAGGTAGGCGGTGAGCTTCACGGGCACGCCATCGGCCGTCGCGTACGCGCGCAGCGTCTGGATGGTGTCCAGCACGTCGTGTTCGATGCGGTCGGATGCGATGCCCAGGGCCTGCCGCCAGGCTTCGAAGTCCGCGGCGCAGGCGTGCAGATCGATGTGGATGCCTTCTGCGATCCCGTCGGGCCCGCACACCGTGCCCACGGTGAAGTGGTCGGCGGGCAGGGCGGGAAAGGCGTCGGCCAGTGCCGCCAGCGCGTGAATGGCGCGGGCCTGCGATGCCACAGTCAGGGCAGAGTGTTCCGTCACGGTGGTACTCCCATCAAGAAGAAGATGTGAGGTCAGGCGGCGTACGGGCTGCCGGGTCACAGGTCGAACAGGCCGCCCTGCACACCGTCGGCGGTGCGGCGGGTGTGCTGGCGGGCAGCGGCCAGACAGGGCGGGCACCAGGCCCGCAGCCGCGCCGCGGGCAAGGAGGCGGCCTGTCGTTCGGAGGCGGCCGGGTCGGCGGGTGCGGCCATCAGCCGCACCCACCCGCCGGACTTGCCGGCGTAGCCGCCATGCTCGCGCGGACACCGGCCCTCGGACTTGGTGTGCGGCTGGCCGCACTGCCCGGTGCACTGGCACCGCCAGGCGGCGCGCGTCATCACCACGCGGAACAGGTCCGCGCGCGCGGCCGAGACAGCACTCATACCGCCGCCTCCGACCGTGCGTACTCGGGCTGCGCGGCAGCGCGCGGCGGGCGCGCGGCAAGCTGCGCGGCGCGTGCGGCACGGAAATCCCTGATCCAGTTCCGTGCGTTCCCGGCGTCCACCCCGAACCGGGCGGCCAGGTCGGCCGCGGCCGGCTCCTGCTGGCCCTGGGAGGTGTCCAGGATGTGCAGGTAGTAGCGCCAGCCGGCTTCCTTGGCCTCCGAGCGGTACACCGGCCCGTCCCCGGCCAGGGCCGCATCCGGCGCCTGTGGGTCCAGATCGGCCAGGTCACCGCGCAGCCGGTCACGGATCAGCGCAGCTTCCTGCACCTGCGCGGTGAGCTGCTGCAACGCGCCCTCGTACTGCTGGATCCGGCCGCGTTCCTGCTCGGTGCGGTCGGTCAGCTCCTCCAGAGCGCGCCGCTGCTCCTCGGTCGCCGTACGGACCTCGGTGAGGGCCTGGTCGGCATCACGCTGGGTGCGGTCGGCTTCCTTGCGCGCGGCGTCCACGATGGCTTCCGCGCGCTGCCGCGCGGTCTTGTTCCGTTCGGTGATGTCCTCCTGTTCCTCAAGCAGCTTCTGCCGTGCGCTTTCCACGCGGTCCAGCTCCTGCCGCGCGGCGGTCAGGTCGTCTTCCGCGCGCTGCCGCGCGTCCTCGGCTTCCCGTCGCGCGCTTTCCGCGCGCAGCCGCGCGTCGTCCGCGCGTTGCCGCGCGGTCTCGGCGTCCCGCACGGCAGCGGAGGCGGTGATCCGGTCGGCGGCGGGGGTGACGGCCAGTGCTTCGAGCATCGCCACCACCTTCGGGGTGTCGGCGTAGTCGAGGCGGGCCACCTGGTCCGCGCGGGTCAGCGCGGCCAGTCGCCGCGCCAGAGCCAGCCCTTGGCGGGTGTCGGTGGCCACGTCCGCCCGGTCCAACGCGGCCTGGGCCCTCCGGCGCAGCCGCTCGGTACGCCGCTGGGACCGCCGCACCGCCCGCGGTCCGCTGGCGGGCGCCGGGACCTGGAGAGCCAGGCGCAGCCGGTAGACGCGCCGCGCCGCCCGCTGTGCCCGCGCGGCGCGGGCGATGGCTGAGGACGGCGACCGGGCGTCCAGCCCGAGCAGGGCGAACAGCGAAGCCCAGGCATGCTGCCACAGCAGGGCCAGCAGGCGGGCCGGGCCCGGCCGCGCGTCGTCGCCCTCATCCGTACGGGCGGCGTGCAGCTTGCTGCGGAGCTGAAGTTCGATCAGCCAGGCGGCCAAGGCCGGGACGGCGGCCAGCACCGGCTTGGCCCACCAGGACACGACGTGTACCGCGTTCATGGCGCCGGAGAAGGCCACCAGGGTCCAGGCGGTGCGGTGCATCAGGCGCAGCTCGCGCGTCCACCCGATGCCCGGGTCAGCGGCGCGATAAAGCATGACCAGCAGCGTCATCTCCGCCGCGTCGAACACCCCGATGAACGCGACGGCCAGCGAAGTCGGCAGGTGCACGGTCTCGGTGGCGAACCCCCACAGCCCGTACACGCTGACCGCGACGCCGCCCAGGGCCACGACGGCCTGCGGGCCGATGCCGGCCAGCCACACCGACCGGCGCAGCCGCCACACCACCAGGACGGCCGCAACGAGCACGGATATGACCAGCGGCAGTATCAGCCACGGCGCCCCGCCGACCATGGCCGGCCAGGACGTGAACAGGTCGGGGATCACGCGGCATCACTGCGCGGTGCGCGCTGCTCCTGCTCCGGCACCACGGCCACGGCCTCCACACGCCAGGTGATCTCAGCGGGTGGCAGGTCCGAGGGGCCCCATCCGGTGCGCGGCGCCCCGCAGGCGGTCGCGTGCTCCTTGGCCGCCTTCTGAGAGGGGTGCAGACTGTGCGGCTCCCCATGGCGGCGCAGCAGATACAGCCACGGCGGTGGCGTACGGGCGGCGGCAAGCTGCTGTTCCAGCTCCCCGATACGGTGCTGCTGCCGGACCAGCACCAGCAGGGCCACGGCGAACGCCTGCCGCATCCGCTCGACCTGCTGCCGCAGGCCGTCGGCCGCTTCAGTCGCTTCCAGGGCGGCCCGGTCGGCGTCGTCGCGATCCTCTTCCAGCTCCAGCACGGAGCAGAGGTTGCTGGCCCACTGCTCGTTCAGCGCGTCCAGCAGACTCCGGATACGGCCGTCGGCGGCGGCCAGGTCGGTGTGCAGCCCGGCCAGACGGGCCGCCGTCACGATACGGATCATGATGTGGTGGTCCCTTCCAGGGCGGTACCGCGCCGGCCGTTCCGGCGCCCGGTGACCGTGCGGTGAGCCGGGGCCGGACCGGCGGCGGCGAGCCAGCCGCCGCCGCTGCGCTTGGCCTCGTACATGGCCTCATCCGCCAGCCGCAACGCCAGCGGCAGCGACACCGCGGGCAGGTCAGCCGTCAGGCAAACGCCGATCGAGGCGCCGACGGCCAGGTCCCGGCCGCGGTGGCGGACCGGTGCGGTGATCGCCTCGTGCAGGCCGCGCAGCAGCCATGGCAGCGCCACGGCCTCCGGCAGCGGCACCACAGCGGCGAACTCATCCCCACCCAACCGGCCCGCCACCGCGCCCGGGTACGACTCCACAACGTCGTGCAGGCTCGCGCCGGTCGCCCGGATCGCCGCATCACCCGCATCGTGACCGAAGTGGTCGTTGAGCCCCTTCAGCCCGTCCAGGTCGATCAGCAGAACAGCACTCGGCCCGACCTCCAGCATGCGCGAGGCGCACTGCTCGAAGCCGACCCGCGTCAGCAAACCCGTCAGCGGGTCGTAGCGGGCCTGCTCCAACTCCGCGGACAGCCGCCGGATCAACGCCGACTGGTAGCGGCCGGCCTGCACCGCGCTCCTGGCGAAGTTCAGCAACCAGGACACGTCCGGGTCGTGCTGCGCGCGCTCCCGAAACCTCTCCAGAGCCGAGACCGTCACGACGCACCCCCGTCCAGGCTGGTGCGGCGCTCAACCTCGACGTGCTCCGCCGGGCCACCGAGCCACTCGCCGCAGTCGGCGCCGTTCACGAAGAGCCGCGTCTTGCCGAACGACTCGCCTTTGACGGCCTTGAGCTGGCGTCCCTTGTAGGTCTCACGGATCACAGCGCACCTCCGATCGGTCCGGTGCGGGTGTAGTCAAGCGCCCCCTCCAGAACGTGCCGCTGTTCGGCGAGCTGCCCGGCGCGGTAGGCGCGGGGGTGCAGCCGCCGCCACAGGCGATGGCGCAGTGTGGCGTGCGGTCGGCGCATCATGAGGTGCCTCCTGCCATGGCGGCCAGTTCGCTGAGCCTGCGGCGGGATGCTCTCGGCAGTGGCCATCACGCCACCTCCGGCACGGGCTTGGCCAGGGCCAGACGGGCGGCGAGCAGCTTGCGACGGGCCCGCCGGATACGGCGCTCGGCCACCTCCATCGCGGGGGTGTCCAGCGCCGCGATCTGCGCGTCCAGCAGCGCGACTTCCGCCACGATCACCGGCATATCGGCTTCGATCGCGGCCAGGTCGGCGCCGCTCGGCTCCTGGTCCACCAGCTCTGAGGCCATGGCGTGGTCAGGGGTGGGGATCTTCATGACGGGCGTTCCTTTCGAAGGAAACGGCAGGCGCCCCGGCCAGGCCCCGAGAAAGCGGACCGGGGTGGACTTGATTGTTTGAAGGCCGTTGCTCAGCACGAGCGACCGCGCGGGAAGCTGAGGCGTGCGGTGGTGTCTCGTGGTGTTCAACGTCAGGCCGGTCTCTCGCACGTAGTGGCGAGGTGATCGGCGAAGGTCGGGGCGCTAGCTGATGTGCACGTAGCCGCTGGTCACCCGGCGGCGAACGTTTAGGCGTGAGGTGCCCGTGATACGCGCACGCCCCGAGGTGACGCTGACCGTGAGACGGCCGGTGGCCTGCGAAGTCGCGGCCATCTGGACGTTGCCGGAGGTGAGGTTCAGCCGGGCGGCGTTGCCGCTGTACGCGCCGATGCTGAGGTTGCCGGAGGTCAGGTTCGCATCCAGCGAACCGGTGACCTCGTTCACGATGACGCTGCCGCTGGTGACCGTGACCTCCAGGTCGCCGACCCGCTCAGCGGCCAGAGCCCCGGAGACCCCGTCGTACTCCAGCCGGACGAGGGTGCCCGTCACGACCGTGTCGGCGATGTCCGTGATGATCAGCGCCACCGACTTCGCGGGCAGGTGAACGGTGGCGGTAACCGGGGTGGCCGCGCTGCCGGCCGGGCCGGTGGCGGTGACCTCGCGGCCGTTGATGAAGACCTTGCCGCCACTGTTGCCGGAGACGTAGACGTTGCCGCCGACGATCTGCACACCGCTGCCGCCCACCCGGATGGTGGTGCCGCCCATGGCGCCGGCGACGTCCGGGACGCGGACCTTGAGGTACTGCCCGTTCAGACTCACCGCGGTGTTGCGGATCGCGTCAGCCGACGGGCCGGATGCGGCCTTGGTCATCAGCACCACCCGCGCCTGCTTCAGCGCGGGGTCGACGGCGATACGGATGCTGCCCGCGTTCATCGTCAGGTCCAGGGCGATCGGACCGGAGGTGTCCACGGGAATGATGCGCTCGGTCATGGAAGAAACTCCTGACTGCATCGGGGTAGGGGGACCAGGCGCGGCAGGCAATCCTTGTGAGCAACTGCGGTCTCCGGTATGCGAGTTCGCCGAAGCAAGTCCGGAAGTCGGAGACCGGGAGTACTCGGGCTCAACCACGCGGTACGTGCAAGTGCGCGGAAGTCGGTTCGCGAAGAATCATCAAACGGGCAGGGAGTGGAGGCCCTGCCCGCATGACGAGTGGCAGTTCGGTCACGCCTACCGGGCACCTCCCCGGCCTGCCTCTCGCAGGTGCGGCATCCCGACAGGCCCCCTCCGGGTGCCCGCGTGCCGCCCTATCGCGGTGCGTGCTGGCCGGCTGCCTCGGTCGTTGCGCCCATCTGCCCGCAGTCTGCGGGTATGGGGGTGTTCCGCTCGCTTGGCGCAGCCGCTCCGGTGTCACCCTGAAACGACCACCAGCCGCACGCCCGGAGAGTTCCGGCCTCCCCGGCCGCCTTTCTGACCTGCCTGCTCGCTCCAGCCCCGGCCTAGCGGACCTGCCAGCTCAGTCGCTGTCACCTCCCGGATCACCTCCGGGGTCGTCACCAGCGAGACGCACAGATCTCCATCCGCATGTAAGCGGCTCTTACGCCCTTCCGTCCCGTCATCGGGGCGTACGGGTGGCGCGCCGAGTCCGGAGCGACTGCCCTAACTGGTGCGCACCAAAAGACTGCATCTGGTGCGCACCAGAGTCAAGGGGTGTCGCCGCATCGAGCGGCGGTGGCCCCGTCTCTGCGCATCATCAGGAGACCGCCTCAGCGTGGGGCGCCGGTAGCCAACAGGGGTTAACTCCAAGGGAGTTAACCCCTGTCGACCTGCGGCGATGTCGGGCATCATGAGGAGGTCGATGTGCGGATCTATCGCCTGGCGGTGGCTTGTGAGCACAGGACTTCGGAGCGCACGGACGGCGCGCGGCTGGTCTCAGGAGCGCCTGATTCATGAGATCGAGCAGTACGCCCGGCGGAACATCATCAGTGTTGCGTCAACCGCAAGCTTGCGGGTGTACATCTCCGAATGGGAGAACGAGAAGCGCAGCATTTCAGATCGCTACGCGGTAATACTGCGACAGCTTCTCGGAGTAACCGATCCGGAATTGAGAGGAAACCCATCAACCGCTACTCCGCTGACGGCGGATGGGTACGATGAGCTTCTAAGCCGGATCGACACCGCCAGTAGCATCAGCGATTCCATGGTGCAAGCTTTCAACGATCAGACTGAGCTATTTCGCACCATGGATCGGCAGATGGGTGCAGCTACTCTTGTGGATCAAATGACGGGACACCTGGCCCGCCTAGAGGACGCGCTGAGCTTTGCAGTGCTTCCCAGTACGCGGCGTCCGGTAGCCCTTGCGCTTGCTGGCGCTTCGACCCTTGCGGCGTGGCAAGCAATCGACTCAGGTGCTATCGAGCGGGCCTGGCGGCATTACGAACTTGCAAAAAAAGCTGCGCGCGATGCTGAGGCGCCAATGTACCTTGCGCATGCCATGGCAGAGCAGGCATATGTTTTGTGTGAAGCGGGTCGCCCAGCGCTCGGCGTGGAATTGGTACGAAACGCGCAACGCGCACTCGGGCGTAACGGGTCACCTCGCCTCTGGGCGTGGCTGCGTGCGGCCGAAGCGGAGATGTGCGCCCATGCTGGCGAGCCGGGTGATTGCTGGCGTGCACTTGACGCAGCCGCAGCGTGCATCCCGCCCGGAAATGAGGCCAGAGATCCGGACATGCTGAGCATCTTCCTCAATGCCTCACACCTGGCCCGGTGGCGCGGCAACGTGCTGGCCCTGTTGGGCGACGAAGAGGCGGTGACCAGCTTGTATGAAGCCTTGGAAGTTGCAGACCCGACTTTCGTCCGGGCACGGGCGGGAATGCACGTTGACCTGGCGCAGGCCCACTTGGCGCGAGCAGAGCACGACGAAGCAACCAATCACCTGAGGCAAGCTCGGTTGTTGGCAAGCCGCACCGGTTCGGTGCGGCAACGCCGACGCATTGATCTCCTCAGTGTGCGGTAGTAATGCCTGGTTTTCCGCGGTTGGCCAGGATATGCAGAAGAGCTACAAGGGTGCCGGAACCCAGCAGCTCACCGCGGGCCATCAGTCCGGGGATGTCGGCCAGCGGTACCCATTCAATGTGCCCTGCTTCTTCGAGGTCCGTGGGGGAGCCGACCTGTTCGGCTCCGTGTGCCACGAAGATTTCGTGAGGTGAATCGACCATGCCAACCATGGGCTGATACGTAACGACATGTTTCACTGACTTCGGCCGCCAGCCGGTTTCTTCTTCGACTTCCCGGAGTGCTGTGGTTGAAGGGTTCTCCCCCTCGTCCACGATGCCACCTGGGAGTTCCCATCCGAATTTTTGGGGGACGAAGCGATAACGCCACATCATCAGTACACGGTCTTGGTCGTCCAGAACTGCTGTGATGGCGACGTGGTGGAGCCTCACAACGTGATGTTCGAAACGTTGCATGCCGGGCGGTTCCACGTCCCAAAGCTGGAGTTTCACCCAGTGGTTGTCATAGAGGTCGCGTGCGCCATGGATGCGCCACGGTTCCAGGCCCTCAGGGCGCTTAACGCTCACAGCGCCCGGCACCCGGTAAGAGCTTCTGCCCCGTACTTCCAATACGCCTTCTGCAACAAGCCGAGCCAGCACTTGCCGGAGCGCGGTCCGGCCGATGTTGAGGTCTTCCGCAAGCGCTCGCTCTGAGGGCAGCTTGTCGCCCGGGGCGTACTTGCCTGAGGAAAGCCGTTCGCCGATCGTCTGGTAGACCTTCGCCGTCTTCGGACCCATCCGCCGAGCACCCTCCATCCCCACCAGGTGGTGCGTACCAGCGTAACGGCCATCCGTCACATGTCCTCCGGGCAGTCGTTGTGGTGGCCTTGATTCGGTGATGGTCGGCACTGGCCCGGCCGGGAGTAACTGCTGCGCCAGCCTCAGGGGCGCGCCGCGCGCACCTCAGGTCCCGTACCTTTCCTGTGGCGGTACGCGGATAGGACGCTGAACAGGCAGCCTTTACGGGCTGCCCGTCTTACTCTCTGTGCGGACGCACTCCGGGCACGTCGATGCGCGCTTGAGAACGCGCACCAGCCGCGTGTCCGGGTGGTCGGGGCAGTGCAGTTAAGGAGGGCAGGGCTCCGGTGCCGCCGCGCGGCAGCGGCGACCTGGCCGCGGGCCGCCGCGCGGTGCGGGAGCGCCAGGGCCAGAACGGCATTTCAGCGGCAAGAAGGGCACCCGCCGCCCACCCCGGGTGCCCTTCTTGCTGTCCCGCAGGCCGAGCCGACCGGCCACCGTGCGGCTCCTCTCATCGAGCACCACACGCGAGTGGTGCCGCGCGTGCAGGTGAACATCACGGTGCGCGGCGCGCGGCACCGGACGGTACGGCGAGACGAACCACGCGGCGGCACGCGGCAGGGCGCACCACCGCCGCGCGGCACCCGTACAGACGGCTGCAACACGGAGGCGTCCCCAGTGCTACAGCCGCTTTGACCCGGCCACCGCCGCGCGGCACTACGCCCCCGTGACGAGGCAGTCATGCAGGTCCGCCCTGCTTCCCAGGTGGTGCGGCGATTGGCCGGCGCCGTTCCGCCCCTCCCCGCTGAAATACCGTCCTGGCCCTGGTGCTCCCGCACCGCGCGGCGGCAACCGGAGGTTCTTCGGGTCTGAGCCGGGTGAGCCGGGGTCTGAGCCGGGCAACGGAGATCCCCGGCCATGCCTCTGACCTGCATTGAGACGGGCTGAGCCGGGTGAGCCGGGCATTTGCGGAAAACTCAGCTCCCACAGCAGTACGCGCAGCGCGCGGCGGTGCCCGGCCCGTACGGCGGCCGTCGCGCGCGAGCGGAGCGAGCCCGCCAAGAACGGGCATTTCGGCTGATCAAGGCGGGAAGTCGGAGGCAGGGCAGTGATCGGGGGCCTCTCTCCATGTCCCGGCCGCCTCCCCACCCCGCCATCACTCTGTGTTGCTTGTTGCGGCTTGTTGTCGCTACAGGTGACAACAAGCACAGAGCGTGAGCGCGGGCATTGTGGGCGCGGTACCCGCCGCAGGACGATGGAGGCACGGCCGATGACTGGAGGCGGGCGCCATGGCCGGAGACGGCAAAGAGATCAACGGCTACGACTTGGTGAACGAAGAGACCATCAGCGCGCCGGAACCCGAGCCGGACGACGACACCGAGGACGACGACGAATGATCGAGCGTGACCCCGACGGGCGCCGCTGGTTCGCGACCTACGTCCGCCGGCCGCACAAGCCGGGGCGCCCGGTCGAACTGCACTGCCCCGACCACCCGGACACGCGGCTGGTGCGCGTCCTCGGGCGCGCATGGACGTGCCCGGAGTGCGTCCGCGACCACAGCAAGGCGGGCGGCCCGTAGGGCGGCACGTCCGAGTTTGATAGACCGGCTGGTAACGTCCATCGACGGGCCGTCTGTGGGCCGTCCGGCGACACCCGGAGACACCCGGCAACCACCGCCAACGGGTGGCTCAGCGGCTGGTCACGAGCGATGTTGGGGGAGTGTCCCAAGGTGGGTAACCGCGCGAATAAGTTCCTGCGCAACAAGAAGCAGGAGTGGGAGGAGTACCGCTCCGAGGTGACCGCGTTCGAGCTGCGCAAGATGCTGCCGGTGCTCTGAGTACGACACGGGTGACGGGCAGCGGGCGGCGGGCGGCCGAAGGCGTACGGCAGGAGGCAGGCGGCGGGTGGCAGAGGTGAGGACGAAGTGAGTACGGGTCCCGCGAAAGGCAGCGGGTCATGACGCCTCCCGCACCACAGGGGCGCCGCAGCAGCACCGTCACCCGGCTGCTCCGGCACGGCTTCACCGACCCCTCGGCGGCCGGCCGGCTGCTGGAGACGCCCGCGCTGGCCCCCGTACGGGAGGACTCCGCGGTCCTGGACGCGCTCGGTGTCACGGCCGACCCGGATCTGGCGCTGTTCGGACTGATGCGGCTGGTGGAGGCGCTGGAGGCACGGCAGCCGCAGGAGCGGCAGGCGCTGCTGAGCACACTGGCCGGCGCCAAGCCGCTGCGGGACCGGCTGCTGGGCGTGCTCGGCGCGTCCGAGGCGCTCGGCGACCACCTCGTACGGCATCCGGACGACTGGCGCTCGCTGGTCCGGTACGAGGCGGTGGACCTGCACCCCACCACGCCCGAGTTCGAGGAGGCCCTCGCCGAGGGCGTGTGGGGCGAGCGGGGCGCGCGGCGGCCCCGGGCGGACGCGCTGCGGGCCGTGTACCGCAGGTGCCTGCTGGGGATCGCGGCCCGTGACGTGTGCGGGACCACCGACGTGGCGCAGACCGCGGCGGAGCTGGCGGACCTGGCGACCGCGACACTGCGGGCCGCGCTGGAGATCGCCTGCGAGGAGCAGCCGGCCGACGCCGCCGCCTGCCGGCTCGCCGTCATCGGCATGGGCAAGTGCGGCGGGCGCGAGCTGAACTACGTCTCCGACGTCGATGTCATCTTCGTCGCCGAGGCCCGCAACGGCACGGACGAGGGCAAGGCCCTGCAAGCCGCGACCCGCCTCGCCTCCCGCCTGATGCGCCTGTGCTCCGACGTCACCGCCGAGGGCACGATCTGGCCGGTGGACGCCAACCTGCGCCCCGAGGGCCGCAACGGGCCGCTGGTACGGACCCTGAGCAGCCACCTGGCCTACTACCAGCGGTGGGCCAAGACCTGGGAGTTCCAGGCGCTGCTCAAGGCCCGGCCGGTGGCCGGCGACGAGGAGCTGGGCCAGGAGTACGTACAGGCGGTGGCGCCGCTGGTCTGGCAGGCCTCCGAGCGGGAGAACTTCGTCACCGACGTACGGCAGATGCGCCGCCGGGTGGTGGCGAACATCCCCGCCGCCCAGGTCGACCGGGAACTGAAGCTGGGCCCCGGCGGGCTGCGGGACGTCGAATTCGCCGTACAGCTCCTGCAGTTGGTGCACGGGCGGGGCGATGCCACGCTGCGCAGCGCCACCACCCTCGAAGCGCTGGCGGCGCTCGCGGCCGGCGGGTACGTGGGGCGTGAGGACGCCCGGGCGCTGGACGCCGCCTACCGCTTCCTGCGCACGCTGGAGCACCGCATCCAGCTCCACAAGCTGCGCCGTACGCACCTGATGCCCGAGGACGAGCCGGGCCTGCGCCGCCTGGCCCGCTCCCTGGGCATGCGCACCGAAGCGGTGGACACCCTGCGCAAGGAGTGGAAGTGGCACGCCCGTGAGGTGCGGCGGCTGCACGAGAAGCTCTTCTACCGGCCGCTGCTGGACGCCGTGGCGCACCTGGAGCCCGCCGAGACCCGGCTGTCCGCCAAGGCCGCCGGCCAGCGGCTGGAGGCCCTGGGGTACGCCGATCCGGTGGCGGCGTTGCGCCACCTGGAGGCACTGGCGTCGGGGGTGACCCGCAAGGCGGCCATCCAGCGTACGCTGCTGCCGGTGTTGCTGGGCTGGTTCGCTGACTCCGCCGACCCGGACGCCGGACTGCTGAACTTCCGCAAGGTCTCCGACGCCCTGGGCAAGACGCCGTGGTACCTGCGGCTGCTGCGCGACGAGGGCGCGGCGGCCGAAAACCTCGCCCGGGTGCTGTCGGCCGGGCGCCTGGCCCCCGACCTGCTGCTGCGCGCGCCCGAGGCGGTGGCGCTGCTCGGCGCCCCCGACGGGCTGCGACCGCGCGGCCGGGCCGCGCTGGAGCAGGAGGTGCTGGCCGCGGTCGGCCGGGCGGGCGACGCGGAGCAGGCGGTCGCGGTGGCGCGCGGGGTACGGCGCCGGGAGCTGTTCCGTACCGCCGCGGCCGACCTGATCGGCGCGTACGGCACGGAGGTCAGCCCCGCCGAGAAGGACCACGGCACCGCCGTGGACGTGGTCGGCTCGGCCGTCTCGGACCTGAACGCCGCGACGCTGGCGGGCGCGCTGCGGGCCGCCGTGCGCGACCAGTGGGGCGACACCCTGCCCACCCGCTTCGCGGTGATCGGCATGGGCCGCTTCGGCGGCCACGAGCTGAGCTACGGCTCGGACGCGGACGTCCTGTTCGTGCACGAGCCGCGCGAGGGCGCCGACGAGCAGGAGGCCGCCAAGGCGGCCCACGCCGTCGCCAACGAGATGCGCCGGCTGCTCCAGCTCCCCTCCTCCGACCCGCCGTTGCTCATCGACGCCGATCTGCGCCCGGAGGGCAGGTCCGGCCCGCTGGTGCGCTCGCTGGCCTCCTACGCCGCGTACTACCGGCGCTGGTCGCTGGTCTGGGAGTCCCAGGCGCTGCTGCGCGCCGAGCCGGTCGCGGGCGATGCGGAGCTGGGCCGGCGGTTCGTCGAACTGATAGATCCACTGCGCTACCCGGCCGAGGGGCTGGGCGAGGACGCCGTACGCGAGATCAGACGCCTCAAGGCCCGCATGGAGACCGAGCGGCTGCCGCGCGGTGCCGATCCGACCACCCACACCAAGCTGGGCCGCGGTGGGCTCAGCGACGTGGAGTGGACGGTGCAGCTCCTCCAGATGCGGCACGGCTGGGCCGAGCCGGGGCTGCGCACGACCCGTACCCGTCAGGCGCTGGCCGCGGCACACGCCGCCGGGCTGATCGGCACGGAGGCGGCGCGGACCCTGGACGAGGCGTGGGTGCTGGCCACGCGGGTGCGCAACGGCGTGATGCTCGTACGGGGCCGGCCGGGCGACACCTTCCCCTCCGACGCCCGGGAGCTGGCGGCGGTGGGCCGCTACCTCGGGTACGAGGACGGGCACGTGGGCGAGATGCTGGACGACTACCGGCGTATCACGCGCCGGGCGCGGGCCGTGGTCGAGGAGCTGTTCTACCAAGGGTGAGGGCCCGGTGCAGGGCGGGCGCGCCGGGGCCGGACGGTTGCGCGCCGCCCGCCCTCAGTCGGCGGTCGCGCCGAGGGCGCCGACCCGGCGCGGCAGGCGGTGCGGGAGGGAGCCGTACCACCCGCAGGCCAGGGTGAAGCCGAAGACGATGCACAGCACGCCGCCGACGGCGTCGAGCCAGAAGTGGTTGGCGGTGGAGACGATCACGATCAGGGTCGTCACCGGGTAGAGCAGGCCGAGCACCTTGGCCCACACCGGCTTGGCGACCAGGGCGATGGTCAGGCCGCACCACAGCGACCAGCCGATGTGCATCGAGGGCATGGCCGCGTACTGGTTCGACATCGTGGCGAGGTTGCCCGACGCCATCGAGCCCCAGGTGTGGTGGACGATGACGGTGTCGATGAAATCGCCGCCGGGCATCAGCCGGGGCGGCGCCAGCGGGTAGAAGTAGTAGCCGAGGAGGGCGACGCCCGTGGTGGCGAACAGGGCCAGGCGGGCGGCGGCGTAGCGGCCCGGGTGCCAGCGGTAGAGCCAGACCAGGACGCCGATGGTCAGTATGAAGTGCAGCGTGGCGTAGTAGTAGTTCATGGACACGATCAGCCACGTCACGGAGTCCACCGCGTGGTTGATCGTGTGCTCCACGGCGATGCCGAGGGAGTGTTCCGCGCGCCAGATCCAGTCGGCGTTCCGCAGCGCCTGGGCCTTCTGCTCGGGCACCGCGTTACGGATCAGCGAGTACGCCCAGTAACTGATCGCGATCAGCAGGATCTCGAACCAGAGACGGGGTGTGCGAGGCGAGCGCAGCCTGGACACCAGGCCACCGCTGCCCGACTGCCGGTCCGTGCGCTCCCCGCCGGTCTGCGGGGCGGCGGTCCGGCCGTCAAGAGTCCTCACATTCGCTTCACCCATAGGCAGACAGTCTGCCAGAAAGGGTGTACGGGCGATCATCCCGCGGTCGGGTCTTGGTCAGTCCCTGTCGGCCTCAGGGAGTAGGGGTGTGCTCAGGGTCACGCGCAGCCGCCGGCCCGTCCGGGGTTCCGGGACCGCGGTCCTGTGAGGGGGCCGGGACGGGGAGGGCAGCCGTGGCCGGGGGCGGGCCCGGGACGCAGGGGCGCCCGGGGGCCGACGCGGTGGAGCCCCGGACGACCAGCTCGGGGTGGAAGACGAACTCGCCGTGCGGGGCCGGGGTGCCGCCGATCTCCTCCAGCAGGGCCCGCACCGCCGCCTGCCCCATCGCCGTCACCGGCTGGCGGATCGTGGTCAGCGGGGGGTCGGTGAAGGCGATGAGCGGGGAGTCGTCGAAGCCGACGACGGAGACCTCGCGCGGCACCTCCAGGCCGCGCTGCCGGGCGGCCCGGACCGCGCCGAGCGCCATCATGTCGCTGGCGCAGATCACCGCCGTACAGCCCCGGCCGATCAGCGCGGTCGCGGCGGCCTGGCCGCCCTCCAGGGTGTAGAGGGAGTGCTGGATCAGCTCCTGCGCCTGATCGGCGCTCAGACCGAGCCGCTGGTGCATGCTGCGCACGAACCCCTCGATCTTGCGCTGGACGGGCACGAACCGCCGGGGCCCCAGCGCCAGCCCGATCCGCTGGTGGCCCAGCGCGGACAGATGGGTGACGGCCAGGTCCACGGCGGCCCGGTCGTCGGGAGAGACGAAGGCCGCCTGCACCCGGTCGGAGAAGCCGTTGATCAGTACGAAGGGCACGCCCTGGCCGCGCAGCCGCTCGTAGCGCTGCATGTCGGCGGAGGTGTCGGCGTGCAGCCCGGAGACGAAGATGATGCCGGCCACGCCCCGGTCCACCAGCATCTCGGTCAGCTCGTCCTCGGTGGAGCCGCCCGGTGTCTGCGTCGCCAGCACCGGGGTGTAGCCCTGACGTGTCAGTGCCTGCCCGATGACCTGCGCGAACGCGGGGAATATCGGGTTCTCCAGCTCGGGGGTTATCAGGCCCACCAGACCCGCGCTGCGCTGCCGCAGCCGCACCGGACGCTCGTACCCCAGCACGTCCAGGGCGGCCAGCACGGACTGGCGGGTGGCGGCGGAGACCCCGGGTTTCCCGTTGAGGACCCTGCTGACGGTTGCTTCGCTGACACCCGCCTGTGCTGCGATGTCGGCCAGCCGGGCGGTCATGGGTGGGACTGTACCGGTCGCCTGTCAGATTGCCCACCAGATGCAGGAATCCCCCGGGACGCGGGCCGTACCACCGGCGGTCGTCACCGGCTCGCTGGAGAGCAACGGCCGTCCCGGCAGCGGGATCTCCACCGGGTGCGAGAGGGTGTTGAGGGTGCACAGCACACCCCTACGGGTGAAGGCGAGGACCCCCTCGGGGGCCGGGACCCAGGTCATGGTGCCGTCACCGAGGCCGGGGAGCCGGCGGCGCAGGGCCAGCGCCGAGCGGTAGAGCTCCAGGGTGGAGGCCGGGTCGCCGGTCTGGGCCGCCACGGTCAGCTCCCGCCAGGACGGTGGCTGCGGCAGCCAGCTCCCGCCGGGCCCGAAGCCGTACGGGGGTTCCTGGCCGGACCAGGGCAGGGGGACCCGGCAGCCGTCGCGGTAGCCGTCCTGCCCCGTCCCCCGGAAGAACGCCGGGTCCTGGCGCACCTCGTCGGGCAGGTCGGTGACCTCGGGCAGCCCCAGCTCCTCGCCCTGGTAGAGGTAGGCGGAACCGGGCAGCGCCAGCATCGCCAAGGTGGCGGCGCGGGCCCGGCGCAGGCTGCCCAGGCGGGTGGTGTGGCGTACGACGTCGTGGTTGGACAGGACCCAGGTGGCCGGCGCGCCCACCGAGGCGGTGGCGGCCAGGCAGTCGTCGATGACCGGGCGCAGCGCGGCGGCGCCCCAGCCGGCCGTCAGGAACGGGAAGTTGAACGCCTGGTGGAGCTCGTCCGGGCGGACGTACAGGGCCAGCCGCCGGGCGTCGGGGGCCCATGCCTCGGCGACGCCGATCCGCTCGCCCCCGTAGGAGTCCAGCAGCCGCCGCCAGGAGCGGTGGATCTCATGGACGCCGTCCTGGTCGAAGAAGGGCAGCACCTGGGAGCCGATCAGCTTGGCCTGTTCCTTGTGGCCGATGTCCGGCAGGCCCGGCGCCTTGATCATGCCGTGTGCGACGTCGATACGGAAGCCGTCGACGCCGAGGTCCAGCCAGAAGCGCAGGATGGACTCGAACTCGGCCTGTACGTCCGGATTCGCCCAGTTCAGATCGGGCTGTTCGGGCGCGAAGAGGTGGAGGTACCAGTCGCCCCGCTCCGTACGGGTCCAGGCCGGGCCGCCGAAGACGGACTCCCAGTCGTTGGGCGGCAGCTCACCCGCCGGCCCCTTGCCGGGGCGGAAGATGTAGCGCTCACGGGCCAGTGCCGGGTCCTGGAACCAGGGGTGGCGGTCGGAGGTGTGGTTGGGCACGATGTCGACGATCACCCGCAGGCCCAGGCCGTGGGCGGTACGTACGAGGTCGTCGGCGTCCTGGAGGTCGCCGAAGACGGGGTCCACCGCCCGGTGGTCAGCCACGTCGTAGCCGCCGTCGGCCTGCGGCGAGGCGTAGAAGGGCGTCAGCCACACCGCGTCCACGCCCAGGTCCCGCAGGTACGGCAGACGGGCCCGGGCGCCGCGCAGATCGCCGATTCCGTCACCGTCGCTGTCGGCGAACGAGCGTACGTACACCTGATAGATGACGGCGTCGCGCCACCACTGCCGGGCGGCGCCGGGGCGGGCCGGCGGCGGTGCGGGGTCGGTGGAGGTGAGCTCCTGGGTCATCGGCCGTCCCTGTCGAGGTCACGATCGGCTGCGTCGCTGTGGCGCCGCGTCGCTGTATGGCTGTGTCGCTGCATGACTGCGTTGCTTCATGGCTGCGTCACTTCATGCTGTGTCGCTTCATGGGCTCAACGCTCGGGCGTGCCCTTGGTGACGGGGAAGGTTCTGCAATCCCTTCCCGCAAGGTTGCAGAAATTTTCCGCAAGGTCTTTCGGTTTCTTTGCGGCGCTGTTACGTTCCTGACCGCCATCTCAGGCATCCCCTTAAGGAGTTCACATGCGGCGTGGCATTGTGGCCACCGCGCTGATAGCGGGCTTGGCACTGGCGGCGACGGCGTGCGGCGGTGGCGGCGGCGCGGGCGACCAGAAGAGCGGCGGTGAGCTGTCCGGCACCGTGACCTTCTGGGACACCTCCAACGACGCCGAGAAGGCGACGTACAAGGCACTCGCCGAGGGCTTCCACAAGAAGCACCCGAAGGTCGAGGTCAAGTACGTCAACGTGGCCTTCGGAGAAGCCAACGCCAAGTTCAAGAACGCGGCCGGCGGCGGCTCCGGCGCCCCCGACGTGATGCGTACCGAAGTCGCCTGGGTCGCGGACTTCGCCAACCTCGGCTACCTCGCCCCGCTGGATGACACCCCCGCCCTGGACACCCCGCAGGACTACCTCCCGCAGGCGCTGGGCAGCACGAAGTTCAAGGGCAAGACCTATGCCGCGCCGCAGGTCATCGACACCCTCGGGCTCTTCTACAACAAGAAGCTGCTCAAGCAGGCGGGGGTCGGGGTGCCCAGGACCTTCGAGGAACTGAAGGCGTCGGCGAAGAAGATCAAGGACAAGACCGGGGCCACCGCCCTGTACCTGCGCGGCGATGACCCGTACTGGTTCCTGCCCTACCTCTACGCCCAGGGCGGCGACATGGTCGACGCCCGCGAGAAGGCCGTGAAGATCGACGACGGGGCCGGCGTCGAGGCGTTCAAGACGATCAAGGACCTGGTCGACTCCAAGGTGGCCGTCACCGACGCCACCGACGGCCAGGAGAACCAGCTCAAGGCCCTCAAGGACGGCACCGTCGCGATGGCGGTCGACGGCCCCTGGGACATCGAGGGCGCCCGCGCCGGCAAGGAGTTCAAGGACAAGGAGAACCTCGGCGTCGCCCCCGTCCCCGGCGGCAGGAGCGCCCAGGGCTCCCCGCAGGGCGGCTGGAACCTCTCCGTCTACGCCGGCTCCAAGAACCTCCAGGCGTCGTACGAGTTCGTCAAATACATGAGCTCGGCGCAGGTGCAGAAGGAGACCACCGAGAAGCTCAGCCTGCTGCCCACCCGCAAGTCGGTCTACGAGATGGCCTCCGTCAAGGACAACGAGATGGTGCGGTTCTTCAAGCCCGCCGTCGACAAGGCCGTCCAGCGCCCCTGGATCGCCGAGGGCAACTCCCTCTTCGAGCCCGTCAAGGTCCAGATGAACAAGGTGCTCAGCGGATCCGCCACACCCGAACAGGCCGCCAAGGCCACCGGTGACGCCTACCGGAAGCTGCTCAAGGACTACAAGTGACGCTCGCGGCAGACACCCGCCCGGCGACCACGAAGGCCCCGCCGGGCCGCGTGCGCAGGGCCCTGGGCACCCACTGGTACGCCTGGACGATGGTGGCCCCGGTCGTGCTCGTCATCGGGGTGATCATCGGCTATCCGCTCGTACGCGGCCTCCACCTCTCGCTCACCGACGCCGACGAGGCCAACGTCGAGCGCACGATCGGGATGAACCACATCCCGGCGACGTACGAGTTCACCGGCCTGGACAACTACAAGGCGGTGCTCACCGACGGCGTCTTCTGGGGCCGGCTGGGCTGGACCGTCCTGTGGACCGTGGCCTGCGTCGCGCTCACCTTCGCCATCGGCCTGGCGCTGGCCAACATGCTCAACCGCAAGCTGCGCGGCCGTACCTTCTACCGGCTGGCGCTGATCCTGCCCTGGGCCATCCCCGCCTTCATCTCCGTCTTCACCTGGCGGATGCTCTACAACGAGAAGAACGGCATCCTCAACAAACTGCTGGCAGGCGGCGGCATCGACGCGGTGCCCTGGCTGAACGACCCCACCTGGGCCAAGCTCTCGGTCATCACCGTCAACGTGTGGCTGGGCGTGCCCTTCATGCTGGTGGCGCTGCTCGGCGGACTCCAGTCCATCCCCGGTGAGCTGTACGAGGCCGCCGAGATGGACGGGGCCGGGCCCTGGCAGCGGTTCCGTCACATCACCGTGCCCGGACTGCGGGCCGTCAGCAGCACGGTGATCCTGCTCTCCACCATCTGGACCTTCAACATGTTCCCGGTGATCTTCCTGCTCACCCGGGGCGGGCCCGGCGACGCCACCGAGATCCTGGTGACGTACGCCTACCGTCTGTCCTTCGTCGACAGCCCGCGCAACTTCTCGCAGTCGGCCGCCTGGGGCGTACTGATCCTGGTGATGCTCTCGGCCGTCGCGGTCGTCTACCGGCGGGCACTGCGCAAGCAGGGAGAGGTGTGGTGAACGTGTCCTCCACCCAGACCCCTGGACCGACCCCTGGACCGACCCCTGGACCGACCCCGGGCCCGGCTTCGGGCTCTGCTTCGGGACCGGCCTCGGGCCCTGCTTCGGGACCGACTCGGAGTCCGGCTTCGGGTCCGGTTTCGGGTCCGGTTTCGGGTCCAACTTCACGTCCGGCTTCGGGCTCCGGTGCGCGTCCGGCTCCGAGGCGGGCCGGGGCCGGTGGCCGGTCCCGTACGCGCGGCCGGCACCAGCGCGGCCCGCTCGCCTCGGTGGGACTGCACGCCACCCTGCTGCTCGCGGCCGTCGTCGCCGTCTTTCCGCCGCTGTGGCTGCTGATCACCTCCTTCAAACCGCGCGAGGACGCCTTCACCACCGAGCTGGTCACCCACTTCACCCTGGCCAACTACAGCCATGTGCTCGGCGAGACCTCCTTCCTGACCTGGTTCAAGAACTCCCTGGTCGTCGTCGGGCTGACCACACTCCTCGGCGTCTTCATCGCCGCGACCACCGGTTACGCGGTCAGCCGCTTCCGCTTCCCCGGCATGCGCCCGCTGATGTGGCTGCTGCTGATCACGCAGATGTTCCCGGTCGCGGTGCTGATCGTGCCGCTGTACAACCTGATGGCGAGCCTGGGGCTGCTCAACCAGCCCACCGGACTGGTCATCACCTACCTGACGATCGCGGTGCCGTTCTGCGCCTGGATGATGAAGGGCTTCTTCGACACCATCCCGGTGGAGATCGACGAGGCCGGACGCGTCGACGGGCTCAACCCCTTCGGCACCTTCTGGCGGCTGGTCCTGCCGCTGGCCCGCCCGGGCCTGGCCGTCACCGGCTTCTACACCTTCGTCACGGCCTGGGCCGAGGTCGCCTACGCCTCCGCCTTCATGACCGGCGAGGAGAACCTCACCCTCGCCGGTGGCCTGCAGACCTTCGTCAACCAGTACACCAATGACTGGGGTTCGATGACCGCCGCCGCCGTGATCATCGCCGTACCGGCCGCGATCGTCTTCGCCTTCGCCCAGCGCCACCTCGTATCCGGACTGACCGCCGGCACCACCAAGGGATGACATGACTCAGCATTACGCCACCCCCGCCACCGGTACGGACAGCGTTCCCGCCACCCCCGCCACCGGTACGGACAGCGCTTCCGCGGGCCCCGGCACCGGCTGGTGGCGCGACGCGGTGATCTACCAGGTCTACCCCCGCAGTTTCGCCGACGGCAACGGCGACGGCATGGGCGACCTGCCCGGCATCCGCTCCCGCCTGCCGTACCTGAAGGAACTGGGCGTGGACGCCGTCTGGCTCAGCCCCTTCTACGCCTCGCCACAGGCCGACGCGGGCTACGACGTCGCCGACTACCGCGCCATCGACCCGATGTTCGGCACCCTGCACGACGCCGACGCGGTGATCCGCGACGCCCACGCCCTGGGCCTGCGGGTGATCGTGGACATCGTCCCCAACCACTGCTCCGACCAGCACGAATGGTTCCAGCGGGCGGTGGATGAGGGACCCGGCTCGCCGCTGCGGGACCGCTTCCACTTCCGGTCCGGACGCGGCGAACACGGCCAACTGCCGCCCAACGACTGGGAGTCCATCTTCGGCGGGCCCGCCTGGACCCGGCTTCCGGAGCCCGACGGGCAGTGGTACCTGCACCTGTTCGCCGCCGAGCAGCCCGACTTCAACTGGGACCACCCGGCCGTCCAGGACGAGTTCCGCTCCATCCTGCGCTTCTGGCTCGACCTGGGCGTGGACGGCTTCCGCGTGGACGTGGCCCACGGGCTGGTCAAGGCCCCCGGGCTGCCGGACATGGGCCACACCGAGCAGCTCAAGCTGCTCGGCAACCAGGCCCTGCCCTTCTTCGACCAGGACGGCGTGCACGAGATCTACCGCTCCTGGCGCCGGGTCCTGGAGGAGTACGAGGGGGAGCGGATCGCCGTCGCCGAGGCATGGACGCCCAGCGCGGACCGTACGGCCCTGTACCTGCGCCCCGACGAGCTGCACCAGGCGTTCAACTTCCACTACCTGAACACCGGCTGGGACGCCGTGGCGCTCCGCGAGGCCGTCGACGCCTCGCTGGGCGCGATGCGGCCGGTCGGCGCCCCCACCACCTGGGTGCTCTCCAACCACGATGTCGTACGCCACCGCACCCGGCTCGGCGGCGGCCTGCGGCGGGCCCGCGCCGCGGCCCTGCTGATGCTGGCGCTCCCCGGCTCCGCGTACGTCTACCAGGGCGAGGAACTGGGCCTGCCCGAGGTCACCGACCTGCCGGACGACGTGCGCCAGGACCCCTCCTTCTTCCGCGCCAACGGACAGGACGGGCTGCGCGACGGCTGCCGGGTGCCGATCCCCTGGACGCGGGAGGGATCCTCGTACGGCTTCGGGAGCGGCGGGAGCTGGCTGCCGCAGCCGGCGGAGTGGGGCGCGCTGAGCGTCGCGGCCCAGACCGGTGACCCCGGATCGACCCTGGAGCTGTACCGCACGGCGCTGGCGGTGCGGCGGGCCCACCCCGGGCTGGGGGCGGGCGATGAGGTGCGATGGCTGGACGCCCCCGAGGGCGTACTGGCCTTCCGCAGACCGGGCGGCTTCGTGTGCACGGTCAACACCACGGAGCAGGCCGTACGGATCGAGGCGCCGGGGCGGGTGCTGCTGGCGTCCGGAGAGGCCGGAGAGGCCGGAGCGGCGAGGGAAGCGGGAGCGGCGGGGGAGCCGGGGGAGCCGGGGGAGCCGGGGGAGCCGTTCGAGCTTCCGGCGGACACCGCCGTGTGGTGGGAGGTGTGACGCAGTCACAGCACCACCTTGTGCTGCGCGGTTCCGCGCCGGACGGTTCCGGACCGGACGGTTCCGCGTCGGGCCGTCCCGCGCCGGGGCCCGCTTCGGAGCGTCCCGCCTCGGAGCGTCCCGCCCCGCACCGTCTCACCCCGCGGCTGTCCGACGTCGCCGCGCAGGCGCAGGTCAGCGAGGCGACCGTCAGCCGCGTCCTGAACGGCAGGGCGGGGGTGGCGCGCGCGACCCGGCAGCGGGTCCTGGCCGCGCTGGACGTACTCGGCCACGAGCGGCCCCCGCGGCTGCGGCGGCGCAGTGCCGGGCTGGTCGGACTGGTCGTCCCCGAGCTGACCAACCCGATCTTCCCGGCCTTCGCGCAGGTCATCGAGCAGGCGCTGGCCGGGCACGGCTACACGCCGGTGCTGTGCACCCAACTGCCGGGCGGTGCGACCGAGGACGAACTGGTCGAGCAGTTGGTGGAGCGGGGGGTGACCGGCATCGTCTTCCTCTCCGGGCTGCACGCCGACACCGGCGCCGACCCCGGCCGCTACACGCGGCTGGCCGGCCGCGGCGTTCCGTTCGTCCTCATCAACGGCTACAACGAGCACATCGACGCGCCGTTCGTCTCGCCGGACGACCGGGCGGCGGCCCGGATGGCCGTACGGCATCTGGCGGAGCTGGGGCACGAGCGGATCGGGCTCGCCGTCGGCCCGGACCGTTATGTGCCCTCGCGCCGCAAGGCGGAGGGGTTCGTGGCGGCGCTGGAGGAGGCGTTCGGCCTGCGGAGGGGGCAGACCGAACGCCTCGTACGCCACACGCTGTTCGGCGTCGAGGGCGGGCACGCGGCGGCCGACGCCCTGCTCGACGCGGGCTGTACGGGCGTGGTGTGCGGCAGTGATCTGATGGCGCTGGGGGTGGTACGGGCGGTGCGCCGGCGCGGGCTGGACGTGCCGGGCGAGGTGTCGGTGGTCGGCTTCGACGACTCGCAGTTGATCGCCTTCACCGACCCGCCGCTGACCACGGTGCGCCAGCCGGTGCAGGCGATGGCGAGCGCCGCCGTGGACGCGCTGATCGAGGAGATCCAGGACGGTACGCCCCTGGCGGAGCCGGGCGCGCGGCCGGTGCGGCGGACCGAGTTCGTCTTCCAGCCGGAACTGGTGGTCCGCGGCTCGACGGGCCCCCTCCGGCGGGCGGGAGGCGTGAAGACCGGCTGACGCGTGGTCCGGCCGGTACCCGGCCCCGCCGAGGGGAACGCAGCACCCTTGCAACCCCTTGCGAAAAGTCTTGCACCAACTCCCCGTGCCGACTAGAACCGACAACGGCCTCACGGGTACGGCGTGTTGCCGGACACGGTCACTCCACCCCCTCAAGGAGACACCATGACCCACCCCCGGAAGCGCGGCATCGGCAGACCTCTGGCCACCGCCCTCGCCCTCGCGGCGGGCGCGGCGGCCGTCCTGGCGCCCGCACCCCAGCGGGCCCGGGCCGACTCCCCGCAGGCGGCCTCCCCGCAGGCCGCCCCGGTACGGAGCACCCCGGCACGGACCGCCCCGGCACGGACCGCCCCGCCCGGGGACAAGGACGTCACCGCCGTCCTCTTCGAGTGGCGGTTCGACTCCGTCGCCAAGGAGTGCAAGAACGTGCTGGGACCGGCCGGTTACGGCTACGTCCAGGTCTCGCCGCCCCAGGAACACATCCAGGGCCCGCAGTGGTGGACCTCCTACCAGCCGGTGAGCTACAAGATCGCCGGACGGCTCGGTGACCGGGCCGCCTTCTCCCGTATGGTCGCCGCCTGCCACACCGCCGGCGTCAAGGTCGTCGCGGACACTGTGATCAACCACATGACGTCCGGGTCCGGTACGGGCACCGGCGGCTCGCCCTACACCAAGTACGACTACCCGGGCACCTACTCGCGCCCCGACCTCGACGACTGCACGGTGCCGGTCAGCAACTACCGTGACCGCTGGAACGTCCAGCACTGCGAACTGCTCGATCTTGCCGACCTGGACACCGGCGAGGAGTACGTACGCGGCCGGATCGCCCGCTACCTCGACGACCTGCTGTCCCTGGGCGTCGACGGCTTCCGTATCGACGCCGCCAAGCACATTCCGGCCGATGATCTCGCCGCCATCAAGAAGAGGCTGACCACACCGGGCGTCTACTGGAAGCACGAGGCGATCTTCGGCGCGGGCGAGGCGGTCTCGCCGGACGAGTACCAGGGCACCGGTGACGTCCAGGAGTTCCGCTACGCCCGCGATCTCAAGCGCGTCTTCACCGGCGAGAAGCTCGCCTACCTCAAGAACTACGGTGAGGGCTGGGGCTACCTGCCCGGCGACAAGGCCGCGGTCTTCGTCGCCAACCACGACACCGAGCGCGGCGGCGACACCCTCGGCTACAAGGACGGCGCCGACTACACCCTCGCCCACGTCTTCATGCTGGCCTGGCCCTACGGCGCCCCGGACGTCCACTCCGGTTACGCGTTCACCGACCGGGACGCCGGGCCACCTGACGGCGGCACGGTCAACGCCTGTGGCCAGGGCGGCTGGCTGTGCCAGCACGCCTGGCGGGAGATCAGGGGCATGGTGGCCTTCCGTAACGCCGTACGGGGCACCGCGGTCACCAACTGGTGGGACAACGGCGGCAACGCGATCGCCTTCGGGCGTGGCACAAAGGGCTTCGTGGCCGTCAACCACGAACGGGTCACGGTCAGCCGCACCTTCCACACCTCGCTGCCGGCCGGCGGCTACTGCGACGTACTCGGCAGCGGCAAGAAGGTGAAGGTCGACGGCTCCGGCCACTTCACCGCCTCGCTCGCCCCGGACACGGCACTGGCGCTGCGGACCGGCACCGGGACGCGCGGCTGCGGCTGACCGTCCCGCCCACTGACCGGCCGCCCGGCACCCACCCTGCCTGCCGGGCGGCCACCACTCCTGCTTCACGCGCGGCCCGTCCGCACCACCAACTGCCGTAAGAGGCACGTCTGCGGCACGCCCCGCTCCGGCCGGACGCCCCACGCCCGCCATACGCGCCGTACCCGTCGTACATGCCGTACCCGCCGTCCGTCTCCGCGACCGGCCCACGGGCCCCGGTGAGCCCACGGGCCCCGGCGGGCGCACGGCCTGTGCCGAACGCACGGCCTGTGCCGAACGCACGGCCTGTGCCGAACGCACGGCCTGTGCCGAACGCACGGCCTGTGCCGAACGCACGGCCTGTGCCGAACGCACGGCCTGTGCCAGGCGCGTATCCCGCGTCGCCGGCCACGCGTCCCGCGTCGCGCACACGGCCGACGCCGGGTGCGCGTGCCACTCCGGGCGTGCGGTGGGTGCCCGCCGTACGCCCGGCGCCGGACCCATCCCCCGCGCCGGCCGTACGCCCCGTCCGTACACCTCCCCAAGGCGGGCGTCCGCCTGCCCCCGTATCCGTGAAGGAGTTCCTGCGTGAACCGCATCCTGCGCCGTACCGTGGCTGTCATGGCCATGGTTCTCTCCGTGGCGGCCCTGCCCGCCGTGGCACCCGCGAGCGCCGCGCCACCACCCGGCCCCGCCAAGGCGGAAGCCCAGTGGATCAACCGCGCCACCGTGGTCTGGAAGGGCGCGCGGCACGCCGATGCCCAACTGGAGTTCGGCGACCAGGGACGCCGGCTCCGCCTGACACCGACCGCCCTGGCCCCCGCCGAGAAGGCCGCCTTCCCGCACCTGAAGGACTTCCCGGCCTTCACCGTCGACCCGCGCGACCGGGCCCTGACCGCCACGGCGCTGCGCGACCGGCTGCTGGCCACCCAGCGCTCCGCCGACGGCGGCCCGCCGGCCGCCACCGGCGTACAGATCCCCGGCGTCCTGGACGACCTCTACGGCAAGGCCGCCGCCCGGGCCCGGCTCGGTCCGGTCTTCCGGCACGGCCGCCCCACCCTGTCCGTGTGGGCCCCGACCGCCCGGACCGTCTCCCTCGACCTGGACGGCCGTACGGTCCCCATGCGGCGCGACGACGCCAGCGGTGTGTGGAGCGTACGGGGCGAGCGGTCCTGGACCGGGAAGCCGTACCGCTACGCCGTCACCGTCTGGGCGCCCACCGTCGCCCGGACCGTCACCAACCTCGTCACCGACCCCTACTCCACCGCGCTGACCGCCGACTCCACCCGCAGCCTGGCCGTCGACCTCGCCGGCCCCCGGCTCGCACCCAAGGGCTGGAACAGACTGCGCAAGCCCACGGCCGTACCGCTGCGCAACGCCCGCATCCAGGAACTGCACCTGAGGGACTTCTCGGCGCAGGACCGCACCTCCCGCCACCCCGGCGGATACCTGGCCTTCACCGACCGCCGCTCGGACGGCATGCGGCACCTGCGGGCCCTGGCCCGCGCCGGGACCTCGTACGTGCACCTGCTGCCGGTCTTCGACATCGGCACCGTCCCCGAACGCCGCGCCGACCAGGCCGTGCCCGACTGCGACCTGGCCGCGCTGCCCGCCGACTCCGAGCAGCAGCAGGAGTGCGTGACGAAGACAGCGGTCAAGGACGCCTACAACTGGGGCTACGACCCGCTCCACCACACCGTCCCGGAGGGCTCCTACGCCTCCGACCCGGACGGCACCGCCCGTACCGTGGAGTTCCGCCGCATGGTGCAGGGACTGAACGGCGCCGGACTGCGGACCGTCATGGACGTGGTCTACAACCACACCGTCGCCGCGGGCCAGGACCCCCGGTCCGTCCTGGACCGCATCGTCCCCGGCTACTATCACCGCCTCCTGGACGACGGCAGCGTGGCCACCTCCACCTGCTGCGCCAACACCGCGCCCGAACACACCATGATGGGCAAGCTCGTCGTCGACTCGGTCGTCACCTGGGCCAGGCACTACAAGATCGACGGCTTCCGCTTCGACCTCATGGGACACCACCCCAAGGCCAACATCCTGGCCGTCCGGGCGGCGCTGGACGCGCTGACCCTCAAGAAGGACGGCGTGGACGGCAAGGCCATCGTCCTGTACGGGGAGGGCTGGAACTTCGGGGAGGCCGCCGACGACGCCCGCTTCGTCCAGGCCACGCAGAAGAACATGGCGGGCACCGGCATCGCCACCTTCAACGACCGCCTGCGCGACGCCGTACGGGGCGGTGGCCCCTTCGACGCGGACCCGCGCGTCCAGGGCTTCGCCTCCGGTCTCTACACCGACCCCAACTCCTCGCCCGCCAACGGCAACCCGGCCGAGCAGCGCTCCCGCCTCCTGCACCAGCAGGACCTGATCAAGGTCGGCCTCGCCGGCAACCTCGCCGGCTACACCTTCACCGACAGCCTCGGCCGCAGGGTCAAGGGCGCACAGGTCGACTACAACGGCGCACCCGCCGGCTACGCCGCGGCGCCGGGCGACGCCCTCGCCTACGCCGACGCCCACGACAACGAGACCCTCTACGACGCGCTCGCCTACAAACTCCCGCAGCACACCGCCCCGGCCGACCGGGCCCGTATGCAGGTCATCGCCCTGGCCACGGCGGCGCTCGCCCAGGGACCGGCCCTCTCCCAGGCCGGCACCGACCTGCTGCGCTCCAAGTCGCTGGACCGCAACTCCTATGACAGCGGCGACTGGTTCAACGCGATCCACTGGAACTGCGCCGACGGCAACGGCTTCGGCCGTGGTCTGCCGCCGGCCGCCGACAACAAGGACAAGTGGCCCTACGCCAGGCCGCTGCTGGCCGACCCGGCGCTGCGCCCCGGCTGTGCGGAGATCAGGGCCACCACCGCCGCCTACCAGGACCTGCTCCGTATCCGCGCCGACGAGCCGGACTTCGGCCTGGCCACCGCCGACCGCGTCCAGGACCGGCTCTCCTTCCCGCTCTCGGGGCCCGAGGAGACGCCCGGAGTGATCACCATGCGGCTGGGCAAGCTGGTCGTCGTCTTCAACGCGAGCCCCCGGCAGCAGTCCCAGCGGATCCCCGCGTCGGCGGGCACCCGCTACGCCCTGCACCGCGTCCAGGCCCGCGGTGCCGACCCGGTCGTCAAACGCTCCACGTACGACCGTACGTCGGGCACCTTCACCGTCCCGGCACGCACCGTCGCCGTCTTCACCACGCGCTGACCGAACCCACCGCGACAGCCGGCCCCATCCCGACTGCCGGCCCCATCCCGGCAGCCGCGCCCGGCAGACCGGCCAGGGCGGCCACGGCCACCGGAACCGTTCCGGTGGCCGGGCGCGCCCCGGTGGCCGGGCGCGCGGGACTACACCAGCCGCTTCTCCAGGAGGGTGACGCCGTACGTGCTCCCGTCCTTGCCTATCTTGTCGGTCAGCTCGCCCACGACCACGTAACCCGCGTCTTCGTAGTACGGACGCAGCCGCGGGTTGCCGGTTACGCAGTCCAGCCGGGCCACCTCCCGCCCCGCCTCGACGATCCGCTGCTCGGCCCGTGCCAGCATCGCCCGGCCGGTCCCCGCGGGCGCGTCCCCACGCGCCACCATCAGGCGGTGCACATACCCCGCCACCGGCGGCTGCGGTCCCCAGGCGGGCTCGTCCTCCCACCACAGTTCCCAGCCGCCGACCGTCCGCCCCGCCCGTTCGGCAAGCCATACCTCCCCCTCTTTCATCCGGGTCCGGAAGTGTTCCTCGTCCTTCTCGCCGGACTTCCACTGCTCGATCCCGTTGTCCCGCATCCAGCGGACCGCGCCCTCATAGAGTCCGACGAGTGCCGGCAGATCGTCGGTCCCGGCCGGCCGATAAGTGATCATGTCCATGGGGCGCAGTATGCCGCGCCGGTTTCCGCGCCCGGTGGTTCAGTCCCACCAGAACGACCAGTAAGGACTGTTGACCAGCGTCTGTGCACGGTGGACGAGGCCCCCCGTCCCCTGCCACACGATGTCGGGGCAGAACGCGAAGTGCTCGATGGCCACCCGCAGCGCCTCCTCGGCCGTGCGGGGCGGGGCGGCGACCGACAGATGCAGTTTGCCCCGGCCCAGCCCCAGGACCCGTATGCCGAACCGCTCCTCCCAGGAGCGCAACACCGCCGAGTACGGCGCCATATCGTTGTCGTAGTTCACCGGGCCCGTCCAG
Source organism: Streptomyces sp. MST-110588 (assembly GCF_022695595.1). Lineage (NCBI taxonomy): Bacteria > Bacillati > Actinomycetota > Actinomycetes > Kitasatosporales > Streptomycetaceae > Streptomyces > Streptomyces sp. MST-110588. The sequence continues at coordinate 6,124,236 of NZ_CP074380.1, forward strand.
CCGATGGCGGCGAGTACGTCGGCTCCCCGCGCCACCGGCACCAGCGCCGTACGCGGCGCCGTGAGCACCCCGTGGCCGATCAGCTCCGCCGTCACCTCCCCGGCCACCCGCTCCGGGTCCTCGCCGGTCCGCGCGGGTGCCGGGCCGGGCCAGGGCCCGTCGTCCGCACAGGCGTACTCCTCCCACCAGCCGGCGAGCACCTGCTCGGCGTCGAAGGCCGCCGGATCACCGCAGGCGCCCGGCATCAGCTCCCATGCCCACCGGCCGTCGCGCATCCCCGCTCCGTCCGTCCCCTCCCACTCATGTGATCTGCCCCGGTCCAGCAGCACCGGATACAGACCGGCGCGATGCCACGGCTGCCCGGTGAGCCGTCCTTCGGCACACCACAGCAACGGCTCCGGCCACCGCCCGTCCACCGTGAGGTCGACGAGGGCTCCCGGCGGCAACTCCAGCCCGAGCGACCGGCCCGTGGGGTCCTCCCTCAGCTCCAGCACAGGCCGCTTCGCCGCCACCCGGCCCCACTCCCGGCCCTGCTGTCGCCCCTGTTCACGCCTGCGTTCCCGACCCTGCTCCTGCGTCCGCACGTGTCCCCCCGATGCCGTCTGCACCATCACTTCCACGACGGTAGAGGCAGGGTCTGACAATCGGGCTCCGTCGCAGGTCAGGGGGATGGTTGCGGGGCCAGCGCGAGCAGCCGGGCGACCAGGTCGGCGAACGGTCCGTCGGCCGGCTCGTCCGTGAGCATCCGGCGCAGCACGGCCGCCACGTCCTCGTCGTAGGCCGCGCTCACCGCCGCCAGCGCAGCGAAGTCGTGCACCAACTGCCGCTCCAGTTCATCACGCGGGATGCGCCGGCCGTCCAGCCAGATCAGCGCCGTGGTCTCGGCGAGGGAGATCCACGACCGGACGACCAGTTCCATCCGCGGGGGCGCGGAGACGATGCCGAGGTGGGAGACGATCTGCTCGTACGCGGCCTGCCGCACCCCGTCGATCATGGCGCTGGTACGGCTCACGGCGGCGGCCGGAGCGTTCCTTCCCATCGGGATCCCGGGGCCGCCGCGCATCAGGGCGGAGAACCCCGGCCCGTACTCGTCGACGAAGTCGAAGAACCGCTGCATGACCCGCAACAGCCGTCTGCCCAGCGGACCTTCGTGAGGCTCGACGAACCGGCCGGCCAATTCGTCGGCGGCGCGCCGCAGCGCCGCCTCGTACAGGCTCTGCTTGCCCGGGAAGTAGTGGTAGACCAGCGGTCGCGAGATGCCGGCAGCCTCCGCGATCTCATCGATCGACACGTCTTGGGGGGAGCGGTGGCTGAAGAGGTCGAGGGCGACCGCGATGAGCTGTTCGCGGCGTTCCTCCACACCCATCCTGCGGCGCCCCCCGGTCTTCATGGAAACACCCTAACGACCGGGGCAGCACATGGGTACGCGGCAAGTCCAGGACGAGCCGTTCCGCAGACCGCCGTTCCGGAACGAGCTGTTCCGGGGGGGGCGAGCCGTTCCCGGGCCGGGCGGCACACGCTGAGGGGGCCGGTCACCCGGCCCCCTCATCTGCTGCCCGCGGCTCGCCCCCGTCAGTCCCGCGGCCCGCCGTGGCCTGCCTTCCGTCAGTGCAGCGCCGCCAGCCGCTTCCCGTTCTTCAGGCGGCCCTGCAACTCCGCGTGGACGCCAGGCTTGGCCGGTACGGCCAGCAGCCGGCTCCGCGACTGGCCCTTGACGCCGCCGGAGGCGCTGATCCGCGACACCTGCGGGCTGCCCGCCGCCAGCAGCCACCACTTGTGGTCCGCAGACCTCCACAGCACACCCGCCAGTGCCCGCGGATCGCGCTCCCCGCAGGCCGCGCCGTCCTCGGAACGCGCCACCACCGCACCCGGCGCGAACGGCTGCGCCGCACCCGGCGCCCCTGCCTTTGCCCCTGGCCGCGCTCCGGCCGGCCTGCGCGGCGCCGACGCCCCGGCCGGCTTGCCCGCCGGCTTCCGAGGCGGCGTCTGGATCTGCGCCAGCGCCCGGCTGCCCCGGTCGCGCCAGGTCTCGACACGGGTGCACACCCACGCCGCCCGCCCGGCGCCCCCGGGAAGCGACTGCTGGGCGAACGTCCAGTCGTTGACCTCCCGTACGCCCTGGCCGCGCATCGTCGCCAGGTGGCAGGCCGTACGCGCCCAGGCCGTCCGGGCCTCGGCGCTGCGCACGTCACGCGCCTTGCCGGGCTCGCCGTAGGTGAGCCGTACCGCGGTGAGTTCACCGAGGTCGGTGAGCAGATGGCCGTCCATCCGCAGGGCCGGCCAGGAGTCGCAGTTCTTGGCCGCGGCGGGGGAGGGGACCGGGTCCGTCATGCCGTCCTTGCCGACGTGCAGCGGCAGGCCCTGCCCGGCCGGCTTGAGCAGGTCGGTCATCGTGACACCCTTGACCCAAGGAGCCGTCAGGTAGCGCACGTTGCCGTCCGTACGGCCGAGCACCAGCGCGCCGGAGGAGTCGGCGTCGGCGCTGTCCGTACGGGCGAAGTCCAGCGCCGCGCCGATGTCGCCGTCCCGGCCGCTGTCGCCGTCCGCCGCCTCCGCGTAGCGCACCACCCGCAGCCCGTCGTACAGGAGCACCACCGCGGCCCGGTCCACCACGCCCGCGAAGAGCAACTGCGCGGGCCCGGCCGCCGGCCCCGGGGCGGTGCCCGGAGCGGCCGAGACCTGCACGCCCGTACCGGGCCTGGCCCACACCGCCAGCGCCCGCCGCAGCAGTTCCTTGTCCCCGGCCCGGTCGCCGCGCACCGGCCAGGTCGAGAAGTCCCGCCGCGTCGACTTCAGCCAGGCCCCGGGCGCGGCGGCGGACAGCCGGGCCGGGTCCAGGGCCGCCTGCGCGGCGGAATTCTGGGCGTAGGGGGGCGCGGCGGCCCCGTCGGGCCCCCAGCCGTCGCCCGGCAGCCCCAGCAGCGCCCCGCACACCAGCACCGCGGCGCCCGCCGCCAGTGCGGCCCGGCCGTGCTGGCGGCGTCGCAGCAGGTCCGTCGGCCGGGCCAGCAGCGAACAGGGGTCGAACTCGGCGGATTCCAGCAGCGACCGGTCCTTGGTCCCGGCCGGCGGCGTGTGGCCGGCCGCCTCGGCGACCGCCTCCCGGGTGTCCTCGACCCCGGCGGCCTCCAGAGCCGCCCGTGTGTCCTTCTCGTCCAGCCGCTCCAGCTCACGCAGGACGAACGCCGCGCGCCCCGGCCCGGACAGTCCGGACAGGGTGCGGTCCAGGACCAGTTCGTCCGCGCCGCCGGAGCGCGGGAACAGCCGCAGCCCCCACACCTGCGGGAGCACCGGCGGCAACGGGGCGAGCGGCAGCCCGCGCCGCACCATGGACAGCCGCCACCAGGGCCGCTCGGCGGTCAGCGCGGACCGCAGCACCCGGGCCCGCACAAAGGCGTATACGGGGTCGGACGTCTGCTGGGAGTCCTCCCCGCACAGCGGCAGGCCGGGCCCCCGCGTCGTCGTACGCCGCCGCGGCAGGGAGCGCTGGACGACCGCGTGGGCCCGCAGCACCCGCCGGTTGCGGCCCGGTTCCGGTGACAGGACGAGATAGGCCAGACGCACCAACCGGGGATAGTGGTCGATGAGCGCCGCCTCGGCCTGCTCGACGTCGATCACATCGACGGGACAGGGGCGTTCCGGACGGGGGGCTGTTGCCTGCTGCTGCTCCACGTTCGATGGAACGAGTGAACACCGCGTAGGTCACCGGCTCCCACCCGGTCGGCTCACCGGTCCAGGTCGAACTCCCCGTCCCGCGCGCCGAGCACGAACGCGCGCCACTCGGCCTCGGTGTAACGCAGCACGACATCGGGCTCCTTGGAGTTCCGCATGGCCACCGCCCCGCGCTCCAGGAACGCGATCTCCACGGCCTCCTCGGATTCGCCGGGGGCGCGCTGCCAGGTGGCGTCGGAGATGTCGAGGGCGTACAGCCACTCCTTGTCGGTTGCGGCACTCATACGGTGAACTCCTCGCTCGCGGTCCGTCCGGGTCAGCGTACGCCGTGGTCAGGTCGGCTTCCACCGGCTCGGGAGATCCGTACGGCCCCCGGGGCGCCCGGAGTTGGCGGGAACGGGCCGGGTGGCGGGATGAGGCCGCAGCCGCCGGATGGAGCATGTGTACGGGCGCGCGCCCCCGCACGCACCGATGCGCCGCCCGGCCGCGAGCCCCCCGGGAACGGTCAGCTCTGATCGCTCCGGTAGCCCCGCTCTCCCCGCTCTCCTCGTTCTCCCCGGTTCCCTCGGTCCCCCCGGTCCAGATAGGCCAGCACGGCCAGCACCCGCCGGTTGTCGTCGTCGGACGGCGGAAGGTCCAGCTTCGCGAAGATGTTGGAGGTGTGCTTGGCGACGGCCCGCTCCGTGATGACCAGCTTCGCGGCGATGGCCGTATTGGACCGGCCCTGGGCCACCAGCTCCATCACCTCCACCTCACGCGGCGTCAGCCGCGCCATCGGCCGGTCCTGCGCCCGGCGGGAGAGCAACTGGGAGATGACCTCGGGGTCCATGGCCGTACCGCCGCCGGCCACCCGCCGTACCGCGTCGATGAACTGCTCGGCGTCGAAGACCCGGTCCTTGAGCAGGTACCCGACCCCGCCGCTGCCGTCGGCCAGCAGTTCGCGCGCGTACAACTGCTCCACGTGCTGGGACAGGACGAGCACCGGCAGGCCGGGCCGGGCGCGGCGGGCGGCCAGCGCGCACTGCAGCCCCTCGTCCGTGAAGGACGGCGGCAGCCGGACGTCCACGATCGCCACGTCGGGCCGCTGCTCCTCCAGCGCCCGGGTCAGGTCCGGACCGTTGTCGACGGCCGCGGCCATCTCGAAGCCGAACGCTTCCAGCATCCGGACCAGTCCGTCTCTCAGGAGGAAGAGGTCTTCGGCGAGGACGACGCGCACGGAATCTCCAACGTGACAAGAGTGGGGCCGCCCGCCGGGCTGCTGACGGCGACGATGCCGTCGAATGTACCCAGTCGCCGTTCCAGGCCGCGCAGCCCGGACCCCTTGGCCGGGTCCGCACCGCCCCGCCCGTCGTCCGTGACGGCGATCCGCAGGGCGCCCCCGGCGTAACGGACGTCCACCCATACGCGGTCGGCGCCCGCGTGCTTGGCGGCGTTGGTCAGCAGTTCGCTGACCGCGAAGTACGCGGCCGACTCCACCGGTGCCGCGAGCCGGCCCGGCAGCTCCACCGTCACCTCCACCGGCAGTCCCGTGCGCAGCGCCAGCGCCCGTACGGCGTCCCCGAGCCCGCGCTCGGCCAGCACCGGCGGGTGGATACCGCGTACGAGGTCGCGCAGCTCCGTCAGCGCCTCGGCCGAGGACGCACGGGCCACGGCGAGCATCTGCTTGGCCTTGGCCGGGTCCTTCTCTATGAGTGCCTCGATCGTGCCCAGACTCATGCCCATCGCCACGAGCCGGGCCTGGGCGCCGTCGTGCAGATCGCGTTCGATACGGCGCAGTTCGGCCGCCGAGGCGTCCACCGCGTCGTGCCGGGTCTCGGTCAGCCGCGCCACCCGCTCGGCCAGCTCGGCCTTCGGCGGGGTGAGGAAGGCGGCACAGAACCGGAGATGGGCCCGGAGCAGAGCGGGGTTGACGAACAGCGCCAGGACGAAGAAGCCGACGGCCAGCGGAGGCATGAACGGAACGGTTTCGTCGGAGGCCGGCAAGAACGCGTACCAGTACCCGTGGAGTTCCACGCCCGACCAGAAGAGCACCGGCATGACCAGGCCCTCGACGGAGTACACCAGCAGTGCGGCCGGCAGCAGCGCCAGCACGCAGCCCGCCGTCATGTCGAGCAGCAGCCACAGCAGCTCACGCCAGGTCGCCGGGTCCCGCAGCAGGGCGCCGTACCGCATGACCCGGCCCGCGAGGCCCCCCGGGAGATCCGGCGGGAGGGGGCGGTAGGCGGTGGGGACCCGGATGCCGGCCCACTCGTGGCACCACAGCCGGCGCTTGTGGGCGTAGCCGCGCGCCCACTGGAGCACGACGGGGGTCGTCAGCACCCCCACGCCCAGCACCGACAGCTCGATCGAGACGACGGACAGGACGAACAGCACGGTCGATCCCACGAGCGAGACGACGGCGAGCAGCAGCCCCCGTGCCCCGGCGACCAGTGTTCTGCGGACCCTCATCCGTACGCTCCCTGCACGTCACGCGCCCGGACCTCGGGCACGGGAACAGTCTGCCGGGTGGGGGAGGCCAGGTCATGGGGGGTGCCCCCCGACGGGAGGTGTAGCCGGCACCACCTCTTGTGGCCTCCCGGAACGTTCCTTGCCGCCTCGCGTCGTCATCGGCAGCCAACGGCCAAGGAGATGCCAAGGATGGAGAGCTTCTATGAGCGCATCCGTGTCTGTGTCCGTATCTGTGTCCATGTCCGAGGCCGTAACTGCGTCGGGAGCCGTCCCCGCGTCGGGAGCCGTCCCCGCGTCGGCAGCCGTCCCCGCGTCCGGGGTCGCACGTACGACCGGAGCCGCAAATGCGCCCGGAGTCGCACGTGAGTCGGGAACGGGGACGTACCGGGTCTCCCTGGCCGGCACCCCCGACGAGGTACGGGCCGCCCAGCGGCTGCGCCACCGCGTCTTCGGGGACGAGCTGGGCGCCGCCCTGCGCACCCCGCTCGCCGGTCACGACGTCGACGCCCTCGATGACCTCGCGGACCATCTGATCGTCACCGAAACGGCGAGCGGCGACGTGGTCGGTACCTACCGGCTGCTGCCGCCCGGCCGCTGCCGGGCCCTGTACTCGGACGGGGAGTTCGACCTGTCCGCGCTGGACGTGCTGCGGCCCTCACTCATAGAGGCGGGGCGCTCGTGCGTCCACCCCGGACACCGGACCGGCTCGGTCATCAACCTGTTGTGGGCCGCCCTCGCCCGCTACACCCTGTTGTCCGGACACCGTTATCTCGCGGGCTGCGCCTCGGTCCCGCTGGGGGACGGCGGGCAGGCCGCGGCGCACGCCTGGGAACTGGGCCGCACGCGGTACGCCGCGCCCCCCGCGCTCCAGGTCACCCCGCGCCGTCCGTGGCGGCCGTCGGCCCTCGCGCCCGGCCGCCCGAGTGCGGCGCTGCTCCCTCCCTTGCTGCGCGGCTATCTGCGGATCGGCGCGTGGGTGTGCGGTGCGCCGGCGTACGATCCGGCGTTCGACGTCGCGGACTTCTTCGTCGTCCTGGACATGGAACGGCTGAACGGCCGCTACCGCCGCTACTTCCTGGGCGACGAGCCTCCCGCGGGCGGCGCGGACCGGTCCGATGACGCACTCCGGCAGGACGGCGCGCGCCGCCCCGGGAACCGGCCATGAGCGCGGCGAGCCTGTGGGACGTACGCTCCGGATGCACCGCGCGCTGCGCCGCGCACTCCGTACCGCGCGTACCGCTGGGGGAGTCCGTCCGCCGCTGCGCCGCGTTCGCACGGGTGGCCGGCCGGGCGCTGGCGGACGGCGGGCGGCTGGCCGAACCGGCGCGGCTGCGTGCGTACGCGGGAGAGCTGCTGCGGGCGATCGGGGTGCGGCTCGTCGTCGGCTGCCCTCCGGCCGCCGGGGATCCAACGGGTCCCGGCGGCCTCTTGGGCACCGGTATCCCCTCGCTCCGCGTGAACGGGCCGGAGGCGGTCGATAGCGGTGTGGCCGGTGGTGGTGCGCTCGGTGGCGGTGTGGCCGGTGGTGGTGCGCTCGGTGGCGGTGCGGTCGATAGCGGTGCGCTCGGCGAGGCGGCCGACCGGGCTGCCGGCGGGGTCCCTCGGCCCGGCACGCTGGTCGTCGCCAACCACATCTCCTGGCTGGACGTCCTGGCCCTGCTCGCGGTCGAGCCGGTGACCGTGCTGGCCAAGCGCGAGGTGGCCGGCTGGCCGGTGGTCGGGGCCATGGCGGTACGGGCGGGCACCTGCTTCATCGACCGAGCCGGCCCTCACCAACTTCCGCACGCCGTACGGGAAGTGGCCGCACTGCTGAGCTCCGGGCGCTCGGTGATGGCCTTTCCGCAGGCCACCACCTGGTGCTCCGCCTCGCACGGCACCTTCCGCAGGGCCACCTTCCAGGCCGCCGTCGACGCGGGCGCGCCCGTACGGCCGGTCACCCTCTCCTATGAGCAGCGGGGGCTGCCTACTACGGTCGCCGGCTTCCTCGGCGACGAGACGTTCGTGTCTTCGCTGCGCCGGGTGGCCGCCGCGCGGGAGCTGACGGTGCGGGTGACGGTCCATCCGCCGCTGTGGCCGCTGCCCGGCGTCCACGACCGCCGTACGCTGGCGGCCCTGTCCCAGGAGGCCGTACTGGGCCGCCGGCCGGCCCTCCGGAACACGCCGCCGCACGCGCGGAACCCCCAGCGCTCATAGCACCGATATCACCCGCAGCGCTCCCCGTGCTCATAGCGCTCAAAGCACTCGTAGTGCTCATGAGCGGCCGGGTGCTTCTACAGCGCGTGCGGCAGCCGAAGCGTCAGACGGCCGGTACGTACTTGTAGCCGACGCGGCGGACCGTCACGATCGAGTCCCGGACCTGCGCACCCAACTTGCGGCGCAGCCGGGCGACATGGACGTCGACGGTACGGCCGTCACCGACGTGGCCGTACCCCCACACCGTCGTCACGAGCCGGTCGCGGGTGTGTACCTGGTACGGATGTGCGACAAGGTGCGCCAGCAGCTCGAATTCGAGGTACGTCAGGTCCAGGAGGCGCCCTCGCACCCGTACCGTGCGCTGGTCGGGGTCGACCCGCACCACTTCGTCCCCGAACGCGCCGTCAGCGGAAATGCCGTCGAGGGGCGTACGGTCAGCGGACGTACCGATACCGGCCGGGGTGTCACGGGCCTCGGCGGTACGGCCGTCACCGGCGGCCGGGCCGCCGGCCGTCGTCGCAGGGCCCGCGCCCGGCACCGGCCGTACACCGGTGACCCGCTCGGCCGGTACGAGCACGAGATAGCCGACCATCGGCGGCCGGCCCGGCAGCACGGGCAGGGCGTGCTGCGGCGCGGGCAGCCAGGTCGCGTCGGCGGTCAGGAGTTCGGCGACGGGCGGTGCCTCGTCGGGGGCCACGGCGCGCAGGCGCTGGCGGTGCGGTGCCGGGACGGCGGACGCCGTGGTGGTGGCGGTGCCGGCGGCAGTGGCGGCGGTGGCGGCGGTCGTGGCAGGGAGGGAACGGACGTTGGTCATGAGTCAGCTCTTTCGCGCAGAGGGGCGTCGGGGACGTCGTGCGCGCGGGCAGGGCTGGGAACGCCGGTGAGCGGCGTCGTAAGGCGTGTGCGGGCCCGCGCTCAGTGCGCGCGGCAACACAGACGGTCGAAGTGATGCCCCTGCCGGGACGGCCAGAACGGCTCCAGGTCGCTGCGACCCGTCGCGCTGTCTATAAGGCTGGCCATGCCCCTATTGAAGCAGACCGGCATTGTTCTGTCCTTCACGTCCCCCCTCACATAACCCCAGGTGTGGCGCGATTCCGCCGCGCCCGCATGGCCGCGCCCACCACCACGCCCACGCCTATCGCGGCCAGGTGCCCGGCGTCCGTGAACGTCCGCCTCTTGCGCAGTACGGGCCGCACGCCCAGCGCCAGCAGGCCGGTGGTGGCCGTCACCCGGGCGCCACGGCGCGGCAGGGACGCGGCGAGCGCGCCGAGCGTGGCGTTGAAGCCGTAGCTCGCGCCGACGTCGACGGCCCGCTCGGTCTCCTCGGACACCTTACGGGCGGCCAGCAGCCCGGCGTGCACCAGCAGACTGGCGCCTACGTGCCCGGCCGCGAACACCGCCGCCGCGCGCCGCGCCCCCCAGGCCACTTCGGCCGTCCCGAGCGCCAGGAGGAGCCCGGCGCTGTACGGGGCGGGCAGCGGCCGTTCGACGAACAGCGCGCTGGTGGCCAGCGTCCGCCACCGCCCCGCCCGCAGGTTCTCGACATTGGTGGAGTGCTCGCGCAGCAGCTCCGTACGGGCGTGGGCGGGCATCCGCGCGAGGGCGTATGCGCCGAGCTGGACGGCGCCGACGTACAAAGGAGCAACCCATGGGGCTCTGGAGGAAGGAGATTTCACCCCTCCATCATCCACAAACGCCGTCCTCATCCCGCGCTCGGCAGACGCCTGCGCCAGTCCAGGGGGTTGAGCAGGATCGCCCGGCCGGGGTCGCCGTCCCACTCCACGGTGAGGCCGGCCTCACCGAGCGCCGCTGCCACCGCCCGCCCGACGGCGGCCGTACGCTCCTTCCGGACGTCCTCGGCGGCGGCCCCCGCCGAGCTGCCGGCGCCCGCGTCAGCACCTGTGCCCGTACCTGTGCCCGTCCCCGCATCAGAGCCCTTGCCAGAGCCTGTGTCAGAGCCCGTGTCACCTATGCGGTCCCCTATGGAAACACCTGGGGAACCCGGGGAGTCCGCGAACGCGCCGTACCGTATGTACAGCCCATGACCGTCCGCCGCCGCGTCGGTGTCCTGATGGTGGAAGAAGACGTAACCCCGGTCGCCCTCGGCGCGCTCCGCACCGATCTCGGCCGTTCCGCAGCGGGCGCAGCACGTGAAGTTCATCCGCGCCGTCAGCCCCTGGGAGCCAAGGGCTTCGAAGGCCCGCTGCACACGGTCCGCGTCGGTCACCTCCGGCCACTGCTCCTGCTCGGCGAGCCGCTCCTCCCACAGACGCGCGACGATGCGCCGGGCCGCGTCCAGGGACAGCGCCGCCCTGCCGCCCCTGCCGCTGCCGCCGGCCTCCTCGTCGCCGTCACCTTCGTCGCCGTCGCCCCCGACGCCGTCCTCTTCGTCCTGCTCGGCTTCGGCCCAGGACTCGATGAAGTCGCAGAGATCCCGCGCGGCATCATGGAAGGAGTGGAATCCGGCCCGGAGCACCCTGCGGGCCTCTTCCTCCGCCTCCGCGCGGACCGCCGGATCCACCTCCGGCGTGGCGAACAGGTCCACCCGCTGCCAGTCCCATGCCGTACGCCAGGAGTCCGCACCGCGCGCCCAGGCCAGGAAGACGGCGACGACCTCCTCGGCATCGGCGGTCTCCGCCTGGAAGTGCCGGTCGGCGGAGCCCTCGCGGTACTCGACCGTGTACGGCCCCTCCCCGTCGCGCCAGACCTGGAGGAACTCCTGCGGCGCCTCGGGAATGCGCTCGACCACCACGAAGTGGTCGTCGGCCGAGCCGATCCGGCGCAGCAGCGCGCTCAGCTCCGCCGCGCTCGTGCGGGAGCGGTCCGGCCCCGTCTCGGTCTTCACGGTGATCTCAAGCATGTGAACAGACTGCCAGGTACCACTGACAACGTCAGTCGACGCGGATCCGCAGTTCCGCCGCGGCCCCGCCGCGCACCGCGACCGTCGCCCGCGCCACCCGCGACTCCTGGCCCCACTCCGCACGGCACTCGACGGTGTAGGTGCCGTCGGTGCCGGCGGAGAGGGCGAAGCGGCCTTCGTCGTCCGTCAGCGCGGCCACGTCCGTGAAGGGCCCGGGGCCCTGGACGACATAGACCCGCGCGTTCGGCACGGCCTCACCCGCCGCGCCCACGACGACTCCGGAGATCACCGCCATATGGCGTCGCCCTTCACTTCACTCGGTGCTTCACTCGGTTCTTCACCCGTCGCTTCACCTGTCACTTCGCCCGTCGCGTCACCCGCTCCCGGGATCACGCCTTCCACGCCACGTAGTTGTTGTACACCGGCGTCGTGATGCGCGTACCGGAGTTGGTGACCGCGCCGCCGTACGCGTGGATGGCGATGCCGTACCGGCCGCCGTTGTAGAAGCGGTAGACGGAGCTGCCGCTCTGCCCGCCCGCGGTGTCGATGTCGTAGTAGACCTTGCGGGGGCCCACGGACGCGATGCCGCGCGCGTCGTACCACTGTGTGCCGGCGGGCTTGTCGCCCGGGTAGCCGGAGATGTTGCCCACGGACTTCAGGAGGTCGGCGTCCGACCAGACCCCGAACCCGAACCAGCCGGTGGTGGCACCGAGGTTGTTGGGCAGGATGATCGCGCCGTAGTCGTAGTTCTCGTCGCCGTTGTTGACCCAGCCGTTGACCGAACGGAAGCTGGTGCTGGTGACCACGCCGTACGGGAGGGTGTTGCCGTTGCGGCCCGGCATGACGTTGATGCTCTTGACCCAGCCGTCGCGTCCGGGGACGCCGCTGTTCTTGATGTAGACGACGTGGCCGGCGGTGGCGAGGGTGTGCGGGCCTATGAACCAGCCGGTGCCTATCCAGCGGGAGTTGTCGGCCGCCGTGATCAGCAGCGAGCAGTGCACGCGCCACGGATACACGGACGTGTCGTTGATCTGCACCCGGTCGTCCGGGCCGTGGACGGTCTCCGCCGCGGAGGGCGGCGGTCCGAAGGACGCCTCACCGATGTCCGGCAGTGCCGCGGTCGGCGGCTGCCAGAGCTGCTCGGGCGTCCCCTCGGGGCGGCTGTAGCCGCGTACGTTCTCCAGCCCCTCGGCGCTGCCCCTGGCGGACTCGCCCTCGGCGCCCTCGGACGGCGCCTGGACGGCCAGCTCCTCGGTGCTTACGACGAACTGCTGTTCCTCCGGCTCATTGGATACGGCGGTGTGGAACTCGATCGGCATGACGTATCACCCGGGCCTCTCGGTTCTCGATGCGCTACTGCGCTACTCGTGTGAGTCCTCTCCTTGTACTGCGGGTGCCGGAGGCGGACAACGAGTGTTGCGGTGAATTCTTGCGGATGGCCCTTGTCTACGTCATCTGTCCCGAAGTGGCCCCACAATGGGCACCAGGGCACCCACAGCAGCGCCCACCCTCGCCGGAAACACTCTTGACACCTGCTGGCACCCGCCCCTGGAAAGCCGCCGGTCCCGGGCTGGGCGCGCCGGTACGGTCGAAGCACGCCGGTACGTCAGGCACGCCGGTACGCCGGGCGCGCCGGTACCGGTCGCCGCCACCGGGGGAGGCCCCGGGAGAGACTGTCCTTCATGACGACGACCTTGCGCATCGGACTGCTCGGTACCGGCCCCTGGGCGCGCCGCGTCCATGCCCCCGCGCTCGCCGCCCACCCCGGCGTCACCCTCACCGGCGTATGGGGCCGTCGGCCGGACGCCGCCGCGGCGCTGGCCCAGGCGCACGACACCCGCTCGTACGCCACCCCCGACGAGCTGTTCGCCGCCACGGACGCCGTCGCCGTCGCCCTCCCGCCCTCGGTCCAGGCCGCCCTGGCCGTACGGGCCGCCGCGGCCGGCCGCCACCTCCTCCTGGACAAACCGGTCGCCACGAGCACGACCGAGGCGCGCGCCGTGGCCGACGCCGTCCAACGGGCGGGCGTCGCCTCGGTCGTCTTCTTCACCGCCCGGTTCGGCGTCGCGGAGGGCGCCTGGATCGCCGAACAGGCCGCGGCGGGCGGCTGGTTCACCGCACACGCCGACTGGCTCGGCTCGGTCTTCGCCGCCGGCAGCGACAGCCCGTACGCGGCTTCGCCGTGGCGCCGCGAGAAGGGCGCCCTGTGGGACGTCGGCCCGCACGCGCTGTCCGTACTCCTCCCGGTGCTCGGCGACGTCGAGACCGCGTCGGTCACGGCCGCCCGCGGGCCCGCCGATACGGTTCTGCTCGCACTGCGCCACGCCGGCGGCGCGGCGAGTTCCGCGACCCTCAGCCTGACCGCGCCCGGGCCCGCCGCCGGCGTACAGGTGACCCTCCGCGGCACCGCCGGCACCACCACCCTGCCGCGCCGCACCGACGGACCGGGGCCGGCCTATGAGCGCGCGATCGACGCCCTGCTCACCTCGGTCCGTACGGGGGAGCCGCACCCCTGTGACGCGCGCTTCGGCCTGCGCGTCACCGAGATCCTGGCGGCAGCCGAAAGCGCTCTGGGATAAGGCGGGCACGGCTGCTCCGTACGGGTGCGCCGCCGCCCCAACCCGCCTCTGACCACCGGGTTTTGTCAGTGCCCCGCACTAAAATGGAAGCAGTCAATGAGGGTCCGACCGTGCTTGGACGGTGCCCGGACAGCGCCCAGGAGGTTGCCGATGGCCGCGATCACATTCCCCGAGAAGAAGCCCCTGCCCGCGGGGTGGCCGCGTGAGCGGTACGAGTCCCACAACCGGCGCCTGAAGGCCATGCGCCTGGCGATAGCCCTGCTCGACAAGGGCGTCTACACCCCGGAGCAGGCCCGCAACCGCACGATACGCCGAACCGCCGCCCGTATGGGGGTGCATCCCCCGTCCAACACCACCTGCCGACTGGTCCGCAGCCTGATGCAGGCTTCCCTGTAGCCGCACCGATGCCGCTCTCCGGTAGCGCACCGATGGACGTTCTCCAGTAGCCCCGCAGACATGCCCCGTAGACATGGTCCGTGGACATGGCCGTGTGCTCGCTGCCGCGATGGGCGCGGGCGGCGTCCTGCAAGGGACAGGTGGTCCACAGCGGCAAGACGGGGCCTCCGGCTTCGAACAGGGTGAGGGCCTGTTCGAAGCCGGAACGGAGGCTCTCGACGGTGAGATACGAGACGGTGAGACACGAGGACGAAACGGGCGAGTACGGAGCGGCCGGGCTCGGCCCGTACAAGAACTGAGCCACGCCCGATCCTCCCGCTACGCCGCCCTCACCCGGCCCACCCGGCCCGCTCGGTCACAGCGTGCCGCGCCGCTGGAGCCACAAGAAGGCCAGCCACCCCGGAAGCACCGGAAGCCAGAAGATCAGCAGCCGGAACAACAGGACGATCGGCAGCGCGGTGGTGCTCTCGATGCCGGCCGTCTGCTCCAGGGTGAGGGCGAGCGCCCCCTCCACCGGCCCCACGCCCCCGGCGTCGGCACGGCCGACCCCAGCGCGCTGCCGATCAGATGCGCGAGGATGACCGCGGAGAAGCTCGGACGCTGCCCGAAGGCCAGCGCACACGCGTAGAGGCAGCCCCCGGCCGTCAAGGAGATCAGCAGTTGTCCGGCGATCCCGGCGGCCAGCTTCCCCGGGTGTTCGAGCAGATCCAGCAGCCGAGGCATCACCCCGGTCGTCAAGGATTGGAGGCGAGCGGCGAGCCACCGGCGCAGCGGCGGTATCGCGGCGGCGGTCAGCGCGGCGACCGCGGCCGTCAGCAGCCCCACGATCAGGGCCGGGGAGGTCGACAACGGCACAGTGTGCTCGGTGCTGAGCAGATAGCCGAAGACGGCGACCAACAGGACGTGCAGTACCGCGCCGATGGCCTGGCCGACGCCGACACTGGCGATGGCCTGGCGCGTCGGTACCCCCACACGCTGCAGATACCGGGTGTTGATCGCCACCCCGCCGACGCCGCTGGGCGAGACGAGATTGACGAACGAGCTGGCCAGTTGCACCAGCGCGGCCCGCCGGAAGCTGAGCCGCTCGGGCACGAACCCGACGAATCCCATCGTCGCGGCGAGATAACTGCTCGCCGAGACGGCGGCAGCCAGCAGCAGCCACCGGGCGTCCGCCTGGGCGATCGCGGCCAGCGGGTTGGCGTCCTTACGGAAGAGCTGGAGCAGCAGCAGATAGCCGGCGACCGCGCTGGCGACGACGGTGATCACCGTACGCGGCCGTACGCGTTCCAGACGGACCGGCCGCAACGGCGCCTGGGGGCACGCCCGCAGGATCTCTTCACGCATCCGCGCCAGGAGATCCTGCTCGGCCGCCTCGTGCTCAGTCAGACCGTGCTCGGCCGGATTCTGCTCGGCCGCCCCTGCCTTCTGGTGTTCCGCCTTCTGGTGTTCCGCCTTCTCGTGCTCCGCCTTCTGGTGCTCCGCCCGGGCCGCCTCCTCCGCCCGCGCCTTGGCCGTACGACGGTGCAGCCGAAGCTGTACGCGCGTGCTCCGCGACAGCCCGATCGGCTGGAGCAACGGCACCGCCGAACCGACCGCGTCCGCCCCCAGGACGGCACATGCCGAGGCCACCGCCCGGCCAGGGCCGACCCGCAGCGCGAGAGTGGTCAGAAGCTGGGCGAGATCCATCCGCAGGACGAGGTCCCCGGCCGCGATGTCCCCGCTCGCCGGGTTCACCAGATGGACCGCGCCGTGCTCGCCGACCAGGATGTTCGACGGCGTCAGGGACCGGTGGGCTATCCGCCGGGTCCGCAGCAACTGGAACTGCTGCCAGACATCGGCCAGCAGTTCGTCGGTCAGCTCCGGCTCGGAGAGTTCGTCCAGCGTCCGCCCGGCGAGCGGCTCATATACCAGCAGGGCCGCGTCCGGCGTGAGCTGCGCCGTGGCCAGCAGCCGACGGGTCCGTACGCCCGCCGTCTCGGCCGCGTACGACAGCAGGGCCTCCTGCTCCAGCGCCCCGCGCAGGGTCAGCACACTGCGGCGGCGTGGCGCGGTGCGCAGCCGCAGCCCCAGCCACATCCGATGACGCAGCCCGGCCGCCTGCGTTTCCCGGTCCAGTACGACGACGTCCAGGTCGGGCCGGTCCCCGCCCTGCCGTACGCGGTAGTGGCGAGGCCCGTGCGCCGCCGGCCCGGGGGTACGGAAAA
Organism: Streptomyces sp. MST-110588; assembly: GCF_022695595.1. NCBI lineage: Bacteria > Bacillati > Actinomycetota > Actinomycetes > Kitasatosporales > Streptomycetaceae > Streptomyces > Streptomyces sp. MST-110588. Next base: position 6,140,588 of record NZ_CP074380.1, read on the forward strand.
GGGCGGCGGGCGCGAAACCGGCCTCGCGCAGGCCCCGCAGGAGGCGCTGCCCGGTGAGCGGAGCGTTCGGCGACCCGAGTACGTACGTCGTGCCGTGCGCGGCCGTGGTCCCGATCAGCAGGACGAGAATCAGGGCCAGTACGCTCGCATAGCCGCTCATCAGCAGGGACAGCCCGCCGCCGGCCAGCGTGAAGGCCAGGGCGGCGCGCTGACGCGGCCGGCCGGACATGCCGGCCGCGGTCATGAAGGCGAGCACCGCGGCCAGGGAACCGGGCAGCGGCTCGGTCCACCCGGGGAAGGGGTGGAGCGGCGCGGTCACCGGAACGGCGACATGCGGGGAGAAGTCGACAGCCCACAGACCGACGGCCAGAGTCGCCCCATAGGCCACCGTGGCGGCGAGCAGCCCGTCGGCGACCCGACGGCGGTCCCGCTGGAGCAGCCGTTGCGCGGCGAAGACCAACGGCACCAGCAGCGATGCCACGGCGAAGACGAACCCCGCGACCCCGACCAGGAAATGAGGCGCGCGACGGGCACCGTGCGCGGCGTCCGTGTCCAGGCCCACCGCGGTGTCCCGCGCGACACCGGCCAGCAGCAGCGTCAGCCCGACCAGGACCAGCCCGACCCCGAACCGCACCAGCGCTTCGGGCCGCCGCACCCGGGCCGGCAAAAGCGCCTCCCCCCGGCGCACTTCCACACCTGGAACATCTCCGTCACCCGTGCCGCCGGTGCCCGCGTCGGCGGGCGCGCGCACATTTGGACTTCTCTCCCCCATCACCTCGATCACACGGAATACTCCCACGCCCCCGATACCGCCCCGCACCCCCTCCCGCCCACCACAACCAGCAGACCAGAGGCCGCCTGCGAACCCGGCCCCCGAACCCGGTCCCCCGAACTCAGCTCCCGAACCCGGCCCCCGATGCCGGCCCGGCCCCCGATGCCGGCCCGGCCCCCAACCCTGACCCCTCTCAGGGGCATCTCAGGGAACGATGAGGGTGCATCCCGGATGGCTGGGCATCGCGCGCCCGACAACATCATTCCCATGACATCAACCACACCTTCCCGCCTGTCCCGCCGAGCGGCCCTGGGCACGGCCCTGGCCGGCGCACTGCTCCTGACCTCCGCCCTCCCCGCCACCGCAGCCACCCCCGCAGCCACCGCCCGGTCATCGAGCAACTCCCACCCCACCGGTTCCCACCCCCACCCCCTCCCGCCCCTGGACACAGACGCCCTGCGCGCCGCCATCTCCGACCTGAACCACCCCCAGGTCACCGGGGCGCAGGTCAGAGTCGACGGCACGGCCGGCCGGTGGCAGGGCACCGCAGGAGTGGCCGACATCAAAACCGGACGCCCCATAGGGCCGAACGACAAGTTCCGCATCGGCAGCATCACCAAGGTCTTCGTCGCAACCGTCGTCCTCCAGCTCTCCGCCGAACACCGCGTGGACCTCAACGCGCCGATCCAGCGCTACCTGCCCGGTCTGCTGCCCGACCGCTTCCCCCCGATCACCATCACCCAACTGCTGAACCACACCAGCGGACTGCCCGACGAAAGCGGCCCCGACATCCCGGACACGAGCACCCCGGAAAAGGTCCTCCAGCACCGTTACGACCAGTGGACCCCCGAGCGGATCGTGGCCACGGTCACCCGTGCGAAAAAGATGAAGTTCACCCCGGGCAGCAAGCAGGAATACCGCGGCATCAACTACGTCCTGGCCGCCATGCTCATAGAGAAGGTCACCGGCCACTCCTACGGCAAGGAAATAGCGACCCGCATCCTCCGCCCGCTGCACCTGAACAACACCTCGGTCCCCGGCAACGACCCGAAGATCCACGGCCCCCACGTCCACGGCTACCTCGCGATGACGGACGGCACCCTCAAAGACGCCACGGACTTCAACCAGACCGTAGCCTGGGGCGAAGGAGAAATGATCTCCACCACCCGCGACCTGGACCGCTTCATCTCCGCCCTCTTCACCCCCGGCAAGCTCCTCCCCCCGGCCACCCTCAACCAGATGTTCACCCTCCCCGCCAAGCACGTACACATGCTGGACGGCTCACCGGCCCGCTACAGCACCGGCCTCCAAACCGTCACCATCAACGGCATCACCGTCTGGGGCAAAACCGGCGAACGCTACGGCTACTACTCGGCCATGGTCTCCACCAAAGACCAACAGCGCCGCGCCATCTACTCCTTCAACCCCACCCACCGAGACGCCACCCAAACCCAACTCGCCCTCCGCATAGCCAACGCCCTAACCACACCCCCCGCCCCCACCCACTCCTAACCACCCCACACACCCACCGCCCAACAAGCCGACCGGAACCGGCACTCCTTGCCGGACGGCTCCACAAAACCCCAAGGACCGCTCCGCAGCGCCGCAAGAAACTCAGGAAAGCCAGTGCCACCGATAGCTGCACATATAGCGGTGCCCCCGCCCGCGGGGGCGCTCGGGGCATCGCTATGTCCAAGTGGGAACGCCGCTCGCCCCGTGGGTCCGCTCTCCCGACGGCGTGCAACGAGGCAGCGAGGATCCGGCAGACCTCAACCCGTTGCCCTTGGCCACAACCCTCCAGAAGCTGTTCCAGGCGACGAGATGACACGGTCGGGATGTGTGTAGCAGTTGGCGAGACCATGTGGCTCCCCAGCCCTGTTGACCAACCGGGTCAGCGCAAAATCCGACTCAACAGCTAGACGAGTAGTTCCGATGTGGCTCAGTGGTCGTAGGCGATCAGTGACCTGGTGGTAGGTGCGCCGATGATGCGGTTGTGCCAGATGGCGCAGGTCATCGCCAGGATGCGCTGGGCCACCCGGACGCCGACGCCGTCGATGGTGCGGCCGCCGTGCTGTTCGAGGTCGAGCTGGCCCTTGAGGGTGTCGTTGACCGACTCGATCAGCTGGCGGACCGTCTTGAGCAGAGGTTCGGCCGGGTGCGGGGTGCCGCGGTTGCGGTAGGAGGGCCGCAGCAGGCTCACACCGTGGGCGGCGAGGAAGTGGTCGAGTTCGGCGGCGATGTAGCCCTTGTCGGCCAGGATCAGCAGGCCGGGCCGGGTGCTGGCGAGGTGCGGCTCGTTGTCGATGAGCGCGGCCAGAACCTGGCGTTCGTCGATCTTGGGGTCGGCCAGGGCCCAGGTGACGGGCAGCCCGGCCGGGGTGCATACCAGGTGGAGTTTCAGGCCCCAGTGGAAGCGGGAGTGGGAGCGGCAGTAGCCGTAGTTCGCCCAGCCGGCGAGGTCGGAGCGGCGCACGGTCTCGCGGGAGCGGGCGCACTCCACGGGGGTGGAGTCCACGATCCACAGGGGGGCGAGCCACAGGTCGGTGTCGATGGCCAGGGATCGGATGGCCCGTTTGACCAGGGGCAGAGCGGCCCGCAGGCGCTTGTTGTAGGCAGGGCGCTGGGGCAGGTAGGGGAACAGGCCGTGCAGGTGGGCGTGGGCGAAGCGCAGCCAGCGGGCTTCGCAGTGGAAGCCCAGGATGGCCTGGGCCACGGCCAGGGTGACCAGTTCGGCGTCGGTCAGCCGAGGCGGCCGCCCACGCCAGCGCGGGGTCTTCAAACGGTCATCGATATGCACGTACAGTGCCGTCAAGAGGGTGTCTAAATCGGTCGTCACAACCCGATGTTGGACACCCTCCCTGCGTCTGAGAACCCCGCAATCGGAACTATTCGTCTAGTCGCGCACCCGATGCCTCCACGCCAGGGAGGGCGCCATTGAGCTGACGATCCTGGAAGCTGCTTGCCAGCGCATGGGCCATGTGGACTTCCAGGCGGCGCTGGTGTGCCTTGTCACTCGCATGCGATGGCGTTTGATCCGGGTGGTCCAGCCGTAGCTTCTCATCGGGTTCCGAAACGGCGGGATGGGAGCCCGGGCTTCAGGCAACGGGCAGGCCGTTCGGCGGTCGTCCTGTCAGTGCCTTCTGCTACACATGTATTGAGTCGAGCATGTGTGCGAATCGGGGGGTGTGACTCATGGCAACTACCTTGCCCATGGTCGGTACCCAAAGACAGGGCCGGCAGGCCCTATTCCCCGTCGGCCTGTGTCGCCTTATCCTCACGATCACGCGAGGGGGAGGGGCACCTGTGGCGACAGAGGCAACGAGTTGGCAGAAGGAACAAGTCAGCCGGGCCTATGTGCATGCCCTCGCTACACAGGGTGGTTACACCCTCTGCGACTGGAACGTGGACAAGGACGGCGTCGACGTCACCCTCCGCTCAGGTGCGTGGATGGTGGACATCCAGCTCAAGTGCACACAGAGCCCCCGCATCGTCCGCGGTGGATTCAGCTTTGACCTCGACATCGAGACGTACGACAAGCTGCGCGACCCCGATCGTTCGGCCCCGGGCCATCTCGCGTTGCTGATCGTGCCTCCGGACATCGGACGATGGGTCATCCACCAGCAGGAATCGATCATTCTCGCATGCCATGGCTACTGGGCCTCTCTCCATGGACTGGGGGCTGCGAACGGCAGCGCCACCACGGCGATCCACTTACCCGAGCATCAGCAGCTCACGGTGAAAGCCATGGGCACCATGTTCGACGCCGCGCGTCGTATGACCAGCCCTGCCGGCCGAGGGGTGAACTGACGTGGTGCGTATCGATCCCGACTTCGGCCCCGAAGAAATCCGGAGCTACCTCAAAGTAACCGGCTGGTCGCCGGTCTCGGGCAGCGACTTGGCCGAACTGTGGCGCCTTCCCGGCTCGGCCGAGGAAGTCGTCCTGGTCCCGATGAAACCGGGAGCCCCGGATTTCGCGAAGCGGACCAGCATCCTGCTGAATGATCTGTCCCGCATCGAGTCCCGCGACACCGTCGCCGTGCATGATGCCATCGCCACCGTGTACCACGACGTCACTGATCTCAGAGCCTCCCATCCCTCGCTCAGCGACGGCTCCATCCCGCTGGAGGCAGGGTACGAACTGTTCATCTCCGCCAAGCGCCTGCGCGTGGCCTCCGCAGCCGCGGCGATCCGCCGGCAGGGGCACTTCCGCAACTTTCCTGCCCGCGCTCGTGACCAGGCCCGAGAAGTCCGGCTGGGGCAGACACGCCGCGGTTCGTACATCGTGCCCATCATCAGCCAGGCCCGTTCTCCGGAGGATGTGTACACCCCGCAGCAGGAGCACATCGACATCGAGGTCGAGGAGACGCTCTTCGACCGGCGCGTCACCGCCACCATGTCCCGTGCCTTGGGCGTGCTGGAGGAGATGGCGAGCGCCGATCGTCATCCCACCCTCAGTGAGATCGCCGACTCGGTCGGCGAGGGTGTCTCGTACGAGCTGTGCCAGGCATTGACCAAGGTGGTCAATGCGGAATCGGTCGCCGCACTGGACATCACGTTCAACTGGTCCCGAGTCGCTGCTCCGCCCCCCGGCTCTTCCGGCCGGGTGGAGTTCAACCGTGAAGCGATCGACATCGTGGACCGCGTCTCCCAGCACCTGAAGACGCAGCTCTACACCCGCGAGCATGTGATCTACGGTGTCATCACCGACCTGAGCCGCCGCCCCGATGAGGAAACCGGCCGCGTCGGCATCGAGACGCTGATCAAGCGGCGGCGCAGGACGGTCTGGATCGACCTTGCCGACGAGCCGTACCACCTGGCGGTCCGCTGCCACGACACCGGCATGCCCGTCAGGGTCCGTGGCGTACTGAGCAGCCCACCGGGCGGGACGGCTTCGATGGAAGTACGCCAGTTCGGCGCCGACACCTCACTCGGCTCTGACGAGTGACGTCCGGCGCCCGTCTGCGCGTACCGACGTAAGGTTCCGGACTTATGGAAAACCGGGGTTCCTGGCTCGTATCCAGGGCCGTCTGGGGACCAATGCACTGAGCCCCTGCCGACCACCCGCTCAGGCGAGGGGGACAGGGGCTCAGGTCACTGTCGAACCGGCGCAACGACGGCGAATTCGTCACCCGTTGCACATCCGGCGCCACAACAGCTCGGAAGGGAGCGAGGGCCTGCGAGAACAATCGCGAAGCGATTTCGCGGTCATGGGCGCTTTCCGGGTTCCGACCCAGGTCAGCGAGTTCCGCCCTTTAGATGTCGTAGTACAGCTCGAACTCGTGGGGGTGGGGGCGGAGCTGGATGGGGGCGATTTCGTTGGTGCGCTTGTAGTCGATCCAGGTTTCGATCAGGTCGGAGGTGAAGACGCCGCCCTGCTGGAGGTACTCGTTGTCAGCTTCGAGGGCGTCGAGGACGGCGGGGAGGGAGGTGGGGACCTGGGGGACGCCGGCGTGCTCTTCGGGGGCGAGTTCGTAGAGGTCCTTGTCGATCGGCTCGGCGGGCTCGATCTTGTTCTTGACGCCGTCCAGGCCGGCCAGGAGGAGGGCGGAGAAGGCCAGGTAGGGGTTGGAGGACGGGTCGGGGGCGCGGAACTCGACGCGCTTGGCCTTCGGGTTGGAGCCGGTGATCGGGATGCGCATGGCGGCGGAGCGGTTGCGCTGGGAGTAGACCAGGTTGACCGGGGCCTCGAAGCCGGGGACCAGGCGGTGGTAGGAGTTCACCGTCGGGTTGGTGAAGGCCAGGAGGGAGGGGGCGTGCTTGAGGATGCCGCCGATGTAGTAGCGGGCGGTGTCCGAGAGGCCCGCGTAGCCCTGCTCGTCGTAGAAGAGGGGCTCGCCGCCGGACCACAGGGACTGGTGGACGTGCATGCCGGAGCCGTTGTCGCCGAAGATCGGCTTGGGCATGAAGGTCGCGGTCTTGCCGTTGCGCCAGGCGACGTTCTTCACGATGTACTTGAAGAGCATCAGGTCGTCGGCGGCGGCGAGGAGGGTGTTGAACTTGTAGTTGATCTCCGCCTGGCCGGCCGTGCCCACCTCGTGGTGCTGGCGCTCGACCTGGAGGCCGGCCTTGTCCAGTTCGAGGGAGATCTCGGCGCGCAGGTCGGCGAAGTGGTCGACCGGCGGGGCCGGGAAGTAGCCGCCCTTGTAGCGGACCTTGTAGCCGCGGTTGTTGTCCTCGGAGCCGGTGTTCCAGGCGCCGGCCTCGGAGTCGATCTCGTACACCGAGCGGTTCGCGGCCGTCTCGAAGCGGACGTTGTCGAAGACGTAGAACTCCGCCTCCGGGCCGAAGAACGCGGTGTCGGCGATGCCGGTGGAGGCGAGGTAGGCCTCGGCCTTCTTGGCCACGTTGCGCGGGTCACGGCTGTACTGCTCGCCGGTGATCGGGTCGTGGATGAAGAAGTTGATGTTGAGGGTCTTGTCGCGGCGGAACGGGTCCACGCGGGCGGTGGACAGATCGGCGCGCAGGGCCATGTCGGACTCGTGGATGGCCTGGAAGCCGCGGATCGAGGAGCCGTCGAACGCCAGCTCCTCCGCCGGGTCGAACGCCTGAGCCGGCACCGTGAAGTGCTGCATCACCCCGGGCAGGTCGCAGAAGCGGACGTCGACGAACTTGACGTCCTCGTCCGCGATGAACTTCTTGGCCTCGTCGGCGTTGTGGAACATCCAACTCCTCCTAGCCCGGTCACCGGTCGGCGGACGCGGGGTTGCTACTGGGGGCGCGTCCATGTACGGCGGCGCGCTCGCCCGACCATAAGCAGGCGGGATTTCCCAAGCATGACCCATTTGTTTCGCCGAGGTTAACCGCCGCGCGGTGCGTTCTCCGCCTCGCGCTCGGCCCGAGCGGGGCACCCGGCGCCCGGCGCGGTGCCCCGCCGCCCCGGGAACGTATGCGGTCGCAGTACCGTGGACGGGTGGACAACAGGCAAGCAATCGGATCGTGGATCTCCGGGCCCCGTGCGGCAGCCGAGGACATGGGCGTCGAGTTCGGGTACCGCGGGCAGCGGCTGGGGCTGCCGGAGGAGGGACCGGGCTCGATCGCGCGTCCGGGCCGTCGCTTCGCGGCCCTCTTCATCGACTGGGCACTGTGCATGCTCATCGCGTACGGGCTGCTCAGCGGCGGCAAGGCGCAGGCGGCGAGCAACTGGGCACTGGTCGTCTTCGCCGTCCTGAGCCTGCTGACCGTCGGAACGGTCGGTTTCACGCCGGGTAAGCGGCTGGTGGGCCTGCGGGTGGTCGCGGAGGACGGTGGCCGGCTGTCGCTGCCGCGCGTCATGGTGCGTACGGTCCTGCTCGTACTGATCATTCCGGCCGTCATCTGGGACCAGGACGGCCGCGGGCTGCACGACCGCCTCGCCCGCGCCGTGCAGGTCCGGATCTGAGCCGTACCGGTACGGGCCCGAGCACCGTACCGGTACGGGCCTGAGCAGCGGGCGAGCGGGGACACCGCAGCGCATACGGGAACGCCCCGGAACCGTTTCTTCAGCGGTTCCGGGGCGTTCTGTTTCGCGTGTCCGGCGTGCGGCCGGGGCCGGCCGCGCGTGCCATCGGGGACAGTGCCTCAGTGCATCTGGGGACAGCGCCTCAGCGCATCTTGCCGCCGCCCTTGGGCATGCGCATGCCCTTGGGCATCGGTCCCTTTGGCACCGGCATGTTGCTCATCAGGTCGCCGAGCGCCCGCAGCCGGTCGTTGACGGCCGTGACCTGGGCGCCGGGCAGTACGCGCGGCAGCTTCAGCAGCGTCGTACGGAGCTTCTTCAGCGGCACCTGGCCCTCGCCGTCGCCCACGACGATGTCGTGGACCGGCGCGTCGGCGACCGTACGGGCCATCCGCTTCTTCTCGGCGCCCAGCAGGCCACGCAGCCGATTGGGGTTGCCCTCGCCGACCAGCACGATGCCGGCCTTGCCGACGGCCCGGTGCACCACGTCCTGGTTGCGGTTCATCGCGACCGCCGGAGTGATCGTCCAGCCGCGGCCGACGTTCTCCAGCACCGCTGCCGCCGCACCCGGCTGGCCCTCCATCTGCCCGAAGGCGGCCCGCTCGGCGCGTCGCCCGAAGACGATCGCCATCGCGAGGAAGGCCAGCACGAAGCCCAGGATGCCCGCGAAAACGGGGTGGTCGATCAGGAAGCCGAGGGCGAGGAGAACGCCGAACACGACGATGCCCACACCGGCGACGACAAGACCGACCTTGGAGTCGACCCGACGGGTCATCTTGTAGGTCAGGGCGATCTGCTTCAGCCGCCCGGGGTTCGCAGTACTGTCTGCGTTTTCCTTCCTCGCCATGAAGCGAAGTTTACGTGGCGCTGGGACCCTCGCTCGCCACGGCCTCCAGTACGTGCAGGGCCTCCCGCCGGTCCCTGGCCCGGCGTCGGTCCTCCAGCACCGACGTCCAGGCGTTCCGGCGGGCGGTGCGCTGGCCACCGCGCATCAGGACCGACTCCACGGCGCGCAGCGCGTCGGTGACGGAAGGGAGACCGGCGGGGATGACCGAGGGAACGGGGAGGACGGCGGTGGCGCGAGCGGGCGCGGCCTGCATGTCGGGTTCTCCTTCAGAAAGCAGAACGGATGCGGTGTGTGAAGCCATCGTCACAGATCGGTGTTACCAATGGATGTCCCGCCGGTCAAACCCCAATGAAACGTTGACGCGGCCCGCACCGCCCCCAACCTGGGGGAGTGCGGGCCGCGTCGTCCCGGTGTGTGCCAGGACTCACATTCCGGTACGGCCGGTGCGGGCCGAACCGTACGGATCACGGGAGCCGTAAGGAACACGGGAGCCGTAAAGAACACGAGAACCGTACGGATCATGCGAACCGTAGGGAGCACGGGAACCGTTGCGTCACACGGCCTGCGCGGAAGCCTCCACCTGGCGCTTCTCGATCGCCTGCTGGTAGAGCCGGCCGGCCCGGTAGGAGGAGCGGACCAGCGGACCGGACATGACGCCCGCGTAGCCGATCTCCTCGGCCTCCTCCTTCAGCTCCACGAACTCGGCGGGCTTGACCCAGCGCTCGATGGGGTGGTGCCGTACGGAAGGCCGCAGGTACTGCGTGATCGTTATCAGCTCGCAGCCCGCGTCGTACAGGTCCTGGAGCGCCTGGCTGATCTCCGCGCGCTCCTCGCCCATGCCCAGGATGAGGTTGGACTTGGTGACCAGCCCGGCCTCGCGCGCCTTGGTGATGACCTCCAGCGACCGTTCGTACCGGAAGCCGGGGCGGATGCGCTTGAAGATCCGCGGCACGGTCTCGACGTTGTGCGCGAGCACCTCGGGGCGCGAGGAGAAGACCTCGGCGAGCTGCTCGGGCACCGCGTTGAAGTCGGGGATCAGCAGCTCGACGCCGGTGTCCGGCATCGCGGCGTGGATCTGCCGGACGGTCTCGGCGTACAGCCAGGCGCCGCCGTCCTCCAGGTCGTCGCGCGCCACGCCGGTGATCGTGGCGTACTTCAGGCCCATGGTGCGTACGGACTCCGCGACGCGCCGCGGCTCGTCGCGGTCCAGCGCCTGGGGCTTGCCCGTGTCGATCTGGCAGAAGTCGCAGCGCCGGGTGCACTGGTCGCCACCGATGAGGAAGGTCGCCTCGCGGTCCTCCCAACATTCGTAGATGTTGGGGCAGCCCGCCTCCTGGCAGACCGTGTGCAGGCCCTCGCTCTTGACCAGGCCCTGCAGGTGGTTGTACTCGGGGCCCATCTTCGCCCGGGTTTTGATCCACTCGGGCTTGCGCTCGATGGGGGTCTGGCTGTTCCGGACCTCCAGGCGCAGCATCTTGCGTCCGTCGGGTGCGACAGCGGACACGTCCGGCTCCCTACGACTTCGTTTCTTCGGCGTACACCAGGGTACGCCCGTAATTCGCACGTCTTTACGTGCAGGCCAACCCCGCATTGCCGGGGTGCATTCCCCTGACCGGTGAGGACAGGTAACGGTTCGGCGTCAGCGGTCCGAGGACGGCGGTCCAGGGGCAGCCGACCGGGGACAGCGGCCCGGGGACAGCGGTCCGGGGACAGTCGTCCGTGGGCAGCCGTCCGGGCGGATGACGCTCAGACGGCGCGGGGAAGGAGCTCGGCGCCTTCCAGGACCGCCCGCAGATGTTTCTCCACCACGGGTACCACCTCGGCGACGGTGATCTCGCGGCCCAGCTCGTTGGCGAGCGAGGTCACCCCGGCATCGCGGATGCCGCAGGGAACGATCTTGTCGAACCAGGTGTTGTCCGGGTTCACGTTCAGGGAGAAACCGTGCATGGTGACGCCCTTGGCGACCCGGATGCCGATCGCGGCCAGCTTGCGGTCCTCCCGGCGCTGGCCGGCGTTGGACGGAGCGTACTCCGGGCCGTTCAGGCGCGGGTCGAACTCCTCGTCCGCCAGGCGCGGGTCGAAGTCGAGCGAGAGGCCGCCCGGGCAGGGGCGGTCCTCCACGGGGTCGCCCAGCACCCATACGCCGCTGCGGCCCTCGACCCGGGTGGTCTCCAGCCCCAGCTCGGCACAGGCGCGGATCAGGGCTTCTTCGAGGCGGCGTACGTGTGCGACGACGTCGACCGGGCGCGGCAGCTTCTGGATGGGGTAGCCGACGAGCTGGCCGGGACCGTGCCAGGTGATCTTGCCGCCGCGGTCCACGTCGATGACGGGGGTGCCGTCCAGGGGGCGCTCGTTGTCGGCCGTACGCCGTCCCGCCGTGTAGACCGGCGGGTGCTCCACCAGCAGACAGGTGTCCGGGATCTCGTCCGCGAACCGGGCGGCGTGCACCCTGCGCTGCTCCTGCCAGGCCGTTTCGTACTCCACGGCGCCGGCGCCGAAGCCCAGGTGCACGAAGCGCAGCCCCTCGGGTGCGGGGGTCTCCCCCCGAGAGATCGCAGTCACGACAGCTCCTCTTCGAACTTTTGTTGCGTCCTTTGCGCCCACGCCAACTGTACGGCCGGTGTGGGTGGTGCCTACAGGGGGATGGTGGGGCGACCGCGCAGAGGGCCAGGTGAGGGGCGGGTGGATGACCGAGTGGGTGACCGGCGCACGCGTACGTGCTCTGCTCACACGATCGGATGAACGCGGGGCCGATGCGGTGATAAGGGCGTCGCAGACCGTTACATTCACGCCGTTCCACGAGGGCGAGGAGCGCGCCGGACAGGGTCAGCCGAACCCGGGCAGCTCAGCCCGGAAGGCAGGAGACCGGTAAAGCTGATGACGGAACGACCCCCACAGCGCACACCCAACCGCCAGCTCGCCGCGCTCATCGCGGAGGCGGGATTTTCCAACGCCGGGCTGGCCCGACGGGTTGATCAACTGGGTCTGGAGCATGGTCTCGACCTTCGGTACGACAAGACGTCGGTGACCAGATGGTTGCGCGGGCAACAACCAAGAGGGACGACGCCCGCCCTGATCGCCGAGGTGTTCACCCGCCGGCTGGGCCGCCGCCTCTCCGCCCAGGACCTCGGCCTGGACGCCTGCGCGCCGGTGTACGCGGGCCTGGAGTTCGCGTCCACGCCGAGTGAGGCGGTGGACATCGTCAGCGGGCTGTGGCGCAAGGACTCCGGCAGCCACGCGGAGCTGCGGAAGATCGCCTTTACCCCGGCCGGGCTGGTGGTGCCCAGCCGGGACTGGCTGATCGGCCGGGCCGACGAGCGGGTGGCCCGCACGGACCCGGCGCCGGAGACGCCGGGGCGGGTGCCCGTGCAGAGCCGGGTCTCGGTGCCGCGCCAGCGGCAGCAGGAGCGCCCGGAGCGTACGGAACGGGCCGACCTGCGCAGGGACCGGACGGAGCGCGCCCAGGGGTACCGGGTCACCACCGGGGACATCAAGGCGCTGCGGTCGGTGGGCGAGCTGTTCCGGGCGCTGGACCACGCCTACGGCGGCGGCCACGCGCGCCAGGCACTGGTGCGCTACCTGGAGCACGAGGCGGAGCCGATGCTGCGCGGCACGTACGGGGAGGCCATGGGCCGGCGGCTGTTCGCCGCCGCCGCCGACCTGACCAGACTGGCCGGCTGGACCTCGTACGACATCGCCGCGCACGGCCTGGCGCAGCGGTACTTCGTCCAGGCGCTGCGGCTGGCCCAGGCGGCCGGTGACCGCGCGTACGGCTCGTACATCCTGGTGACGATGAGCCGGCAGGCGGTCTATCTGGGGCACGGCCGGGAGGCGGTGCAGCTCGCGCGGGTGGCGCAGCAGGGGGTGGGCAGCGGCGCGCCTCCGGTGGTGCAGGCGCTGCTGCACTCCGCCGAGGCGCGCGGGCACGGCGTACTGACGGAGGTGCGGGCGTGCACGGCGTCGCTGGCGCGGGCGGAACGGGCGCTGGAGACGGCCCGGCCGGGGGACGAAGTCCCGTACTGGGCGCGCTTCTTCGACGAGGCCCAGTTGGCGGACGAGCTGGCGCACTGCCACCGGGACCTCCAGCAGTTCAGGGCGGCGGCGCAGCACGCCGAGCGCTCCTTGCAGTTGCGCGGCGCGGGCTTCGCGCGCAGCAGGCTGTTCTGCCGGGTGGTCCTGGCGACGGCGCGGCTGGGGCTGGGGGAGCTGGAGCAGGCGTGCGCCCTGGGGGCGGAGGCGGCGTTGCAGGCGTCCGAGATGCGTTCGGCGCGTGCCCACGAGTACGTACGGGAATTCGAGCGGCGTCTGGAGCCGTACCGGGACGCGGCGCCGGTGCGGGGGTACCGGGACCGGGTGGCGGCCATGGGGGTGTGAGGAGGGGCAAGGGCGGCTGCGAGGACTGGGGGGCGGGCCCGGAGGAGGGCGGGCGGGGGTGGGGGCCGTGAGGGGCTGTCGGGTGCCGGGCGGGGCCGTGAGGGGCTGTACAGGCTCAGGCGGCGGCGGAGAGTTCGCAGGGTTCGTGGAGCGGGGGGAGGCGGAGGTCGGCCAGCATGGCCCGGGCGGCACGGCGGCCCGAGTGCAGGGCGCCCTGAACCGTACTGGTGTCCCGGTGGTCGCCGCACACATACAGGCCGGACAGCAGGCGCACCGGCCGCCGCGGGTCGTGCGGGGCCGGCATGGCGGGCACGGCGTACGGGTCGTGGTGGGCCGTCAGGAGTTCCCAGTCGTCGGTCGGCGTGCCGTGGATACGGCCGAGCGCGGGCCGTACGGCCGCGTCCAGGGCGTCGGCGGGGAGGGAGGCCCTGGAGCCGAGGACGGTGGTGGTGATCAGCGTGCGGCCGGGCGGGGTGCGGGAGGGGTCGGTCGCCTCCGCGACGTAGGTGTACGCGACCGGGCTCCGTGCGGAGAGGAACAGCGTGGGCTCGCGCGCCGGGGGATTGTCAGTGGTGTGGTGGAGGATGGTCACCGGGTGGAAATCGGGGACCCGCAGACCCGGAAGAAGCTCTGCCGCGTCGCGCGCACCGGTGGCCACCAGCGTCGCGCGGCAGGACAGCCGTCCGTGGTCCGCGGTGTGGACGCTGGTGGTGGAGACGGTCAGCGCGCGGACGGAGGTACGGACCGTGCCGGGGGGAAGGGAGGCGGCGAGGAGGTCGGGGAGGGTGCCGGAGCCCCCGGCGGGCAGACACAGCCGGCCGGTGGCGAAGGAGTGCAGGGCCTGGGCGGCGCTCAGGCTGGAGCCGTGGAGCCCGGGGTCGCACAGCAGCGCCTTCAGGAGGGGGCGGAGGAAGCCGTCGGTGAGGTACGGGCGGTAGGCGGGGCGGGCTGCCAGGGCCTCGTCCACGGGGCGGTCCACGGGACGGTCCGTGCCGCGGTCGGTGCGACGGTCCGGCCGGCGGTCGGTGTGGCGGTCCGGCCTGCGGTCCGCCCAGCGGTCGGCGCGCGAAAGGGCGCGCGCCGCGGAGAGTGCGCCCCTTGTGCTCCGGGGCGCACTGATGCGCAGTGTCCGCCGGCCGTTGTGGACGCACAGACCGGCGGAGAACGGGCGCAGTACGAGCCCGTTCAGGCCGGGCGTACGCCGGAGTTCGGGGAAGGAGGTGATCAGGAGCTGGCCGGTACGGTCCAGCCGGAAGCCGTCGAGCTGATCGGTGGTGGCCCGGCCGCCGACGCGCGGCGTGGCCTCCAGCACGGTGACGGTGGCTCCCGCGCTGGTCAGGTGGTGGGCGGCGGAGAGCCCGGCGAGGCCGGCTCCCACGATGACGACGTCCACGGTCGATGCGGTGCGCGACACGTGCCCTCCCGGGGTCGGTCCCGGTGCCGGTGGCACCGGGCGAGTGCCCATGACCGGCGCGCGGGATGCCGAGTTCGTGTCAGGGGACCGTAGAGACGGCGCACGGCCCGACGCAGTCGCGCGTGGACCGCGCACGGAGGCACGCTGAGGCACGGCCTTCCGTCGGGTCGCCGGGCGCGGGGTCCCGCACAGGTACGGGCTCGGCGAAGCGCGCGGCGGCGGATTCCGTTACGCGGTGGGAGGGTTGCGCGGCGGGATGGCTCGGCGGGGCGGTGCGGTGGGGTGGGGCAGACCCGGCGGGATGGCCCGGTCTGCCCCCGTCCGGCCGGAAGACCGGCCCCGGCTAGAGCGCCGGCCCCAACTAGAGCGTCGGCCCCGGCTGGAGCTCCGGTTCCGGCTCCGGTTCGTCCTGGGCCGTCAGGCCGGCCACCCACATCGGCATCAGCCAGTGCGCGACGAACACCGCGAACAGGACGGGGATGAGGAGGGTCCCGGTCAGTGCGTGACCGGTCAGGCCGTACCCGGTGACGCCGACGAGAACGGCCGCCAGCAGATACGTGGTCAGGCGCTGCGCCCGTGCGCCTACCCGGTCCCGCTCCGCCAGTTGGCGTTCGTCCAGGACACGTGTCCGCAGTTCCAGGAGGCCACGGGTGGCGCTGTTGATCAGGCCGGTGGCCACACACCAGAACGGGGTCAGGACGAGCGGGACCAGGACGAGCCAGTGATGGTCGGTCAGGAACATGCCGATGTACCCGGCCGCCGACGCTGCCGTGAGCACCATATGCGCCGCGACGATCACGCGTCGGCGGGTCGCCGTCGCATGGAGCGCGGCTGCTTGCAGCGCAGCTCCTTCACGGTTGTTCATGAGGGCGAACATGCGCTCGTCGTAGCGCGTGGGCCGGTTCCGCCGGGTCGTGTCTGTAGTGCTCACTGCTTCCTCCCGTAAACCTCGTCCGTGAGCGGGCGGAACGGCCGGAGGGAGAAGAGTGCCTCCACCGGCAGTCCGAAGAACTCGGCGATGCGCAGGGCGAGATCGAGGCTCGGGTTGTACTGCCCGCGCTCGATGTACCCGATGGTCTGGTAGTGGGCGCCGACCGCTTCGGCCAGTGCCTGCCGCGACACCTTGCGTTCCGCGCGCACCATCGCCAGCCTGTTGTGCACCTGCTCACTCATGTATAAGAAGTACTACATCTGGAGACAGGACTACAACGGGAGCGGTGAGTTCCGGATGTTCCTTGACGGAACAAGGGCCCCACCGAAAGCCGGAAGTGATGGGCAGACATCGACGATCACCCCTGGGACACTGGTCGCCCATGGATGAGGTCGAAGTCGTCGTCGCCCACTCCGAGCGCGCGACCCTGCGCGTCGGCGACGTGTTCCTGAAGGTGGACGCCGATCAGGGGCGCATCGACGTCGAGGTCGAGGCGATGGCCCTGGCGCCGGTCCCGACCCCGGAGGTCCTGTGGCGCCAGCCGCCCGTGCTGGCGATCGCCGCGGTCCCGGGGACGGCGCTCGGCCGCCTCGGTGAGCCCTCGACCGCGTCCCCGGCGGCGTGGGCCGCGGTGGGGGCCGCCATCGGCAAGCTGCACCGCGCGCCATTGCCGTCCTGGCCCGGCCGGGGCGGCCGGGGCCTTGAGGAGTGGGCGGCGGAACTCGACGGCGAGTGCGAGTGGCTCGTGACGAACGGCGTCCTGCCCGCCGGCCTGGTCGCCCGCAACCGCGAGGTCGCCGAGGCCGCGCTGCGGCCGTGGACTCCGGTGTTCACCCACGGCGATCTGCAGATCGCTCACGTGTTCATCGACGGCGACGAGGTCACCGGCATCATCGACTGGTCCGAGGCGGGCCAGGGCGATGCCCTGTTCGACCTCGCCATCCTGACGCTCGGACACGAGGAGCGCCTCGGCGACGTCGTCGCCGGCTACGGCACGGACGCCGACCTCGACGTGATCCGCGCGTGGTGGTCGCTGCGAAGCCTGCTGGGGGTTCGCTGGCTGGTCGAGCACGGCTTCGACCCGTTCGCGCCGGGCTGTGAGGTCGACGTACTGAGATCCCGGATGTGAGGCTGCGCGGGCCCGACCGCTATGAGTGCGCTTATGAGTGCGTCTATGAGTGCGGTCTGGCGCACCGGGCCGGCCCGACAGCGTACGGCCGAAGCAGCACAGCTCCAGGACGGAAAAGGCAGGCGGAAAAGGTGACCTGTCCGTCCTGGCCGCCGATGCCGACGACGGTGGTACGGCCGCCGCGCCGGGTGGCGGACCAGGCCGGCCGTACGGATCGTCGCGGCACGGCCCACGCACGCGATCGTGGCATCCGCGCCGTAAGTCCCGGAGCCCGGAGCCCCGGAGCCCCGGAGTCCCGGAGTCCCGGAAGCCTCTGAGGTCAGGAGTCGTCAGCCGCGCAGTGCGGCTCGGATGCAGTCGTCGATGCGGGGGAAGGCGAAGGTGAAGCCGGTGTCCATCAGGCGTTGGGGGATGACGCGCTGGCTGGCCAGGACGTTGTCGGCGAACTCGCCGAGGGCGATGCGCAGGGCCGGGGCGGGCACCGGGAAGGGAGTGGGGCGGTGCAGGACGCGTCCCATGGCCGCCGTCGCCGCGCGGTTGGTGACGGGCTCGGGCGCGGTGAGGTTGACGGGGCCGGTGAGGTCCTCGGTGTCGATGAGGTGCCGGAGGGCAGCGACCTCGTCGTGCAGGGAGATGAAGCTCCAGTACTGCCGTCCGCTGCCGAGCCGGCCGCCAAGGCCCAGCTTGAAGAACGGGAAGAGCCGGCCCCACGCGCCGCCCGTGCGCCCGACGACCAGTCCGGTGCGGGCGAAGACCGTCCGTACGCCGGCTTCGACGGCCAGCTGGGCGGCCTCCTCCCAGTCGGCGCAGACCCGGGCCAGGAAGTCGTCTCCGGGCGGCGCCGACTCGTCCACCCGCTGGTCGCCCGTATCGCCGTAGAAGCCGATCGCGCTGCCGCAGACGAAGACCTCGGGCGGGGTGTCCATGGCGGCGACGGCCTCGGCGATCGCGGCGGTGCCCAGCACGCGGCTGTCCCGGATCTCCCGTTTGTACGCGTCGCTCCAGCGGTGGTCGCCGACGCCCGCGCCCGCGAGGTGGACCACCGCGTCACACCCGGCGAGCCCGGCCGCGTCCACTTTCTGACGCAGCGGGTCCCACTCCACCTCGTCGGTGTGCCGGGGCAGATGCCGTACGAGACGGACGACTCCGTGGCCGTCAGCGCGCAGGGACCGTACGAGGGCTGTGCCGATGAGACCGGTCGAACCGGTGATCGCGATCCGCATAGGAGTCATACTGCCCCCGGTTCCCCTCCCATGACACAGTGGCACGCATGTCCGAAGCGTTCGTACGTACTGCCGTCCCGGCCGACGAGATCCTGCTGGGCGACCTCGACCGCCGTACGTGGTCGCCGCTGCACGCGGTCCAGCCCCGGCCGGAGCCGCCGTACGAACCGTTCTTCGACGACCGGCATCTGCCGCAGGACTTCCTGGTGGCGGAGCTCGCGGGCCGGGTCGCCGGCTATCTGCGGCTGGTGCCGCCGACATCGCTGCTCTGCCACGCCCACGTACGGCAGATCCAGGGGCTGGCGGTGGACACCTGGGCGAGGGGGCGCGGGGTGGCGCGCGCCCTCTTGGAAGCAGCGTGTGAAAGGGCGCGCGCGGAAGGCGCGCGCCGTGTCACGCTGCGCGTGCTCGGACACAATGCGCCGGCGCGCACGCTCTACGCGTCGGCGGGTTTCGTGGTGGAGGGCGTACTGCCGGGAGAATTCTTGCTGGACGGTACGTATGTTGACGATGTGCTGATGGGGAAGACCGTCGGGGGCGGTCCGCAGGGCGCGGAGCGCTCGGGCAGCGCGGAGCGCGCGGGCAGCGTGGAGCGCGCGGGTGGGCCGGGCGGCGTGGGCGGTTTGTTGCACCGAGGGGACTGACGCGGGCGCCGCTGTGCGGCGAGCGGCGGGCCGGACGCGCGCCGACGCGCCGGCGCGCCGGCCGGGCGGCTCTTACGGGCGGAAGCGGTCCCAGAGGCGAGGGAACCGTTCCGCCAGCGCCCCGTCGTCGTCGAAGTCGATGTACGTGCCGAGCGGCTCGCGCGGCTGCGGCGGCAGTCCCAGGTCCGGCATCTCGCTCCCGGTCAACTGCTCGTACGCCTCGTCCGCCGCGTACCCCAGTTCCTCGGCGTCGCCGTCCACTTCCTCGTCGAAGTCCTCCAGCAACTCGGCGAGGTCGTCCGGGTCGTGCAGCGCGCCCTCGAAGACCTCCCGGCCCTGGCCGATCAGCCAGCAGCGGAAGTAGTCGAAGGCGTCGTCGCTCGCGCCGCCCAGCAGGATTCCGGCCGCGGCCCACAGATCCCAGTGGTACGCCCGGTTGTAGCGCGACTCGAAGTGGCGGGCGAAGTCCACGACGGAGTCCGGGTCGCGCGCCAGCAGCCGCTCGACCAGCACTTCGGCCTGCTCCTCGGGGTCGCCCTCGGCGGTCTCGCGGGAACCGTCGATCAACTCCCAGAACTCCGTCTCGTCCATCACGGGACCAGCATCGGGCCTGGCGCCCGGCCCCGCACGCGGAGTGCCCCAGATGCGACGGTGTCGTTACCCGTCACAGGCCCCGGTCATGGGCACAGGGAATGCCACGCCTCACCCCGGCCCCCGGACTTGTCGTAAAAGCCGACAAAGGTTGTCGGGTTTGGCTGTCAGGGTCGGAACAGCCGGAGCGGCCGACAGGGCCGCCTGAGCAGACGGAACCGGCAGAGCAGACAGAACAGATAACTCCGACAGGGCTGACGGGAGCAGGACGCAATGGTGACGGGCGAGGACAAGGGCCAGGGCACAGGTACGGGTCAGGGCACGGATACGGATACGGATACGGGTACGGCGGGCCGGAGCGGAGCGGGCGGTGGCGGCGCGCTCAGCGGAAAGGTGGCGCTGGTCGCGGGCGCGACCCGGGGCGCCGGCCGGGCGATGGCGGTGGAGCTGGGCCGGGCCGGTGCCGTGGTCTACGTGACGGGGCGTACGACCCGGGAGCGGATCAGCGAGGTCGGCCGCGCGACCGAGACGATCGAGGAGAGCGCGGACCTGGTGACCGCGGCGGGCGGCACCGGGATCGCCGTACCGACCGATCACCTGCAACCGGACCAGGTCCGGGACCTTGTCGAGCGGATCGACCGCGACCACGGGCGGCTGGACATCCTCGTCAACGACATATGGGGCGGCGACCTCCACGTCCAGTGGGGGAGGAAGATGTGGGAGCACGACTTGGAGAAGGGCCTGCGGATATTGCGCCTGGGGGTCGAGACCCACATCGTGACCAGCCGGTACGCGCTGCCGCTGCTGATCCGCCGGCCCGGCGGCCTGGTCGTGGAGGTCACCGACGGGACCGCCGGGTACAACCGCCGCTACCGCGAGCCCTTCTACTACGACCTGGCCAAGAGCGCCCCGATCCGGATGGCGCGCGGGCTGGCGGAGGAGCTGAAGGAGTACGGCTGTACGGCCCTGTGCCTGACACCGGGCTGGCTGCGCTCCGAGGCCATGCTCGACACCTACTTCAAGGTCACCGAGGAGAACTGGCGCGCGGGCTGCGAGCACGACCCGCACTTCGCGATCTCGGAGACCCCGACGTTCGTCGGGCGGGCGCTGGCGGCACTGGCCGCCGACCCGGACGTGGCGCGCTTCAACGGTGAGTCGCTCTCCAGCGGCGGACTGGCGAAGGAGTACGGCTTCACCGACGTGGACGGCTCGGCGCCGGACGCCTGGCGCTACCTCACCGAGGTCGGTCAGGAGAGCGGGACGGCCGACGTCACGGGCTACCGCTGACCCGGCGGCGATACCGGCGCTACCAGCGCGACACCGGCGGTACCAGCGCGACACCGGCGGTACCAGCGCGATACCGGCAAGATCAGCGGTAGCAGCGGTAGCAGCGGGACCGAAGGCCTGGGGCCGGGAGGGATCAGCGATGCCCCAGCACGTTGATCACCCGGCCGCCGGGGTCACGGACGAAGAAACGGCGCACCCCCCACTCCTCGTCCTGCAAGGGATGCACGATCTCCGCACCGCTCTCGCGTACCGCCGCGTACGCCGCGTCCACGTCGTCGACCTCCACGCTCATGTCGGGCGCGACCGGTGCCGTCTTGTCGTCGGCCATGACGCTGATCTGGGCCGCCGGGTGGGACGGCGAGGCGAGCGTCATGATCCAGCCGTGGTTCATCACCTCTTCCAGCCCCAGCAGGCCGTAGAACTCCCGGCTCTCCTCGGCCGCCTGTGTGTGGAGGTTGGGCACGATGCGGCGTACGGCCATCGACGGCTCCTCGGCTCGGTGCGGGTGACCCCCGTAGAGGGACACTGTACGAGCCGCGGCGGTGGCCATCCGGGCACGCAGGGAGGCGGGGCGGAGCACCTCCCCTTCCGGGCCGAGGGCCAGGAGCTGGCTGTAGGCGACGTCGAGGGTTTCGACGGGGAGGGTGACGGTGGTCCGGCCCTGCTCGTCGGGGCCGTCGGCGCGGGCCAGCGCTTCTTGTGCCGCGGCGCGGTCCGTGACGTACGGCAGGATGCGGGCGCCGTACGCCGTCAGCCGCAGGACGACCTCGTCGCGCAGGATGGAGCGGGCGAACTGGGCGGCCCGCTGCTCCCAGAAGGCGGGCAGGTCGAAGTCCTCGTCACGGGTGAAGCGCGTCCCGGCAACGGTCACGGCACAAAAGCGGTCGACCCGGTAGACGCGGTAGTCGCGGTGCTTTTGAGGGTCTTCGCGGTGCTCCTGGGGGCCTTGGTGCCCAGGGCGCTCCCGGGGATCGTCGCCGGCCGTACGGGCCGCCAGGTACCAGACACCCGCCTTCAGAACCAGTCCGTACGGCTCCAGTTCGCGTTCGACCTCGGTGTCCTTGCGGCGGTAGCGGGCGGTGATCCGCCGGTCGTCCCACACCGCGTCGGCGACGGCGGGCAGCGCGCCGGGCGTCCGGGGCTCCTGGTACCAGCCGGGCGCGTCGAGGTGGAAGCGCTGGGCCGCGCCGGTGGCCGCGTCCCGCAGCTCCGGCAGGAGGGCGGCGGACACCTTCAGACGGGCCGCGGACGCCGCGTCGGCCAACCCCATCTGGCGCAGTGCGACGGGCACCCCGGACAGGAAGAGCGCCTCCGCCTCGGTACGGCCCAGGCCGGTCAGGCGAGTGCGGTAGCCGCCGACGAGGCGGTAGCCGCCGGTGCGTCCGCGGTCGGCGTAGACGGGGACCCCGGCCTCGGAGAGGGACAGTACGTCCCGGCCGACCGTCCGCTCGGAGACCTCCAGCTCCCGCGCCAGTTCGGCGGCGGTCATCGACTGCCGGTTCTGGAGCAGGAGCAGGAGCTTGATCAGCCGGGCGGCACGCATGAGCGCATCATGCCGCCTCCCCGCCACGGCTCGCACGTACGGGCGAAGGCGGTACGGGCGAAGGCGGCGCGGGCAAAGACACCGGGCAGGTAGAAGCGCCAGGCAGGTAGGGAAACGCCGGCCCCCAGGAGACCGGACCCCCAGGTGAGGAGGACCCGGCGTGAGAGCCCGTGCGGGACCACGGGGCGCGTGACGTGGCCCCGCACGGGAGTTGAGGGAAGGGCGGGTGCCCTCCGCAGGCCGTGGCCCGGCCCTACAGCCCGTACCGTTCCTTGGCCTCCTTGACCGTCTCCTGCTTGACCTCGCCCCGCCGGGCGAGGGCGGCCAGCGCCTGGACGACGATCGACTGCGGGTCCACGCCGAAGTGGCGGCGGGCCGCCTCGCGGGTGTCGGAGAGCCCGAAGCCGTCGGTGCCGATGGAGACCCAGTCCTGCTCGACCCAGGGGGCGATCTGGTCGGGCACCGCGCGCATCCAGTCGCTCACCGCGACGACCGGTCCGGGGGCGCCGGCCAGTGCGCGGGTGACGTAAGGAACGCGGTCCTCGCCGTCCAGACGCGCGGCGTCGCACTCCAGGGCGTCGCGCCGCAGCTCCGTCCAGGACGGCGCCGACCAGACGTCCGCCGCCACGCCCCAGTCGCGGGCCAGGAGCTCCTGGGCCTCCAGGATCCAGTGGATGGCGGTGCCGGAGGCCAGCAGTTGCAGGCGCGGTGCGTCGGCCGCCGCGGACGCGGCCTCCTTGAAGCGGTACAGACCGCGCAGGATGCCCTCCTCGACGCCCTCGGGCATCGGCGGCTGCACTTTGGTCTCGTTGTAGACCGTCAGGTAGTAGAAGACGTCCTCGCCGGCGGGGGAGGTGGCCGTCGGGCCGTACATCCGGCGCAGACCTTCCTTGACGATCACTGCGACCTCGTACGCGAAGGCCGGGTCGTAGGAGATCGCCGCCGGGTTGGTGGAGGCGATCAGGTGCGAGTGGCCGTCCGCGTGCTGGAGGCCCTCGCCGGTCATCGTCGTACGGCCCGCGGTGGCGCCGATGACGAAGCCGCGGCCCAACTGGTCGGCCAGCGCCCAGAACTGGTCGGCGGTGCGCTGCCAGCCGAACATCGAGTAGAAGATGTAGAAGGGGATCATCGGCTCGCCGTGGGTGGCGTACGACGTCGCCGCGGCGGTGAAGTCGGCCAGCGAACCGGCTTCCGTGATGCCCTCGTTGAGGATCTGACCGTCCTTGGCCTCCTTGTAGTACAGGAGCTGGTCGCGGTCGACGGGGTCGTAGGTCTGGCCGACGGGGGAGTAGAGGCCGGCGGAGGGGAAGAGCGACTCCATGCCGAAGGTACGGGCCTCGTCGGGGACGACCGGGACCCAGCGCCGGCCGGTCTCCTTGTCCCGCATCAGGTCCTTGACCAGCCGTACGAAGGCCATGGTGGTGGCGATCTCCTGGGTGCCCGAGCCCTTCTTCAGGGCGTCGAACGCCTTGTCGGCGGGCATCGGCAGCGGCTTGGGGAAGACCTTGCGGGCCGGGGCCGGGCCGCCGAGGGCGGCACGCCGCTCGCGCAGGTAGCGGACCTCGGGGGAGTTCTCGCCGGGGTGCCAGTAGGGGACCGGGCCGTCGGCCAGCGCGCTGTCGGGAATGGGCAGGTCCAGCAGGTCGCGCATGGCGCGGAACTCCTGCCCGGTCAGCTTCTTCATCTGGTGGTTGGCGTTGCGCGACTCGAAGCCGGCGCCCAGGGTGTAGCCCTTGACGGTCTGTACGAGGACGACGGTCGGCGCGCCCTTGTGCTCGACGGCCGCCTGGTACGCGGCGTACACCTTGCGCGGCTCGTGCCCGGCCCGGGAGGCCCGGAAGAGCTCCAGCAGCTTGGCGTCGCTCAGCCCCTGCGACATCCGGGTCAGGGCGGGGTCGGCGCCGAAGAAGTGGTCGCGCAGGTAGGCGGCGTCACGGGTGGCGTACGTCTGGAACTGGGCGTCGGGCGTCGCGCGCAGCCGGCGTACCAGCGCGCCGTCGGTGTCCTGGGCGAACAGCTCGTCCCACGCCT
Organism: Streptomyces sp. MST-110588; assembly: GCF_022695595.1. NCBI lineage: Bacteria > Bacillati > Actinomycetota > Actinomycetes > Kitasatosporales > Streptomycetaceae > Streptomyces > Streptomyces sp. MST-110588. Next base: position 6,164,809 of record NZ_CP074380.1, read on the forward strand.
GTCCCCACAGCGACTTGACGACGTTCCAGCCCGCCGCGCGGAACTGGGCCTCCAGCTCCTGCACGATCTTGAAGTTGGGGCGTACGGGGCCGTCGAGGCGCTGGAGGTTGCAGTTGATGACGAAGGTGAGGTTGTCCAGCCCCTCGCGGCCGGCCAGCGCCAGTGCGGCGGTCGACTCGGGCTCGTCCATCTCGCCGTCGCCCAGGAACGCCCAGACGCGGGAGCCGGAGGTGTCCTTGATGCCGCGGTGTTCCAGGTAGCGGTTGAAACGCGCCTGGTAGATCGCGGAGAGCGGGCCCAGTCCCATGGAGACGGTGGGGAACTCCCACATCCAGGGGAGCCGCCGCGGGTGCGGGTAGGAGGGCAGTCCGGCGCCGGGGCCGCCGCCCGCCTCCTGGCGGAAGCGGTCGAGCTGGTCCTGGGTCAGCCGGCCTTCGAGGAAGGCGCGGGCGTAGATGCCGGGGGAGGCGTGGCCCTGGATGTAGAGCTGGTCGCCGCTGTCCGCGCCGGTCGCGAGCCCGTCCTTGCCGCGGAAGAAGTGCTGGAAGCCGGTCTCGTAGAGCCAGGCCGCCGAGGCGAAGGTGGCGATGTGGCCGCCCAGGCCCAGCTTGGAGCCACGGGTCACCATCGCGGCGGCGTTCCAGCGGTTCCAGGCGGTGATCCGGGCCTCCAGCGCCGCATCGCCCGGGTACTCGGGCTCGGCGGAGGTCGGGATGGTGTTGACGTAGTCGGTCTCCAGCGGCGCGAGCCCGGGCTCCTGGATGTGCTCCTGTACGTGTTCCAGGGCGCGGCGCATCAGGTAGGCGGTGCGCCGGGGTCCGGCCGCCTCGGTGACGGCGTCCAGGGACGCCCGCCACTCGGCCGTCTCCTCGGGGTCCCGGTCCGGGAGCTGGTCGAGCTGGCTGTGCGCCATGCGTACGGGATCGGGCATGGGTGGCCCCTTTCCGGACGTAGGAGGGGAGGGTGCGAGGGGTGCTTGGCAGGCAGGGTCGCGCCCCGCGGCCGACGATACGCCTCTGATCGATGATCGATCAATGCGCATTCAAAGAAAATCCCAAGGTCGGCACGGGGTGTCAGCCTTGCAGGCACGGGGTGCCAGGGTGGTTGCGGCGCGGAATCGCAGGTACCGCCCGTACGGACCGTCCCGGCCCGGCTTTTACACCGCCCGGCTTCTACACCCGCGGCGCGCAGCTCAGCACATGGGACTTGAGCACCTCGCCGATCCGGGGATCACGGCGCCGGAAGGCGTCGACGAGTTCCTGGTGGTCCTTGGCGTGGGAGCGCGGCTCGGGGCTGAACCAGCGGATGGACAGGGTCGTCCAGACCTCGATGCCCAGCGACTCCCAGGTGTGCAGCAGCACCGCGTTGCCGGCGGCCCGCACGATCTCCCGGTGGAAGGCCACGGTGTGCCGCACCTGCGCCTCGCCGTCACCCCTGCGGTCCGCCTCGCACAGGGCGGCCACCTCGCGCTCCAGCGCTTCGGTGTCCCGCGCCAGCCGGGCGGCGGCCAGCTCGGCGGCCACCTGCTCCAGCCCGGCGCGTACGGGATAGCTCTGCTTGAGGTCCTCGGCGGTCAGGTTCCGTACCCGGACGCCTTTGTTCGGGGCCGACTCGATCAGCCGCAGCGACTCCAGCTCGCGCAGCGCCTCCCGTACGGGCGTCTGGCTGACCTCCAGCTCGACCGCGATCCGCCGCTCCACGATGCGCTCGCCCGGCTGCCACCGGCCGCTGACGATCCCCTCCAGGATGTGCTCGCGGATCTGCTCGCGCAGCGAATGGACGACGGGCGGGGTCATGACGTGCTCCTTCAGAGCGAGCGGGGGAGGGCGCAAGGGGCGTCGGGCGGGGCCATCAGGGACGGTCATTATGCGGGGTATGCAAAGGGGTCGGCCCCGGCTCGTACGAACCGGGGCCGACCCTTTCACGCCGTGCTGCCGACGGCCCGCAGACCCGGCCTCACGGACCGGAGCCCACAGACCTCACAGACCGGAGCTTCACAGACCGGAGCTCACAGACCGAAGCTCACAGACCCAGCTCGGTCTCGAACTCGCCGGCCTCCAGGATCTGCTTGACCGTGGTCAGGTAACGGGCCGCGTCGGCGCCGTCCACCAGACGGTGGTCGTAGGACAGGGCCACGTAGGTCATGTCCCGGACGGCGATGGTCTCGCCCAGCTCCGGGTGGTTGATGACCACCGGGCGCTTGACGGTCGCGCCGATGCCCAGGATGCCGACCTGGTTCGGGGGCACGATGACCGTGTCGAACAGCGCACCGCGCGAGCCGGTGTTGCTGATCGTGAAGGTCGCGCCGGACATGTCGTCCGGGCTGATCTTGTTGGTGCGGACCTTGCCGGCCAGCTCCGCGGTCTTCCGGGCGATGCCGGCGATGTTCAGGTCGCCCGCACCCTTGATGACCGGGGTCATCAGGCCCTTCTCCGCGTCCACCGCGATACCGATGTTCTCGGTGTCGAAGTAGGTGATCGTGCCCTCGTCCTCGTTGATCCGGGCGTTGACGACCGGGTGGGCCTTCAGCGCCTGGACGGCGGCCTTGACGAAGAACGGCATCGGCGAGAGCTTGACGCCCTCACGCTGCGCGAAGGCGTCCTTGGCCTTGGCACGCATCCGCATGATCTTGGTGACGTCCACCTCGACCACGGTGGTGAGCTGCGCCTGGCCGTGCAGCGCCTTCATCATGTTGTCGCCGATGACCTTGCGCATCCGCGGCATCTTGACGGTCTGACCGCGCAGCGGGGACGCCTCGATGGCCGGGGTCTTCGGGCCCGAGGCGGCCGGGGCAGCGGCGGCGGCCGGAGCGGCCTGCTGCTTGGCGGCCTCGGCGGCGGCGACGACGTCCTGCTTGCGGATGCGGCCACCGACGCCGGTGCCCTTGACCGTGGCCAGGTTGACGCCGTTCTCCTGGGCGAGCTTGCGCACCAGCGGGGTGACGTACGCGGCGTCCGCCTCACCCGCGGCCGGAGCCGGGGTGACGGGGGCGGCGGCCGGAGCCGGCGCCGGGGCCGGAGCGGCGGGGGCCGGCTCCGGAGCGGGGGTGGTGACGGTCTGGGGGGCGGGAGCCGTGGGGGCCTGCGGAGCCGGGGTCGGCGCCGGGGCCGCGGGGGCCTCCTGCTTCGGAGCCTCCTGCTTCGGGGCCTCCTGGACCGGGGCGGCCGGCGCGGGGGCGGCGGTCGCGGCGGCCTGCTGGTCGGCGGAGCCGATCACGGCCAGCTTGGCGCCGACCTCGGCGGTCTCGTCCTCGCCGACCACGATCTCCAGCAGCACGCCGGAGGCGGGCGCCGGGATCTCGGTGTCGACCTTGTCGGTGGAGACCTCCAGCAGCGGCTCGTCGGTCTCGACCGACTCGCCGACCTGCTTGAGCCAGCGGGTGACGGTGCCCTCGGTGACGCTCTCGCCGAGCGCCGGGAGGACCACGTCAGTTCCCTGGGCGGCGCCTGCCGGGGCGGCGGGGGCCTCCTGCGCCGGTGCGGGGGCCGGGGCCTCCTGCGCCGGGGCCGGGGCCGGCTCGGGCTGGGCGGCGGGGGCCTCGGCGGCGGCCGGGGCCGCCTCCTGGGCCGGGGCGCCGGAGCCGTCGTCGATGAGGGCCAGCTCGGCGCCGACCTCAACGGTCTCGTCCTCGGCCACCTTGATGGAGGCCAGGATGCCGGAGGCCGGGGCCGGGATCTCGGTGTCGACCTTGTCGGTCGACACTTCGAGCAGCGGCTCGTCGGCCTCTACACGCTCACCCTCGGCCTTCAGCCAGCGGGTGACGGTGCCCTCGGTGACGCTCTCGCCGAGCGCCGGAAGGGTTACGGAAACCGCCATGGTTTCTCTTGCTCCTTACGAATGGTGCGGGGTTGTGGTCGCGCCCGGACTGGGGTCAGTCGTGGGAGTGGAGGGGCTTGCCGGCCAGGGCCAGGTGGGCCTCGCCGAGCGCCTCGTTCTGCGTCGGGTGCGCGTGGATGAGCTGCGCGACCTCGGCCGGCAGGGCCTCCCAGTTGTAGACGAGCTGGGCCTCACCGACCTGCTCGCCCATGCGGTCACCGACCATGTGGACGCCGACCACGGCACCGTCCTTGACCTGGACGAGCTTGATCTCGCCCGTGGTCTTCAGGATCTTGCTCTTGCCGTTGCCCGCGAGGTTGTACTTCAGGGTGACGACCTTGTCGGCGCCGTACAGCTCCTTGGCCTTGGCCTCGGTGATGCCGACGGAGGCGACCTCCGGGTGGCAGTACGTCACGCGCGGCACGCCGTCGTAGTCGATCGGCACGGTCTTCAGACCGGCCAGCCGCTCCGCCACCAGGATGCCCTCGGCGAAGCCGACGTGCGCGAGCTGGAGGGTCGGGACGAGGTCACCGACGGCCGAGATCGTCGGCACGTTGGTGCGCATGTACTCGTCGACCAGGACGTAGCCGCGGTCCATGGCGACCCCGGCCTCCTCGTACCCCAGGCCCTGGGAGACCGGGCCGCGGCCGATGGCGACCAGCAGCACCTCGGCCTCGAAGGTCTTGCCGTCGGCCAGGGTGACCTTGACACCGGTCTCGGTGTACTCGGCGCTCTGGAAGAAGGTGCCCAGGTTGAACTTGATGCCGCGCTTGCGGAAGGCCCGCTCCAGCAGCTTGGAGCTGTTCTCGTCCTCGACCGGGACGAGGTGCTTGAGGCCCTCGACGATGGTCACGTCGGTGCCGAAGGACTTCCACGCCGAGGCGAACTCGACGCCGATCACGCCGCCGCCCAGGACGATCGCGGACTTCGGTACCCGGTTCAGCTTCAGCGCGTGGTCGGAGGAGATGATCCGGTCGCCGTCGATGTTCAGGCCCGGCAGCGACTTCGGTACGGAACCGGTCGCCAGCAGGACGTGCCGGCCCTCGACACGGCGCCCGCCCACGTCCACGGAGGTCGGGGAGGACAGCCGGCCCTCGCCCTCGATGTAGGTCACCTTGCGGGAGGCGACCAGGCCCTGGAGACCCTTGTACAGGCCCGAGATGACCTCGTCCTTGTACTTGTGGACGGCCTCGATGTCGATGCCCTCGAAGGTGGCCTTGACACCGAACTGGGCCGCCTCGCGGGCCTGGTCGGCGATCTCACCGGCGTGCAGCAGAGCCTTGGTGGGGATGCAGCCGTTGTGCAGGCAGGTGCCGCCGACCTTGCCCTTCTCGATCAGGGCGACGTCCAGGCCCAACTGGGCCCCGCGCAGGGCAGCGGCGTAACCGCCGCTACCGCCTCCGAGAATCACTAGGTCGAAAACGGTGCTGGCGTCGTTCGCCACGTCACGTCCTCCATGCATGGGTACGCCGGAGCCGGTCCACGATGACCGGGCGGCGGCTGTTGATCGGCCGCTTGGTTACTTCGGCCCTGGGTAAAGGGGGGCCCTGTCTGCCAAGAACCCATCTTCGCACTTGTTGAACACGGGCGGGACGGCGGGCCGGGGTGCGGGACCGCCGAACGGCAGCTCCGCGGGGTTACTCGTGCGTACAGGCGTACGGATTTCGTTGAGGGCGAACGCGGGCGTACGGCCCCGGGACGGGTACCCGGAGCCGTACGGACAAAAAGGCCGTAAGGGGCCCGGGCCGGTCGGGGTCCGGCGGGGACGTCGTCCGTCCCGCCCCACCGCCGGCCCCGCCCCCGCGTCAGCCCAGGTCGCCGGCGGCGGTGCGCTCGGCCAGCCGCACCAGCGTGCGCACCGAGGAGCCGGTGCCGCCCTTGGGGGTGTAGCCCCAGGGCGCGCCCTCGTGGAAGGCCGGGCCCGCGATGTCCAGGTGGGCCCAGGTGATGCCCTCGCCGACGAACTCCTTCAGGAAGAGACCGGCGACCAGGCCGCCGCCCATCCGCTCGCCCATGTTGGCGATGTCGGCGACCGGGGAGTCCATGCCCTTGCGCAGCTCGGCGGGCATCGGCATCGGCCAGGACTGCTCGCCGACCTCCTCGGCGATCTCGTGGATCGAGGTGCGGAAGGCGTCGTCGTTGGCCATGATCCCGAAGGTGCGGTTGCCCAGCGCCAGCACCATCGCGCCGGTGAGCGTGGCGACGTCCACGATCGCGTCCGGGTCCTCCTCCGAGGCGCGGGTCAGCGCGTCGGCCAGCACCAGCCGGCCCTCGGCGTCGGTGTTGAGCACCTCGACGGTCTTGCCGCTGTACATGGTCAGCACATCGCCCGGACGGGTGGCCGAGCCGGACGGCATGTTCTCCGCCAGCGCCAGCCAGCCGGTGACGTTGACCTCCAGGCCCAGCCTGGCCGCGGCGACGACGGCGGCGAACACGGCGGCGGCGCCGCTCATGTCGCACTTCATCGTCTCGTTGTGACCGGCCGGCTTCAGGGAGATGCCGCCCGAGTCGTAGGTGATGCCCTTGCCGACCAGCGCCAGGGTCTTGGTCGCCTTGGCGTGGGTGTGGGCGATCTTCACCAGGCGCGGCGGGTTCTCCGAGCCCTGGCCGACACCCATCAGACCGCCGTAGCCACCCTTCTTGAGCGCCTTCTCGTCCAGCACCTCGACCGTGAGGCCGAACTCCTTGGCCGCGGCCTGCGCCTGGGCGGCGAAGGTCTTGGGGTTCAGGTCGTTGGAGGGGGTGTTGATCAGGTCGCGGGCGCGGTTGATCTCGGCGGCCAGTACGGTGGCGCGCTCGGCGGCGGCCTTGTACGCCTTGTCGCGCGGCTTGCCGCCCAGGACGGCGATCTCGGCGAGCGGCGCGGACCTGTCGTTCTTCTTGGTCTCACCCTTGGCGGCCTTGGGCTCGCTGCGGTAGGCGGTGAAGGCGTACGCGCCCAGCAGCGCGCCCTCGCAGACCGCGGCGGCGGCCTCGGCGTCGGGCACCGGAAGCGCGAAGGCGGCCTTCTTCGTGCCGGCCAGCGCACGGGCGGCGGTGCCCGCGGCGCGGCGCAGCGCCTCGGCGTCGTAGTCGTCGTCCTTGGGGGCGTCGCCCAGGCCCACCGCCAGCACGACCGGCGCCTTGAGGCCGGCGGCGGCCGGGAGCTTGGTCACCTCGCCCTCGGCACCACTCGCGCCGAGGGTCTCCAGCACGGCGGCGAGCCTGCCGTCGAATGCCTTGTCCACGGCCTCGGCGCCCGGGGCCACGACCGGGCCCTTGGTGCCCTTGGCCACGCCGACGACGATGGCGTCCGCACGCGACGTCGCGGCGGAGGATGTGCTGAGGGTCAGTGCAGTCACGGTGATGAAAGTCCTGTTCCGTCAAGAGGTCCATTTGCGCCCGGGGCGCTGCTGCGGCCGAGCCTACGCTCGGGTCCGCCGCGTGGCGTGGCCGGACGCGTCGGCGGACAAGCACGCACAAGCCGTCGCTGTGGTCACTGTGGCCTCAGCCGCGATGCATTGCGAGGGAGATATCAGACGGTTAACCCCGTTTGCGGCATTACCGACCGGACAGTCAAAGCCGTTTTGTCATCAACTGCTGTGCTGCGAATGAGACGTGTGCCACAGTCGTGCCGTCTGTGCGAGGGAACGTTCAGTTCCTTCGCATGATGTGCACGGACCTGCCTGGCGTCACTCTGGAGGCAGGGCGTCTTCCGGGGGGAAGGGACTGCGCCGATGGGCCGTAATGTCAGAGTGTCCGCACTGCTGGCCGGGTGGGCCGCGGGTGTGCTGCTGGCGGTGGGACTGCCCGCCACGGGGGCCGTGGCGGCGCCGGAGCCCCGGACCGACCTGAGGGTGCTGGTCGTGGCCGACGGCGGCGAGAGCACCGATGCCCTGCGTGGCGAACTGCGCGCCCAAGGGGTGCCGTACACCGTCGTGGACCTGACGAGTCCGAGCCGTCCGGTGATTGACGAGGCGTACCTGAGCGACACCGTGGACGGCCGCCCACGGGCCAAGTTCCAGGGTGTGGTGCTGCCGGACGACAACCCGTTCGGCTCGCCCGCCTCCTCCGAGCTAGCGGCGCTGGCGGCGTACGAGAAGAAATTCGGGATCCCGCAGGTGGACGCGTACACCTACGCCCGCCCCGCGGTCGGACTGCGCACCCCGGACGACGGCGGATTCTCCGGCGTCCTGGACGGCTTCGCCACCCACACCACCACCGCGGGCAAGGCCGCCCCCTTCGGCTACCTCGACGGCCCGGTGCCCTTCGCGGACGAGGACGAACAGGTCTCCGAGAGCTACGGCCACATCGCCCAGCCGCTGGCCGTCCAGCCCGAGGGCGCGAAGTTCACCACCTACCTGGACGCGGCGGTCCCCGGCTCCACCGCGCGGGGCTCACTGATCGGCGAGTACGCCCACGACGGGCGCCGCGAGCTGGTCGTCACCTTCTCGATGAACCGCTACCAGCAGCAGTTCCGGCTGCTGGCCCGCGGCGTCGTCGACTGGCTGACCCAGGGCGTCCACCTCGGGCAGAGCCGCAACTACTTCTCCGTCCACGTCGATGACGTCTTCGCGCCCGACGGCCGCTGGGACACCGCGCGCAACTGCACCCCCGGTGACGACTGCCCGTCCGGCACCCCGGAGAACGAACAGATCCGGATGACCGCCGCCGACGCCGAGTACGCCGCCCGGTGGCAGCGCACCAGCGGCTTGACGCTCGACATGGTCTACAACGCCGGCTCCGGCGAGGAGTGGCGGTCCGAACACGGCGGCAGCGACCCGTTCGCCGACCGGCTGCTCGCCGACAAGGCCGCCTACCGCTGGGTCAACCACACCTACACCCACGCCTTCCTGGGCTGTGTGCAGGACACCTCCGTCACCCCCTGGCGCTGCGCCACCGACCTGCTGGGACGTACCCGCTGGGTCGGTCGGGCGGAGATCGACGCGGAGATCAGGCGAAACCACGAGTGGGGCGTGGCCAAGGGCCTGGACGTGGACGCCGCCGAGCTGGTCACCGGCGAGCACTCCGGGCTCAGGACCCTGCCGCAGCAGCCCGAGGACAACCCAAACCTCGCGCCCGCGCTGGCCGCGAACGGGGTGAGGTGGACCGCCAGCGACAACTCCCGGGAGTCCGCGCAGCGTCCGGTCGGCTCCGCGCTGACCGTGCCGCGCTACCCGATGAACGTCTACTACAACGTGGGGAAGGCCGCCGAGGAGGTCGACGAGTACAACTGGATCTACACCAGCAAGGCGGACGGCGGCAGCGGGATCTGTGAGACCGACCCCAACTCCACCTGCCTGCCCGGTCCGCTGGACCCGGCCACCGGCTACGCCTCCTACATCGCCCCCAAGGAGGCGCATGCCGCCCTCGCGCATGTGATGAGCAACGATCCGCGCCCGCATTACATGCATCAGTCCAACCTCGCAGAAGACCGCATCGCCTACCCGGTTCTGGACAAAGTTCTGGCCGACTATCGGGGGCTGTTCGCCGAGGACACCCCGGTGGTCAACGCGCGGCAGCGGGCGATCGGCCGTGAGTTGCAGCAGCGTGCGGCGTGGCAGCGGGCGCTGGACGCCGGTTCCGTGACGGCATACAGAATTGGCGACACCGTCACCATCACGTCGCCGGAAGGCGTCGACGCGGCGGCTACGATGCCGGTGGGAACCAAACGACAACTCTCCGAGGGGACCGCGGATTTCGGCAGCAGGTATGCCGGCCGGGTCTCGGAGTGGGCAGCAGCGCAGGCACCCGGAGCAGCGATCACCCTCAAGCTCCCGGCGACCGCCTGACGGGCCCCGTCGAGCGCCCGGCACCGCCCGGCCGCCCGTCGGCACACGGAACGCACCACCGCGTCCGGACACCGCACCGCCCCGCGCGGAGGCTCCCGTGCGTCCGCGCGCACCCCACGTCCCCGAGACCAGCCACCTCCACGTCCCGCATCGCACCGCTCAAGCACTCGTGTTCCGGGGGGAACCGCCATGAACGCCACGCTGTACGAGGTAGGCCGCCGAAGTCCCGACCAGGACGGCCCGCAGCCCGGCGGGCACGTCACCATGCTCACCGAGGGCACCTACCCGCACGTCACCGGCGGCGTCTCCACCTGGTGCGATCAGCTCGTCCGGGGCATGCCCGAAGTCACCTTCCACGTCATCGCGCTGACCGGCAGCGGCCGGGAGCCGGTGACCTGGGAACTCCCGGAGAACGTCCGCCGGCACTCCTCCGTGCCGATGTGGGGGCCGCCGCCGGGCCGGCGCGGAGCCAGGCCCCTGTGGGGCCGGGAGCGCCGGCGCTTCATCGACATCTACGAGCGCTTCCTGCTCTCCCTCCTGGACCCGCAGTCCTGCACCGATTTCGGCGCCGAGCTCTACCATCTGGCCGAACTGGCGCGCGAGGGACGCCTGAGCGCCGCGCTGCGTACGGAAGCCGCACTGCGCTCCCTGATGTGGATCTGGACCCTGCCGCACACCGCCACCCGCGCGGCGGAGCCCACCGTCCACGACGCGCTGACCGCCACCGACCTGCTCGAACACGCCCTGCGCCCGCTGGCCGTACGGATTCCCGCCGACAGCGTGGCGCACTCCGTCAGCAACGGCCTGGCCACCCTCCCGGCGCTGGTGGCCAAAAAGTTCGACCAGGTGCCCTTCCTGCTGACCGAGCACGGCATCTACCTGCGCGAGCGCTACCTCGGCTACCGCTCCGGGGCCCAGCGCTGGCCCGTCAAGGCCCTGATGCTCGGCTTCTACCGCCAGTTGACCATCGAGAGCTACCGCGCCGCCGATCTGATCACCCCCTGCAACCAGTACAACCGGCGCTGGGAGGAGCGCGGCGGCACCCCTTCCGAGAAGATCCGTACGGTCTACAACGGCGTCGACCCGCACGCCTTCCCGCACGCCGGGGCCGAGCCCGACACCCCCACGCTGAGCTGGGCCGGCCGTATCGACCCCATCAAGGACCTGGAAACCCTCATCCGCGCCTACGCCCTGATGCGCAAGGAGGTCCCCGAGCTGCGGCTGCGGCTGTACGGGGGAGTGCCCAACGGCTGCGAGGAGTACCACGGGCGCTGCGAGAAACTCGCCGCCTCACTCGGCGTGAGCGACGGGGTGAGCTGGGAGGGCCGGGTCTGCGACGTCGCCGCCGCCTACGCGTCGGGCAGCATCGTGATGCTCTCCAGCATCAGCGAGGGCTTTCCCTTCAGCCTCATAGAGGCCATGTCCTGCGGGCGCTCCACCGTCTCCACGGACGTCGGCGGGGTGCGCGAGGCGGTCGGGGACGCCGGGCGGGTGGTGCCGCCGCGCGAGCCGGAGGCGATGGCCAAGGCCACCTTGGAACTGCTGCACGGAGGCTGGGAGATGCGCGCGGAGCTGGGCAGCCGGGCCCGGCAGCGGGTGATCGACCAGTTCACCCTGCGCCGCTCCGTGGACGGGTTCCGTACGATCTACCGCGAACTGGCCGCCGGCGCTCCGGCCCGCCTCGCCGAGGAGCGCAAGCAGCGCGAGGAGAGGGACTGGACGCTCCAACTGCGCAGCCCCTGGTCCGCCCTCGCGGCGGACGGACCGGCCCTCGCGGCGGACGGATCCGCTGGATGAGCGGCCCGCTGTGGCTGGTGCCGCCGGACCGGGAGGGCTCCGGCCGCCCCGACACCCTCCCGCACGTCCCGCGGCCCAGGCGGCCCGGGTGGGCCGCCCCCGACCCCGTCGACGAGCTGGCCGAGCGGATGGCCGCCCTGATCGCCGCCGCCGTCCACCCCGACGAGATCGCCGCCATCATCGAGTCCGACGGCATGAGCGACGATCAGATCCGGCTGACGTACGGGCGGGAGAACTCCTTCGCGCTGGCCGAGGAGCTCTTCGAGCGGATTCCGCGCAGCTACCCCGAGCCCGGCGGTGAGGGCCCGGACCCCTGGCGGGTCAGCCTGCTGGGGTGTCTGCTGCGCGCCCTGGTCTTCGCCATGCCGGGCCTGGCCTACGTCGTGGGCGCCCACCTGCTGACCGGGCCGCCGGACTCCCTCGGCCTGCCCGCAGGAACGCTTCCTGTGCTGGCGGGCGCGCTCACCGGCTGGATGTGGAACCAGGCGCTCGCCCACCGCGCGTACTCCTGGCTGGGGCTGGGCGACCGGTACGCCGCCGCCCGCGCCCTGGCGCTCGGCGCGCCCGCCGGGGCGCTGGCCGGCACGGCGGTCGCCTGGGCGGCCTCCGGCGTCGACGAGGACGCCGCCGGCGCGGTCCTCTTCGCCGTCGGCCAGGCGCTCTACCTCGCCGCCGCCACCACCCTCCTGGTCTTCGGCCACGAGAGGGCCCTGCTGTGCGCGCTGCTGCCGCTGGCCCTGGGCGCCGTGGCGGTGGCGGCCCTCCACCCGCCGGACGCCGTACGGACCGCGCTGCTCCTGCTGTCCCTGGCCGCCGCCACCGGGCTGGCCGCCCGCGCCGTACGGGGCCATCTGCGCGAGGCACGCCACAAGGGCGCCGGACCGCGGGCGGCGGCCTCCTTGCCGTACGGGCTCTTCGGCCTGGCCACCGGCGTCCTGGTGCTGCACACCGCGCTCGGCGACGTACTGCGCTACGGCACCGGGGCCACGGTCGCGGCGCCCTCGGCGGTCGCGCTGACGCTCAGCATGGGGCCGGCGGAGTGGCTGCTGTACCGGTACCGCAGCAACGCCGTGGCCGGGCTGCGCGCCAGTACCACCCCCGCCGCCTTCTGGCGCGCCACCTCCGGCGCCCTGGCCCGCTGCCTGCTCGGCTACCTGGCGGTCCTGGCCGCGCTCGACGCCGCGGGAACGTTTCTGTGGCCGGACGGCCCGCCGCTGGACGCGGCCCGGCTGGGCGGTCTGCTGCTTTTGGGCACGGTCCTGTGGACCGCGCTGCTCCTCCAGGCGTTCGGCGCGGTCGCGGTTTCCGCCGTGGTGTGCGGCGCCGCCGCCGTGACCCAGACCGTGGTCCTGCTGACCGGCCCGCTCTCACCCGTCCTCACCCAGCTCATCGTCTGCGGCGGCGCCGCCCTGGTGCTGTCCGCCCTCGGCTCCGCCCTCCTGGGCCGGGCCACCGCCCACCGCTGACGCCCGCCCGCGGGCCGCGCCGCAGCAGCACGGTCCGCGGGCGGCCCGGCCCGACGGAATCGGCTCGCCATGCTCCCCACCTCCCCGCCCCAGCGGCTTCTGGTCCCCCTGTACGAACACCCCGCCGACCGCCCGGAAGCCTGGCGCAGACTGATCGAGGCGGCGCCCGGCCTCTACGGCGTCGTACTGAACCCGTGCAACGGCCCGGGGCAGGCCCCCGACCCCGCCTTCGCCGAGGTCGCGGGCGCACTGCGGGCGGCCGGCGTGCGTCGGCTGGGCTACGCCGACACCGCCTACGGCCGCCGTCCGCACGCGGAGGTGGTCCAGGACCTGCTGCGCCACCGCGACTGGTACGCCACCGACGGCGCCTTCTTCGACCAGGCCGCGCCCGGTCCCGAATTCCTGCCGCACTACGGCCGGCTGGCGGTCGCCGCCCGGGCCGTGGGCGCCACCACCGTCGTCCTCAACCACGGCCTCCACCCGCACCCCCGCTATCTGGACGTCGCCGACCTCCTCGTAACCTTCGAGGATGACTGGGCCGCGTACGAGAGCGCCGACGTCCCGCCCTGGACGGCCGGCCATCCGCCCGAGCGCTTCTGTCACCTGATCCACGGAGTCCCCGACGGCTGCGCCCGGGCCGCCGCCGAACTGTCCCGGCGGCGTGGCGCCGCCGTCCACTGCGCCGTCCCCGGCACCCACCCGCATCCCTGGGACGCCCTGCCGTCCTGCTTGGAGACCTACCGATGAACTCCTCGCCGCCTCCCTCCGGTCCGCCCGCCTGCCCGGTTCCGTCCCCGGCCCGTGCCCCGCGCCCGGCCCGGCGCCGACGGTCGCTGCCGGTCCTGGCCGCCGCCCTGCTCGCCCTCATCGCCGCCTGCGCCCAGGCGCCGAGCGAGGCCGCGCCCAAGCCGAAGCCGGACCCCCGGCCGGCCACCGGGGCCTCCGCCGGCATGTGGCGCCCCAAGCCCGGCGTCGCCTGGCAGTGGCAGCTCACCGGCCAGCTCGACTTCTCGGTCAAGGCCCCCGTGTACGACATCGACGGCTTCAACCGCAAGGCGTCCACCGTCGCCGACCTCCACCGCCGTGGCCGCAAGGTCATCTGCTACATCAGCGTGGGTGCCTGGGAGGACTTCCGACCCGACGCGCGCAGGTTCCCCAAGTCCGTCATCGGGCGCGACAACGGCTGGGAGGGCGAACGCTGGCTGGACATCCGCAGGCTGGACGTCCTGCGGCCCCTGATCGCCAAGCGGTTCGACATGTGCCGCGCCAAGGGCTTCGACGCGGTCGAGCCGGACAACGTCGACGGCTACCTGAACAAGACCGGCTTCAAGCTCACCGCTGCCCACCAGCTCGCCTTCAACCGCATGGTCGCCAAACTCGCCCACGAGCGCGGCATGTCGGTCGGCCTGAAGAACGACATGGACCAGATCCCGCAGCTTCTCAAGGACTTCGACTTCGCCGTGAACGAGCAGTGCGCGCAGTACGAGGAGTGCGAGACGCTCAAGCCGTTCATCAAGGCCGGCAAGCCGGTCTTCCACGTGGAGTACGAGCTGCCGGCCGCGCGGTTCTGCGCCCAGACCCGCAAGCTGGGCTTCAGCTCGATGCAGAAGCGGCTGCACCTGGACGCCTGGCGCCGCGCCTGCTGAGCGGGGTCTGCTACAGGCACGCCACGTACGGAACGCGTACGCCGTACGGGCCCGGGCCGGCCGGGGCCCTCACCCCTGACCGAGCGCCAGCACCACCAGCGCCGTCAGCCCGGCCGTCTCCGCCAGCGCGCCGAACACATCCCCGGTCACCCCGCCGAAGCGCCGCCGGCAGTGCCGCAGCAGCAGTTCGGCGGCGCCCAGCGCGGCCCCCGCCGCCAGCGCCGTGTGCAGGGCCCCGCCCGTACCCAGGGCCCCGTGGCGGCCGGACAGCGCGCCCGCGCCCGCGCACAGCGCCGCCACCACGAGCGCGACGGCCCAGGCCGCGCGCGGCGGGACGGCGCCCGCCACCGCCGCGCCCAGCCCCTCCGGGCGGGCCGGCGGCACGCCCCCGCGGCAGGCGAGGGTGAGCGCGCAGCGGGCCGTCACCGCCGCGAGGACCGCCGCGACCGCGCCCTGCGCCCAGCCCCGCGCGTACAGCTCGTACAGCGCGGCCACCTGGGCCAGCAGCGTGAAGACCAGGGTGAGCACGCCGAACGGGCCGATGTCGGACTGCTTCATGATCCGCAGCGCGTCCGCCGCCGGCTTGCCGCTGCCCAGCCCGTCGGCGGTGTCGGCGAGCCCGTCCAGGTGCAGCCCACGGGTCAGGGCGGCGGGCAGGGCGGCCGTGCCGACCGCGGCGAGCAGCGGGCCGGCCCCAGCAGGAGCAGCAGCGTGCCGAGCCCGGCCGCGCCCAGGCCGACGGCCAGCCCGGCCGCCGGCGCGCAGAGCATGCCGCCGCGCGCCGCCGCCCGGTCCCAGCGCGTCACCCGTACGGGGAGCACGGTCAGCGTGCCGAAGGCGAAGCGCAGGGCGTCCTTGCCGCTGAGGGAGGCGGGGGAGCCGTTCACCGCGTCGTTCACCGCGCCGTTGCCGTTCACCGCGTCGTTCATCGCCGCAGGCTACCCCGCAGGTTCCCGCCGGTTCCGGGCAGTCCTGGAAGGGACGGCCGCTAAATTGCGCATAGGAGACAAACGGGAGTGCGTCCATGGGTCACTGGTGGTACCGCAACGTCATCGAACCGGGGAAACTGCCGCTGCTCCTCGCGCTGGCCTCCTTCGTCCTGACCTTCGCGGTGACCCGTGTCATCACCCGCCTCATCCGCGCGGGCAAGGGCCCCTTCCGCAACATCACCCCCGGCGGCCTCCACGTCCACCACGTGGTGCCCGGCGTCGTCCTGATGGTGGTCGGCGGCTTCAGCGCGCTGGCGGGCGGCCGGCACGGCTACGGCTCGGGTCTGGCCGCGGTCCTCTTCGGGACCGGGGTCGGTCTGGTCCTGGACGAGTTCGCGCTGATCCTGCACCTGGACGACGTGTACTGGACCGAGGAGGGCACCAAGAGCGTCGAGATCGTGATCGTCACGGTCGCGCTGGTCGGTCTGATCCTGGCCGGTTTCTCACCCTTCGGCGTCAACGAACTGAGCGCCGAGGAGCTCCACAACCGTTTCCGTGTCGTACGGACCGTGGGCGTCAACTTCCTCTTCGCCCTGGTCGCCCTCTTCAAGGGCAAGGGCCGGCTCGCCGTGATCGGCGTCTTCGTCCCCTTCGTCGCCCTGTTCGGCGCGGTCCGCCTGGCCCGGCCCAACTCGCCGTGGGCCAGGCGCTTCTACCGCCGCCGGCCCAAGGCCAGGGCCCGGGCCAAGGTGCGGGCCTACCGCCACGACCGGCGCTGGTCCCGGCTGCGCCGCCGCGTCCAGTACGTCATCGGAGGCGCCCCGAACCGCTGACAGGGCAGGTCACCGCAGGCGCCCCGAACCGTTGTCCCGGTGGGCGTCCTTGGGCTTGCGGGAGCGGTGCCGCACCTCCCATACGCCGCACAGCACCAGGACGGCAGCCACCGCCGCGATGTGCTCCTTGCCCGCCAGGTTGTTCTTGATGAAGAACACCTCGTAGAACATCGCCGCCACCACCAGCGAGCACGTCAGCCACGCCCGGTACCGCCAGCACACGAAGATCGCCAGGCCCACCACGGCCGCCGAGGGACCGGTGTCGCTGACATGGGCGTCGCTCGCGGGCAGCCCGACGACGCTTTCCGGGCCGATCGCGATGCCGATCCGCGCGTACATCGTCCCGGCCAGCGTGGCCACGTACGCCACCGCCAGCGTCCGCAGCCGCCCCAGCGCGATCTCGCAGATCCCGAAGACGACCAGGAGCTGCGCCAGCGCGCCCCACACCGGCAGGTCCAGGGCGGGCACGAACAGCGACAGCGGGGTACGCAGCAGCGCCAGCCACACGGGCTCCTCGGCCCGTACCGAACCGACGTTCTGAATCGGCTGGTAGCCCCAGTCCTGGTTCTGCACGATCTGGAAGACCGAGGTCAGACAGATGGCCGCGAGGGTCAGCGGGATCGCGCGGAGCTTCCTGGTGGCCAGGCCCAGCCACACGGTACGGAACAGCGGGCCCCACTCGGCACGCACGGCGCGACGCAGGGCCGGCTCGTTCATCTCTTGCTCTCCAAGTGCTTGCGGTTCAGCCACTTCGGCAGCCCGGGGGCCTGAAGGAAGCCCTCGGCGCCGGCGGCGGCGACGCCGATACGGAGCAGGTCGGTGCTCTTTTCGAAGAGCATGTACCGCGGCTCCCAGATCGGCCGGTATTTGGCGTTGGCGCGATAGAGCGATTCGATCTGCCACCACCGGGAGAAGAAGCTGAGCAGTGAGCGCCACAGGCGCAGCACCGGGCCCGCGCCGAGCCGCGCACCACGTTCGAAGACGGATCGGAACATCGCGAAGTTGAGCGAGAGCTGAGTGATCTTCACCTCTTCCGCCCGCTGGATGAGCTCCAGGACCATGAACTCCATCAGGCCGTTGTCCGAGTCCCGGTCCCGGCGCATCAGGTCCAGGGACAGGCCCTTGGCCCCCCACGGGACGAAGCTGAGCAGCGCCCGCGGCACGCCGTCCGCGTCGAAGCACTCCAGCATCACGCAGCGCCCGTCGGCCGGATCGCCGAGCCGGCCCAGCGCCATGGAGAAGCCGCGCTCGGTCTCGCCGTCCCGCCAGTCGTCGGCCAGCCGCAGCAGGCCGTCCATCTCCTGCGGGGCGATGTCCTGGTGGCGGCGGATACGGACGGTGTAGCCGGCGCGCTTGACGCGGTTGTACGCCTGGCGGACGGTGCGCATCGCCCGCCCGTCCAGGGTGAACTCCCCGGTGTCCACGATCGCCTCGTCACCGAGCTCCAGGGCGTCCAGGCCGTGCCGGGCGTAGATCGTGCCGGCCTCCTCGCTCGCGCCCATCACGGCCGGCGTCCAGCCGTGCTCACGGGCCTGGGCCAGCCACAGCCCGATGGCGCCGGGCCACGCCTCCGGGTCGCCGATCGGGTCGGCGGAGGCCAGCGAGACCCCGCCGATGACGCGGTAGGTGACGGCGGCCTTGCCGGTGGGGGACCAGATGACGCTCTTGTCGCGGCGCAGCGCGAAGTACCCCAGCGAGTCGCGGTCGCCCTGCCGCGCCAGCAGGTCGCGCAGCTTCGTCTCGTCCTCGGGGGTGATCGGGTCGATGGCCCGTACGGAGCGGAAGGCCGCCCACAGGACGGCCAGCAGCAGGAGCGTGCTGAGGATGTTGATGGTGACGTTGACCCAGGTCGGCGCGGAGATGCCGGGGAAGCGGTCCTCGTCGGCGGCGACCGAGACCAGCCGCATCACGCCGTACCGCCAGCGGTCCAGGAATGTCGACCTGTAACCGTCGTGGGCGTTGTTGGTGAGCGTCACCAGCAGCGCCGCCAGCAGCGAGCCGGCCAGCAGCCCCACGACGGCGGTGAACGCGGCCAGCCTGGGGTTGGAGCGGTCGCCCTTGGCGTAGAACTCCCGGCGGCCCACCACCAGCGCGAGGACGAACAGCAGCGTCAGCGCGAAGGACACCCAGTTCTGGGCATGGCCGCGGAACTCGGGGGACAGGACCATCACGCACACCAGCAGCAGGAGGAAGAGCCCCGACAGGACGAGGTTGAGAATCCAGGCGGCCCGCTTGCGCCGGCGCAGCGTGACCGCGCAGAACAGGGAGAAGGCGCCCGAGGCGAAGCCCGCGGTGAGCAGATAGGGCGTGAAGAACTCGTCGACGTTGTGCCGGCGGATGTCGTTGCCGATGGACACCCACACGGCACTGAGGACATTGATGAAGGTGACGGCACGCAGGTACCAGACGCCGAAGACGGCGCCGCGCTGTGACCAGGGACCGCGCACGCGGTCGTCGTCCGGGCTCAAACGGGCTTCTCCCATGAAACTTGATCGTATGGGGGCGTCTCGCCGCCCGGACCTCTCGCGCGTCCGGTTCCCCGCGCGGTCGCCGGCCGACGGGCCGGCGCGCCGCTCAGTCGCGTACGGGCAATTCTGCCGCCAGGGCCGCCGCCGCCTGCACCAATGGCAGGGCGAGCAGGGCCCCGGTCCCCTCGCCAGCAGTGACGCCGTGATCGAGCAGAGGGTTGAGCGCGATCCGGTCCAGCGCCTTGGACTGGGCCGGCTCACCGCTGGACTGCCCCGCCACCCACCAGTCCGGCGCCCGGAACGCCACCCGCTGCGCCACCAGGGCACAGGCCGCCGTCACCACCCCGTCCAGGACGACGGGGGTCCGGCGCACCGCGCTCTGGAGCAGGAAGCCGGTCATCGCGGCCAGGTCGGCGCCGCCGGTGGCCGCCAGCAGCTCCATCTGGTCGCCCAGTACGGGACGGGCCCGGCGCAGCGCGTCCCGGATCGCCGCGCACTTGCGCATCCAGGCCAGGTCGTCGATGCCCGCGCCGCCGCGGCCGGTGACGACCGAGGCGTCCGTGCCGCACAGCGCGGCGATCAGCGTGCTCGCCACGGTGGTGCCGCCCACGCTCAGATCGCCGAGCGCGACCAGGTCCGTACCGGCGTCCGCCTCCTCGTCGGCGATCGCCATCCCCGCACGGAAAGCTTTCTCCGCCTCCTCGGCCGTCAGCGCGTCCTCGATGTCGATCCGCCCCGAACCGCGCCGCACCCGGTGCCGGGTGACCTCCTCGGGAAGCTCCTCCGCCGGGCAGTCCACCGCCATGTCCACCACGCGCACCGAGGCCCCGGTCTGCCGCGCCAGGACGGCCGCCGGGCTCGCGCCGTCCAGCACCGCCCGCAGGAGTTCCTTCGTACCGCCGGCCGGACGCGCGGAGACGCCCAGCTCCGCCACGCCGTGATCACCCGCGAAGAGCACCAGCCGCGCCGCCGCACCGGCCGCACCGGCACCTGTTGCTGGGCCGCGGCCAGCCACTCGCCCAACTCCTCCAGGCGGCCCAGCGCACCCGGCGGCACGGCCAGCCGTTGCCGCCGCTCCTGGGCGTCACGGCGCACCCCGCCGTCGGGGCGCTCGATCAGGTGGGCGAAGTCATCGAGGTTCAGGGCGCTCATTCGGCGCAGATTACCGGCTGCCGCGGGGGATGGCCCTCTCCGGGGGCCGTGGGGGCGTGCTGCGGTGCGGTGGAGGTGCGCTGCGGGGCCGTGGGGACCGGACGGCGTCACGGCGGGCGCGGGCCGAACCGGATCTCGGTGACGGCCCGGGGCGGCGTCCGCAGGGCCCGTACCTCGACGACGCCGGGACAGGCGCCGGCCATCCCGGCACGGCTCCACCCCTTTGGGGTTTCCGGCGCCTCCCACACCTCCGGCGTCTCCCGTGGCCTTGCGCCCGGGCGCCGCGCCAGGGCGGCGAGCCGGCGCGGCACCGTACCGAGAACCAGCGCGCCGCCGGGAAGACGCTGGGCGCACGCGGCGAGCAGGGCACGCACCTGGCCCGGAGCCAACAGCAGCCCCCGGGCCGTGACGATCACCCCGCGCTCCGGTGCGGGTACCGCGTCCAGCCAGGCCGGATCGGTCGCCGGGCAGGCGACCGTGTACCGCCGGGGACCGTCGGGCAGCAGCATCCGGCGCACCGCCGCGGCCTTGGGGGACTCGACCGTCAGCCATGTCAGCCGCCCGTTGTCGACCCGCCAGAACGCGGTGTCCAGGCCCTCGCCGAGCGCGACGACCGTCGCCCGCGGGTGCCGGCGGACATAGGCCCGTACGGCGTCGTCGAAACAGCGCGAGTCGCTCACAGGGCCAAGACCACCCCTTGGTACGGAGCCGGGCAAGCGGACACGGACGGCACCCGGCCCGCGTCAGCCGCGCAGCGCAAGCGACCGGCCCGTATCAGCCGCGCAGGGCCAGCGACCGGCCCGTATCAGCCGCGCAGGGCCAGTGCCTGGCCCGCGACGACCAGGAGGACGTGTTCGCACTCCGCGCCGAACGCCGCGTTCAGCCGTCCCAGTTCGTCGCGGAAGCGACGGCCCGACGCGGTCGCCGGCACCACCCCGGAACCGACCTCGTTGCTCACCGCGACCAGCGGGCGCCTGGTCTCGCGTACCGCCGCGACCAGCTCGTCCACCCGTGCGCGCAGCGCCCGCTCCCCGCCGGCCGTCCACTTCTCGTCGTCCCACGCCCCCACCTCGTCCATGGCGTGGGTCAGCCACAGTGCCAGGCAGTCGATCAGCAGCGGCGACTCGTCGGTGTCCCGGCCGGTGTCGGCGTCCGGCAGGTCCGCCAGCAGCGGCACCAGGTCGCAGGTCTCGGCGGTACGCCAGGTGGCGGGGCGCCGCTCGCGGTGGGCCCCGACCCGCGCCGCCCACTCCGCGTCACCGTCCCGCGTGCCGCCCGTGGCGACGTACAGGACGTCGGGGAAGGCCGCCAGCCGCCGCTCGGCCTCGGCCGACTTCCCGCTGCGCGCGCCGCCCAGCACCAGCGTGCGGCGTGGCAGGTCGGGCACCGCGTGGTACTCGCCCACCAGCAGCGCGGAGCCGTCCGGTACGGTCCGCGCGCCCGCCGCCGCGAGCCTGCGGTGCAGTTCGGGGCCGGGCGGCACGTCGTGGTCGAGGTGGACGGCCAGCACATCGGTCGCGGCGTCCACCGCGCCGCTCGCCCGCAGCTTCGCCAGCCCGTCCGGCCGCCCCAGGACGTCCATCAGGACCATGTCGTACGGCCGCGTCCCGTGGCCCTGCCCGTACGCCTGCCCCTGCCCCTGGCCCTGCCCCTGGATCCGGCCGTGACCGGAGCGGGGGCCGGAGCCGGGGCCGGTGCCCGCGCCCGCGCCCGCGCCGTGGCCGGGGTGCGCCTCCCCGAGCCCGGCCGGGGCCGCGCCCGGCGGCAGGTACAGCAGCCGCTCGCCCTCCGCCCCGCCGACCTCGTACCCGGTGCCCGGCACGTCCACGGCGATCGCCCGTACCCGGTGCCCGTCCAGCAGCGCCAGCTCCCGCCCGTCCGCGACCCGGCCCGGCTGCGGCAGCCCGGCCGGCACCTCCATCGCGGGCCCTTCGTGCGGATGCGAGAGCAGCACCTGCCGTACGCCGGTGAGCGACTGCCCGGCGCGGGCGGCGGCGAAGGCCGGTCCAGGGGTGAGGTCGAGCAGCAGCGCGCCGTCGATCAGCACCGCGGTCGCGGCCCGCGCCTCCTCGCCGAGGGCGCAGGCGCAGGCGGCACACGGGCAGCCGGGGCGCGGCAGTCCGAGCGGGGCCCCGGTACCGAGGAGAGTCAGTTCCACCCGGCGATTTTCTCGCGCCTGGGCCGCGCGGGCGCGCGGGGGCCCGTCTCGACACGGCCGTTAGGCTGCGGATCAGCACGAAAGCAGCAGCGGCACGCGTACGTGACGCGCGTGCACGACGCGAGCACGTGACCCTGACCCGGTGGAATCCAGGAGGCGGACATGGCGTGGACGTGGCGGTTCGAGAAGGCCGACGGTACGGAGACGACGCCCGCGGTGGAGCCGGAGGAGTTCACGACCCAGGGCGACGCGGAGTCGTGGATCGGTGAGGAGTGGAAGGCGCTGCTGGACGGCGGCGTCGACCAGGTCCGGCTCTTCGAGGACGGCACGGAGATCTACGCCGCGCCGATGAGCCTGCACGGCGCGGAGGGCTGAGTACGGCGCGGCCCGGACGCCCGCCGGCCGCGGTGGCCGACGGGCGCCCGGGGCACCGCTACCGGTGGGCCGGCGTACGCCGGGGCGGGCTCATTTGGCCTGTGCCCAGGCAGACCTTGAAGGGGTGTCTTCGGCCGGCCTCGTTCCGTACCGGCATCGTCTCGGCGAAGCCGGAGTCCTGTGGGGCCCAGCCCACGGCGTTTCCCTCGGGGATGCGGCACACCTCCCACCAGTGAACGTCACGTTCTTCGGTGTCCTGATAGCGCAGACCGATCGTCAGCGCGTCGCCGCGGGACAGCTTGAACGAGCCGGCTCTGCCGTGTTCCCAGTTGATGTCCCACATCTTGCCGTATTGGGCCCCGAACTCCGGATAGCCGCGGAAGACACACGTGCCCGGCCCCTTGTTCACCAGTTTGAGGCGCGCCCTGCGGTACAGACCGTCGCCCGGCCGCTTTTTGAGGACCGTGACCGACCAGTCCAGGTTCTTCGACCGGCAGGGGTCGCGCGGAGAGGTGCCCTTACGCGGCTTCGGCCGCTCCTCCGGCTTCTTCCGTTTCTCCTGATGGTCCTGCTTCTTCGGCTTGCTCTGCTCGCTCTGCTTGCCCGGCGGAGTGGTGGTGCTCTCAGGTGGCGCGCTGTGTGCGGCGCTCGCGCTCGCGGGCTGCTTCGCGCGTACGGATTCCGTGCCGGTTCCCCCGCACGCCGCCAGGCCGGCGCTCGCCAGGAGCGCGGCCAGGCCGGCGGTGAGACGTGATCGCTTCCCCATTGGCCCCCCAGGTTGGTAGTCCGTCGGGGATAGGGATGTCCCGTACGTCCCAGGGGTTGCCTGCCCGCGCTCGTCACGACAGGCGGCCCGGCTGTCGCTCGTCGGTCCGGCCGTCCGTCACAGCTTGCCGAGGGGCACCCGTACGGTCCGCTCCGCGCCGTCCCGGGCGACGGTCACCTCCACCGTGTCGCCGGGCTCATGGGCGGCCAGTGCCGCGGTCAGATCCTCTATGGTGGCGACCTGCGCCCCGCCGAACTTGACGATGACGTCGCCCGGCCGGATGCCGGCCTTGTCGGCGGGTCCGCCCCTGGTCACCGAGGCGACCGCGACCCCGGCGGGCTCCAGGTCGGGGCCCAGGACCGTACGTCCGGTGATGCCCAGCGCGGCCCGGTGGGAGTCGGTGACCCTGCCCTTGCCGATGATCTGGTCGGCGATGTTCCTGACCGTCGAGGCGGGGATCGCGAAGCCGATGCCGGGCGCCGCGCCGGAGCCCATCTGCGGGTCGGTGGCAGCCAGTGTGGGGATGCCGATCACCTGGTCGGAGAGGTTGACCAGCGCGCCGCCGCTGTTGCCCGGGTTGATGGCGGCGGAGGTCTGCACCATGTTCGCGATGGTCGGGCCCCTGCCGCCGTCCCCGCCCTCGCTGACGGTGCGTCCGGTCGCCGAGACGATGCCCTGGGTGACGCTGCTGGACAGGCCCAGCGGGTTGCCCATGGCCAGCACGATCTGGCCGACCGCCACCTTGGAGCTGTCCCCGAAGACCGCCGGCTTGAGGTCCTGGGGCGGTTTGTCGACCTTGATGACGGCCAGGTCCTGCCGGGGGTAGGAGGAGACCAGCCGGGCTTCCAGCGTCCGGCCGCCGGTGGCCAGGGTCACCTTGAACCGTTCGGAGTCGCCGACGACATGGGCGTTGGTGACGATGTGGCCCCGGCCGTCGTAGACGACGCCGGAGCCCAGTTCCTGGCCGGTGGTGATCTGGACGACGGACGGAAGGACGTCCTTGACCACCTTCTGGTAGGCGTTCTGAAGGTCGGTGCTGACGCTGGGGGCCACCGCGCCGGAAGACGTGGTGGCCGGGGCGGTGCCGGAGGAGCCGGCGGCAGCCCCGGACCCGGATCCGGAGTCGGAGCATCCGGCGACCAAAGCGGTCACGCACACGGTGGTGACCGCCGCGGCCACCACGCCATGACGAAGCGTCAATGAAGGCGTCATACCTGGATTGTCGCTTTGGTGGGCTTCTACGTCCGTACATCCGGCGTGGTGGCGAGAAATTGCGTGGCCGCGAGCTCCCCGTACAGGGGATCGCCGGCCACCAGCTCGGCGTGGGTGCCCACGGCCCGCACCCGGCCCGCGTCCATCACCACGATCCGGTCCGCGAGCGTCACCGTGGAGAGCCGGTGCGCGACCACCAGCACCGTGGTGGTCTCGGCGGCCTGCGCGACGGTCTCCCGCAGCGCCAGCTCGTTGACCGCGTCCAGTTGCGAGGTCGCCTCGTCCAGGAGCAGCAGCCGGGGCCCGCGCAGCAGCGCCCGGGCTATCGCCACCCGCTGCCGCTCGCCGCCCGACAGCCGGCTGCCGCGGTGCCCCACCGGTGTCCCGAGTCCCTCCGGCAGCCGCTCCACCAGGCCCTCCAGCCGGGTCCGGGCCAGGACGTCGGCGATCTGCGCGTCGGTGGCACCGGGGGCGGCGAACACCAGGTTCTCGCGGAGCGTGCCGGCCAGCACCGGCGCGTCCTGCTCGACGTACCCGATGGCCGCGCGCAGTCGCTCCAGCGGCCACTCCCGTACGTCCTGGCCGTCGACCAGCACCCGGCCGCCGTCCGCCTCGTAGAACCGCTCGATCAGCCCGAAGACGGTGGTCTTGCCGGCGCCGGAAGGGCCGACGAAGGCGGTCAGCCCGCCGCCGGGCACCGTGAAGCTCACGCCGTGGTGGACCGGCGGCAGATCGGCGCGGTAGCGGAAGGTCACGTCCTCGAAGACCACGCTCGCGGGCGCCGCCCCCGCGGGCCGGGTCCGTGCCGCCCCTCGTCCCCTCGCGCCGGCCGGCTTCGTCTCCAGTGGGTTCCGGCTCCACCTCCAGCTCCTCGGCCTCCGCCATACGGGCCACCGCCGCCGCCCCCACCTGGTAGGACGACGCCGCGTCCACCAGCCGCGCGATCGGGTCGATCAGGTAGAAGAGGTAGAGCAGGAAGGCCACCAGCGTGGAGATCTCCACCGCCCCGGACGCCACCCGGGCGCCGCCGACGCCCAGTACGGCCAGGAACGCCATCTGTACGGCGAGCCCGTTGGCGGACATCGCGATGGACTGCCACTTGGCCGCCTTCAGGCCGTGCCGCCACGCCTGGACCGCCGCCTCCGTGATGGCCTCGCCCTCCCGCCGTTCGGCCCCGGACGCCTTGACCGTACGGAAGGCGCCGAAGGTGCGCTCCAGCGCGGCGGAGACCGCGCCGACCGACTCCTGCGCGTGCTTGGTCGCCCGCGCGATCTGCGGCATGACCAGCCCCAGCGAACCGGCGATGAGCACGATCACGGCGAGCGTGACACCGAGCAGCACGGGGTCCAGCAGCGCCATCATCACGACCGTGACGATCAGTGAGAGGCCGCTGGTCACCGTGGAGACCAGCGCCTGGGTGGTCACCGAGCGCAGCAGTGTGGTGTCGGAGGTGACCCGGGACATCAGGTCGCCGGGCTGGGTCCGTTCGACCGCCGGCATCCGCAGCCGCAGCAGCCGTGCGACGAGCTGGCGGCGGGCGGCCAGGACCACGGACTCGGCGGTGCGCTCCAGGACGTACGCGCCCAGCGACTCGATCGCCGTACCCGCCAGGACCAGCGCGGTGAGCAGGAGCAGCAGGGAGGCGATCGATTCCTCGCCGCCGAGCCGTTCGACCAGTGCCTTGGCCGCGAGCGGCTGGGCGAGGCCGGTGACCACGCCGATCAGGGTGAGGAAGCCGCCCAGGGCGACGGCGGCGCGGTGCGGACGGATGTGGCCGTACAGAATGCGCCAGGTACGGGCGGCCGGCAGCCGGGGCGCGGGCGGCTCGCCGGACGCACCGGAGCCCTTCCGCCCGTCGGGCCCGTCCGCTCCGTCCGCCTTTCCGAGCTGTACGGATTCCTCGGACCCGTCCGTCCTTCCGGGCCGCACGGGCTTCTCCGGCCCGTCGGTCCCGCTCCGCCCGACGCGGTCCGCCGGCCCCTGCCCCGCGTTTCCTCGACATTGCTGGTCACACCGGAAAGGACGCGGCAGGGGTCCGGTTCACCTGCCTGCCGGCGGAAACCGGCCGATCATTTGACCGATAACGGTCGGTCGACGGCCCTGTGTGTCATCGGCACCCGGTACGCGTCAGCCGCGTACGCCGCACAGGTGCAGCAGTTCGGCCACCGCGCGGTACGGGTCGGTGCGCGCAGCCCGGTCCTCGGCGGCCAGCAGCCGCTCCAGCCCTTCGCCGGACACCGGCCCTTCGGCGGACACCGGCCCTTCGCCGGACGCCGACGCCGGGTCCCCGGCTTCCGAGTGGCCCGTGAAGACCTGTACGCCGTACCAGGTGTGCAGCGGCGCCCCGATGCCGGCGAGCGTCGTGGTCAGCGCGTCGAGCCGGTAGCGCGCGTCGGCGCTCTCGAAGGCGGTCAGGGCACGTTCCCAGTCGCCGTCCAGCCCCGGCCGCATGGCCGGCGCGTCCGCGTTCCGTACGACCAGGGACAGCAGCCCGCCGGGGGCCAGCATCCGCGCCAGTCCGGCCAGCAGCGGGTCCGGGTCGGGCGCCGGGGCGTCCATCAGCACGCCGTGGCACAGCACGATGTCGAAGGTGCCGGGCAGGAAGTGGACACCGGTCTCGCCGCCGTCCCCCTGGATCAGCCGTACCCGCTCCTGGATGCCTTCCGGCTCCCGCGACAGCACCGTACGCGCCACGTCCAGCATCGCCGGGTCGGGCTCCAGGCCGGTGACCTTGTGGCCCGCGCGGGCCAGCCGCAGCGCCTGGAAGCCCTCGCCCAGCCCGACGCCCAGGACCTCCAGCCGCTGCCCCACGGGGAAGCGCGCGGCTATCTGCTCGTCGAGCTGACGGGAGAGCAGTTCCTGCCGGACGGTGTGCCGTGCCGTGGGCGGTACGGCCGGTGCGCTCAGGGCCGTTCCCCGCGCTTGACCTGCGGCTTGGGCAGCCGCAGCCGGCGCATCTGGAGCGTGCGCATCACGGCGTACGCCTTGGCGCCCTTGATGTTCTCGCCGGGGAAGCGCTCGTTGAGGCGCTTGCCCAGACGGATCCAGATGCCGATCGAGTCCAGCACGATCAGCACGATCAGGGCCAGCCACATCAGCAGCGCGATGCTCTGGATCTGCGGTACGCGGATCATCGTGAGCACCAGGATGAGCACGGCCACCGGCAGGAAGAACTCCGCCACGCTCCAGCGGGAGTCGACGAAGTCCCGCGCGAAGCGGCGCACCGGGCCCTTGTCGCGTACGGGCAGGTAACGCTCGTCGCCGTTGGCCAGCGCCTCCCGCTGCTTGGTCAGGTCGGCCCGGCGGGCCTCGCGGGCCGCCCGCGCCGCGTCCTTGCGGTTGGCGGGGGTGTGCGCGCGGGTCCGGCGCTGCGACTGGGCGTCGCTGCGCTTGGGCGTCGGGCGGCCCTTGGGGGCCTGCGGGTCGCGGGGCTGCTTGGACTGGTCCGCGGTCACCTTGGCGGGCGCGGCCTGCTCATCCTTCGTACGGCTTCGGAACACAGAACCCAAGGGTACGGGGTGGCGGCGCATGGATGACGGGCGCATGGGGAACGATCCGGCAACGGCGTCCGTCCCCGCCCGGTGCCGTACCGGGACGAAGCGGACGCGGTGGCCTTTGTACGGCCGTCCCCTAATCCCTGGGCGGGAGAGCGGGGAGTCCCTGATCGTCCTGTAGGAGGAGCGCATCACGGCCCGATCGGTGCGGTAATGGAACCAGGGCCCGTACTGTGGGGTCTGTAGGTGTGCTGGAGTCGAAGCCCGAAGTACTCGGTCAGAAGGGGGCGCGCGAGGCCCATGAGCGGTGTCATGAAGCGGATGGGGATGGTCTTCCGCGCGAAGGCCAACAAGGCCCTGGACCGTGCCGAGGATCCGCGTGAGACCCTCGACTACTCGTACCAGAAGCAGCTCGAACTGCTCCAGAAGGTACGCCGCGGCGTCGCCGACGTGGCGACCTCCCGCAAGCGCCTGGAGCTTCAGCTCAACCAGCTCCAGGGCCAGTCCTCCAAGCTGGAGGACCAGGGGCGCAAGGCGCTGGCGCTGGGCCGGGAGGACCTCGCCCGCGAGGCGCTCTCCCGCCGTGCCGCGCTGCAGCAGCAGGTCACGGACCTGGAGACGCAGCACCAGACGCTCCAGGGCGAGGAGGAGAAGCTCACCTTGGCAGCGCAGCGGCTGCAGGCCAAGGTCGACGCCTTCCGTACGAAGAAGGAGACCATCAAGGCCACGTACACGGCTGCCCAGGCGCAGACCCGCATCGGCGAGGCGTTCTCCGGCATCTCCGAGGAGATGGGCGACGTCGGCATGGCCATCCAGCGCGCGGAGGACAAGACCGCGCAGATGCAGGCGCGGGCCGGCGCGATCGACGAACTGCTCGCCTCGGGCGCGCTGGACGACCCGACCGGCATGGCCAAGGACGACATCGCGGCCGAGCTGGACCGGCTCTCCGGCGGCACCGACGTGGAACTGGAGCTCCAGCGGATGAAGGCGGAGCTGGCGGGAGGCACCTCGGCCGGCCAGCAGGCCATCGAGGGCGGCCGGCCCGGTCAGGCGCAGCCCGTCCAGCCGCAGGACCGGCCGCGTTTCGACAAGCAGTGACCGTCGGCCGCGGTTAGCCTCGTCAGGATCGTCTCAAGATCGTCCCACCGGAGCAGAGGGAGACCGTCGTGATCGTACGGATCATGGGGGAGGGGCAGGTGAAGCTGGCCGACGCCCACTTCATCGAGCTGAACAAGCTGGACGACGAACTGCTCGACGAAATGGAGAGCGGTGACGAGGCCGGCTTCCGGCGCACCCTCGGCGCCCTGCTGGACGCGGTGCGCCGGCTGGGCGAACCGCTGCCGGACGACGCCCTGGAGCCGTCGGAGCTGATCCTCCCGGGTCCGGACGCCACCCTCGACGAGGTCCGGCAGATGCTCAGCGACGACGGCCTGATCCCCGGCTGAGACGCTGCACCCGCGACCGAGACGCTTCGCCCGCGGCTGAGACGCTGCCCCCGCGGCTGAGACGTCTCGGCCCGGCCGAACCGCTCACCTCCGGCCGGGCGACGACCGCAGATCCTCCAGCGCAGACGGCGCCCCGGACCCAGACGGGTCCGGGGCGCCGCCGTTCCCTCGCGCGCTACCGTTTCCTCCCGTGACTCCCCTCGCCCCCGGCCGGGCCACCCCGCGCCCGGGCCCGGTCCGCTTCCCGCGCCTGCGGGCGCACCCCCTGGCCGCCGACTCCGTCCTGGCGGTCGTCCTGTTCGCCGTGACCCTGGTCATCGCCGTCACCGACCCGCACGGCCCCAACGGCCCCCGGTACGGCGCCCGCGAGCTGACCGCGCCGACCGTGGTGCTGGCCGCCTTCGCCTGCTCGTCGCTGCTGCTGCGCCGCCGCTTCCCGCGCAGCGTCCTGGCCTTCACCACCGCCCTGGCGGTCCTGGAGCTGTTCGCCGAGGGGCCCGTGCCGCGCGCTCCGGTCGCCTGTGCCGCCGTCATCGCCCTGTACACCCTGGCCTCCCGCACCGACCGGTCCACGACCTGGCGCATCGGAGCGCTGACGGCCCTGGTGCTCACCGCCGCCGTGATGCTGTTCGGGACCGGGCCCTGGTACTCCCAGGAGAACGTGGGGGTCTTCGCCTGGACCGGCCTGGCCGCGGCGGCCGGTGACGCGGTCCGCAGCCGCCGCGCCTACATCGCCGCCATACGGGAACGGGCCGAGCGCGCGGAGCGCACCCGCGAGGAGGAGGCCGGCCGTCGCGTCGCCGAGGAGCGGATGCGCATCGCCCGCGAGCTGCACGATGTCGTCGCCCACCACATCGCGCTGGTCAACGTGCAGGCCGGGGTCGCCTCGCACGTCATGGACAGCCGCCCCGACCAGGCCAAGCAGGCGCTCGCCCACGTCCGCGAGGCCAGCCGCTCCGCACTGGAGGAACTGCGCGCCACCGTCGGCCTGCTGCGCCAGCACGGCGACCCCACGGCCCCCACCGAGCCCGCGCCGGGCCTGGGCGTCCTGGACCAGCTCATCGACGGCTTCACCCGCGCCGGACTTCCCGTGGACCTGGAGACCCCGCCGCGCCCCGACGGCCTGCCGGCCTCCGTCGACCTGGCCGCGTACCGGATCGTCCAGGAGGCCCTGACCAACGTGCACAAGCACGCGGGCCCGGGAGCGCGCGCCACGGTACGTATCGTCCGGACGCAGGACGCGCTGACCGTGACGGTGCTGGATGATGGCGCGGGCGTACCCGGGCACACGGGCGCACCCAAGGACGCGGGCGTATCCAAGGACGCGGGGGTGCCACCGCGCCGCCGTCCGGACCCGTACACGAACGGAGCCGGCACGCCCACGAACAAAACTGATCCAGAAGCGAAATGGACCGGTACGGAAGCGAACCGGACCCACCCGGAAGCGAACCGGACCGGCACGGCGTCCGACGGCGGCGGCCACGGCCTGATCGGCATGCGCGAGCGGGTCGCCGCCCTGCGCGGCACCGTGGAGACCGGCCCCCGCCCGAGCGGCGGCTTCCGGGTACGCGTACGCCTTCCGCTTCACCAGTCCCGTACGGGGGAGACGACATGACCATCAAGGTGCTGCTCGCCGACGACCAGGCGCTGTTGCGCAGCGCGTTTCGCGTGCTGGTGGAGTCCGAGCCGGACATGGAGGTGGCGGGGGAGGCGTCCGACGGCGCCGAGGCGTACGAACTCGCCCGGGCCCGGGGTGCCGACGTGGTCCTGATGGACATCCGGATGCCCGGTGTGGACGGGCTGGCCGCCACCCGCATGATCAGCCAGGACCCGGAGCTGGCGGACGTACGCGTGGTGATCCTGACGACCTTCGAGGTGGACGACTATGTCGTCCAGGCGCTGCGGGCCGGCGCCAGCGGCTTCCTGGGCAAGGGGGCCGAGCCGGACGAGCTGCTGAGCGCCATCCGTATCGCGGCGGCCGGTGAGGCGCTGCTGTCCCCGACGGCCACCAAGGGGCTGATCGCCCAGTTCCTGGCGCAGGGCGAGGGCGGGCCCGGCGAGGGGAGCGGCGGGCCCGGCGCGGACCGGCTGGGCGCGCTGACCGGCCGGGAGCGCGAGGTGCTGGTGCTGGTCGGCGGCGGGCTCTCCAACGATGAGATCGCCGAACGGCTGGCGGTCAGTCCGCTCACCGTCAAGACCCATGTCAACCGCGCGATGGCGAAACTGGGTGCCCGGGACCGCGCCCAGTTGGTGGTCATAGCGTACGAAACCGGACTTGTGCGCCCGAGGGTCGGCGGCGCTTCCCCGCAGTAGTTGGGGGAGGGTGGAGACGGACGTACTCCGAACGCGGTAGAGAGGGCGCCCCCGAAACCGACCTGGGAGCGACAAAAAACGGGTGGGACAGCACCGATGGTGTAGGTGGGCGCGAATGCCCCCTTCTGCCGAGTACCTCTGTCACAAGAAGAGAGACCCCACCCATGTCCTGGCTGTCCCGACTCAGCCTCGTACAACGGGGCCTGATAGCGCTGATGTCGATCGTGGCGATCGCCTTCGGCGCCATCGCGATACCCCAGCTCAAACAGCAGCTCCTGCCCTCCATCGAACTCCCCATGGTCTCGGTGCTGGCGCCGTACCAGGGAGCGTCGCCCGACGTCGTGGAGAAGCAGGTCGTCCAGCCGCTGGAGGACGGCATCCGGGCGGTCGACGGCATCAAGGGCGTCACGTCCAAGGCCGGCGAGGGCTCGGGCGTGATCATGGCCCAGTTCGATTACGGCAACGACTCCAAGCGGCTGGTCGCCGACGTCCAGCAGGCCGTCAACCGCGCCCGCGCCCGGCTGCCCAAGGACGTCGACCCGCAGGTCGTCGCCGGGTCGACGGACGACATGCCCACCGTCGTGCTGGCGGTGTCCTCCTCGGACAAGGACCAGCAGACCCTCGCCGACCAGCTCAAGCGCAGCGTCGTGCCGGCCCTGAAGAACATCGACGGCGTCGGCCAGGTCACGGTGGACGGCGTCCAGGACCGCGTCGTCGCGGTCACCCCCGACGAGAAGAAGCTCGCCCGGGCCGGGCTGACGGCCGCGGCGCTCGGCCAGGCGCTGGAGGCCAACGGGGCATCGGTGCCCGCCGGTTCCTTCGCCGAGGGCGGGCGCAGCAAGACCGTCCAGGTCGGCTCCGGTTACACCTCCGTCAAGCAGATCCAGGACCTGACGGTCGTGCCGGGCGCCGGCCCCGGAGGACCGGGGGGAGCCGGCGGCGGTCAGCAGGCCAGGCCCGTACGTGTCGGTGACATCGCCACCGTCAAGGAGGAGCAGGCCACCCCCACCTCCATCACCCGCACCGACGGCGCGCCCAGCCTCGCCGTCATGGTGACCATGGCCCAGGACGGCAGCGCGGTGGCCATCTCCGACGCGGTCAAGGACAAGCTGCCCCAGATCCGTGCCGACCTCGGCAAGGGCGCCAAGGTCACGGTCGCCTCCGACCAGGGCCCGGCGGTCTCCCGGTCCATCGAGTCGCTGACCACCGAGGGTCTGCTCGGCCTGGTCATGGCCGTGATCGTGATCCTGGTCTTCCTGCTGAGCCTGCGCTCCACGCTGGTGACCGCCGTCTCCATCCCGCTCTCGGTCGTCATCACCCTGATCGTGCTGTGGACCCGTGACCTGTCGCTGAACATGCTCACGCTGGGCGCCCTGACGATCGCCATCGGCCGGGTCGTCGACGACTCGATCGTCGTCCTGGAGAACATCAAGCGGCACCTGGGCTACGGCGAGGAACGGCAGCAGGCCATCCTGACCGCCGTCCGCGAGGTCGCCGGCGCCATCACCTCCTCCACGCTCACCACGGTCGCGGTCTTCCTGCCGATCGGTGTCGTGGGCGGCATGGTCGGCGCCCTGTTCGGCTCGTTCTCCCTGACGGTGGCCGTCGCCCTGCTCTCCTCCCTGATCGTCTCCCTGACGGTCGTGCCGGTCCTGTCGTACTGGTTCCTGCGCGCCCCCAAGATCCCCGAGGGCGCCGACCCGGACCACCTGCGCCGCGAGGCCGAGGAGAAGGAGGCCCGCAGCGCGCTCCAGCGTCTGTACGTCCCCGTACTGCGCTTCGCCACCCGCCGCCGCCTGGTCAGCCTGCTGATCGCGGTCGCGGTGCTGGTCGCCACCTTTGCCATGGGCCCGCTGCTGAAGACCAACTTCTTCGACCAGGGCAAGCAGGACACCCTGAGCATCAAGCAGGAGCTGAAGGCCGGTACGAGCCTGGGCGCCGCCGACGCGCAGGCCAAGAAGGTCGAGAAGCTGCTGTCCGGCCTGGACGCGGTCCAGGACTACCAGGTCACCGTCGGCTCCTCCGGCTTCATGGCGGCCTTCGGCGGCGGTACGGGCGCCAACCAGGCGTCGTACCAGGTCAAGCTGAAGGACGCGGCGGACTCCCAGAAGGTCACCGACCAGATCCGCAAGGGCCTGGACCAGCTCGGCAAGGGCATCGGCGAGACCACCGTCACCAGCGGCGGCGGCTTCGGCAGCCAGGACCTGAGCGTGGTGGTCAAGGCCGGCGACGCGAAGGTGCTGAAGAAGGCGGCGGAGCAGGTACGCAAGACGGTGGCCGGGCTCGACCACGTCACCGACGTACAGAGCGACCTGTCCCAGAGCGTGCCCCGGATCTCGGTGACGGCCAACGACAAGGCGGCGGCGGCCGGTTACAGCCAGGCTGCCCTCGGCCAGGCCGTCGCCCAGGCGGTGCGCGGCACCACCAGCGGCAAGGCGGTCCTGGACGACACCGAGCGCGACATCGTGGTGAAGTCCGCCCACCCGGCCACCACCGAGGCCGAGCTGAAGAACCTGGCCCTGCCCACTCCCGCCGGCACCGTCAGTCTCGGTGACATCGCCACCGTCCGCACGGTCGACGGGCCGGTCCGGATGACCCGGATCGACGGCGCGCGGTCCGCGACGATCACTGCCAAGCCGACCGGCGACAACACCGGCGCGGTCAGCGCGGACCTCCAGAAGCGGCTCAAGGCGCTCAAGCTCCCCTCGGGAGCCACCGCCGAGGTCGGCGGCGTCTCGCAGGACCAGACCGACGCGTTCTCCTCGCTGGGCCTGGCCATGCTCGCCGCCATCGCGATCGTCTTCATGCTGCTGGTGGCGACCTTCCGGTCGCTGATCCAGCCGCTGATCCTGCTGGTCTCGATCCCCTTCGCGGCCACCGGCGCGATCGGTCTGCTGGTCGCCACCGGCACCCCCATGGGTGTCCCGGCGCTGATCGGCATGCTGATGCTCATCGGCATCGTCGTCACCAACGCCATCGTCCTGATCGACCTGATCAACCAGTACCGGTCGCAGGGTTACGGTGTGGTCGAAGCCGTCATCGAGGGCGGCCGGCACCGGCTGCGCCCGATCCTGATGACGGCGCTGGCCACGATCATGGCCCTGCTTCCGATGGCCCTGTCCGTCACGGGCGACGGCGGCTTCATCTCGCAGCCGCTGGCGGTGGTCGTCATCGGCGGTCTGATCACCTCGACCCTGCTGACGCTGCTGCTGGTGCCGACGCTCTACGCGATGATCGAACTCCGCAAGGAGCGGCGGGCAAAGAAGAAGGCCGCCAAGCGGTCGGCGGGCGGCACGGCGCCGAAGTCCGGGGACCAGGCCCGTACCCCGGAGCCGGCGGGCGTGTGACGCCGGCCGTGGCCCGCATCCGGTAGCGCCGGGGTCCTTCGGTCCACGGGTGCTGCCCGGAGTGGGAACGACATGAGCGAGACCGCCGCCTCTTGGGAGGCGGCGGTCTCGTCGTATCCGGGGGCGAGGGCACGGGAACTGTTGAGCCGGCTGACGCGGCGTCCGATTGAAGTGGCTGCCGATTTAAGCGCGTACGGCCGAAGTGGCGCTCGTCGGCGTTGTGGGGGCGGATTCCTGCGCGCCGGAGTGCGCATCCGTCCGTCGGGAGCGCGCGCCCTTCATACGACGAACGCCGCGCACGCCCCTTGTGCGCCGGTGGCGGCGGGCGGAAGCATAGTTAATTGTGAAAGTACCCCGGGTCCAGGGAAACGGCCGCGGTCGACGGAGGTAATGGACGGTATCCGGGTGGTAGGCCCTGGGCGAATACCGATGCCGGGGTGCGGGGACGGCCGGTCAGGCCGTCGGTCCCCTATCGGACGGGTAGTCAGGAGCCTTGAACCCTATTGGTACTGGCCGATCGGCCGGCGGAGCAAGGGCGCGGTACGGCGATACCCGGCAAAAGGTAGGGGAGGAATTCCATGTCGTCTTTGCGGTCGGTTCCACGGATATCTGCGAGCACGACGTTCTCGGACTACGCGCTCACCACCGCCGCACGTCTCCTCGGCAGTGCGGGACTGGATGTCGAACAGGGCACGCGGGTACTGCGCACGATGCTGTCACCTTGGGGAGCGAGGCGGATCGGGACACGTCCCGACTGGCACTCCGACGTATGCGCCGACGGTTCGCCGATCGAGTTCTCCGCCGCCTTCGCGCGGGAGGGACTCCAGCTACGGGTGCTCGTGGAGGCCCTGCCGGACCGGCTGAGCACATCGGACGCACAGGAAGCGGCACTCGGCCTCACCCGTGGGCTGATCCAGGATTTCGGCGCCGCCGACAACCGGCTGGCGAGCGTCTCGGACCTGTTCCTGCCGAAGGAGGACCCGGCCGGCTTCGCCATGATGCACGCCGCCACCCTCGCACGGACCGGCGGCCCCGAGTTCAAGGTCTACCTCAATCCGAACGCCGACGAGAGCATGACCGGTACCGAGCGGACGCGTGAGGCGCTGGACCGCCTGGGGTTCGAAAAGGCATGGACCGCGGTCGAGGAATACGCCCGCCGGGGATTCGACCTCGACAGGATCGTCTACTTCGGTCTCGATCTGATCGACGGCCCCGAGTCGCGCGTAAAGGTGTACTTCCGCCATTACGACATCTCCCCGGCGGAACTCGACGCCCGAATGGAGATCTCGCTCCAGCACGAGGCCGGATTCCTGGGGGAATTCTGCCGTCGGCTGACCGGCAGCGACAGCGAGGTACGAGCCCAGCCGCTCGTCAGCAACCTGACGTTCACCACGGCCGGCGGGGACACGCCGGTGTCCGCGACGGTGTACGTCCCGCTGTGGCTGCACACGGCCAGCGACCGGATCGTCCGGGACCGCGTCAGCTCGGTCATGGCTGACATGGACCTGCCCGTCGGCAGCTATCAGTTGCTGCTCAGCCACATGGCCCGGCGTCCGCTCCCGGCCGGCCGCGGCATCCATACGTACGCCTCGGCACGCGTGCAGCACGGCCGCCCCCGTCTGACCACATACTGGTCCCCCGAGCTCTACGACCGGTACCCGCCCGCCCGCTACCAACGGGGGTGAACCGCATGCTGCCGCACGAAGCCTACCGGCCGCTGTTCGATGACGCGCAGGTCCGGCCCGGCCTGCTGCGGCAGCGATCGCCTCTTCGCTGGGGCGCCTGTCCGCCCGGCGTCATCCCGCTGACGGCGGCCGAGCCTGACTTCCCCGGGCCCCCGGTGGTCAGGGACGCCCTGATCTCGGCCGTCGCCGACGGCTATTTCCCCTATGCGTCACCCCTGGGATGCGATGAGCTGCGGGAGACCTTCTGCGAGGTGGCCCGGGCCCGTTACGGCATCACCGGCCACCCCGGGAGCGTGGTGCCCACTCCGGGCACCGCCGCCGCCCTGTGGGGTGTGGTGCACCTCCTGTGCGGACAAGGCGACGAGTGCATCCTGCTGGACCCCGTCGACCTGCTGTTCGGCCAAGCCGTCGACGCCGCGGGGGCCCGGCGGGTCTACTGCCCGGTCGACAAGAGCACGGGGCTGCTGGACGCGGACCGGCTCGCCTCGCTGATCACTTCCCGCACCGCCCTGATCTGCCTGTGCAATCCGCACAACCCGCTGGGCACGGTCTTCGACGAGAGGACCCTGCGGGCGGTGGCGGAGACGGCGGGCAGGCACCGGATACCGATCCTGTGCGACGAGGTGTGGAACGAGATCGTCCACCCGCCCGGACGGCACATCAGCATGGCGAGCCTGGAGACCGGGAACAGCCGGCGCATCTACACGGTGACGGGCCTGTCCAAGACCTTCGCGCTGCCGGGGCTGCGGACGGGATTCGTGCTCGCCCCGACCCCGCGGGAGGCGGACGCCCTGCAGCTCACCTTCCAGCGCCTGGGCGCCGCGTACAGCATGACGCCCTTCAGCCAGGCCGGCGCCCTGGCCGCGCTGCGCCACGGCTGGCCCTGGAAGGACGCCTTCCTGGAACACCTGCGGGGGGTGCGGGACTACTGCGTGGACCGGCTGAACGCGATCCCGGGAATCACCTGCGGGCGCCCGGAGGGAACCTACGTCCTGTTCCCCGATGTCTCCGCCACCGGGCTGAGCAGCCGGGCGATGGGCGGCTTCCTGCTGTCCCGGGCGCGGGTGGCGGTGGTGCCCGGCACCCCCGAGTGGTTCGGCCCGGCCGCCGAGGGCAACATCCGCATCAGCTACGCCACGTCCCGGGCGGTCGTGCGGGAGGCACTGGACCGCATCGCGGAGGCCGTCGAAGAACTC
Organism: Streptomyces sp. MST-110588; assembly: GCF_022695595.1. Taxonomy (NCBI): domain Bacteria; kingdom Bacillati; phylum Actinomycetota; class Actinomycetes; order Kitasatosporales; family Streptomycetaceae; genus Streptomyces; species Streptomyces sp. MST-110588. Next base: position 6,202,678 of record NZ_CP074380.1, read on the forward strand.
GTCACCGGCGGCCCGGCCGTACTCCAGGCCGCCGGGACGGGGCGGTAGAGCGCCGGGCGCCACCGCCCCCACCCGGACATCAGCCGTGCAGCCACGCCTTGAACGAGCGCCACCAGGAGGTACGCCTCCTGTGGGCGGGAACCGGCGGGGGCGCCACCGGCGGGAAGGGCACCGAGGGGAACGGCACCGACGGGAACGGCACGCGGGGCCCGGCAGCGGGTCCCGAACCGTTGCCGGTGGCGCCGCGCGCGGGGTGCCCGGCCGTCGCGGACGTCAAGGACGCCGCGGCCGTCGCGGGGGCAGCGGCCGGACCGGCGGACGCGGCGGAGTCCGTGGTCCGGGACGCGGTGAACGTCACCGGAAGGCTGGCCAGATGCCGGGTCATCCAGCCCGACGTCCAGCGCAGCTCCTCCTCGGGAATGCTCAGCCGTACGTCGGGGAGCCGGGACAGCAGGGCGTCGATGCCGGTGTCGGCGATGGCCCGGCCGATGTTCTGGCCGGGACACTCCTGGGGACCGCTGCTGAAGGCGAGGTGCGATCGGTTCCCGTGCAGCGGAACCGAAGGGTCGGGCCGTACGGCCGGATCGTAGTTCCCGGCGGCCAGGCACAGCAGCAGCATGTCCCCCGCCTCGACCTTCTGACCGCCGACCTCGGTGTCCACGGCGGCCCAGCGGCCGGGGACGGTCATCAGGGGCGGTTCGCTCCACAGCACCTGCTCCACCACGTCGGGCAGGGTCATCTGCCCGCCGGCCAGCGACGCGTGACACCGGGGGTCGGTCAGCACCATCCGCAGGGTGCTCTTGAGCAGGTTGACCGTGGTCTCGTTCGCGGCGATCAGGATGACCCGCAGGTGGTTCCACACCTCCTCGTCGGTCAGCCCCGAGGAGTGGTCGATCAGCCAGGAGGTGATGTCGTGACCCCGGCTGCCGCGCTTGCGCCGTACGAGATCCGTGAGGGTCTCCACGATGAACGCGTTGCTGGCCACCGAGGTCTCGGTGCCCGCCACCATGTCCCTGCTGGCCGCGACCAGCCGCGGCCCGTACTCGTCGGGCATGCCCAGGAGCTGCGTCAGGACGAGCATGGGCAGGTGTTCGCAGAACTCCTCGGCCAGGTCCGCCTCCCCCCGCCCGGCGAACCCGTCGACCAATTGGTGTGTGAAGCGGGTGATGTGCCGCCGGATACCGCGGCGGTTGAAGCGCTCCAGGCTCTCGGTGACCGCCAGGCGCAGCCGGGCGCGCTCCTCACCGTCCAGGAACAGACAGACCGGCTGCCAGGCGATCATCGGGAGCAGCGGGGAATCCGGCGGCACCCGCCCTTCCTTGAACCAGCGCCAGTTGCGGGAGTCGCGGCTGAACCGGGCGGGCGTACCGGCGACTTCGAGGATCTCGCGGTAACCGAGGACGAGCCAGGCCGGGAGGTCGCCGTCCAGGAGAACGGGTGCGACGGACCCGTGCCGGGCGCGCAGACGCTCGTACAGGCCCATGGGGTCCTCGGCCGCCTCGGGGCCGAAGAGCCGCGCCAGTCCGTCCGCGGCGCCGAACCGGTCGTGTGCCGGGCACTGCGGAGGGGGAGCGGATGCCCACGTGGTGCGGGGCTGTTCGGGGAAAGAGGAGGTCACCGTCGCTCCGGGGTCGTGGTGGTGAGGGCGTGCAGATAGCGCACGAGAGTCAGCAGACCCTCGCGGCTGGAAGCGCGTTCGCGGGCATCACAGTCGATCACCGGCACCCCGTCGGGGATGTCCAGGGCCTCCCGCAGCTCGGACGCCGGGTAACAGGGGGCGTCCGGGAAGGCGTTGATGGCGACGATGAAGGGCACCCCGCGCTCTTCGAGCCGGCCCATCACATCGAAGCTGTCCTCCAGCCGCCGGGTGTCGATCAGGACCACGGCGCCCAGCGCTCCTTCGAAGAGCCCGTTCCACAGGAACCAGAACCGCTGCTGGCCCGGGGTGCCGAAGACGTAGAGCACCAGTTTGTCGCTGAGGGTGATCCGGCCGAAGTCCATCGCGACGGTGGTCTCGTTCTTGCGCTCGACACCGGCGATGTCGTCCACCTCGGCACCGGCCTGGGTCATGATCTCCTCGGTGGTGAGCGGCTTGATCTCACTGACCGATCCGACCAGGGTGGTCTTCCCGACGCCGAAGCCCCCGACGATCACGACCTTCACCGCAGTGGTGACCGAAGCCGGCAGGGCGTCTTCGCACCGGGGGCCGACGACGGGTTCGGAGAGCCTGTAGTCAGAGATTTTGTAGTCCATGCATCACCGCCTCCAAGAGTTCCACGTCGGGCAGCGACTGGGTCAGGACCGACGCCCGGGCCTCGACATGTCCGCTCGCCAGGAGATCCGTGAGCAAGAGGATGATCACGCTGACCGGCAGATGGAGGTACGCGGAGATCTCGGCCACGGACAGCGGGTAGTCGCATATGCGTACCACGGCGGCGAGTTCGGGCTGCATGCCCGGACCGGCCTCGCCGCGGCTGACGATCAGTGTGACCATGTCCAGGCGGGACTGCCGGTCGGGCAGGTTCCGGCCGGAGGTGATGACGTAGAGCCGCTCGGGGCCGCCCTCTTCCCAGGCGCGTTGCTGTTCTTCCTGCTCCGGACCGCTCATGGGACCTGCCGGTCGGCGCGCGGTGGCGTGGTGAGGTGCTGGCCGATCCGGGCGACCAGGTCCCTCATCCGCTGCCCCATGAGGCCGGCGTCCACGTCGTCGTCGGCCAGCACCGCCAGATAGGCTCCGGCGCCTGCCGCCATCAGATAGAAGAAGCCGCCGTCGACCTCGACCACGACGAGTTTCATCCGGCCGTCACCCCGCGGGAACTCCGCGCCGATGGCCGCCGACAGGCTCTGCAGTCCGGCACAGGCGGCGGCGAGGCGGTCAGCGGTGTCGTTGTCCGCACCGAACTGCGCCATGCACAAGCCGTCCGAGGACAGCACCACGACATTACGGGTCTGCGGAACGCTGGATGCCAACTCCTCCAGCATCCAGTCCATGTTGAGCCGCTGCTTTGTCGCCACTTGCTCACTCATCCTTACTCGCTGGCTCGGTCACTGCTCGGGCTCTTCATCGCTTGGACCGTGGGGACGGTGCGCCGGGGACCCGTCCGCGGACGCGCCGGAGGCACCGTCGAGGAAGGCGGACATCCACAGTCCGGCCGGTGGAGGCTGGCCGGCCGACGCCGGGGGACGGGAGTCGGCCGCGGAGGCCGCCTGCTGCGGCCGTACGGACGGGATCACGGCGCGGGTACGGCGCCTGCGCTGCGGAAGCCCGTTGGCGGTACGTGAACCCGTGGTGGGTACCGGCTCCTCCATGGCAGCCTCGGCACGGTGCTTGGGGCCGCTGGGGCGGCGGGGCGGCGGCAGGCTCGGCGCCTTGGCCAGGGCTCCGCCGGGCACCGGGGTGACGGTGATCAGGTCCGGCGGTACGACCAGGACCACGCGTACGCCGCCGTACGCGGACACCCGCAGGGCGACCTTGAAGCGGTTGGTGTGGGACAGCCGGCCGACCACCGCCAGGCCCAGGCGCGGCGATTCCCCCAGGTCATCGAGGTCCAGCCCGCTGGAGGAGTGTTGCGCCAGAGCCCGTTCGGCGCGGATGCGGGCCTCGTCGGTCAGGCCGAGCCCGGCGTCCTCGATCTCGACGGCGACACCCGACTGGACCTCGGTCGCGGTCAGATGGACACGGGTCTGCGGCGGTGAATAGCGGGTGGCGTTGTCCAGGAGCTCGGCCACGGCGTGGATCAGGGGCTCGGCCGCGCGGCCCAGGACACCGACGTCGGCCACCGAGTGCAGGTCGACGCGCTGGTAGTCGGTGATCCGGGACATGGCTCCGCGCAGCACGTTGAACAGCGGGATGTCCTTCTGCCACTGGCGCCCCGGCCGGGCACCGCCGAGAACGGCGATGCTGTCCGCCAGCCGTCCGATCAGCGCGGTGCGGTGGTCCAGGTGCAGCAGATCGCCGAACACCTGCGGGTCCTGCCCGTGCCGGTCCTCCATCTCCCGCAGTTCCAGGGCCTGTTGGTGCACGATGGCCTGGACGCGCCGGGCGATGTTGACGAAGGCCCGCTGGGCGGCGTCACGCAGGTCCTCCTCGGCCTCGACGGCCTGGAGGACGTAGCGCAGCACCGCGTGGTGTGCGGCTTCGAAGCCGGGGCTCACCCGGGACACCTGGCAGGTGCTGCGCAGTACGTCCTCGACCGGCATGCCCTTTTGGAGCCGGGCCATGGCCGCGGGCAGGGTCTCCTTGGCCATCCGTAGGGTTTCGGCCTCCTGCTGGGCCATCTGCCGTTGCAAGGCGGCCTCCCGCTCGGCGTACTGCCTGCGCAGCTCGTCGATCGCACGGCCCCGGCGCGCTGCCTTCCCGCCCGCGAAGGCCACCGCGGCGGTCGCCACGACGCCGATCCAGACGGCATGGGAACGGGCCGCCGTGGGCAGCAACGGAACGGCGACGGCCGCACATATGGCCAGGAGCGCGGGTGGCAGCAACCACATTGCGGTGGAGGCCGGCCCCGGCCTTCCGGGTGACGAATCAGCACGAACCATCGGCATCCTCAGAGCACTAAGGGAAGGGACAGGGAGTCATACGCGGAATTCGCGGAGATCAAAAGGCAGCGGAAACGCCAGGAATGGCCGCCGGCGCTGCGCGGCAGTGAGCATAGCGGGGCACGAATGGCTCCGCGGTGCATGTGCATACAACACATGAATGCACTCACGTGCGAAATCAAGAAGAATCGTTTGGCGCTAGCCGTTCACTGGAATTACGAAGAGTCGTGACGATTGCGAGCTGAATGCCCGCATTCGCCTATCCGCCGCGCCGTCGGTCGCATGGAGTTGCGAAATGTGATCAGCCCGTCCCAGAAACTGTCCGGGACGGGCTGAGCTGGGTCATGCCGTCTTGAGAGCCGTGATGAACGCGGTCCAGGAGGCGGTCGGGAAGGTGAGTATGGGGCCGTGGGGGTTCTTGCTGTCGCGTACGGGGACGAGGCCGGGCAAGTCCTCGGTGATCTCGACGCAGTTACCCCCGTTGGCGTTGCTGTAGCTGCTGGCGCGCCAGTGAGCGGTACTCACATCGGGGGAGTGATGCATGACTGATAGTCCTCCATCGCCTTTCGGATCAGTTTCGCCGACTCCGCGGGCGAAAGAGCGATGGCACGCAGCACCTCGTACTGTCGCCGCCACTTCTTCACCGCTTCCGGTACCTCGTAGAGATGACCGGCTTCGATGCCCTCCTCGTAGGCCACCGAGGAGCCGTTGGGGAGTGTCAGCAAGGTCAGTGCACCGCTCATCAGCGTGTGCAGTCCTGCGTTGAAGGGCACCACTTGAACCTTGCTGTATGGAGTATCCACTTGCTCCAGGAGCGAGGCCAGTTGTTCGTACATGCATTCTTCGCTGCCGGCCGGCCTGCGCAGCACCGACTCGTCGATGATCGCCCACCGGTAGGGAGGGGTTGCCGAGTACTGACGTTCACGCCGGGACAGCCGGGCAGCGACCCGTTCCTCGATCTGCTCATCGGTCCAGCAGCCCAGACTGCGGAACAGCACCCGGGCGTACGCCTCGGTTTGAAGGCACCCGGGGACGACCTGCGGTTCGTAGTTCTCGATCGTTTCGGCTTGTGCTTCGAGGTCCATGAAGCGCCGGTACTGATCCGGATGCACCTCACGCTTGGCGAGTTGGTACAGGTCGTAGAAGTGCTTGCCGGTGCCGAACGCTGCGTCCAGTCTGACCGGCAGGTCGGAGGGCGGCATCAGCTCGGCCGTTTCGATGCGGGCCAGGGTGCTCTTGCTGGAGTTGACGATGGCGGCGAGCTGTACGAGGGAGAGCTTCGCGGCCTCGCGGTGGCGGCGTTGTTCGGAGCCGAAGTAGTGGCGGGCGGACACGTACGGGGTCAGGGTCCGGGACGTGAACTTCATGGGGGAGTCGCCTCTCTGCCGTCCCAATCTCAACTGTGGGACGAGACGCCCCTGTTGAGTCCCATGTCACACGGTGACGATGGTGATGCACACGGTAGTCACCGGGTGTTCAGGTGCGCCAGAGAGGCAAGGAAGTTCATGTTCCATCGCATCGCGCGGTTCGCCGTGGCGTTGTCGCGCGGATTGCTGCCGGGGACCGGCCGCCATCGGGCCTGCGGGGCGCCGCCCGCCCGGGCCGGGCGGTACGTGCCCGCGGTCCGGACCCCGCGCCGGCGTCCCGAGGTCATGCTGCGTGGGGAGGCGAGCGCGCTGGTGAGGCCGTACACGCTGTCGCCGGAGGAGTTCCGTACGTGGCGGACGCGCCGCGCCGGGGCGGGGGCGCGGTGAGCGGGGGCGCGAGGACCGGGCGGCCGTCCGGTGCGCCGTTGCGTCTGCTGCCGTGGACCACACCTATGGGGCAGCCGTGCTACCTCAGTGCGGACGATCCGGAGAGTTTGTTGTCCTTGCTCGCTGACGAGGCGGAGGAGGAACTGCTTGCCGCCGCCGAGAGTCTGCTGTCCGACGCCGGGCCGCTGCCCGTGGTCGCGGATCTGGCGGCGCCGGAGCTGCGGCGCGTGATCGCCCGCTTCGACCGGGCGCTGCGTGATGTCCTGTGCATCGCGGTCAGCCGGGGCGCCCGGCTGATACAGGGCGAGGCGCCGCCATGTGAGCACGGGACCACCGAGCAGTGCGACGGCAAGACGTTCTGCTGCGGCTGCCGTCGGCAGATCTATCTGTGAGGACTGCGGTGCGCGCGCCGGCCTCGTCGCAGGGCGGCGGTGGAGGCACCCGACGGCGGGCCGGGTGCCTCCACCGCACCTCGTGATCGATACATGATCAATACCCCTAGCCGGTGACCTTCACGGTCCAGTCGCACTCACTGATGATCTGAAGCTGGTGAGTGCCCGGCGTGTGCTGCTGGATGCTGCCCTTGCCGGTCTTGCCCAGCTCGTTGACGAGCTTGTCGTTCTTCTCGAACACGATGAAGTTGCCCTTGCCGTCGACGGCAGCCATGGCCTTGGTGCAGTCGAACGTGTACGACAGCGTCCACTCCCCGCCGACCATGAACGCGCTGGTGTTCTTGGTGCGGAAACCCTTGAGGGCGAGGACCGTGGTCGGCTTGGCCTTGTGTGTGGGAGTGGGAGCCGCCTTGTGAGACGCCTCCGCCGACGTCGAAGCCGGTGCGCTCGCGGCCGGCTTGTCCTTGTCGCCCTTGTCGCCCTTGGCGCTCTTGTCGTCACTTCCGCAGGCGGAGACGGCGGCAGCGAACACGATGACGGCGAGCGAGCCGCCGAGTCCCCGCTTGAAACGGCCGTTCCTCTTCTCGGCCGGCTGCCGCCGGCCCGCCTTCGGACCGGTCTTCGGACGGAAGTCGGACACCCTCATCACCCTGTTCATCTGCAACCGCGAAATTCCCTGGCGCCGCACGGTGCCCACGCCCACCGTGATCACACAACCATGGCGGGCCCATCCATAGGGTGGACGGGCCCGCCATGGTGCGGATGGCTTCTGTGACGATGGGCGGACGCTTGCCGTACGGACGCCAGGTAAAGGGTCCGGGGTCGCGCCGCTTGGCCGGACGCATCGTACCGAAGACCCGGCTCGGCGAGCGGCTCCGGTTACGGGAGGGCGAGCATGCGTTCCAGGGCCAGCTTGGCGAAGCTCTCCGTCTCCGGGTCGACCTGGATGCGGTTGACGACCTTGCCGGACGCCAGGGATTCCAGCGTCCACACCAGGTGGGGGAGGTCGATGCGGTTCATGGTCGAGCAGAAGCAGACCGTCTTGTCGAGGAAGACGATCTCCTTGCCCTCCGAGGCGAAGCGGTTGGCCAGGCGCCGTACGAGGTTCAGTTCGGTGCCGATGGCCCACTTGGAGCCGGCGGGGGCGGCTTCCAGGGTCTTGATGATGTATTCCGTGGAGCCGACGTAGTCCGCCGCGGCGACGACCTCGTGCTTGCACTCGGGGTGTACGAGAACGTTCACGCCGGGTATGCGGGCCCGTACGTCCTCCACGGACTCCAGCGAGAACCGGCCGTGCACGGAGCAGTGGCCCCGCCACAGGATCATCTTGGCCGCGCGGAGCTGCTCGGCGGTCAGGCCGCCGTTGGGCTTGTGCGGGTTGTAGACGACGCAGTCCTCCAGGGACATGCCCATGTCCCGTACGGCGGTGTTGCGGCCCAGGTGCTGGTCGGGGAGGAAGAGCACCTTCTCGCCCTGCTCGAAGGCCCAGTCCAGGGCCCGCTTGGCATTGGAAGAGGTGCAGATCGTGCCGCCGTGCTTGCCGGTGAACGCCTTGATGTCGGCCGAGGAGTTCATGTACGAGACGGGGACGACCTGCTCGGCCACGCCGGCCTCGGTCAGTACGTCCCAGCACTCGGCGACCTGCTCGGCGGTGGCCATGTCGGCCATCGAACAGCCGGCGGCCAGGTCGGGCAGGACGACCTGCTGCTCGTCGGTGGTCAGGATGTCCGCGGACTCGGCCATGAAGTGCACACCGCAGAAGACGATGTACTCGGCGTCCGGCCGGGCCGCCGCGTCACGCGCGAGCTTGAAGGAGTCCCCGGTCACGTCCGCGAACTCGATGACCTCGTCGCGCTGGTAGTGGTGACCGAGGATGAAGACCTTGTCCCCGAGCTTCTCCTTGGCCGCGCGGGCGCGCTCCACCAGGTCGGGGTCGGACGGAGCCGGCAGGTCACCGGGGCACTCCACGCCGCGCTCACTCTTGGGGTCGGCCTCGCGGCCGAGCAGCAGCAGGGCCAGCGGGGTCGGCTGGACGTCCAGGGGCTGGGCGGTGGTCACGACACGCACCCTCTCTTTGCGTCGGTGGTTGCACCGGACCTTTTCGTCGGTTTGACGTTATCTATCATAACCGCTTCACGTCACTTTGACGATGGCCATCGTGTCGATGTGACGCATCCCCTCCCGCCGCCCCCCAAAGGGCTCGCGGACACCCCCCGAGGGTGTGCGAGCATGAAGGCGGAGGCCCTTCGCGAAGTCGGACGGCTTCCGGAGAATTCCAGCCCATCCGGAATGAATCCGGAGCCCCGTCGGTTGCAGCCGAGGGCAAGCGGTCCGTACAACCCGGGAGAGATGTAGATGAGCGTTCAGGACGAGACCACCGTCAGCGACGGCATCATCCTGTCCGACGCGGCTGCGTCGAAGGTCAAGAGCCTGCTGGAGCAGGAAGGCCGCGACGACCTCGCGCTGCGTGTGGCCGTGCAGCCCGGCGGCTGCTCCGGACTGCGCTACCAGCTCTTCTTCGACGAGCGCTCGCTCGACGGGGATGTCGTCAAGGACTTCGACGGTGTCAAGGTCGTCACCGACCGGATGAGCGCCCCTTACCTGGGCGGTGCCTCCATCGACTTCGTCGACACCATCGAGAAGCAGGGCTTCACGATCGACAACCCCAACGCCACGGGCTCCTGCGCCTGCGGCGACTCCTTCAACTAAGGCGACCGGGCGCCAGGGCGACCGGGCGCCGGGGCAACCGAACGGCGAAGGCGGCGACCCCCTCTCGTAAGGGGGCGCCGCCTTCGCCGTATGTGCTTTTCGGCTCTCCTCAGCCTTCCGGCTTTCTTCCAGCCTTTCGCGCTCTTCAGCTTTTCGGCTGGCGTGTCACTGCTCCGGCAGGGTCTGGCCGTCCGACGCGTCGACGACCTCGCGCCCGGCCAGCGGCTTCTCCAGCGTCACCGTACGCGTGAACTGCTTGGCGATCTTCACACAGACCTGGTGCGGCTTCTTGTCCTTGGCCACGACCTGCACCGTCACGTTCTTGCCGGACTGCTCGGCGGACGCGGTGAACGTGCTGCACACCCCGCCCCAGAACCGCAGCTCCAGCGTCCTGCCGTCCTTGCCGACCGTGTAGGAGTCCAGGTCCACCGCCCCCGGCTTGCCGGACGGCCTGCTGCCCCCGCCCTGCGAAGGAGGCGCCGGATCGACGTGGTCACCGCGTCCGCCCACGAGGAACTTGGGGTCGACCGCGGGTGGGTGACCGTGGTGGTGGAGTTCGGGCCGTCACCCGCGCCGGCCGGATGCACGGTGAACAGCCAGGACGGCACCAGCACCTGTCCGCCGCCCGTGTACTGCACCGCGAGCCCGAAGACCGCGCCGGTCACCTCCAGCGGCTTGCGGGGCCGGGACTGCTGCGGAGCGGTCCCCTCGCAGGGCGCCGTCCTGGCGTCCTCGCCGTTCTTGTACGGTGCCGCCGACGCGCAGCCGCCGATCTCGACCCGGCCGCCGGTGCCACCGGTCTTGTTGAGCTGCCCCAGTGTCGCCTTGGCGTCCAGTACCGGGTACCGGTCCCCCTTGACCGGGCGGGCGAGCTGCCCGCTGCCGCCGACGACCAGCCCGTCCGAGCCGACCTGGAGGTCGCTGCGCCATCCGTACGTCGGCAGGCCGCCCAGCACCGGGTCGGCGCTGACGATCCGTACGGCCCCGGACAGCCCGCCCGCGTCCAGCTTCGCGTCCTGCTGGCCCAGTGCCGCCAGCACAGGCCGTACCACCTGCTTGGCCTTCTGCGGCGACACCGCGTCCTTGCCGCTGCCGTCGTCGTCCTGCGTCTCCTGCCACCCGCCACGGGCGGAGGGGCACTCGGGGCGGCTTCCGGCCGGAGCGGAGGAGGCGTCCGCGGAGGAGGCGCCGTCCTTCGCGGGTGCCTCCGCGCTGACGGGGTCGTCCGCCGAGCCGGCGCCGCCGGGTGCCGAGGGCGGTACGCAGCCGGTCCCGCCCGGACCGCCGTAGCGCGCGTACGTCCACGCGCCCGTACCGGTCTTCGTCACCTGGAGTACGGGCCCACGGCCATCAGGCGTACCGCCGACCTTCCAGACGGCTCCCTCCGACCGGACCTTCCCCGGCACGTCCAGGGCCTTGGCCAGCCGCTCGACCGTCTCCTGGCTGATCTGTCCCTTGGGCCGGTAGACGGGGGCCGAGGCCGGCCCGTCGGGGAGGTCGCCGACCGCCTTATAGGTCACGGACTGCGGGTTGGGCTCGCCGGGCGCGATCCCCGGCCGGGTGGAATCCCGCTGGTCCCGCTGCCCGTAGCCGTCCAGGGCCAGTGGCGGCGGGCCCTTCTTCGAGGCGCCCGCGGCGCCGCCGCCTCCGCCCGGAGCGGTGGAGGCCCAGTACGCCGCACCGCCGCCGACCAGGAGCACCGCGGCGGCCACGGAGGTGACCACCAACGGTGTACGCCGGTGCCGCGCGCCGCTGCCGGGGGTGCCCGTGCTGTCGTCGGAAGGGGTCCCGCCTCCGGTGGCGGGGGTGGGGGTGCCCCCGTCAAAGGCAGGGGGCGTGTCCTCGGTGCTCACCGCATCGCTCCTTCGGCTCCGCTGAACAACTGATGTGCCGTCCCCTGTGAGGGGGACGGCAATTGGACGGAGCGGGGGCGCGCGCGGTTCCCCGCGCTACGTGGATCCCTGCGCGCGCCGGTCAGTCGCCGTAGTCGGACATCCCGTCAACCAGTGCCGCGGAAGCGGCGGGAATGCTGATCCCGTGCAGGTCCGAGGCGGCTTTGGGGGCCACGGACATCTGCCGTTCGGCTTTCCAGTGCGGCGCCATCCGCGCGCAGTCGCCGCGCAACTGGTCCATCGACTCCGGCTCCCGCGCCGGACCGGAGCCGGCGAGGGAGCCGGTGGGGGCGCCGGTGACGGAAAGAGACGTGACGGCTTTCACATACTTGGTCATACGGGCACCGTATGCATCCTGAGCCCCGGGAGAATAGCCCTACTATTGGGTAGTTTTGGCCGGTAGGAGGGCCCCCGGTGACCCGGTAGCGTTGACCCCCGTCCTTCGCCTTCCGCCTTCCGCAGGAGCAGACCCGCCGTGCGTATCGCAGTCACCGGCTCCATCGCCACCGACCACCTGATGACCTTTCCCGGCCGCTTCGCCGACCAGTTGGTCGCCGACCAGCTCCACACGGTCTCCCTCTCCTTCCTGGTCGACCAGCTCGACGTCCGCAGGGGAGGGGTCGGCGCCAACATCTGCTTCGGCATGGGCCAGCTCGGCACCGCGCCGATCCTGGTCGGCGCCGCGGGCAACGACTTCGAGGAGTACCGCGCCTGGCTCGACCGGCACGGCGTGGACACCCGCTCGGTCCGTATCTCCGAGGTGCTGCACACCGCCCGCTTCGTGTGCACCACCGACGCCGACCACAACCAGATCGGCTCCTTCTACACCGGCGCGATGAGCGAGGCCCGTCTGATCGAGCTCCAGACCGTCGCCGAGCGCGTCGGCGGCCTGGACCTGGTCCTGATCGGTGCCGACGACCCCGAGGCGATGATCCGCCACACCGAGGAGTGCCGGACCCGGGGCATCCCCTTCGCGGCCGACTTCTCCCAGCAGATCGCCCGGATGGACGGCGAGGCCATCCGTACGCTGATGGAGGGCGCGGCCTACCTCTTCTCCAACGAGTACGAGAAGGGCCTGATCGAATCCAAGTCGGGCTGGACCGCCGAGGAGATCCTCGCCAAGGTCGGCACCCGCGTCACCACCCTGGGCGCCAACGGCGTGCGCATCGAGCGGGTCGGCGAGCCCGCCATCGAGGTCGGCACCCCCGAGGAGAAGACCAAGGCCGACCCCACCGGCGTCGGCGACGCCTTCCGCGCCGGCTTCCTGTCCGGCCTGGCCTGGGGCGTCGGCCTGGAGCGGGCGGCGCAGGTCGGCTGCATGCTGGCGACGCTGGTCATCGAGACGGTCGGCACCCAGGAGTACGAACTGCGCCGCAGCAACTTCATGGACCGCTTCGCCAAGGCGTACGGCCACGAGGCCGCGGCCGAGATCCGCGGCCATCTGGCCTGACGGCCCGGCCGTACGGGCCCGATCCGGCGGCCGGGACCGTACGGCTCAGACGCGGCGTCGCACCACATAGGCGGCGCCGCGTTCCGCCGCCCGCTCGCCCACGAACTCCTGGCCGCGCATCGTGCACCACGCCGGGATGTCCAGCCGGGCCGCCTCGTCGTCGGCCAGCACCGTCACCGTGCCGCCGACCGGCACCTTGGCCATCACCTTGGCCAGCTCGATCACCGGCAGCGGGCAGCGCTTGCCCAGCGCGTCCACGACACGCCCGACGGCGGGGGAGGGCGCGGGGCGCTCCGTCCTTGGGGCGCCCAGCTTCTCCCGTACGGTGCGGACCGCCGTGGCGAGCACCTCCAGGAAGCGGTCCACGTCCGCCTCGGCCGTCCCCATGGGCAGTGAGACGCGGACATTGCCCTCGGACAGCACGCCCATCGCCTTGAGCACATGGCTCGGGGTGAGCGTGCTGGAGGTGCACGAGGAACCGGAGGAGACGGAGAAACCCGCCCGGTCCAGCTCGTGCAGCAATGTCTCTCCGTCGACATAGAGACACGAGAAGGTGACCAGGTGCGGCAGACGGCGCAGCGGGTCGCCGACCACCTCCACATCGGGCACCAGTTCGGGAACCCGGGTGCGGATACGTTCCACCAGCCCGTGCAGCCGTACCGCCTCCTGTGCCGCCGTGGCCCGTACGGCCCGCAGGGCGGCGACCGCGGCGAGGACCGCCGGGATGTTCTCAAACCCCGACGACCGGCCCGACTCGCGCTCGTCCCGCGGCCCCTGGGGCGAGAAGCGGGTTCCCTTGCGGACGGCCAGCAGGCCGACCCCGGCCGGACCGCCCCACTTGTGCGCGCTGCCGGCCAGCAGTGACCAGTCGCCCGCGACCGGCCCCCAGGCCAGTGACTGGGCGGCGTCCACCAGCAGCGGCACCCCGGCCTCGCGGCACATCCGGGCGACCTCCTCCACCGGCTGCTCGGTGCCCACCTCGTGGTTGGCGGACTGCAGACAGGCCAGCGCGGTGTCCGCCGCCAGCGCCTCGGCGAAGCCGGTGGACGAGGCCCGGCCCGTACGGTCCACCGGTACGGTCGCCAGCGTGCCGCCGGCCGCCTCGTGCACTTCTGCGGAGTGCAGCACGGAGGAGTGTTCGACCGCGGAGAGGACCAGCCGGCGGCCGACACGCCGACGGGCCGCGAGCGCGCCGGAAATCCCGGCGTGCACCGCCTGCGTTCCCGACGGGGTGAATACCAGTTCGTCCGGGCGGCAGCCGACGGCCTCCGCGGCGGCTTCACGGGCGGCGTCCAGCAGCATCCTGGCCCGCCTCCCTTCCCGGTAAAGGCGGGCCGGATCGGCCCATCCCTCCTCCAGAGAGGCCATCAGGGCCTCCCGGGCGACGGGATGCAGCGGAGCGGAAGAGGCAGCGTCAAAGTAAGGCACGGCACGACGCTAGCCCCTCGGGAATCCCTTGCCGGGCGTGGCGTCAGATGTCCGCCGGAAGCGGGGATTCCACCCCTTCGGGGTGCGACCCGGCGCGTTGGGCACCCTCCCCGCGCGACCCCAAATAGCGTCCAGTAGGGTTTGGTCCGCATAAACATCCAAACCCCTGCCCGTGCCAGGGCCGGCGACCGACCAGCGAGACGGCCGCAGCCGGTCTCGCGGGCGAGACTCTCGGGAAGGCGCTACGTGAGTCCCAACGGCTCCGACCGCTCGTCGCGGCGCCCGATGCGGCGGAAGCTGCCGCAGGTGCTGGCTGCGGGCCTGGTCCTGGCGACCGCGACCGGTTGCACATATAAGGACTTTCCTCGCCTCGGCATGCCATCGCCCATCACGGACGAGGCGCCGCGGATCCTCTCCCTTTGGCAGGGCTCCTGGGCCGCCGCTCTTGCAGTGGGCGTGCTGGTGTGGGGCCTGATCATCTGGAGCTGGATCTTCCACCGCCGCAGCAGGACCAAGGTGGAGGTCCCCGCACAGACCCGGTACAACATGCCGATCGAGGCGTTGTACACCATCGTCCCCTTCATCATCATCGCGGTGCTCTTCTACTTCACCGCGCGCGACGAGAACGAACTCCTGAAGACCTCCAAGAAGCCGGACCACGTCATCAACGTGGTGGGCTTCCAGTGGAGCTGGGCGTTCAACTACATGGAGGACGTGGACGGCAAGAAGTCGACCACGAACATCGACTCCAAGGAAGTCTCCGCGATCCCGGACAAGTGGAAGAAGAGCGTGCCTGCCGGGGCCGAGGGCGTCTACGACCAGGGCATCCCGGGCACTCACGACCCGGACACCGGTAACCCCGGCCCGACCCTGTGGCTGCCCAAGGGCGAGACGGTCCAGTTCGTCCTGACCTCGCGTGACGTCATCCACTCCTTCTGGGTGGTGCCGTTCCTGATGAAGCAGGACGTCATCCCGGGTCACACCAACGTCTTCGAGGTGACTCCCAACAAGGAGGGCACCTTCATGGGCAAGTGCGCCGAGCTCTGCGGTGTCGACCACTCCCGGATGCTCTTCAACGTCAAGGTCGTCTCCCCCAAGGCATACCGGGAGCACCTGAAGGACCTGGCGAAGAAGGGCCAGACCGGTTACCTGCCGTCGGGCATCAAGCAGACGGATCACGCCAGGAACGCGGAGACCAACCACAAGTGAGCATCCTCAACGAATCTCAGGGTGCCGCCGCCCCAACGGCTCCGGCAGCACCGCCCGTACGCCAGAAGCAACCCGGTATCGCCGTGGTGAAGTGGCTGACGACGACCGACCACAAGACCATCGGCACGATGTACCTGGTCACGTCGTTCGTGTTCTTCTGCATCGGTGGCGTGATGGCGCTGCTGATGCGCGCCGAGCTCGCTCGTCCCGGCACGCAGCTCATGTCGAACGAGCAGTTCAACCAGGCGTTCACGATGCACGGCACGATCATGCTGCTGATGTTCGCGACGCCGCTGTTCGCCGGGTTCGCGAACTGGATCATGCCGCTGCAGATCGGTGCGCCCGACGTGGCGTTCCCGCGGCTGAACATGTTCGCCTACTGGCTCTACCTCTTCGGCTCGCTGATCGCGGTGGCCGGCTTCCTCACCCCGCAGGGTGCGGCCGACTTCGGCTGGTTCGCCTACTCCCCGCTCTCGGACGCGGTCCGCTCGCCGGGCGTCGGCGCCGACATGTGGATCATGGGTCTGGCGTTCTCCGGTTTCGGTACGATCCTGGGCTCGGTCAACTTCATCACCACGATCATCTGCATGCGCGCTCCGGGCATGACGATGTTCCGTATGCCGATCTTCACCTGGAACGTGCTGCTCACCGGTGTGCTGGTGCTGCTGGCCTTCCCGGTGCTGGCCGCGGCGCTGTTCGCGCTGGAGGCGGACCGTAAATTCGGGGCGCATGTCTTCGATGCGGCCAACGGCGGGGCGCTGTTGTGGCAGCACCTGTTCTGGTTCTTCGGCCATCCCGAGGTCTACATCATCGCGCTGCCGTTCTTCGGCATCATTTCCGAGGTCATTCCGGTGTTCTCCCGGAAGCCGATGTTCGGTTACTGGGGCCTGGTCGCGGCCACCATTTCGATCGCCGGTCTTTCGGTGACGGTGTGGGCGCACCACATGTATGTGACGGGCGGCGTGCTGTTGCCGTTCTTCTCCTTCATGACGTTCCTGATCGCGGTGCCGACCGGTGTGAAGTTCTTCAACTGGATCGGCACGATGTGGAAGGGCTCGCTGTCCTTCGAGACGCCGATGCTGTGGGCGGTCGGCTTCCTGATCACCTTCACCTTCGGTGGTCTGACCGGTGTGATCCTGGCGTCGCCGCCGATGGACTTCCACGTCTCGGACTCGTACTTCGTGGTGGCGCACTTCCACTACGTCATCTTCGGTACGGTCGTCTTCGCGATGTTCGCCGGCTTCCACTTCTGGTGGCCGAAGTTCACCGGCAAGATGCTGGACGAGCGGCTCGGCAAGATCACGTTCTGGACGCTGTTCATCGGCTTCCACGGCACCTTCCTCGTCCAGCACTGGCTGGGCGCCGAGGGCATGCCGCGGCGTTACCCGGACTACCTCGCGGCCGACGGCTTCACCGCCCTGAACACGATCTCCACGATCAGCTCGTTCCTGCTGGGCCTGTCGATCCTGCCCTTCTTCTACAACGTGTGGAAGACCGGCAAGTACGGCAAGAAGGTGGAGGTCGACGACCCGTGGGGTTACGGCCGTTCGCTGGAGTGGGCGACCTCCTGCCCGCCGCCGCGGCACAACTTCACCGTGCTGCCGCGCATCCGCTCCGAATCCCCGGCGTTCGACCTGCACCACCCCGAGATCGCGGCCCTGGACGCCCTTGAGAACGGGCACAGCCCGGCGGACGACAAGGCCCTCGCCGGCGGCAAGGAGGCGGGCAAGTGAAGATCCAGGCCAAGATGTTCATCTGGCTCTCCGTCTTCGTCCTGGCCATGGCGATCGTCTACGGCGTCTGGTCGAAGGAGCCGGCGGGCACCACCGCGCTGTTCCTCGCCTTCGGACTGTGCATCATGATCGGCTATTACCTGGCCTTCACGGCTCGCCGGGTGGACGCCGGAGCGCAGGACAACAAGGAGGCCGAGGTCGCCGACGACGCCGGTGAGCTGGGCTTCTTCAGCCCGCACAGTTGGCAGCCGCTGTCCCTGGCCGTCGGTGGCTCGCTCGCCTTCCTGGGCGTGATCTTCGGCTGGTGGCTGCTGTACTTCTCGGCCCCGGTCATCCTGGTCGGTCTCTTCGGCTGGGTATTCGAGTACTACCGGGGTGAGAACCGCACGCAGTAGACGCGGTTCCCACGGCACACCGGGCGGGCCCGGACACCTCCACAGGTGTCCGGGCCCGCCCGTTTGCAGTCCTCCAGCGCGCTGGAGCTGACAGTTCTTCATACTTTTAGGGCATGAGTCACAGACCACGAACCCGGACGGTGCGCTGCTGCGCCCTCCTGCTGGCACCTTTGGCGGTGGCCGCGACCGCCTGCCAAGGCTCGTTGTCGGACCCGCTCGCCGCCAAGCCCTACGACGCGGCCGAGCAGGTCTCGGCCAACGCCTCCGGCACCCACAAGGTGGACCCCAACAAGCCGCTGGAGATCACCGCCACCGACGACGAGGCACGGATCACGGACGTCACGGCGACCGACGCCGCCGGCCGCTACATCAACGGCGAACTCTCCGTCGACGGCAAGAAATGGCGCACCACCCTCCCGCTGGCGGCCGGCACCCGCTACACCGTCCGGGTGAGCACCGAGGACGAGGACGGCCTGCCCGGCCGCAAGACGCTCCAGGTCGACACCGCGGACTCCGACAACCGGCTGCGCGTCAAGTTCGGTCCCGAAAGCGGCACGTACGGGGTCGGGCAGCCCATCACGGCCGAACTGAGCAAGCAGATCCAGGACCCCAAGGCGCGCGCCGTCGTCGAACGCTCCCTGAAGGTCGAGTCCACGCCGCGCGTGGAGGGCTCCTGGCACTGGGTGGACGGCAAGTCGCTGCACTTCCGGCCGCGCGAGTACTGGCCCGCCCACGCCTCCATCGACGTCCACAGCACGCTGGAGGGCCTGAAGGTCTCCAAGGAGCTGTACGGGGGCCCCGCCAACCCCGTCAAGCTCCGTACGGGGGACCGGGTCGAGGCCGTCACCGACGCGGCGGCCCACTACATGACGGTCACCCGTAACGGTGAGCAGATCAACTCCATCCCCGTCACCACCGGCAAGCCCGGCTACTCCACCCGCAACGGCACCAAGGTGGTCCTGGGCAAGGAGGGGTTCGTCCGGATGCGCGGCACCAGCATCGGCATCCCCTCAGGGAGTTCGGACGCCTACGACCTGCCGGTCTACTGGGCCACCCGGGTCACCTGGAGCGGCGAGTACGTGCACGCCGCGCCCTGGTCCGTACGCTCCCAGGGCGCCGACAACGTCAGCCACGGATGCACCGGCATGTCCACCGACAACGCCAAGTGGTTCTTCGACACCGTACGCGTCGGTGACATCGTCAAGGTCATCAACAGCGGCGGCGAGACCATGACCCCCTTCGACAACGGGTTCGGCGACTGGAACATGTCGTGGGAGGAATGGCGCAAGGGCAGTGCGCTGGGCGGAGACGAAGGGGCCGGTACGGGGGCGCGCAGCGAGCAGCGGCCGGGACCCGCCGATGCGGCCCGGCTGCGCCCCCAGGTCTGAAGGCTCCTCACCGGGCCGGCCGACGAGCGGCCCAGCGGCCTTCTCAGGCCCCCGTGAGGAGCCTTCGGCGCATCAGGGCGGCCAGGGCGTCCGCGAAGGCCACCGGGTCCACAGGGTGCGGCACAGCGGCGTCCGCGCGGCTCCACGTGGCCAGCCAGGCGTCCTGCGGACGGCCGATGAGCAGCAGCACGGGCGGACAGCGGAAGATCTCGTCCTTGATCTGCCGGCAGACCCCCATGCCGCCGGCCGGCGCGGTCTCCCCGTCCAGCACGCACACATCGATCCCGCCCTGCTCCAGGGCCTCCAGGACGGCGGGCAGGGTCGCGCACTCCACGATCTCCACCGGCGGCACATCGGCGGCGGGACGGTGCCCGGCCGCGAGCCGGACCTGCTCCCGGGTCCGCGCGTTGTCGCTGTAGACCAGCACCGTGGCAGTCGCCTGCATCGTCGTTCCTCCACGCATCTCGGCAGCACAGCTCGGAGCGGGGCCGTACCCGGCCACCGCCGGGAGGCGTCCTTCGCGCGGATGCTACTCCCAGGGCGGCGGCGCGCAGGAGGGGTCGTACGGATCCAAGATCTGCCCGACTGCCCGTCAGAACCGGCCCCGAAGCCGGGGTCAGGGGCCCGGACCGGGCACGATTCCTCCCTTCGGACGAGCCCCGGAATGGGCCGTACGAGCAGGGCACACGCCCTTGACACACCGAACGGCACCCCCCGGAGTGAGGGCGGGATAAGGGACCGACATAATGTCGGTCGTGGCGACAGCAACGACAGTAGAAACCGGGCACGCGCACCCGTCGGTCAATCGGCCGAACCTCACCAGCGTCGGAACCATCATCTGGCTGAGTTCCGAGCTGATGTTCTTCGCGGCCCTCTTCGCGATGTACTTCACCCTCCGATCGGTGACCGGGGCCGAGTATTGGAAGGAATCCGCCGATGCGCTGAATCTTCCGTTCTCCGCGACGAACACCACGATCCTGGTGCTCAGCTCCCTGACCTGTCAGCTCGGTGTCTTCGCCGCCGAGCGTGGCGACGTCAAGAAGCTGCGGACCTGGTTCGTGATCACCTTCATCATGGGTGCGATCTTCATCGGCGGACAGGTCTTCGAGTACACCGATCTGGTCAAGGAAGAGGGCCTCTCGCTCTCGTCCGGTCCCTACGGCTCGGTGTTCTACCTGACCACCGGGTTCCACGGACTGCACGTGACAGGCGGCCTGATCGCCTTCCTGCTGGTCCTGGGCAGGACGTACGCGGCCAAGAGGTTCACCCACGAACAGGCCACCGCGGCCATCGTCGTGTCCTACTACTGGCACTTCGTCGATGTCGTCTGGATCGGCCTCTTCGCCACGATCTACCTGATCCGGTAACCGGTCCCGTACCGGAACCGCACATCAGACAGACATAGCCAAAGCATCGACGCAGAAGATCCTGACACCGGGGTAATCCGTGAAAAAGCTCTCCGCACGACGGCGCCATCCGCTGGCGGCGCTCGTCGTCCTACTCTTCGCGCTGGCGGTCACTGGGGGGCTGTACGCGGCGTTCGCGCCCGCGGACAAGGCTCAGGCCGACGACACCGCCCAGTCCCTTGCCATCAAGGAGGGCAAGAAGCTCTTCGCCGTGGGCTGCGCAAGCTGCCATGGTCAGGGCGGTCAGGGCACCACTGACGGCCCGCCCCTGGTCGGCGTGGGCGCAGCCGCGGTCGACTTCCAGGTCGGCACCGGCCGGATGCCGGCGCAGCAGCCCGGTGCCCAGGTGCCGCGGAAGAAGAACATCTACAGCCAGGACCAGATCAACCAGCTCGCGGCGTACGTGGCGTCGCTGGGCGCCGGTCCGAGTGTGCCCGCCGCGTCGCAGTACAGCCCCGAGAACGCCGACATCGGCAAGGGCGGCGAGCTGTTCCGTACCAACTGCGCGCAGTGCCACAACTTCACCGGTAAGGGCGGCGCCCTGACCAACGGCAAGTTCGCACCGACGCTTGAGGACGTCAAGCCCAAGCACATCTACGAGGCCATGGAAACCGGCCCGCAGAACATGCCTTCCTTCGGCGACGGCACCCTGTCGGCGCAGAACAAGAAGGACATCGTCGCCTACCTCGGCGCGGTCAACGGTGAGGACACCCCCAGCCCCGGTGGTATGGAGCTCGGTGGTCTCGGACCGGTCAGCGAGGGTCTCTTCGGCTGGATCGCCGGCATGGGCGCGCTGATCGCGGTCGCCATCTGGGTCGCAGCCCGGACTACGAAGGCCAAGAAGTCATGAGTCAGACTGGACCACACAACGACGTGGCAGAACACAACCTCCCCAGTGAGCGGGACGCGGCACACGGCTCCGCGGTGGACACCGCGGACAACCCGTTCGCCGACCCGGGGCTGCCGCCCCACGAGCACCGTGCGCAGGACAACGACGAGCGGGCCGCCAAGCGTTCCGAGCGTGTGGTCGCCTTCCTGTTCACCCTGTCGATGCTCGCGACGATCGGCTTCATCGCCTCGTACGTGATCTTCCCGATCGACAAGATCGTCTACATCTGGCCGTTCGGTCACGTCAGCGCGCTGAACTTCTCGCTCGGCCTGACGCTCGGTGTGGCGCTCTTCTGCATCGGCGCCGGCGCGGTCCACTGGGCCCGTACGCTGATGTCGGACGAGGAGGTCGCCGACGAGCGTCACCCGATCGAGGCGAGCCCCGAGGTCAAGGCCAAGGTCATGGAGGACTTCGCGCAGGGCGCGAAGGAGTCCGCGATCGGCCGGCGCAAGCTGATCCGCAACACCATGTTCGGCGCGCTGGCCCTGGTGCCGCTCTCCGGTGTGGTGCTGCTGCGCGACCTGGGTCCGCTGCCGGAGAAGAAGCTGCGCACCACGAGCTGGAAGAAGGGCGTCCGGCTGGTCAACCAGTCCACCAACCTCCCGCTGCGTCCCGAGGACATCGCGGTCGGCTCGCTGACCTTCGCCAAGCCCGAGGGCCTGGAGGAGGACGATCACGAGTTCCACTCGAAGATCGCCAAGGATGCCCTGATGCTCGTCCGGCTCCAGCCGGAGAACATCAAGGACAAGCAGGAACTGGACTGGTCGCACGAAGGCATCGTGGCCTTCTCCAAGATCTGCACCCACGTCGGCTGCCCGATCAGCCTGTACGAGCAGCAGACGCACCACGTGCTGTGCCCGTGCCACCAGTCGACCTTCGACCTCGCTGACGGCGGTCGCGTGATCTTCGGCCCGGCCGGTCACGCCCTGCCCCAGCTCCACATCACGGTGAAGGACGGCTTCCTTGAGGCCGTAAGCGACTTCGCGGAGCCCGTCGGCCCGAGCTTCTGGGAGCGCGGATGAGTAACGAAACGAGTGCGACCACCACGCGCCGCGGCCAGGCGCCGCGGGGTGAGCGGATCGCCGACTGGGCGGACGGCCGGCTGGGCATCTACAGCCTCGCCAAGGCCAACATGCGCAAGATCTTCCCGGACCACTGGTCCTTCATGCTGGGTGAGGTCTGCCTCTACACGTTCATCATCATCATCCTGACCGGTGTCTACCTGACGCTGTTCTTCCACCCGAGCATGGCCGAGGTGACCTACCACGGCTCGTACGTGCCCATGCACGGGATCAGGATGACCCAGGCGTTCGAGTCGACGCTGGACATCAGCTTCGACGTCCGCGGCGGTCTGCTCATCCGGCAGATCCACCACTGGG
The DNA here is from genome assembly GCF_022695595.1 of Streptomyces sp. MST-110588. Taxonomy (NCBI): domain Bacteria; kingdom Bacillati; phylum Actinomycetota; class Actinomycetes; order Kitasatosporales; family Streptomycetaceae; genus Streptomyces; species Streptomyces sp. MST-110588. The sequence goes on from NZ_CP074380.1 coordinate 6,225,241, forward strand.
CGGCCGTGGTCTTCCTCGCGGCGATGATGATCCACATGATGCGGGTGTTCTTCACCGGCGCCTTCCGCAAGCCGCGTGAGGTCAACTGGCTCTTCGGCTTCCTGCTGCTGGTGCTCGGCATGTTCACCGGCTTCACCGGTTACTCGCTGCCGGACGACCTGCTCTCGGGCACCGGTGTCCGGTTCATCGAAGGTGTCATCCTGGCGATGCCGCTGGTCGGCTCGTACCTGCAGATGTTCATCTTCGGCGGGGAGTTCCCGGGGCACGACATCATCCCCAGGTTCTTCACCATCCACGTGCTGCTGCTGCCCGGCATCATGCTGGGCCTGCTGGTGGCGCACCTGATCCTGGTCTTCTACCACAAGCACACGCAGTTCCCGGGTGCCGGCAAGACCAACAACAACGTGGTCGGCATGCCGCTGCTGCCGGTCTACATGGCCAAGGCCGGTGGCTTCTTCTTCCTGGTCTTCGGCGTCATCTCGGTGCTCGCTGCGGTCGCCAGCATCAACCCGGTGTGGGCCATCGGTCCCTACCGGCCCGACCAGGTCTCCACCGGCGCCCAGCCCGACTGGTACATGGGCTTCGCCGAGGGTCTGATCCGTGTCATGCCCGGCTGGGAGTGGAACTTCTGGGGCCACACCATCAACTTCGGTGTGCTGATCCCGATCCTGATCTTCCCGCTGGTGCTGGTCGCGATCGCGGTCTACCCCTTCGTGGAGTCCTGGGTCACCGGTGACAAGCGCGAGCACCACATCCTGGACCGCCCGCGCAACGTGCCGACCCGTACGGGCTTCGGTGTGGCCTGGCTGACCGCGTACTTCATCATGCTCATCGGTGGTGGAAACGACCTGTGGGCCACCCACTTCCACATGTCGATCAACGCGATCACCTGGTTCGTGCGGATCGGGTTCTTCGTGGGCCCGGTGATCGCCTTCATCGTGACCAAGCGGATCTGCCTGGGTCTGCAGCGGCGCGACCGCGACAAGGTGCTGCACGGCCGGGAGACCGGCATCATCAAGCGTCTGCCGCACGGTGAGTTCATCGAGGTGCACGAGCCGCTGCGGCAGGAGCAGCTCCACACGCTCACCCAGCACGAGCAGCCCAAGCCGCTGGACCTCGGCCCCGAGGTCGACGAGAACGGCGTGGAGCGCAAGATCAAGCGCACGCAGAAGCTGCGGGCCAAGCTCTCGAAGGGTTACTACGGCGAGGACAACGTCATCCCGAAGCCGACCGTCGAGGAGTACAAGGAGATCACCAGCGGCCACGGCCACCACTGATCTCCCCGCGCCCTACGGGGCGCAGCAGTAAGTACGCCACCCTGAGGGCCCCGTCCGAACCCCGGACGGGGCCCTTCGGCGTGCGCGGGGCCGGATAGGGTTGCCGCACGCAGGAGACGACCCCAGGAGCGTGGACCATGAACGTCGTGACCCCGGCAGGCGGCGGCAGCGTGGCGGTCCGCACCTGGCCGGACGTGCTCAACACCCTGCTGGAGGGGCGGGACCTGGCCGCCGACGACACCGCGTGGGCCATGGACCGCATCATGCGCGGCGAGGCCAGTGACGCGCAGATCGCCGGGTTCGCGGTGGCGCTGCGGGCCAAGGGCGAGACGGTGGCGGAGATCTCCGGGCTCGTACGGGCCATGTACGGGCACGCGAACCTGATCGAGGTGCCCGGTCCGAGCGTGGACATCGTGGGGACCGGCGGGGACGGCGCCAAGACCGTCAACATCTCCACCATGTCCTCGATCGTGGTGGCGGGGACCGGGGCGAAGGTCGTCAAGCACGGCAACCGCGCGGCCTCCTCGGCCAGCGGCGCCTCCGACGTACTGGAAAAGCTGGGCGTCAATCTGGACCTGACGCCCCGGCGGGTGGTCCAGGTCGCCGCCGAGGCCGGCATCACCTTCTGCTTCGCCGTCAAGTTCCACCCCGCGCTGCGGCACGTGGCCGCCGCCCGGCGGGAGCTGGGGATCAGGACGACCTTCAACGTCCTGGGTCCGCTGACCAATCCGGCCAAGGTGACGGCCCAGGCGACCGGGGTCGCCGACGCCCGGATGGCGCCCATCCTGGCCGGGGTGCTCGCCGAGCGCGGCTCCAGCGCACTGGTCTTCCGGGGGGACGACGGGCTGGACGAGCTGACGACGACGGCGACCTCCAAGGTGTGGGTGGTGCGCGACGGCGCCGTACGGGAGGAGTCCTTCGACCCGCGGGACGTGGGGATCGACCTGGTGCCGGTGGAGGCGCTGCGCGGCGCGGACGCCTCGTACAACGCGGACGTGGCGCGGCGGCTGCTGGCGGGCGAGCGGGGGCCCGTACGGGACGCGGTGCTGCTGAACTCGGCGGCGGCGCTGGTCGCGCTCGAACCGGCGGACGGGCCGCTGACCGGGCAGCTCGCGGCGGGCATGGCCAGGGCGGCGGAATCGATCGACTCGGGAGCGGCCCGGCGGGCACTGGAGCGCTGGGTGGCCGCCAGCAACGCGTGAGTGTGCCGCCGCCCGTGGGGCGAGCGGGGCCGGGGCCCGTCCGGGATGCGGACGGGCCTTGCGCCTTCTTGATCGTGTGGCATGATGCTGAACAGGTCACGAGTGACAGCGAACAGGCCCCGGCCCGCTGTCCGGCAACCCTCCGTCCGTGGCGGGGTGCCCCGGGTGATGACCAGGTCGCAGGCAGCGAGGTCTGCGGCAAGCGCGGATCCCTCGCCAGGGATCCTGGTCCTTGAGGGAGTCCTCCTGTGATGCAGCGAATGCGCTAGGGCCTCCGGCCCCGTTTCCCGTTTCTCCTTATCCCCTTTTTCTCTTTTCGCCGCTGCCGGCCCACCCCGCTTCCGCGTGCCTGCCCAGCGGCGAAGCAGCCCTGCCTTCACGGGAGTTCGCCATGCCTGTTTCCGCTGCCGCCACCGACGCCGACGTCCGCGCTCCGCTGCCCGTGCTCGGGCGGGACGTCCTGGTCCCGCTGGTCACCGGCGGCGAGGTGGAGTACGCGGCGCTGGACGTCGCCGCCAGTGCCCCGGCGCTCCAGCGGGTCTGGGACGAGGTGGCCGCGTACGCCCCGTACTACGGCAGTGTGCACCGCGGGGCCGGGTACCTCTCGCAGCTCTCCACCGACCTGTTCGAGAACAGCCGCGCGGAGGTCGCCCGGTTCCTCGGCTGCCGCCCCGACGATCAGGTGATCTTCACCCGTTCGACGACCGACTCGCTGAACCTGCTGGCCACCGCCCTGCCCCGGGACGCCCGGGTCTTCGTCTTCGAGACCGAGCACCACGCCGCGCTGCTGCCCTGGGGGCGGCGCGCGGACGTCCGGGTGGACTGCCTGGACGCGCCGCGCAGCCCGCGGGAGGCGGTGGAGACGCTGGAGAAGGCGCTGGCGGCGCGCGATCCGTACGGCACCGCTCTGGTGTGTGTGACGGGCGCCTCGAACGTGACCGGTGAGCTGTGGCCCGTACAGGAGCTGGCAGCGGCGGCGCACGCGCACGGCGCGCGGATCGTGCTGGACGCGGCCCAACTGGCGCCGCACCACCCCCTGGACATCGCCGCGCTGGACGTGGACTGGGTGGCCTTCTCCGGGCACAAGCTGTACGCCCCGTTCGGCGCGGGCGTGCTGGCCGGCCGCGCGGACTGGCTCCAGGAGGCCGAACCGTACCTCGCGGGCGGCGGCGCCAGCCGTACGGTCACCCGGCGCCCGGACGGCGGCGTGGATGTCCGGTGGCACACCACCGCCGCCCGGCACGAGGCCGGCTCACCGAACGTCATCGGCGTCCACGCCGTCGCCGCCGCCTGCCGGACGCTGACCGAAGCGGGCTTCGAGGGCCTCCTCGCCCGCGAGCAGCGGCTGGTGGAGCGGGTGCGGCAGGGGCTGGCGCGGGTGCCCGGCGTGCGGGTGCTGTCGCTGTTCGGGGACGACGCCCCGCGGGTGGGTGTCCTGTCCTTCGTCGTGGAGGGCTGGCACAGCGGGCACCTGGCGGCGGCGCTCTCGGCGGAGTACGGGATCGGGGTGCGCGACGGGCTGTTCTGCGCGCATCCGCTCGTACGGATCCTGCTGGGGGGCGCGCCCGGGGAGCCGGCGCAGTGCGGTGCGCCGGCGCCGGATGCCGCAGCCGCCGCAGCGGACACGGCGGGTCCGGGGGCCTCGCTCGACGCGGTACGGGTCAGCTTCGGCGCCGGCACCCCGGACGAGCACGTGGAGCGGTTCCTGCGCGCCGTACAGGAGCTGGTGAGCGACGGCGCCCGGTGGAACTACCGCACCGTGGACGGGCGCTGCGTGCCGGACACCGCCGCGGTCGCCTCCTCGGCCTGAGCGGGCGGGCGGCACAGCCGGGCATCCGGACGGCCGGGCCCGGCGGCGGGGACCCGGAAGCGGCTCAGGAACGTGCCTCAGGAGTCCAGGCCGATGGCGAAGGCCGCCTCCAGGTCGTGCTGGGAGTACGTACGGAAGGCGATGTGGGTCTCCGTGGCGGCCACCCCCGGCACCTTGCTGATCCGGCCGGGGATGACCTCGGCCAGGTCGTCGTGGCGGGCCACCCGCACCATCGCGATCAGGTCGTGCGCGCCGGTGACCGAGTAGACCTCGCTGACGCCCTCCAGCGCGGCGATCTTCTCCGCGATCTCCGGAATCCGGTCCACGCTGGTCTTGATGAGCACGATCGCGGTGATCACGGCTGGCTCTCTCCCTCGGTCGCCTGTTCCTGCGGGCCCACCCTACCGGGGGCGTCCGCTGCCTTTGCCGCCGGAACGTACCTCCTGCGGTAGCGCACCCACGCGTACGTGAACCCCAGCGCGAAGCCCACGACGTGCGCGAGGTAGGCCACGCCGGGCCCGGTGGGGTCGCGCTGGGCCGCCATCCACTGGAGGAAGAACCAGAAGAGCAGCACGATCCAGGCGGGGAAGCGCAGCGGCAGGAAGAACAGGAACGGGTAGAGGCTGGTGACCCGTGCCCGGGGGAAGAGATACAAGAAGGCCCCCAGGACCCCGGAGATGGAGCCGGAGGCGCCGACCAGGGTCTGGCCCGACGCGGCGTGCGCGGCGGCGTAGCCCAGCAGCGCCAGGTAGCCGGTCAGGACGTAGAAGGCCGCGAAGGCAACCCGGCCCATCCGCGCCTCGGCCATGCCGCCGAAGACGTGGAGGAAGAGGATGTTGCCCAGCAGGTGCAGCCAGCTCCCGTGGACGAACAGCGCGGTCAGCGGGGTGATCAGGGCCCGCGGGTCGCCGCTCCACAGGTCGCGGGGGATCACGCCCCAGTGGGCGAAGTACGCGGTCTGGGCCTGCAGCAGGGCGCCGGGGTCGGTGGGGGACCCGTTCAGGCCCGAGGCGGGGCCCATGACGAAGACGACGCAGCAGACGGCGATCAGGACATTGGTCATCCTGGAGAACGCGGCCCGGATCTGACGCGGCGACCGGGGAAAGAGGGAGGACAGCGAGGACAGCGACGGGACCGTCATGAAGTGATCATGGCGCAATAGGGCCAATCGGGACAGAGCGCCTCGCCGCGTCCCGCGTCGCGGGCGGGGCCCGCACCCGGGCACCACCAGGCCGTAGGGTAACGGGCAGAACCTCGCGTACTTCTTTGTTCACGTACTCCCGCAGTCCGACGGCGCACCGCGTGGAAGCACGGGGACAACAGAGACACAGCACGGGCACCAGTTCGACGAGCGCGACGAAACGACGAAAGAGGGCGACACCATGGCTGTTCCCCCGCCGACGGATCAGACCCGGTGGCGCTGCACCCTGTGCGGCAACCTCACGCGTTTCGACGTCACGCGCCGCTCCCAGGTCGTGGAGTACGTGCACCTCGACCTGGCCGGGGAGGCCAAGGTGGAGGAGCGCGAGGTCCTCAGTGAGAGCATCGAGTCCGTTCGCTGCCGCTGGTGCGACGCGGTCGACCGGATCGAACTGGTCGCGCGGCCGGGCGCGAGCGCCTGAGACAGCGCCAGAGATCGGAGCGACGCAGCAGTGGTGGAACGTCCAGATGGGCAGACGGGGGCGGGGCACGACGCCGAGGCCGGTGCGGCCGAGGCCGACGAGGTGCTCGACCGGCCGCTGCCCGAGGGCGTACGGCGCCGGGTCGTGGCGCTGACCGCGGAATCCTTCGGCGGCCTGACGGTCGCCGAACTTCCGCCGCCGTTGCGGCAGTATGCCCGGTTCACCCCCTCCCGCCGGGCGAAGTTCGCGGGCAACGCCATGGCGGCGGCGCTGGAGGGCGACGCGGTCTTCCGGCAGCGGATCGCCGGCCGGGTCCGCCTGGCCCACCCGGAGCTGGCCGAGGCGCTGGACAACGGCACCCCGCCCGCCGCCGCCGACCCCCTGGACGTCGCGGCGGCGGCTTATGTGCTGCGCCCGCAGGGGTGGGTCAAGCTCGTCGAGGCGGCGGGCGAGGAGGCCCAGCGGGCGAGCGCCGAGCGGGCGGGCGAGGAGGCCGAGCGCGAGCTGTCCCGGCTCCGGGAGGAGCTGGCGCAGGCGCGCGCCCAGGCCCGTACGGACGCCGAGCGGACCCGCGGGGACCTGGAGACGCTGCGCAGGGAGAACGAGGCGCTGCGGCGCAAGCTGCGCAGTGCGCTGAACGACGTACGGCGCGGTGAGGCGGCGGTACGCAAGACCGAGGCCGAGCTGGAGTCCGTACGGGCCGCCGCGGCGGCGGAGAAGACGAGCGCGGACAGCGAGGTACGGCGGCTCAAGGCCCGGGTCGCGGAGGCCGAGGCGGTCCTGGAGACCGGCCGGCGGGCCGCCCGCGAGGGGCGCAGCGTGGAGGACATGCGGCTGCGGCTGCTGCTGGACACGGTCCTGGACGCGGCACAGGGGCTGCGCCGCGAACTGGCGCTGCCGCCCGCCAGCATGCACCCGGCGGACACCGTCGACGCGGTGACGCCGGGCAAGATGACGCCCAAGGACATCGCCACCCGCGCCCTGTCCGAGACCGACCCGGCGCTGCTGGACCAGCTTCTGGCCCTGCCGCAGGCCCACTTGGTCGTCGACGGCTACAACGTGACCAAGACCGGCTATCCCACGATGCCGCTGGACAAGCAGCGGCTGCGGCTGCTGGGGGGACTGGCGGTACTGGCCGCGCAGACGGGCGCGGAGATGACGTGCGTCTTCGACGGCGCGGAGCTGGCGGCGCCGGTGCTGCTCGCGCCGCCGCGCGGGGTGCGGGTGCTGTTCAGTAAACCGGGTGTGACGGCGGACGAGTTGATCCGCCAGCTCGTACGGGCCGAGCCGCCCGGCCGCCCGGTGGTCGTGGTCTCCACGGACCGCGAGGTGGCGGACGGGGTGGCCAAGGCGGGGGCGCGGCCGGTCGCATCGGCCCTGCTGCTCAAGCGGCTTGCCCGTACCTGACGCGCACGCGGACGGAGGCGGGATGTGCGTACGGGGGGGCGCGTGCGGCGCGTACCGGAATCCGATGTTTCGTATCTGAGCGTCAAATGTCCGTTACTGCCAGTGTGCTGTTGGTAAAGGATGGGGCTCCTGACGCAGATTTTTCTCCTGAGGATTTGAAGGGATCACAACTCGGTTACTAAGGTCATGCCTCAATCCTTCATGCAGGTGATCGTCCACCCGGGACGAACAGTGAAGGAACCGCCGAGTCCGCGCCGTTCACGCGGAGCCGGGGTCTTGCCACCCCCTTCCCGGTAGGCGGCTGGAGGAAGAAGGAGCTCGCCTTCGTGGCGTCCCACCGTCGACCCAAGCAGCCGAGCCGTACTCGGGTGACCGTGCTCACCGCGACCGCCGCCGCGGCCGTCGCCCTCTCGTCCCAGGCCGCCCAGGCCGCCCCGAAGCCGACGAAGCAGGACGTCAAGACCGAGGTCGACAAGCTCTACGAGCAGGCGGAGCAGGCCACCGAGAAGTACAACGCGGCCAAGGAGAACCAGGAGAAGCTGCAGAAGGAGGTCGACGGCCTCCAGGACAAGGTCGCCCGTGGCCAGGGCGAGCTCAACCAGCTCCGCAAGAGCCTGGGCGAGGTCGCCTCCGGCCAGTACCGCAGCGGCAGCATCGACCCCTCCGTCCAGCTCTTCCTCTCCGGCGACCCGGACACCTACCTGGACAAGGCCGCCACGCTGGACCAGTTGAGCGGTCAGCAGGCCGACCAGCTCAAGACCATCGCGGACAAGCAGCGCCAACTCGCCCAGCAGCGCCAGGAAGCCGCGAGCAAGATCAAGGACCTCACCGACACGCGCGAGGCGCTGGGTGAGAAGAAGGACGAGATCAAGGGCAAGCTCGCCAAGGCCCAGGAACTGCTGAACTCCCTCACCGCCAAGGAGCGCGCCGAGATCCAGGCCAAGGAGAAGGCCGCGCAGCAGAAGGACGCGCAGCGGGCCAGCCGTGGCGCCGGCGGCGGGGAGCGGCCCGACCTGGGCAAGGACGCGCCCGAGTCGGGGCGGGCCGCCGCCGCGCTCGCCGCCGCCCAGTCCAAGATAGGTTCGCCGTACGTCTGGGGCGCCACCGGCCCGTCCTCCTTCGACTGCTCGGGCCTGACCTCCTGGGCCTACCAGCAGGCCGGCCAGTCGCTGCCGCGCACCTCCCAGGCCCAGGCCAACGCGGGCACCCGCCTGAGCATGAGCCAGCTCAAGCCGGGCGACCTGGTGCTCTTCTACGGCGACCTGCACCACATAGGTCTGTACGCCGGCAACGGCACGGTCCTGCACGCGCCGAAGCCGGGGGCCTCGGTGCGCTACGAGTCGATCAACAACATGCCCTTCCAGTTCGGCGTCCGCGTCTGAGCCTCTCAAGGGCCGCCGGGTGACCGTAGGAGAGTCCGGCTCGGCCGGAACCCGTACGAGACGTCCGATCCGACCGGGATCCTGTAGGAGAGTCCCGGTTCGACCGGAACCCGTAGAGAGGTCCGGCCCGACCGGAGCAGCCGCCCGATCGGGCGAATTGCGGCGCCCGCCGCTGACTTCCCGCCCCGCCGGTGACCTGCGCAGTCACCGGCGGGGCGGCTTTTTCCCCGGGTCCGGCGGTCTTTGGACGGGGTGTACCGGCGCCGTTACTGTCTGCCCTCGCAGCCGCCGGTCACCGACCGCCCGTCCCGGGCGGCAGGGGCTGCACGGAAGGGAGTGCGGCCTCAAGTGGCGTCCCATCGCCGTATCTCGCAGCCGGGCCTGGTCACCGTCACCAAGGTCACCGTCCTGTCCGCCGCCGCTGCCGGTGCCGCCGCGACGCTCACCGCCTCGCCGGCCGGCGCCGACCCCGGTCCTGCCGCCGCCGACGTCAGGACCCGCGTCGAGTCCCTGTACGAACAGGCGGAGGCGGCCACCGAGAAGTACAACGGCGCCCAGGAACGGACCAGGAAACTGCGCGCGGAAGTGGCGTCCCTCCAGGACCGTACGGCCCGCGGGCAGGAGCGCATCAACCGGATGCGCAACCGGCTCGGCGCCATCGCCGCGGCCCAGTACCGCTCGGGCGGCGTGGACCCGACGGTCGGCCTCATGCTCTCCGAGAAGCCGGCCGACTTCCTCGACAAGGCCACCGTCCTGGACCGGGTCAACGGCACCCAGGCCGATGAACTGCGCGAACTCCAGGGCGAGCAGCGGGTGCTGGAACAGCGGCGGCGCGAGACGGCCGCCCGGCTGCGGGAGCTGGAGATCAGCCGCAAGGAGGTCAGCCACCGCAAGCAGGACGTCGAGCACAAGCTCGCCACGGCACAGCGGCTGCTGAACGCGCTGTCCGGACCGGACCGCAAGGAGTACGACCGGGCCTCCCGCCAGGACGGACGCTCCGGCCCGCCACCGGCGCTCCCCGCCGCGCCGGCCGGCGCCGGGCGCAGCAGCGCGGCGGTCCGGGCGGCGCTCTCGGCCGTCGGCTCCCCGTACGCCTGGGGGCAGTCCGGGCCCTCGGCGTTCGACTGCTCGGGCCTGATGCAGTGGGCCTACGCCCGCGCCGGGGTGGCCCTGCCGCGTACGTCACAGGCCCAGCGGTTCGCGGGCCGGCGGATCTCGCTGGACCAGGCGCAGCCGGGCGACCTGGTGGTCTACCGCGACGACGCCAGCCATGTGGGGATGTATGTGGGCAACGGGCAGGTGGTGCACGCCCCGTACCCGGGCGCACGGGTGCGCCAGGACCCCGTCGGGATGATGCCGATCTCGTCCGTAACCCGACCCTGAGCGGTTCCACTCGCTCGCGGGGCGTGCATACGATCAGTCCCGTGGCAGGTCAGCGGGCGGATCGACGGACGGGTCGACGGGCGGGGCCGCGGGCGGGACGGCGCAGGCCGCCGCGCGCGGCAGCGGTGCTGTGCGCCGTCCTGTCGCTGCTCGCGGGCGGCCTGACGGCCGGCTGCGGCACCGCCTCCGGCGGGTCCGCCGGCTCGCCGGGCATACAGCAAACGCTGGACGCCCGCGCGGTGGCCGTCCGGGACCGCGACGCCCGCGCCTTCCTCGACACGGTCGACCCGGACGCCACCGCCTACCGCGACCGGCAGCGTCGAATGTTCGCCAATCTCGCCGAGGTGCCGTTGGCCGCCTGGCGCTACGAACTGCTGCGCACCGAGGCGTTCGGGCTGCCCGCGGCGGCCGGCGGCGGCCGGCGGGTGGCGGCCGAGGTGCGGCTGCGCTACCGCCTGGCCGGCTACGACTCCGTGCCGGTCACCTCCGTCGAGTACCTCACGCTGGTCGACCGCGGCGGCCGGTGGCGCATCGCCTCGGACACCGACGGCGCGCCGGACGGCAAGCGCAGCGCGCGGCAGTTGTGGGACCAGGGCCCGGTGGAACTCGTGCGCGGCCGGCACAGCCTGGTCCTCGGCGTGGGAGGGGACCGCAAGCGGCTGCGCGACCTGGCGGACCGTACGGACCGGGCGGTTCCCGACGTCCGCAAGGGCTGGCCGGGGAAGTGGGCGGGGCGGGTGGTGGTGCAGGCGCCGCAGTCGCTGGAGCAGATGGCGCAACTGCTGGGCGCCGGTGACGCGTCGGGGTACCGGGGCATTGCGGCGGTCACCACCGGCGAGGCCGGGGCCGGTGCGCGCGGGCCCGCGGACCGGGTGATCGTCAACCCGGAGGCGTACGAGGAACTGAGCGACCTGGGTCGGCAGATCGTGCTGACCCATGAGACGGCGCACGTGGCCACCCGCGCGGTGACCACCCCGGCGACCCCGCTGTGGCTCTCGGAGGGCTTCGCCGACTGGATCGCCTACCGGGAGTCCAGGCGTCCGGCCGCCTCCGCCGCCCCGGAACTGACCCGCGCGGTCGTCGGCGGCCGGCCCCCGCACGGCCTGCCGGTCGACAAGGACTTCGGCTTCAGCCGGGGCGCGGAACAGCTCGCGCAGGCGTACGAGGGGGGCTGGCTGGCCTGCCGCATGATCGCCGAGAAGTGGGGAGAGGGGCGGCTGGCGTCCTTCTACCGCGCCGTCGGCCGGGGGGCCTTCGGCACCGCGGCCGACGGCCCGGCCACCGGGGGCGGGAAGAACGGCGAGGGTGCCGGACGGCCGGCCCGGCTGGACCGCACGATGCGCTCCCAATTGGGGGTGGATCTGAGGGAATTCACTCGTCTGTGGCGTGGCTACCTCACCGACGAGCTGGCCTGAGCGGAGCCGGAGCCGGGGCAGGTGCCGGGACCGGACCCGGGCGCGGACCGGGGGCCGGGCGCGCGGTGGTGGCCGGCGGGCGCGGCGGCGGTGACGGTCGAGCGCCACAGACAGCGGCAGGAGAGCAGGGTCGCGGCCACCAGCAGCCCGTTGCGCAGCACCAGGAGCGCGATCCCCGTCCCGTCACCGGCGACGACATGGGCGAAGCCGACCGGGAACTCCGCGAACGTCACGCCGGTGGCGGCCAGCACCAGAGCGGCCGGCCACCCCTGCCGGCCGGCGCGCGCCGACACGCACACGGCGGCCAGGCCGACCAGCCAGATCATGTACTGCGGGCTGATGACCCGGCTGGTCGTGGTGAACAGCAGCACCGCGGTGAACGCGGTGTCCGGGAGCGCGGTGGCGGTCAGCTCCCGTGCCCGCAGCCGCCACCGGACCAGCCAGCCCAGGGCCGCGCCGGACAGCACCAGCGCCAGGCCGCTGACCAGGGACACGTACGGGCCGACGAACTCCACGGAGCCGTAGTGCAGCAGCACCCGGCCGTCCCAGCCGAAGCACCGGGCGACATGGAAGGCCAGCGCGCCCAGCGACTCCACCTCCGTACCGCGGTCGCGCTGGAAGGAGAGGAAGGCCAGCGCGCCGGGCATAGTGGCCACCCCCGCCCCCGCGAGCGCGCCGCAGGTCAGCAGGGCCGTGCCCCATATGACGCGGGTCCGGTGGCCGCGGGTGGTACCGCACAGGAGCAGCGCCGGCCAGACCTTGAGCAGCGCGCCCACGGCGGCCAGCGCCGCCGCCGTACGCGGCCGGCGGCCGGCGGCGAACAGCGCGGCGACGGCGACGGCGGTCACCAGCAGGTCGTAGCGGGCGTACGCGGTGGGGCCGAGCAGGAAGACGCCGGTGACCCACACCCAGGCACCGGCCGGGCGCCTGCCGGGCCGGCGCCCCGCGTACAGGAAGAGCGCCAGAACCCCGGCGTCGGTGGCGCAGGCCAGCGCGAAGAAGGCCGGGGCGTAGTCGAGGAAGGGCAGCAGGCCGGGGGCCAGGACGGCCGCGGCGGCGGCCGGCGGGTACTGCCAGGCGACGTCGTCCGCGGGGAAGGCGCCGGTCCTCAGGATCTCGTACCAGCCCCGGTAGATCACCGAGATGTCACCGGTGACGTCCGGCCCCGGCGTCACCAGCACCTTGAAGACACAGAGCATCAGTACGGTACGGGTCGCCGCCCAGACCGCCACCGGTGCGCCCACCGCGTACCACGCGCGTGCCCCGCGCACCGCAGGCGGAGCGTGGCCGCCGGTCACGGTCATCGCCACCTCGCCCTCCGGGCCCGGACCCGGTCCGCCGGCCGGCGGTCACCGGTGGTCCCCGCCGGCCGCCCGCCGATCGCCCGCCGCGCGGCGTCATGGCCGCTCCCCGAGGGTAGCCGGGGGCGCCGCCGGTGCGTGGCCGCCGCACGGCCGCCGCGCGCCGCCCGGTACTGTGCCAGGGCAATGGACAAGACGCTGATCGTCACGAACGACTTCCCGCCCCGGCCCGGCGGCATCCAGGCATTCCTGCACAGCATGGCGCTGCGCCTGGACCCGGACCGGGTCGTCGTCTACGCCTCCACCTGGAAGCGGAGCAAGGAGGGCGTCCGGGCCACCGCCCGCTTCGACGCGGAGCAGCCCTTCAGGGTCGTACGGGACCGCACGACCATGCTGCTGCCCACGCCCCGGGTCACCGGCCGGGCCGTCGGCCTGCTGCGCGAACACGGCTGCTCCTCGGTGTGGTTCGGGGCCGCCGCCCCCCTGGGGCTGATGGCCCCGGCCCTGCGCCGGGCCGGCGCGCGGCGGATCGTGGCGACCACGCACGGCCACGAGGCGGGCTGGGCGCAGCTCCCCGCCGCCCGTCAACTGCTGCGCCGCATCGGCGAGGGCACCGACACACTCACCTATCTGGGTGAGTACACCCGCTCCCGGATTGCCGGCGCCCTCACCCCCCGGGCCGCCGCCCGTATGACGCAGCTCCCGCCGGGCGTGGACGAGAAGACCTTCCACCCCGGCTCCGGCGGCGACCTCGTCCGGGCCCGGCTCGGGCTCGCCGGCCGCCCGGTGGTGGTGTGCGTCTCCCGGCTCGTGCCGCGCAAGGGACAGGACACGCTGATCGAGGCGATGCCGCGCATCCTGGCCTCCGTACCGGACGCGGTCCTGCTGATCGTCGGCGGCGGCCCGTACGAGAAGGAGCTGCACGCGCTGGCCGCCGGGAAGGGCGTGGCGGACGCGGTGCGGTTCACCGGCGCGGTCCCCTGGGAGGAGCTGCCCGCCCACTACGGCGCGGGTGACGTCTTCGCCATGCCCTGCCGTACGCGCCGCGGCGGGCTGGACGTCGAGGGCCTGGGCATCGTCTACCTGGAGGCGTCCGCCACCGGACTGCCGGTCGTCGCGGGCGACTCGGGCGGCGCGCCGGACGCGGTCCTGCACGGTGAGACGGGCTGGGTGGTGCCGGGCGGCGCGCCGACGGCGGCGGCCGAACGGATCGTCACCCTCTTGAAGGACCCCGGGCTGCGCCGCCGGATGGGCGAGCGGGGGCGGGCGTGGGTGGAGGAGAAGTGGCGCTGGGACCTGCTGGCCGAGCGGCTGAAAGAACTGCTGTAAGAACTGCTGTGAGCCCCGGGCCGGCATCAGGCAGAAGGAGGCGGGGCGGACCGGATGCACCGGCCCGCCCCGCCTCCTTCGGCCTTCGCCCTAGCTGCTGTAGATCGCCTCGATCTCCTCGGCGAAGTCCCGCGCCACGACATTGCGCTTGAGCTTGAGCGACGGCGTGATGTGACCGGACTCCTCCGTCAACTGGGCGGGCAGGATGCGGAACTTCCGTACCGACTCGGCCTTGGAGACCGCGGCGTTGCCGTCGTCGACCGCCCGCTGCACGGCCGCCAGCAGCTCCGGGTCCCGGCTCAGCTCGGCGACGCTCTGACCCGCCGGGCGCCCGTGGTCCGCGGCCCAGCGCGGCAGGAACTCCTCGTCCAGGGTGACCAGCGCGCCCACGAAGGGCCGGCCGTCACCGACGACCATGCACTCGGCGATCAGGGCGTGCGCCCGGATACGGTCCTCGATCACGGCCGGGGCGACGTTCTTGCCGCCCGCCGTCACCAGGATCTCCTTCTTGCGGCCGGTGATCGCCAGATAGCCGTCCTCGTCCAGGGTGCCCAGGTCACCGGTGTGGAACCAGCCGTCGGAGAGGGCTTCCTTGGTCGCCTGCTCGTTGTTCCAGTACTGGGTGAACAGGTGCTCGCCGTGCAGCAGCACCTCGCCGTCGTCGGCGATGCGCACCACCGAGCCGGGCAGCGGCTGGCCGACCGTACCGATCTTCTGCCGGTCCCACGGGTTGAAGGCGGTCGCCGCGCACGACTCCGTCAGGCCGTACCCCTCCAGGGCCGTGAAGCCGATGCCCCGGTAGAAGTGGCCCAGCCGCTCGCCCAGCGGTGCGCCGCCGGAGATCGCGTGGGTGGCCCGGCCGCCCAGCACCGCGCGCAGCTTGCCGTAGACCAGCTTGTCGAAGATCTTGTGCTTGATCCGGAGGCCGAAGGAGGCGCCGGCGGCGGAGTCCAGCGCGCGGCTGTAGGCGATGGCGGTCTCGGCGGCCTTGTCGAAGATCTTGCCCTTGCCGTCGGCCTGCGCCTTGGCGCGCGCCCCGTTGTAGACCTTCTCGAAGACCCGCGGCACGCCCAGGATCAGGGTCGGGCGGAAGCCGGCCAGGTCATCGGTGAGGTGCTTGATGTCGGGGGCGTGGCCCAGCTTGATGGGCGCCATGACCGAGGCGACCTGCACCAGGCGCCCGAAGACGTGGGCGACGGGGAGGAAGAGCAGGACGGAGGAGTCCCCCGTACGGAAGAGCGGCTTGAGGCGCTCGACGACGTTGCCGCACTCGGCGAAGAAGCTGCGGTGGCTGAGCACACAGCCCTTGGGGCGCCCGGTGGTGCCCGAGGTGTAGACGATCGTGGCGGGGGAGTCGGCGTCGGCCAGCGCGCTGCGCTCGTCCACCTCCTGGTCCGAGACGCCCTTCCCGGCGGCCCGCAGCCGCGCGACGGCGTCCCGTTCGATCTGCCAGATGTTCTCCAGCGCGGGCAGCCTGTCCCGTACGGACTCCACGACGGCCTCGTGGGCGGGGGTCTCCACCAGACAGGCGACCGCGCCGGAGTCGCCCAGGATCCACTGGACCTGTTCGGCGGAGCTGGTCTCGTACACGGGGACGGTGACCGCGCCGGCGCTCCAGATCGCGAAGTCCAGCAGCGTCCACTCGTAGCGGGTGCGCGACATCAGACCGACCCGGTCGCCGGGCCGGATACCGGCGGCCATCAGGCCCTTGGCGGCGGCCCGGACCTCTTCGAGGAAGACGGTGGCCGTCACGTCCTGCCACCTGCCGTCCACCTTGCGGCCCATGACGGCAACATCCGGGTGCTGCGCGGCATTGCGGCGGATGAGATCCGTCAGATTGCCGTCCGCGGGGACCTCGTACAGGGCCGGAAGGCTGAACTCGCGCAAGACTGCTGCTCCTCATTGGCGCCGGCGTCACGACGCTGTGTGTATGCCGGCTGCGGTCCATAATCAGGCAGGGGGGTTGGACTGCCCGGACGTTACCCATCGGTATTGCTTTTGGGATAGAGGGTCACGCCCAGATGTTCGATGCGTCACAGCCGTGGGACGCGCCGTCCGTCATGTCGTGGGGCATGCCGTGGTGATGCCTTGGGACTGCTTCGCGCAGAGTAGACCAGCCCTTTGGTGACGCGGAAGTAACCGCAGGTCGGGGTGGCCACGGGGCGGTCTCCCGGCGGCGGGGCGGGAGCTCTAGGGTGACGGGCATGCGCGTGCACGTGGTCAGTGATGTACATGGGAACAGCCGGGACCTCGCCACGGCGGGCGACGGGGCCGACGCCCTGGTCTGTCTGGGTGACCTGGTCCTCTTCCTGGACTACGCCGACCACTCGCGCGGCATCTTCCCCGACCTCTTCGGCGTCGAGAACGCCCACCGGCTCGTCGAGCTGCGTACCGCCCGGCGCTTCGCGGAGGCACGTGAGCTGGGACGGCGGTTGTGGGAGTCCGTCGAGAGCGCGGCGGGCGGCGACGGGGCGGGCGGCCGGCAGGCGATCATCGAGGGCGCGGTGCGCAAGCAGTACGCGGAGATGTTCGCCGTCCTTCCCACGCCGACGTACGCCACGTACGGCAACGTCGACATCCCCCACCTGTGGCCGCAGTACGCGCGGCCGGGCACCACGGTCCTGGACGGCGAACGGGTGGAGATCGGCGGGCGGGTCTTCGGCTTCGTCGGCGGCGGGCTGCGGACCCCGATGAGGACCCCGTACGAGATCGGTGACGAGGAGTACGCCGCCAAGATCGAGGCCGTGGGCGAGGTGGATGTGCTGTGCACCCACATCCCGCCGGACGTGCCCGAACTGTGCTACGACACCGTCGCCCGGCGCTTCGAGCGCGGCAGCCGGGCCCTGCTGGCCGCGATCCGCGCCACCCGGCCCCGGTACGCGCTCTTCGGGCACGTCCACCAGCCGCTGGCGCGGCGGGTGCGGATCGGGACGACGGAGTGTGTGAACGTGGGGCACTTCAACGCGACCGGGAAGCCGTTCGCCCTGGAGTGGTGAGCGGGCGGGGCGAGCCGGTGTGGTGAGCGCGGTCCGCCGGACGGTGAGCCGGGGGAGCCGGCCGGCGCGGCGGCCCTGGGGACGGCGACCGCTGGTGTCGGGCGCCCTTCCCCCGCGCGGTAGCCTTCAGCAGCAGGGATACGCGTCTGGCGCACCGGCACGAATCGGCATGGAGGAGTCACGGCGATGGCCGAACACACCAGCTCTAGCATCACGATCCAGGCGGCACCCGCCGACGTGATGGGAGTGATCGCCGACTTCGACCGCTATCCGCAGTGGACCGGCGAAGTCAAGGAGGCCGAGGTGCTGGCCAAGGACGAGCAGGGCCGGGCCGAGCAGGTCAGGCTGGTGCTGGACGCCGGGGCGATCAAGGACGATCACACCCTCGCCTACACGTGGACCGGCGAGGACGAGGTGAGCTGGTCGCTGGTGAAGTCCCAGATGCTGCGCGCGCTGGACGGCTCCTACCGCCTGGTGCCGCTGGACGGCGGCCGGAGCACCGAGGTGACCTATCAGCTCACCGTCGACGTCAAGATCCCGATGCTCGGGATGATCAAGCGCAAGGCGGAGAAGGTCATCATCGACCGGGCGCTGGCGGGCCTGAAGGAGCGGGTCGAGAACGGCCCCGGCGGACCGGCCGGCGCGGCCGAGAAGCGCTGAGCGTGCGCACCGTCCTGGTCACCGGTCCGGGGGGCGCGGGCCGTACCACCATCGCCGCGGCGACCGCCCTGGCCGGGGCGCGGCGCGGCGAGCGCGTACTGCTGCTCACCACCGAGAGCGGTGCTCCGGACGCGGTGCTGTGCTCCGCGCCGCCCTGTTCCCCGCTGCCCTCCGGGGAGCCACGCGCGCTCGCCCCGGGCCTGTGGGCCGCGCGCATCGACTCGGGCGAGCGCTTCCGCCGGGAGTTCCTGGCCTTCCAGGAGCGTGCGGGCGCCGCGCTGGACATGCTCGGCGCCGTCCCGCTGGACGAGGACGAGCTGACCGAACTCCCCGGGTCCCAGGCGTTCGCGCTGCTGCACGCGCTGCGTTCGGCACACGGGACACAGGCGTGGGACCGGGTCGTCGTCGACATGCCGCCGGCTGCTGAAACGATCCGTCTGCTTGCCCTGCCCGAGCAGGCCCGCCGCTATCTGCGCCGGCTGCTGCCCCCGGAGCGGCAGGCGGCCCGCGCGCTGCGGCCGATGCTCGCCCAGCTCGCGGGGGCGGCCATGCCGGCCCAGAAGCTGTACGAGGCCGCCGAGCGCTGGGAGCGCGAACTCGCCGCCGTCCAGCGGGTGATCGACGACCCCGGCACGACCGTACGCATCGTCACCGAGGCGGGCCCGGTCGCCGCCGCCGGCCTGCGGACCGTACGCGCCGGCCTCTCGCTGTACGGCCACCGCGCCGAGGCCGTCATCGTCAACAAACTGCTGCCGACGGACTCGGCCGACCCGTTCTGCGCCGCGCTCTCCGGGCAGCAGCAGACCGCGCTCAAGGCGCTGGGCGCACAGTTCCCGGACATACCGGTCCACGAGGTGCCGCACCTGGGGCGTGACCCGCAGGGCATCGAGGAGCTGGCGGAGCTGGCCGACGGGCTGACGGGCGGTTTCGTGGGCGGCTTCACGGACGGTTTCACGGACGGCTTCGTGGGCGGACCGGCCGACGGGCCCGCCGCCGAGCCGGCCGGCGCGACAGCCGGCAGCGGCCGTCAACCGGACGCCCTCTCCGACGCCCCCGGCACGTCCCCGGACGGCCCGTACGACCCGGACAGCCCCTATGGTCCGTACGGCAGCCCGCCCGGCGACCTGTGGACCGTGGAGGACCGGCTCGCCTCGGACGGCCTGCTGATATGGCGGGTGCCGCTGCCCGGCGCCGAGCGGGAGAGCCTGGGGCTGGTCCGCCGCGGCGACGAACTCATCGTCAGCGCGGGCCCCTTCCGCCGCATCCGTACGCTGCCCTCCGCGCTGCGCCGCTGCTCGGTCTCCGGCGCGGGCCTGCGGGACGGTGCGCTGCACGTCCGTTTCAGCCCCGACCCGGCCCTGTGGCCACGCGGCAACTGAACGCCGTACCGCCATTCGGGTAACGTCGGGGAAAAGGCCGGGCCGAAGCGAGGCCGGTCCCAGCGGATGAGGAGCTGGGGGCGGCGGTCCAGGAGGCGGCCCGGCCGACGTCCGACCGTCCCGCAGTACCGCCTCGCCGCAGGAGTCCGCAATGAGCGATGCCACCGAGCGCCCCGCCGACCGTACGGCCCGGGACCGGACCCGGACGCAGGCCGACGCCGACGCCTGGGCGACGGCGTGCGCCGAAGACCTCGCCGCCGAGAAGGCCCGCCGCCGGGCCCGGTACGGCCCGCCTCCCGGCAGTGCCGCCGAGGAGCTGCGCAGGCTCGCGGAGGCGGTCACCGACAAGCTCGCCGGCATCCAGTTGCCCGGCGCGCTCGCCGGGATGGCGGCGCAGGGCGCGGTCAGCCAGTTCCTGCGGCAGGCCAAGTCCGTGGTCGAACCGGTCATCGAGCGCAACCCCGAAGTTTTCGACCACCTCGCCGCCGCCGGGTCCGAGCTGCTGGCCGCCTACCGTTCGGCCGTGGAGAACAGCGAACGCCGCTGGACCCGCCGGGCCGCCGACGGCACGCACGGCCCGGTCGACGGCACGAACGGCAGTGCCAATGGTGCCCACGACAGCGCCAACGGCTCCGGGCCCCGTACCGGCACCGACCGCGCCACCTCCGACCGCGACACCGCCTCCGACCGCGACACCGCCTCCGACGGCCCGGCCGACGGCGCGACCCCGGGCACCACTTCCGGCAGCACCCCGGACACCACCGGCGGCAGCACCTCCGCCGGCCCCCGCCGCGACGACGACGGCCCGGCCGGCACCGAGCGGATCGATCTCGACTGAGCCCCGCGCTCCCCTGAGCGGCGCCGGGCGTGCGGCACCCGGCGCCCGGTACGAGCCGTGGGGCGGCCCGGGGCCCGCGGCGGAACCGGCGGGCGCGGGAGGCGCCACCGTCTCCGGTACGGTTGTTCACGGCGGGGTTCGAGCGAATAACTGAGGGACTAATGGGACTCACCATCGGCGTCGACATCGGCGGCACGAAGATCGCGGCCGGCGTGGTCGACGAAGAGGGCCAGATCCTCGCGACGTGCAAGGTGCCGACTCCGCAGGCCACCGACGAGCTGACCGAGGCCATCGCGGACGCGGTGCGGACGGTCGGAGCCGACCACGACGTCGAGGCGGTCGGTATCGGCGCCGCCGGCTACGTGGACGAGAAGCGGGCCACGGTCCTCTTCGCCCCCAACATCGACTGGCGCCACGAGCCGCTGAAGGACAAGGTCGAGCAGCGCGTCGGCCTGCCCGTCGTCGTGGAGAACGACGCCAACGCGGCGGCCTGGGGCGAGTACAAGTTCGGGGCCGGCCAGGGCCACAGCGACGTCATCTGCATCACGCTCGGCACCGGCCTGGGCGGCGGCATCATCATCGGCAACAAGCTGCGCCGGGGCCGCTTCGGCGTCGCGGCCGAGTTCGGTCACATCCGGGTCGTCCCGGACGGCCTGCTGTGCGGCTGCGGCAGCCAGGGCTGCTGGGAGCAGTACGCCTCCGGCCGCGCCCTGCTGCGCTACGCCCGCCAGCGTGCCTTCGCCACCCCCGAGAACGCCAAGGTCCTCCTGTCGCTGGGGGACGGCACCTCCGAGGGCATCGAGGGCAAGCACGTCAGCGAGGCCGCCCGCCAGGGCGACCCGGTGGCCATCGATTCCTTCCGCGAGCTGGCCCGCTGGGCGGGCGCCGGGCTGGCCGACCTCGCCTCGCTCTTCGACCCCTCCGCCTTCATCGTCGGCGGCGGCGTCTCCGACGAGGGCGAACTGGTCCTGGACCCGATCCGCAAGTCCTTCCGGCGCTGGCTGGTGGGCAACCAGTGGCGTCCGCACGCCCAGGTGCTGGCCGCCCAGCTCGGCGGCAAGGCCGGACTGGTCGGCGCCGCCGACCTGGCCCGGCAGGGCTGAGCCGCGGTGGTGGCTGAGCCCCAGGACCTGCCCGCGTCGGCCACCGAGCCGGAGAACGGCTCGGCGGTCGTGCGTGTGCTCAGCTACAACATCCGCTCGATGCGCGACGATCGGGCGGCGCTGGCCCGGGTGATCCGGGCCTGCGCCCCCGATCTGGTGCTCGTCCAGGAGGCCCCGCGCTTCTTCCGCTGGCGCAAGACCGTGGCGTCCCTGGCCCGCGCGTGCGACCTGGTGCACGTCACGGGCGGCGCCACGGCCGCCGGTCCCATGATCCTCTCCTCGCTGCGCGCCCATGTGGAACGTACCGAGGACGTGCTGCTGCCCCGTACCCCCGGTCTCCACCAGCGCGGCCTGGCCACGGCCGTCGTACGGATCGGCGGCGCCCGGCTCGGCGTGCTGAGCTGCCACCTGAGCCTGAACGCGCGGGAGCGCGAGGAGCAGGCGCACCTGCTGCTCAAGCACCTGGCGGACCTGGACGTCCCCTGCGCCGTCGCCGCCGGCGACCTCAACGACCGCCCGGACGGCCGCGCGTTCCGTACGCTGGCCGCGGCGCTGACGGACGGCTGGACGGCCGCCCCCTGGGGCGGCGAGTACACCTCCACCCCGGCCGACCCGCATCAGCGCATCGACGCGGTCTTCACGGCCGGGGACGTGGAGGTCCTGGGCTGCGGCGTCCCGTACGGCCTGCCCGGCCTGACCACCGCCGACCTGCGGGCCGCCACCGACCACCTCCCGGTCCTGGCCGCCCTGCGCGTTCCCATGGTCTGAGCGCGGCCTGAGCCCTCACGGGCCCGGTACGAGGGCGACCGTGAGGCCGCCCTCCCGTGCTCATACGACCGGGTCCCGGCCCCTCACACCACCGCGCCGCCGCCCGGCAGGCCCTCGTCGTCCTCGTCGTCGTGCTTCATCCGGGCCACGAGCGTGGCGAAGCCGCCCAGGAAGCCGCCGATGCCCAGGACCGTGATCCACCACGTGACGGGCTGCCGGAAGAGGACCATCAGCACCAGCAGCAGCGGCCCGCCGAGCACCGCGAGCCAGGCGAACTTCGCGGTGACGTCGGCCTGGGGCAGCGGGGGCGGCTCGGGCGGGGTGAAGTGCCCCTCGTCCTGTTCGTCGAAGTCGTCCTCGGAGGGCTCGGCCGCCTCCCAGTCGCGCGGCCCGACGCCGGGCGCGAACACCACGAACCCGCCCACCGGGCCGCCCTTGGAAGGCTCGCCCCCCGGCAGGTCCTGCTGGTCCCTCTTGTCCTTCTTGGTGAGGTCGGACTGCGGGGCGCCGGTCTTCCAGGCGCCGGACTCGGGAGAGCCGTTCTTCGGGGCTTCGTTCTTCGGGGTTCCGGTGTCCGCGGAGGAGGACGTCGCGGGGCCGCCGGCCGTGGGCAGCCCGGTGTGGGGCAGCTCGGTGCGGGGCAGTTCGGAGTGCGCTGGGTCGTTCTTCGCCCGCCCGCCGTCCCGCTGCCCGGCGTCGGCGGGCCCGTTGGCGACCGGCCCGTTGGCGACCGGCCCGTCGTCCGGCACCGGGAAGACCGGCTCCTCGCCGTAGGCGGCCACGATCTCGGCCCAGGCCGCTTCCTCGTCCAGCGGGTCGCGGGGATCCCGGGGGCTACGCTCCACCACTGACGGCCTTCCCCTCTCCGGCCGGCTCCGCGCGCACGCTCGGCGCCAGGCGGGCGATGAAGTCGTACGTCTCCTGGAAGATCAGCTCGGCGTCGTGATCCAGCGTCGCCACGTGGAAGCTGCGCTCCAGCAGCTTGTGCCGTACGTCGGTGGAGGACACCCGCCCCAGCACCCGCTCGGAGTCCGACGGCGGTACGACATGGTCCTGCGGGCTGGTCATCACCAGCAACGGCTGGGTCACCTGCGGAAGTTCGGAGTCGACCTGGAGGAAGAACTTCCGTACGGAGTGCGCGGCGTGCAGCGGGGTCCGCTCGTAGCCGACCTCGACCGACCCCGGCTTGGCGATGTCGCTGGCCAGCCCCTTGGTCGTACGCAGCACATAGCGCAGTACGGGCAGCAGGGCACCCGCCTTGTCATGTACCCGGTTGGCCGGGTTGACCACCGCCACGCCGCTGACGGCGTCGCCGTGCCGGGCGGCCAGCCGCAGCGCCAGGGCGCCGCCCATGGACAGCCCGCACACGAACACCTGGGAGCACCGTTCGGTCAGCGCCCGCAGCTCGCGGTCCACCTCCGCGTACCAGTCCTGCCAGGTGGTGAGCTGCATGTCCTGCCAGCGGGTGCCGTGGCCGGGCAGCAGCGGTACGGAAACGGTCAGGCCGCGGTCGGCCAGGTACGCGGCCCAGGGGCGGACGGACTGGGGGGAGCCGGTGAAGCCGTGGCAGATGAGAACGCCGACCTCTCCGCCGTCGCGGCGGAACGGCTCGGCTCCGGGCAGCAGCGGCACCGGTGACTCCGATCGATAGAGAGGGCCTGAGGGTTACCTGAAGAGTACGCGGAGCGCCGCCGGGCGGGTAGGTCCAACGGCCCAGGCGGAGCACCCGCCGAGGGGAGCCCGGCGCCGGGGCAGGTTAAGGTCTTTGCGTCACACACAGGAGGCAGTGGGTTGATCTACGGCGCAATGAAGTTTTCCATCGGCGGGACGCTGAAGCTTGCCTTCCGTCCCTGGGTGGAGGGCCTGGAGAACATTCCCGCGCAGGGTGCGGCGATCCTCGCGAGCAACCATCTGTCCTTCTCGGACTCCTTCTTCCTGCCTGCCGTGCTCGACCGCAAGGTCACCTTCATCGCGAAGGCCGAGTACTTCACCTCGCCCGGCATCAAGGGCAAGCTGACGGCCGCCTTCTTCAAGGGCGTGGGCCAGCTCCCGGTCGACCGCTCCGGGGCACGGGGCGCGGGCGAGGCGGCCATCAAGAGCGGCATCGAGGTGCTGGAGCGCGGTGAGCTGTTCGGCATCTACCCGGAGGGCACCCGCTCGCCGGACGGCCGGCTCTACCGCGGCAAGCCCGGCGGGCTGGCCCGGGTGGCGCTGGCCACGGGCGCGCCCGTCATCCCCGTCGCGATGATCGACACGGAGAAGGTGCAGCCCCCCGGCAAGGTCATGCCGAAGATGATCCGGCCGGGCATCCGGATCGGCAAGCCGCTGGATTTCAGCCGCTACCACGGCATGGAGGGCGACCGCTTCATCCTGCGTTCGGTGACCGACGAGGTCATGTACGAGATCATGAAGCTCTCCGGCCAGGAGTACGTGGACATCTACGCGACCGCCGCCAAGCGGAAGATCGCGGAAGAGGCGAAGAAGAAGGCGGAGGCGGAGAAGACCGCCAAGGCCGAGGCGGGCAAGACGGATAAAGCCGGCAAGGCGGAGAAGGCCGGCAAGGCGGACGGATAGCGGCGTCTGCGGGCGTGGTCGTGCCCGCGAGGGGTGGGGGCGGAATGTCGGATGTCTCGGATGCCGGTGCGGACGTCGGAGCGGGCGCCGCAGACACGCCCAGGAAGCGGCCACGCGTGGTGCGGATGTCCGTGGAACTGCCGCTGTGGCGGGCACTGACCGGCTACCGCGTCCTGACCCTCGGCTACGTCCTGGTGCTGTTCGCGGTGTCCTACCGCGAGTACGACCACCCCGTGGGCGCCGCCGCGTATCTGGGCGCGCTGACCGTATGGATGGCGTTCACCTGGCGGCGTACGACCTCGGCCGAGCGCTGCACCCGGCACTTCCTGATCGCCGACCTGTCCTTCGCGATCGGCGGCATCCTGCTCACCCTCGTGGTCGACAGCCGCGCGCACATCATGGACGGCGGGCCGACCCTGCCCTCCATATGGACGGCCGGCGCGGTGCTCGGTTTCGCGATCAAGGGCGGCTGGCGCTGGGCGGCACTGGCCTCCGCCGTGGTGGCGGTGGCCAACCTCGTCGAACGCCAGGAGTTCGCCCGCGACACGGTCCACAACGTCGTCCTGGTGTGGGTGGCGAGCGTGGCGATCGGCTACGTCGTGGAGGTGGCGCGGGCCAGTGAGCGCACCCTCGCCCGCGCGCTCCAGATCGAGGCCGCCACCCGCGAGCGCGAGCGGCTGGCCCGCGACATCCACGACAGCGTGCTCCAGGTCCTGGCGATGGTGCAGCGGCGCGGCGCCGAGATCGGCGGTGAGGCGGCCGAACTGGGCAGGATGGCCGGCGAGCAGGAGATCGCCCTGCGTACGCTCGTCTCCAGCGGCCTGGTCCCGCCGCCCCGCCCGGACCACGGCCGGCCGGCGGACACCGGTCCGGCCCCCCTCGCGGTCCTCGGTACCGCGGCTGCCCCGGCCGCTGCGGCCCCCGCCGCCCCGGGACCGACGGCCACGGACGGCGGCCCCTGTGACGTACGGGTCCTGCTCGCCGCCCACGCGGGAGCCCGAGTCACCTTCTCCGAGCCGGGCGCGCCCGTCGTCCTGCCCGCCCCCGTGGCGGCGGAGCTGACGGCGGCTGTCAGTGCCGCGTTGGACAATGTGCGGGTGCACGCGGGCGACGGGGCCCGGGCGTGGATCCTGGTCGAGGACGAGCCGCGGGAGGTGATCGTGACCGTACGGGACGACGGCCCCGGCATCCCCGAGGGGCGGCTCGCGGACGCCGAGCGCGAGGGCCGGCTGGGCGTCGCCCTGTCCATCCGGGGACGGCTGCGGGAGCTGGGCGGCAGCGCCGAGTGGGTCTCGGTCCCCGGCCAGGGCACGGAAGTGGAGTTGAAGGTCCCCAAGGGCGCCGTGCCCGAGGGCGGAAAGCGGGGGAAGGCAAGAGCGTGAACGAACAGCCGCAGGTGAAGGTGATGGTGGTCGACGACCACCCGATGTGGCGGGACGCGGTCGCCCGCGATCTGGCCGCGGCCGGTTTCGAGGTGGTGGCGACGGCCGGCGACGGACCGCAGGCGGTGCGCCGCGCCCAGGCCGCCGGTCCCGACGTCCTGGTCCTGGACCTCAACCTGCCGGGCCTGCCCGGCGTGGAGGTCTGCAAGGAACTGGTCGCCGCCGACCCGGCACTGCGGGTCCTGGTCCTGTCCGCCAGCGGAGAGCACGCCGACGTGCTGGAGGCGGTGAAGTCCGGGGCGACGGGCTATCTGCTGAAGTCGGCCAGCACGCAGGAGCTGGTGGACGCCGTACGGCACACGGCCGCCGGTGACCCGGTGTTCACCCCGGGCCTGGCCGGGCTGGTGCTGGGCGAGTACCGCCGGCTGGCGACCGAGCCGGCTCCCGCGACGCCGGACGAGCCGGGCGCGCCCCGGCTGACCGACCGGGAGACCGAGGTGCTGCGCCTGGTCGCCAAGGGACTCTCGTACAAACAGATCGCCGAGCGCCTGGTCATCTCGCACCGCACGGTGCAGAACCACGTCCAGAACACCCTGGGCAAGCTCCAGTTGCACAACCGGGTCGAGCTGGTGCGCTATGCGATAGAACGAGGCCTGGACGGAGGCTGACGAGAGGGGCGATGGGCGCAGCCCTCGCGGCACTCGTACCCGTATCCGCACCCGTGCCCACAGCACTCCCGTCCGTACCGCGCATCCGCTCGTACGAGTGAACGCCGCACCCCAACTCCCCGGGAATTCCCCGTCAATCGGCGTCCGCGCCGCCGCCGGGCGACCCGTATCGCCATTAGCGTGACCCGCGTCGGCTCATTCACGGCGTCCTTCGTGATGCCACGGCCGTTCGCGGCCACTGACGGGATGAAGGGAAGCAGCGATGCGGGTCGGAGTACTGACCGGCGGCGGCGACTGCCCCGGTCTCAACGCGGTCATCCGGGGTGTGGTCCGCAAGGGCACCCAGGAGTACGGATACGGATTCGTCGGCTTCCGGGACGGCTGGCGCGGCCCGCTGGAGGGCCAGACGGTGCCGCTGGACATCCCCGCGGTACGCGGCATCCTGCCCCGCGGCGGCACGATCCTGGGCTCCTCGCGCACCAACCCCCTCAAGGAGCCGGACGGCGTCCGGCGGATCAAGGACACCCTCGCCAAGCAGGAGGTCGAGGCGCTGATCACGATCGGCGGCGAGGACACCCTCGGTGTCGCCGCCCGGCTCTCGGGCGAGTACGGCATCCCGTGCGTCGGCGTGCCCAAGACCATCGACAACGACCTGTCCGCCACGGACTACACCTTCGGCTTCGACACCGCCGTCGGCGTCGCCACCGAGGCCATCGACCGGCTGCACACCACGGCCGAGTCGCACATGCGCGTCCTGGTCGTCGAGGTCATGGGGCGGCACGCGGGCTGGATCGCCCTGCACTCCGGCCTGGCCGGCGGCGCCAACGTCATCCTCATCCCCGAGCAGCGCTTCGACATCGAGCAGGTCTGCTCCTGGATCGAGTCCCGCTTCAAGGTCCGCTACGCGCCGATCGTGGTCGTCGCCGAGGGCGCCGTGCCCAAGGACGGCGACCTGGTACTCAAGCACGGGACCAAGGACTCCTTCGGGCACGTCCGGCTGACCGGCGTGGGCGAGTGGCTGGCCAAGGAGATCGAGAGCCGTACGGGCAAGGAGGCCCGGACCACCGTCCTGGGCCACACCCAGCGCGGCGGCACCCCCAGCGCCTTCGACCGCTGGCTGGCCACCCGCTTCGGGCTGCACGCCATCGACGCGGTGCGCGACGGCGACTACGGGAAGATGGTCGCGCTGCGCGGCACGGACATCGTGCGGGTGCCGCTGGCGGAGGCGACCGCCAAGCTCAAGACCGTCGACCCGAAGCTGTACGCGGAAGCCGGGGTCTTCTTCGGCTGACACCCCGGCGTGCCACCGCCCGGCCCGCGAACGGCCGCTCCGCGCCCGGCGCCCGGTACCCGGCCGTGTCGGCGACAGCGGGAGGCAGTGGGGATCGTCGCTCTCGGCGGGCCGGCGTCGGAAACATGCTGGTCACCTCGCACCGGGCGTACTTCACCAAGGACGCGGCCGGCCGGATCACCGACGCCACGCACGCGGCGCCGAGGACGGCCCGGCCGGCCGCGTCAACGGCAACTTCCCGGTCACACCAGGACAGCGGCCAGCAACTGTGCAGTGATCCCCGCGCCGTCCAGGGTCAGCACGGACTCCGGGTGGAACTGCACGCCCGCGAAGCCGGGGCCGCGCAGCGCGTGTACCTCGCCGGTCGCCGCGTCCCGGCTCAGCTCGATCCGGTGCATCGCCAGTTCCGCCACCGCCGCCTCCTCGCAGCGGGCCGTGAAGGTGTTGTAGAAGCCGACCGTCTCCGGGCGGCCGAAGAAGTCGATGCGCTCCTGCGCGCCCTGGAACGGCACCTCCTTGCGTACGATCTCCAGGCCCAGTTCGGCGGCGATCAGCTCGTGGCCGAGGCAGACGCCGAGCAGGCCGTGCCGGTGGTCGCGGACCAGCTCCGCCGCCAGCGCGCGCAGCAGGCGCATCTTGGGGTCGGCGGTGTCCGACGGGTTTCCGGGGCCGGGGCCCAGCACCACCGGCCCTTCATGGGCCGCCACCGCCGCGCGCAGCCCCGGCTCGTCGTACCGGCGCACGGTCACCGTCAGCCCGGAGGTGCGCAGCAGGTGCGCCAGCATCGCGGTGAAGGTGTCCTCCGCGTCGACCACCAGCGCATGGCCGGACAGTGCCGCCGTCGGCGCGCGCTTGCGCATCCGCAGCCAGAAGGGGGCGAGGTCCGCGCGCCGGGCGTCCAGGGCGGCGCGCACCCGCGGGTCCTCGGCCAGCCGTGGCCGGTCGACGGCGTCGTCGGTAGGCTCCGGCGCGGGAAGCACGCCGAGCGCGGTGAGCACCCCGGCGGCCTTGGTGTGGGTCTCGGCGACCTCGCCGCGCGGATCGGAGGCCCGTACGAGCGTGGCGCCGACCGCGACCCGCAGCCCGCCGTCCGCGTCGATGTCCGCCGTACGGATCAGGATCGGCGAGTCCAGCGTCTGCGCGCCGCCCGCGTCCCGCCCGATCAGCGCCAGCGCCCCGGCGTAGTAGCCCCGGCCGCCCGCCTCGTGGCGCCCGATGACCCGGCAGGCGTTCTGCACCGGCGAGCCGACCACGGTCGCCGCGAACATCGTCTCCTTCAGGACCTCGCGCACGTCCAGCGTGGAGCGCCCGCGCAGCTCGTACTCCGTGTGGGCGAGGTGCGCCATCTCCTTGAGCCGCGGCCCGATCACCACCCCGCCCTTGTCGCCGACGGTGCACATCATCTTCAGCTCCTCGTCCACGACCATGGACAGCTCCTCCACCTCCTTGCGGTCGCCGAGGAACTCCAGCAGGTGCTCCGGGCTCGGGCCGTCGGCCGGGTAGCGGTAGGTGCCGCTGATCGGGTTCATCACGACCGTCCCGCCGGCCATCCGTACGTGTACCTCGGGGCTGGCGCCGACCAGCGTGCGCAGGCCCGGCCGGTGGACGACGTACGTCCAGTACGCGCCGCGCTCACCGGCCAGCAGCCGCCGGAACAGGGCCAGCGCGTCGGCCGCGCCGAAGCCCGGGACCGTGCCTTGGAAGGTGCGCCGGATGACGAAGTTGGCGCCCTCCCCGGTGCCGATCTCCTCCGCCAGGACCCGCCGGACGATCCCGGCGTACGCCTCGTCGCAGACGTCGAAGGCGCCGCCCTCGACCCGTACCCCGTGCGCGGGCAGATGCGCCAGCACCTCCTCCAGCGGCAGCTCGTACGTCTCGCGCGGGCGCAGCACGGCCAGCGGTGTGCCGTCGTCACGGACGTCGAACCCGCGCTCGCGGATCTGCCGGAACGGTACGAGGGCCAGCGCGTCGGTGGTCGCGGCGGCGCCCTCCGGCACGCCCTCGCCGAGCGGGATGTCGGCCAGCCGCGGCACCTCGGTCACCTCACCGATGAGCACCTCGACGGTGCCGGTGGCGGGCCGGCCGGGTGTGCGGCGGCGCAGCAGGGCGAACGGCGGGCAGCCGGGGGACAGCAGACGCCGCAGGACGTCGTGCGTGGAGCCGGGCATGTCGGCGGTTCCTTCCGGTAGGGGAGGAACGGCCCGCACCAGCGGAAAGGCCGCCCCTCGGGCGGCCTTCGCGTTGTCGGTGGGTACGCGCGATCAGTGGGCCGCCGGATGAGCGGTCCACCACCAGGCCATGGTCGCCGGTCGCGGGTACATGGGCGTCACCCTACCCGACGTGCCGGGGGAGGACAGCGAGGACGGGGAGAGCGGCGAAGGGGTGGTTGCGCAGGGCGGCCGGGGCTCCGGCCGGGCCGGGCCCCGGCCGGATCGCGCCCACACCACGCCGTGGGCCGTGTCTCAAATCCCGGGCGGCGAGATGGACGGGCTCCCGGACCCCGTAATGTTGACGAGGTGACCGTGAACGCTGAATCCCACGCCGGTGGCCACACCTGGCGAGACCTGCCCGCGGCGCAGCAGCCCGACTGGCCGGACCAAGAGGCTCTGCGCGATGTGATCGCCGAGCTTGAGTCCTATCCGCCGCTCGTCTTCGCGGGCGAGTGCGACCAGTTGCGTGAGCGCCTGGGCGCCGTCGCCCGTGGCGAGGCGTTCCTGCTCCAGGGCGGCGACTGTGCGGAGGCGTTCGACGCCGTGTCCGCCGAGCACATCCGCAACAAGCTCAAGACGCTGCTCCAGATGGGCGCCGTCCTGACGTACGCCGGTTCCGTGCCGGTGGTCAAGGTCGGCCGGATCGCCGGCCAGTACAGCAAGCCGCGCTCCAAGCCGACCGAGACCCGCGACGGCGTGACTTTGCCGACCTACCGCGGCGACTCCGTCAACGGCTTCGAGTTCACCGAGGCGGCCCGCATCCCCGACCCGCAGCGGCTCAAGCGGATGTACCACGCCTCCGCCGCGACGCTGAACCTCGTACGGGCCTTCACCACCGGCGGCTACGCCGACCTGCGCCAGGTGCACGCCTGGAACCAGGACTTCGTGAAGTCCTCGCCCTCCGGGCAGCGCTACGAGGCGCTGGCCCGCGAGATCGACCGCGCGCTGAACTTCATGAACGCCTGCGGGGTGGACCCCGAGGAGTTCAAGACCGTCGAGTTCTACTCCTCGCACGAGGCGCTGGTCCTGGACTACGAGACGGCGCTGACCCGCACCGACTCGCGCACCGGCGAGCTGTACGACGTCTCCGGCCACATGGTGTGGATCGGTGAGCGCACCCGCCAGCTCGACGGCGCGCACATCGAGTTCGCCTCGCGCATCCGCAACCCGATCGGCGTCAAGCTCGGCCCGACCACGACCCCGCAGGACGCGCTCACGCTCATCGAGCGCCTGGACCCGGACCGCGAGCCCGGCCGGCTGACCTTCATCACCCGCATGGGCGCGGACAAGATCCGCGACAAGCTGCCCGAGCTGGTCGAGAAGGTCACCGCCTCCGGCGCGCAGGTCGCCTGGATCTGCGACCCGATGCACGGCAACACCTTCGAGGCGGCCTCGGGCCACAAGACCCGCCGCTTCGACGATGTGCTGGACGAGGTCAAGGGCTTCTTCGAGGTCCACAAGAGCCTGGGTACGCACCCGGGCGGCATCCACGTGGAGCTGACCGGCGACGACGTCACCGAGTGCGTGGGCGGCGGCGACGAGATCTTCGTCGACGACCTGCACCAGCGCTACGAGACGGCCTGCGACCCGCGGCTGAACCGCAGCCAGTCGCTGGACCTGGCGTTCCTGGTGGCGGAGATGTACCGGGACCAGTAGCCCGGGGCCGCAGGTCCGTATGACACGGACGGCGCGCAGGACACCAGTGGGGCGCGGATCACAGGATCCGCGCCCCACTGCCGTTGTTACGTGCTTACCGCGCCGGGTAAGGTAAGGGTAACCTCACCGCGGATCCGGTCGATGGAGGTGACCCGCGTGTACGTCTGCTCGTGCTTCGGCATCACGGAGCAGCAGGTTCGCGAGCACGCGGACGCCGGTGCCTGCACCCCCCGCCAGATAGCCTCCGCCTGCAAGGCCGGCACCGACTGCGGTGGCTGCGTACGCCGTATACAGGCCCTGCTCGGCCGGGGTGCCTGCCCGCGGCGCGAGCTGATCGAACAGGGCGCCCCGCAGCCGCTCGGCGCGGACCCCGTCACGGTCCTGTCCGCCGCCGGCGCCGCCCCGGGCAGTCCGGCAGCCCCGGCAGCGGAAACGCTTCCCGAAGCGGCCTGACGGGCGCCCGGCGACGCCTGACGGCGCCAGGGAGAAGTGCCCCGGCCGCCCCTCAGCTCGGCTGCTCGATGTGCTGGGCGATGTACAACGCCTCGCCGAGCTTCTCCACCAGTTCGAGCTGGGTGTCGAGGTAGTCGAGGTGGTGCTCCTCGTCGGCGAGGATGTCCTCGAAGATGTTGGCCGAGGTGATGTCGTTCTTGGCCCGCATGACCTCGATGCCGCGCTTGAGCCGGTCGATCGCCTCGACCTCGATCTGCCGGTCCGCCTGGAACATCTCGGTGACGGTCTGGCCGATGCGTACGTGGAAGAGCCGCTGGTAATTGGGCAGCCCTTCCAGGAAGAGAATGCGGTCCGTCAGTACCTCCGCGTGCTTCATCTCGTCGAAGGACTCGGAGCGGGTGTACTTGGCGAGCTTGGTCCAGCCGAAGTTCTCCTGCATCTTCGCGTGCAGGAAGTACTGGTTGATCGCGGTCAGCTCGGCGGTCAACTGCTCGTTGAGGAATTCGATGACCTCTGGGTCGCCCTGCATGGCAGCGGGCTCCTTCCACGCGAGAACTGGGCAGGTGCCGCGCATCCTCGCACCGCTCAGAGAGGCCGTCCAGTAAGTACATGCTTAGTACGAGTTGCCCGAATCTCGACTGCCCTGGTCACAGGCACCCCTCCCGGTCTGACAACATGGGGGCATGGGTCAGCCGGAAAGCCGCAAAGCGGAGCATCCTCAGCTCCCTCCGGGGCAGCGACTTCAGCGAGGATGGCCGGTCACGCATTACGGCCCGGTACCGAGGTTCCGCCCCGAGCGCTGGGAGTTCAGGGTTTTCGGCGCGACCGAGGACGGCGGCAAGCACTGCTGGACGCACGAGGAGTTTTCGGCCCTTCCGTACGCGACCGTCGTGGCCGATATGCACTGCGTCACGAAATTCAGCATGCTGGGCGCCGAATGGGGTGGGGTGCTGACCCGGACGATCCTCGGCCTCGCGCCGCCCGCCCCGGACGTCACGCATGTCATGGTCTGGGCCGAATACGGTTTCAGCTCCAACCTCCGGCTCGCGGACTTCGCCTCCGAGAAGTGCCTCTTCGCCACGCACCGGTCCGGTGAGCCGCTCACCGCGGAGCACGGCTTCCCCGTACGGCTGATCGTGCCGCACCTGTACGCCTGGAAGGGCCCCAAGTGGGTCCGCGGCATCGAGTACATGACGGCGGACCGCCGCGGCTTCTGGGAGGAGCGCGGCTACCACAACCTCGGCGACCCGTGGCGCGAGCAGCGCTACTCCTACCAGGAGGAACCGGGCGACGGCCCGGAACTGTGAGCCTGACGCAGCCCTGCGGGCGGAGCCGGGCCCGGGGCCGTACGCCCTGAACCCGCCGGCCGCCCGCTGCCTCAGTGCCCCCGCAGCTCCTTGAGCCGCGCCACGTCCGCCGCGTGCCCTTCCTTGCCGCCCGGGGTCTCGATCACCAGCGGCACGCCCTCCGTCGCCGGGTGGCGGAACAGCTCCCCGAAGGGCTCGGCGCCGATGTGCCCGGCGCCGATGTTCTCGTGGCGGTCCTTGTGCGCCCCGGCCACGTCCTTGGAGTCGTTGGCGTGGATCAGCTTCAGCCGGCCCTCGCCCGCGACCTCCACCAGCTCGTCCAGCAGCCGCTTGGTGCCGCCGGGCGCCGCCAGGTCGTGTCCCGCGGCGTACGCGTGGCAGGTGTCCAGACAGATGCCGAGCCGGGGATGGCGGTCCAGGGCGTCGAAGTACGGGCCCAGGTCTTCGGCCAGCGCGCACAGCGACGCGCCCTGCCCGGCCGTCGACTCCAGCAGCAGCCACGGGTCGTCCTGGTGCGTCAGCTCCTCCAGCAGGGGCAGCATCCGCTCCCGTACCTGCGCCAGCGCCACCTCGCGCGGACGCCCGCCGGTCGCCGATCCCGTGTGCACCACCACGCCCAGCGCGCCGATCTCCCGGCCGCGCCGCAGCGAATGCCGCAGTGAGTGAACCGACTTCTCCACCGTCTCGGGGTTGTGCGAACCGAAGTTGATCAGATACGGCGCGTGCACGTACGCGGGAACCGAGTCCTGCGCGCAGGCCGCCCGGAACGCCTCGTCCTGCCGGGGATCGCCGGGCGGCGTCGCCCAGCCACGCGGATTGGCGACGAAGACCTGCACGGCCTCGCCGCCGATCTCCTGGGCGTAGGGGATGCCGACCTTGGCCAGGCCGCCGGCCACCGGCACGTGGCCGCCGACCGGGTTGCGCTCAGGGGCGCGCCGGGCGGCACGCTGCTGGGAGGGGGAAGTACTCACTCCACAAGGGTGCCAGGTGCGCGAGCGGTACGGCCGGGGCCGGAGCCCGGACCGTACCGCTCCACGGGCCGTGCAGCCTTACCGGCCCACCGGTCCCCGGCTTACCGGCTTACTGACCCACCGGCCCCCGGTGGCTCTACAGCGCTCCCTTGAGCCGGATCGTGATCGTGCTGCCCTTCGGCGCCCGGTCGCCGCCCTTGACCGACTGGGTGTCCACCGAGTCCTGGGGGAACAGCCACGGCTTCTTCACCTCCACCGCGAAGCCCGCGGCCATCAGCTCCCGCTTCGCGTCGTCCACGTTCTTGTCCGTGACGTCGGGGACCGTGACCATCTCCGGGCCCTTGGAGAGGGTGAGGGTGAGGGTGTCGCCCTTGGCCCCGTCCGTGCCCGGGTCCGGGGACTGCCGGGCGACCGTCCCCTTGTCCTGCGGGGCGAAGACGGGCTCCTCGGCGATCTTCACCTGGAAGCCGGCGGCGCGCAGCGCGGCCTCGGCGTCCGCCTGCGCACTGCCGGTCACCTTCGGCACCTGCACCTTCGCGCCCCGGCTGACGGTGAGCGCGACGGCGGTGTCCGGCCGCCGCTTGCTGCCGCCGGGCGGGTCCGTACGGATCACCGAGCCCTTGGCGACCTCGTCGCTGAACTCCTGGGTCTCGGTGCCGAGGACGAACCCGGCGTCCTTGAGCTTGCGCCGGGCGTCGGCGGCCGGAGTGCCCTCCAGATCCGGAATCCGTACGATCTCCGGCCCCCGGGACAGGACGATGGTGACCGTGCCGGTGCCACGGATGCGCTTGCCGGTCCCCGGCTTGGTCGACATCACATGGCCGCGCGCCACATTGGGGCTGAAGGCGTGCTCGACCTCGACCTGGAGGCCCTCGTCGCGCAGCGTCTTCTCGGCCTTCTCCCGGGGCATGTCCAAGACGGCCGGTACGGTCGTGAACTGGCCTGAGCTGATGTACCAGACGCCCGCCCCGACGCCGAAGACGGCCAGGACGGCGATGAGGACCGCGATCAGCTTGCGCCGTGCCGCGAGGAAGCCCGTACGTCTGCCGGGGCCGCCCGGACCCGCCGGACCGGCGGCGCCCACCGGACCCGTCGACACGGCCGGACGCAGCCGCGCGGTGTGCTCGGGCGGCGGGCCGGCCGGGGCCACCGCCGGCGGCAGCTCCAGCCTGCTCGTCCTGTTCAACTGCTCCTCGGCCGGCAGCGGCTGCTGGGGTTGCTGCGGCTGCTGCGGCGCACTGCCACGCGGCAGCACGCTCGTGATGTCCTGCGAGGAGTCCTGGCCGTGGTCGGCGCGGCCCACGCCCCGGGCCAAGTTTCCGCCCGGACCCTGACCAAGGCTCTGGCTCAGGTCCTGGATCCGGCTCTGCGTGGGGTCCTCGGGACCGGTGGCGGAAGCTTCCGGCGCCGGCTCCTTGGCCTGCGGCGGCACCGCGTCCAGGTGTTCCTCGCTCAGTTCGGCGCGGGCAGCCCGGACCAGCGCGAGCAGCGTCACCGCGTCCTGCGGACGCTGCTGCGGGTCGCGGGCGGTGGCCGCGGCGACCAGGTCGTCCAGTTGCGGCGCCAGCCCCGGCACGGCCTGCGAGGGCGGCCGGACGTCCTCGTGCAGCCGCTGGTAGAGGACCTGGGCCGGGCTGCCGCCGGTGTGCGGCTTGCCGCCCGTCAGCATCTCGAACAACACCACGCCGCACGCGTACACATCGGCGCGGGTGTCGGCGGTGCCGTACTCGATCTGCTCGGGCGCCAGGTAGGAGACCGTCCCCAGGACCGAGCCGGTGGAGGCGGTGGTGTGGGTGTCCACGGCGCGTACGAGACCGAAGTCCGCGACCTTGACCCGGCCGTCGTCGCCGATCAGGACGTTCTCCGGCTTCATGTCGCGGTGCACCAGGCCGGCGAGGTGGGCGGCGCCGAGCGCCGCGAGTATCGGCTCCAGGACGTCCAGCGCGGCGCGCGGCTGGAGGGCGCCGCGCTCGCGCAGCACGTCGCGCAGCGTGCAGCCGGCCACGTACTCCATCGCCAGGTAGACGTACGTGCCGTCCGTGCCCTGGTCGAAGACGCCCACCACGTTCGGGTGCGAGAGCCGGGCCACCGACTTGGCCTCACGGATGAAGCGCTCGACGAACGCCTCGTCCGTCGCCAGGGCCGGGTGCATGACCTTCAGGGCGAGCACCCGGTCCAGGCGGGTGTCCACGGCCCGGTAGACCGTGGCCATGCCCCCGGCGGCCACCCGTGCCTGGACGCGGTACCGGCCGTCGAGCAGTTGCCCCACAAGGGGGTCCTGAAGGGTCGTGTCCACGGCTAAGGAGTCTACGAGCCGTCACCGGCAGCTCGTACGCCCCGCTGCCCCCGG
Organism: Streptomyces sp. MST-110588; assembly: GCF_022695595.1. NCBI lineage: Bacteria > Bacillati > Actinomycetota > Actinomycetes > Kitasatosporales > Streptomycetaceae > Streptomyces > Streptomyces sp. MST-110588. The sequence continues at coordinate 6,261,975 of NZ_CP074380.1, forward strand.
GGCCGTACTGAAGCCGAATGGTGACAGGAAACCGGTGGTCATGGGTGGGAAACGGGTGGCCCTGGGTGGTCTCGGGCCGAAAACGGATCGTGGGATCGGGACGGACGGTGAGCGCGGGCCCGGCACGGAGGGTGAGCGCGGGCCCGGGGCGGTCGGTGAGCGCGGGCCAGGCTCGGACGGTGATCAGGGGCTCAGGGGCCCAGGAGCCCAGGTGCACGTCAGAACGCGGGGCGTTCCGGGTCCAGGGACGCCCGGCCTTCGGTGGGCGAGGACGCGTGGGCGAAGTGGCGGCGGGGAATGCGCCCCGCCCGGTACGCCAGCCGCCCGGCCTCCACCGCGTGCCGCATGGCCTCCGCCATCAGTACGGGTTCCTGCGCCCGGGTCACCGCGGACGCCAGCATCACCGCGGCGCAGCCCAGCTCCATGGCGAGCGCGGCGTCCGAGGCGGTGCCCGCCCCCGCGTCCAGGATGACCGGGACCCCGGCCCGCGCGGTGATCAGCTCGAAGTTGTGCGGGTTGCGGATGCCCAGTCCCGAGCCGATCGGGGAGCCCAGCGGCATGATCGCCGCACAGCCCACGTCCTCCAGCTTGCGGGCCAGGACCGGATCGTCGTTCGTATAGGGCAGCACGGTGAAACCGTCGTCCACCAAGGTCTCGGCGGCGTCCAGCAGCTCGACGGGGTCGGGAAGCAGCGTCCGCTCGTCGGCGACGACCTCCAGTTTGACCCAGTGTGTCCCCAGCGCCTCGCGGGCCAGCCGAGCGGTGAGCACGGCCTCGCCGGCCGTGAAGCAGCCCGCCGTGTTGGGCAGGACGCGTATGGCGTGCCGGTCCAGAACGGAGAGCACCGAGCCCTGCACGGTCGGGTCCAGCCGCCGCATGGCGACCGTCGTCAGCTCCGTGCCGGAGGCGATCAGCGAGCGCTCCAGCACGTCGAGGCTGGGCGCGCCGCCCGTACCCATGATCAGGCGGGAGTGGAAGGAGGTGTCGGCGATGGTGAGGAGGTCGTCGGCCATGGTCTGCGCTCAGCCTCCCTGGACCGCGGTGAGGACCTCGACGCGGTCGCCCTCGCCGAGCGGGGTCGCCGGCCACTGGCCGCGCGGTACGACGGTTTCGTTCAGGGCGGCGGCCACGCCGGTGGGCGCCTGGGTCAGCGTTGCCACGAGGCGGTCGAGGGTGAGGCCGTCGGGAATGCGGCGCGACCGGCCGTTGACGGAGACGGATACGGAGACGGGGGCCGGGACGGGTTCGGACGCCGGGACGGGCCCGGTCGCGGGGCCGGGAGCGGACGCGGAGGCGGGGGCGGGGGCGGGCCCAGGGGTGGCGGGGGGAGTGGTGGTCATACGGACTGCTCCTGAAGGGCGTCGGCCGGTGCGCCGGTCGGTGCGGCGGGCCGTACGGAGGGAGGAAGGGGGGACGGTACGGCCGAGGAAACCGCGGAGGCCGGGGGCGTGGCGGGTGTGGCGGACGCGGCGGGCGCGTCGTACGGGAAGCGCTGCGGGGAGAAGGGGCGGGCCTCCTCCGGGAGCCGCCCGCTGACCAGCACCTCGGCCATCACATCACCCGTGACGGGGGTCAGCAGGACGCCGTTGCGGTAGTGCCCCGTGGCGGCCAGGAGGCCGGGCAGCGCGGTCGGGCCCAGGAGGGGCGCGTTGTCGGGGGAGCCGGGGCGCAGCCCGGCGCGGACCTCCACCAGCGGAAGTTCGGTGATGCCGGGCACCAGTTCGTGGGCGTCCCGCAGCAGCTCGTACACGCCGCCCGCGGTGACCGTGGTGTCCCAGCCCAGCTCCTCGCTGGTGGCGCCCACCACCAGCTCGCCGTTCTCCCGCGGCACCAGGTAGAGGTGGCCGCCGCGCACCACGGCCCGTACGGTGCGGGACAGGAAGGGCGCGGCCCCCCGGGGAGGGGCCGGCATCCGCAGCCGCAGCACCTGGCCCTTGACCGGGCGGACCGGCGGCAGCACTTCCGGCGGCACCCCGGCCAGCCGCCCGCTGTCGCTGCCCGCGGCGAGCACGGTCTGCCCCGCCTGAAGGCGGTCGCCGTCGGCCGTCTCGACGCCGGTCGCCCGGCCGCCGCCGACCGTCAGCCGTACCGCGGAGGTGCGGTGGAAGACGACGCCGGCGCGTTCGCAGGCCGTGTACAGCGCGGCGGTCAGTTGGCGCGGATCGACCTGGTGATCGCCGTCCACGCGCAGTCCGCCGCGTACGCCCGGCGCCAGCATCGGCTCCAGACGGCGGCACTCGCGCCCGGTCAGCCACTGCGCGTCCAGCCCCGAGCGGCATTGGAAGGCGTGGAGTTCGCGCAGGTGGGCGCGGTCGTCGGCGTCCAGGGCGACGGCGAGCGTGCCGCACCGGCGGTAGCCGGTCGGCCGGCCGGCGGCCTCCTCCAGTTCGGCGGTGAAGCCGGGGTAGCGCCGCGCCGAGGCCAGGTTGAGGCCGAGCAGGGTCTGCTCGCCGTAGTGGAGCTCGGTGACGGCGGCCAGCATGCCGGCCGCGACCTGGGCCGCGCCGCCGCCGGGCGCCGGGTCCACGACGGCGGTGCGCAGCCCGCGCCCGGCCGCCCGCCAGGCGGTGACCAGGCCGATCACACCGCCGCCGATGACCAGGACGTCCGGGTGCCGCCCGCCTGTCCCCGAAGGCGGACCAGTCGGACCAGGTGGACCAGTCGGCACAGGCGTGCCAGTCGGAACAGGCGGTACGGGCGATGGCTTCTCGGGCGTTTCGGATGGATGCGACGGATGCGATGGATGCATGGGCGTCCAGCCCCTCCCTTCGCCGGCATGACCCGGATCAGGTTCGTACGGTCGGAGGCCGCAGCAGCCTCCCTCTCAGCCCGGTGCGTCAGGGCTCCCGCGAGTGCGTGTGCTGGTAACCCTAGTACGGGCCCACGACGCCCCGTAAGGGAGCACCGAGCGTCCCATGAGGGGGCGCCGGGCGGTCCTTGAGGGGGCGCCGGGCGGTCTTCGAGGGGGCGCCGAGCGGCCCATGAGGGAGTGCCCGGCAGCGCGTAAAGGAGAGCCGGGCGGCGCGTAAGGGAGCGCCGAGGGCTTCCGGGAGAGCGCCGGACGGCCCGCGAGCACCGGCCGCGCGCCCCCACGGCAGGCTCCCGCCCCCGCCCCTACCCCGGTCACCGGCCGGTGACTCTGTGTCCGAGATCTCCTCGCGCGGTGCTGCGGGAGCCCGGTCCCGCCGTCCTACAGTGATCGGGTGAGTGAGCAGAGCACCCTTGCGCGGACCCCTGACCGCACGCGTCGCGTCGTGATCGTCGGCGCGGGGATGGCGGGCGTGCAGACCGCCGTGGCCCTGCGCGAACAGGGCTGGCACGGCGTGATCACGCTGGTCGGGGCCGAACCCCACCAGCCGTACGACCGCCCGCCGCTCTCCAAGGCGGTACTGCTCGGCAAGGCGGACGGGTCCGCCTTCGACGTGGACTTCCAGGCGCTGGGCATCGACCTGGAGCTCGGCCGGTACGTCACCGGGCTCGCGGCCGGCGCCCGGGTCGTGGAGACCGACACCGGCCCCGTCCCGTACGACCATCTGGTCATCGCCACCGGCGCCGAGCCGGTCCCGCTGCCCGGCAGCGCGGGGGTGCCCGGCGTCCATCTGCTGCGCACCCTGGACGACGCCGAGGGGCTGCGGCCCGTCCTGGCCCGGCAGCGCTCGGTCGTGGTCGTCGGGGCCGGCTGGATCGGCGCGGAGTTCGCGACCGCCGCGCGTGAGGCGGGCTGCCCGGTCACCGTCGTGGAGGCCGCCGACCGTCCGCTGGCCGGCGCGCTGCCCGCGGAGGTCGCCTCCTACATGACGGCCTGGTACGCGGACGCCGGCGCCCGGCTGCGCACGGGCGTGCCGGTCGCCTCCGTCGAGGACGGCGCGGTCACGCTCGTCGACGGGACTAAACTGCCCGCCGAGGCCGTCGTCGTGGGGATCGGAGCCCGGCCCGCGACCGGCTGGCTGGCCGGTTCCGGAGTCGAACTCTCGCCCGAGGACCGCTCCGTGCTCGCCGACGAGCGGCTGCGCACCTCCGTGCCCGATGTGTACGCGGTCGGCGACTGCGCCTCCTTCCCGTCCGCCCGCTACGGCAGCCGCCTCCTGGTCCACCACTGGGACAACGCGCTCCAGGGCCCCCGTACGGTCGCCGCCAACATCGCCCGGGGCGAGGCGGAGGGGCCGGTGTACGACCCGGTGCCGTACTTCTGGTCCGAGCAGTTCGGCCGGTTCGTCCAGTACGCCGGTCATCACGCGTGCGCGGACGAAACGATCTGGCGCGGCGATCCCACGAGCGCCGCCTGGTCGGTGATCTGGCTGCGGGGCGGGCGGCTGGTCGCCCTTCTGGCGGTGGGCCGGCCGCGCGATCTGGCGCAGGGGCGGAGGCTCATCGAAAGGGGCGCGGAGCTGGACCGGGGGCGGGCGGCGGACGCCTCCGTACCGCTGAAGTCGGCGGCGGTCTGACGCGCCTGCGGGCCTTTGGGCTTCCTCGCCCGACGGGGCCTGCGGATCCGGCAGCGGTCCGGCGGCCCCGACACCACCCGCAGCTCCGTGGCCGCCGGGCAGCTGTGATTTTTGCGATCTCCGCGGCCCCCACGGGCTTCGCCCTGCCCGGAGACTTCCCGGATTCTCCGGCCTTTTCCAGGGTTCCCGCCGGGTTCACCAGGGCTTTCGCAGGCTCCGGGGAGCCCTGAACGGCGATGCCCGGCTACCGGCTGTCAGTGGGAGGTGGCACGCTTGTCCCGTGACCGAGATTGACGCAAAGATCGATGGACTCGTCCCCGCCTGGCTCACCCTCCCCGACATCGCCGAACTTCTCGGCGTCGAGGTGACGCGCGTGCGACAGCTCGTCAAGGAGGGCCAGCTCATCGCGGTGCGCCGCGGCGAGAACCGGGCGCTTCATGTGCCGGCCGATTTCATCAAGGACGGCAAGGTCGTCAAGGGCCTGGTCGGGACGCTCACCCTCCTGCGGGACGACGGTTTCGCCGACGAGGAGATGCTGGAATGGCTGTTCACCGCGGATGAGACCCTGCCCGGTACCCCCGCGCAGGCGCTGCGCGAGAATCGGGGCACGGAGGTCAAGCGGCGGGCTCAGGCGCTCGCCGTCTGAGGCCGTCGGCGCGGCGGCCCGGGCGGCGCACGACCGCCGTCCGTGACCGCGTTCACCATCGTGGGCCATCAGGTGTGGTCCACCACTGCGGACCACCGCCGTGATCCACCACCGCATCCGTAACCGCAAGCGCAACCGCACCGGCGTGCGTGACGACCGCGTCAGCACGCGTGACCAGGGGTGTACGGGCCGGAAAGCCCGGCCCGTACACCCGGCCCTGGGGGAAGCCGACCGATGACCACCGCACGACAGTCCCTGGCCGACGCCCGGCTCTACCTGTGCACCGACGCCCGTAAGAAGCAGGGCGACCTGCCCGAGTTCCTCGACGCGGTGCTCGCCTCGGGCGTCGACATCGTGCAACTGCGCGACAAGGGCATGGAGGCGGGGGAGGAGCTGGCCCACCTGGAGGTCTTCGCGGACGCCTGCCGGCGGCACGGCAAACTGCTGGCCGTCAACGACCGCGCGGACGTCGCCCACGCCATCGGCTCGGACGTCCTGCATCTGGGACAGGGCGACCTGCCCGTCCCGGCGGCCCGCGCCATCCTCGGCGAGGAGGTGCTCATAGGCCGCTCCACGCACGCCGAGGCGGAGGTGGACGCCGCCGTCACCGAAGCGGGCGTGGACTACTTCTGCACGGGTCCGTGCTGGCCGACCCCGACCAAGCCGGGACGGCACGCCCCGGGGCTGGACCTGGTCCGCTACGCCGCCTCGCGCACGACCGCGCGCCCCTGGTTCGCGATCGGCGGGATCGACGCGGGCAACCTCGACCAGGTGCTCGACGCCGGAGCGCGCCGCATCGTGGTCGTCCGGGCGCTCACCGAGGCCGCGGACCCGGCGGCAGCGGCAGCCGAGCTGGCCGGACGGGTACGCGCCTACGACGCGTGACCCACCCGCTTTCTGGACGCCGGAGGACGGCGGTGCGGCGGCGAGGTGTCCGAGGCGTGGACGGCAATACGGCGAAACGGGCATTTCGTAGGCATCGGTTGGTGCCTGCCCGACCGGTCGATAACCTGCCACGTATGGCCCTAGGTACAGCTTCCACCAGGACTGATCGCGCACATACCGTGCGCGATCTGCTCGCCTCCGGCAAGCAGTCGTATTCGTTCGAGTTCGCGGCCCCGAAGACCGAGAAGGGCGAGCGGACCCTGTGGAACGCCATTCGCCGGATCGAGGCCGTCTCGCCGACCTTCGTCTCCGTGACCTACGGCGCGGGCGGCTCCTCCCGTGAGGGCACGGTGCGCGCGACCGAGCGGATCGCCACCGACACCACCCTCACACCGGTCGCCCACCTCACCGCGGTCAACCACTCCACCGCCGAACTGCGCAACGTCATCGGGCAGTACGCCGACGCCGGCATCCGCAACATGCTCGCGGTACGGGGCGACCCGCCCGGCGACCCCATGGGCGAGTGGGTGCCCCACCCCGGAGGCGTGACCTACGCGGCCGACCTGGTCCGTCTCATCAAGGAAGCCGGCGACTTCTGCGTGGGCGTCGCCGCCTTCCCCGAGATGCACCCGCGCTCGACGGACTGGGACACCGACGTACGGCACTTCGTCGACAAGTGCCGGGCGGGCGCCGACTTCGCCATCACGCAGATGTTCTTCTACGCGGAGGACTACTTCAGGCTGCGCGACAGGGTGGCGGCGGCGGGTTGCCGTACACCGATCATTCCGGAGATCATGCCGGTCACGAACGTCCGTCAGATCGAGCGGTTCGCGCAGCTCAGCAATGCCGCCTTCCCGCCCGCGCTGGCCGACCGCATCCTGGCGGTCAAGGACGATCCGGCGGCGGTACGCTCCATTGGCATCGAGTACGCGACGGAGCTGTGCGGGCGCTTGATGGCCGAGGACATTCCCGGGTTGCACTTCATTACCCTGAACCACTCCACGGCAACGCTGGAAATCTACGAGAATCTGGGGCTGCATCAGCAGTCCTGAACACGGCGGCCGGAGAGCGGCGGAACAGGGGCGTACATGGGCTGGACGGTCCTCTACATCGCATTCGGCCTGGTGGCGCTCTGGCTTCTGGGCGAGGTCCTGTTCCAGTACAAGGCGCCGCTGCACTGGCGGCTGCTGGCCTTCACCGGATTCCTCGGCGTGGTCGCCGGAGTGATCGTGCCGTCGGTGATCCTGATCGCGGTGGGAGCCGTCGCCTTCGCCGTGGGGCAGACGTACGTCACGCTCTCCTTCCGCAGTGGCTATGTCTCCGGCTGGTCGCTGGGCGGCAGGCGCGGCAAGTCCGGCCAGGCGCCGGGCGGTACGGGTGAGCCGGGTCAGCCGGCCGGGTCAGGCAGGCCGGGCAGGCTGAGCAAGTCGGGCAAGCCGGGCAAGTCGGGTAAGGCGTCGGGCGGTTCCTCGGGGGAGAACCGGCGGCGGAAGGGCCGGGGCGCCGGGAAGGGCGCCTCTTCCCGGTCCGCGCTCCAGACGTCGGGCTCGGACGCGGCGCCGGCCGCCGTGCCGGACGCGGTGCCGGCCGGACAGCAGGGTGAGGCACCGTACGCCGAGGGGCCCGAAGCCACGGCCACCCGCGAACACGACGGCATCCAGGACTCCAACGGCTTTCCGGGCCCCAACGGCTTCCCCGACGCGGACGGTTTCCCCGCCGCCGGCGGCTACCCGGCGGGGGACGGCTTCGCCCACGCCCAGGAAGGCTTCCCCGGCCGCGAGGACTTCTCCGGGCCGCAGGACCGTACGGCGGTCTACGCACCCCAGCCGCTGCCCGAGGAGAGCGGCCGGTACGGCGTCTACGACGCCGACGCCCGTACGCCGCAGGACGCTCCGCAGGACCGGTCCGTCTATGACGGCGGCGGGTACGGCGGTGCGTACGCAGACGGCTACGGCGAGGGCTACGGCCGAACCGCGCCGGGCCAGGACGGATACGGCGACCACTACGGCGCGTACGGCGACGGGCAGGGGCAGGGCCACACGCACGGCGGCGAGCAGACGCCCTACCCCGACCCTTACACGGGGGCACAGCAGTACTCCGGCCCCTACGACCCGTACGAGCAGCACGACCCCTACGGCTCCGCGTCCTACGCCCCGCATCCGGCGCAGTCCGCACAGCCGGCGCAGCAGTACGGCGGGGAACACATACAGCACGGGCAGGAGCCCCAGGGATACACCGAGACCCCGCCCGGCGGCGTCTGGGTCCCGCAGCAGCGCCACACCGGCCTCCCGCCCGAGCAGCAGCCCTACCCGCCGTACCAGCAGCGCGGCTTCGACGAGCAGCAGTACCGCTACTGACACCGCACCGCGGCCGGACCGCCCGCCCGGACGCGCCCCGTTCCCCGTCCGGCCCCCGCTGCGTTACACAAGCCGACTGCACACGCCTCCGGCCGCCCCGTACCGCGCCCGGGCGCTTGCGCCTCCTGGGAGACAGGAGAGCAGCACCAGCTCCCGGGACCGCACCAGTTCCCGGGGGCCGCGCCGACTACTGGGAGCCGCACCGACTACTGGGAGCCGCGCCAGTCGTCGCCGTTGACGATCAGACCCGCGACGACGGCGCCGGACATCCCGGCGTGCGCCAGCCCGCCGCCGGGGTGCGACCAGCCGCCGACCGTATAGAGGCCGGGTATCGCGGTGCGGTTGGAGGGCCGCAGGAAGCGCCCGTCGGCACCGGCCAGTGACGGCCCCGGCACCGGCCCGTCGGCGCCGGGCGGACGGACCTCGCTCCACAGCACCCGCTCGCGCAGCCCCGGTACGGCCGCCTCGGCGGTCTCGATCATCCGGTCCGCGGCCGTCCGGGCGGCCCCGCCGTCCTCCTGCCCGTCCGGGCCGCGCCAGGCCACCGTCGCGCTCAGCGTCACGGCCTCATGGGCGTCGTCGGGACGGGAGGTGGGATCGTCGGGGCGCAGCACCGTCACCGTCGGCCGTGCGCACGGCGTCCGCGTGTCCGGCCCGTCCCCGAACACTTCCGTCAGCTCCGCCTGACGGTCCGCCGCGTGGACCACGGTGCGGTGCGCCGCGTCCGCCGGGCGCGCGCCGCGCAGCGCCAGGAAGACGGTGAGCCGCCCCGTCGCCCGGCCGCCCGGCCCCGGGTCCGGACGCACCGCGCCGTCCTCCCACGGCTCCACGCCCTTGAGCAGCGAGGGAAGCCGCACCGGGTCCAGGCCCGCGACGACCGTGTCCGCCTCCGCGACACCGCCGTCCGCCAGCTCGACGCCCGCCGCCCGGCCGTCCTCCTGGACGATCCGTGTCACCTCCGCCCCGAAGGTGAACTCCACCTTGCGGGCCAGGCAGCGTTCGTACAGCGCGTCCGCCAGCGCGCGCATACCACCGCGTATGTACCAGCTCCCGAAGGTCTGCTCCATGTAGGGCAGTACGGCGGCGCTAGCGGGCGCCGTCCGCGGATCGAAGCCGTACGCCAGCGCATGGCTCTCCAGCAGGGCGACCAGCCGCGGATCCGCCAGCTCCCGGCGCGCCACCTCGGCGAGATGCGGCGCGGCCGGCGACCGGCCGAACCCGAGGAGTCCGCGCCTGCGCACCGCCGGGTACGGATCGCGGCCGAGCACCTGCCAGTCCTGCCGCAGCGGCTCCTCCAGCAACGGCCGCCGCATCGCGTCCCACGCCTGCCGCGCGCGGTTGACGAACTCGCTCCAGCGCTCGCCCGCGCCCGCGCCCAGCGCGGCATCCAGGGCGGCGACCACACCGGCCCGGGAGGCGTTGGGCAAAGAGACGGCCGTACCGTCGGCGAAGACATGGCGGCCGGCCGGATCCACTTGGGACAGCTCCACGACGCTCTCCAGCGGCTCCCGGCCCGTCTTGATGAACAGGTCGCGGTAGACGGCGGGGAGGTGCAGCAGCCCCGGCCCGGTGTCGAAGCCGAAGCCCTCCCGCTCCCACCGCCCCACCGCGCCGCCGTGCGTGCTCCCACGCTCGAACACCGCCACCCGGTGGCCCGCGACGGCCAGCCGGGCGGCAGCCGCCATCGCGCCCATCCCGGCGCCGATCACCGCAATCCGTGCCATGCCTGCGACTCTAGCCGGGGCCACCGACAACGCCGGAACCGCGCTGCCTCCCCTCCTCGCGCGCCAGCCGCCGCTGCCGCCTGCGCCGCAGGAAACGCCGGATCCGCCGCCACAGGAAGACCACCACGAAGACACCCAGGGCCAGCAGCACCGCCGCGATGACCGCCGCGGCCACCGGATGGAAGACTGCGAAGACGACGATCCCCGCGACGCCCAGGTCCTCGGCCGTACTGAGGAGGAAATTGCTCGCCGGCTCGGGAGAGGTGTTGGCAGCCATCCGCGTACCGGCCTTGACCAGGTGGCTCAGCAGCGCGGTGGAGCCGCCCACCGCGCCCGCCGCCAGCTCCGGGAGCGAGCCGTCGTGCCCCGCCAGCAGGGCCGCCACCACCGCCCCGGACACCGGACGGATCACCGTGTGCACGGCGTCCCACACCGAGTCCACGTACGGGATCTTGTCGGCGACGGCCTCACAGAGGAACAGTGCCCCCGCCGCGATCAGCACATCGGTGCGCTGCAAGGACGCGGGTACCTGGTCGGTGGCCCCGGTCGCGCCCAGCAGGCCGAAGAGCAGCACGACGGCATAGGCGTTGATCCCGCTCGCCCAGCCACTGGTGAACACCAAAGGGAGTACAGACACGCGTGCGAGCGTAGCCAGCTCTGGGGGCGGGTGCTCAGTTTTGAGTATCCGTACCTAGTCACCGGGATGAGTAGGTACGCGGATGGGCTTTCACCTGTGCGGAAGGAAGAGTGGGGGCCACGGAAGGGGCGCGGCACCGGCACCGCCGACACGGGGCGGCGGAACGGGGCGGCTCCCCCGAAGTGACGGGGGAAGTACGGGGGATACGGGGGAAATACGGGGGCTCCACGGGGGAGCCACGGGGGAAGCGCTGTCCTGGTCGGATCGGTGGGGGAACGATCCGCGCCAGGACAGCGCGCTTTCCGGATCTCGACGACAGGGCCTACTGGGCGGGGTGCCCGCTCACCCGCCCCTGCAACAGCCGCGAGAGCGCCGCGTGCACGTCCTGCACCGACCGGTGCGGCTGGTAGGACAGCCAGTCCAGTGCCGCCACCAGCACCATCCCGAACAGCGCGGAGGCGGTCAGCGGGATGTCGATCTCCTGGCTCAGCTCGCCCTCCGCCACGGCTTCCCGCAGCACACCCTCCACCACCGCGATCGCCCGTTCCCGGACCACCATCAAGGTGGACTGCCAGGCCCGGTTGGTGCGCCACAGTTCGGCCACGTACAACTGCGTCAGTGACGGGTAGCGGGAGATGAACTCCAGCCCCGCCCGGATCATCGCGTCCAGTGCGTCCACCCGGGTGCCGCCCCGCTCCGCGGCCTCGTCGGCGGCCTGCTGCAAGGAGGCCGCCAGCAGTTCGATGCCGTGCCGCAGCAGCTCCTCGAAGAGTTCGTTCTTGCTGGCGAAGTTGTAGTAGACGGTGCCCTTCGCGACCCCCGCCCGGTCGGCGATCTCGTCCACGGTGGTGGAGGAGAAACCCTGTTCGGCGATGAGGGTGACCGCGGCGTCGAAGAGCTTGCGCCGGGTGGCCTGACGGCGCGTACTGGAGCTGTCCATGGAGGCGATTGTGCCGCTCCCGGCACACCGCCCGCTCAGGGACTCGGCTCCGTACGCGGATCGGGGTGCCGCCCCCGGCCCTCCGTATCGGACTGACTGGTCAGTTCGATACGGAAGGCGGTCGGCGACCGGCCTCCGGGTTGCGCCATGACGCGCTCGACGCCCCCCTCATCCGGCAGGGCCAAGGGATGCACATCCCCTACGGAACACCGTTCCCCCCCCAACCACCCCATATGTGCCCCGTTTTCGGGGAAAGAGCAGGTCAGGGCCGATTGTCAGTGGTGTCCCTCACGATGGGTTCTGCGGTTCCGAACCGTCATGCGACGACAGGAGGTTCGTCATGGCAGTCACTCCCTCCAAGGGCGGCTCCGCCGCGTACGGTCCCCCGGCGATGTCCACCCCGTCCTGCGCCGGGCAGGCGCACCACCCGCGGCGCTGGACCTGCTCTCCAAGGCCCAGCAGGGCCTCGACGAGGCCCGGGAGCTGGAGACTCCCAACGAGCGCTACGCCACCGCCCACCTCGCGGCGCTGCGCACCGCCGCCGCCGTGCTCGCCGTGCGCGGCCGGCCCGAACCCACCCTCCGCCGCAGACAGCGCATCCGCAGCGCCTGGGAAGTGCTGCCGGAGGTCGCACCCGAACTGGCCGAATGGAGCGCGTTGTTCGCCTCCGGCGCGCAGCGGCGGGCGCGCGCCGAGGCGGGCATAGAAGGCGCGGCCGGTCCGCGCGACGCCGACGACCTCCTGCGGGACGCCGGGATGTTCCTGCGCCTGGTGGAGCGGATGCTCGTCCTGCAGCCGGTGCTGCCGCCCCAGCGGGCGGGCTGACAGGGCGCGGGGCCGGTCCCGGAGGCGCGCGGGCGGTGTGAGCGTGGCGCCCGCCCCGGGACCTCCGCCGGCCGTACGGGTCCGGTTCGGGCGGAGCCGTACGGACCGGCTCCCGGATCAGCCGCCGGACCAAGGGCCATCGGGCCGCCGGACCGGGGCCGCCGGACCGGGGTCGCTGGGCCCGGGCTGCCGGGCCGGGGCTGCCGGTGTCGTCAGGAGCCGCCGGGGCACCGGGAGCCCCGGCGCTGGAGTGTGCCGGGCCGGGCGGGAACGCCGGACCGGGAGTCGGTCGGTGATGGGCGCACCGGGTGCCCATTAGGGTGGGAGGCGCCTATCAGTTCAGTTCATGCAGTTCATGCCCCCTTCGAGGAGCCCCCGCCGTGTCTGACCCGCTGCGCCCGCGCGCGTCCCTTCGTACCGCCGTGGTCTGGGACGTCCTCAAAGACGCCCTGGACCGCCGGGCCAAGGCCGCCGGGCGGGACGCCCTGGACATCCTGGACACCGGCGGCGGCACGGGGAACTTCGCCGTGCCGGCGGCCCGTCTCGGCCACCGCGTCACCGTCGTCGATCCCAGCCCGAATGCCCTTTTCGCCCTGGAACGCCGGGTAGCGGAGGCAGGTGTCGCCGACCGGGTGCGCGCTGTCCAGGGTGACGCGCACGGCCTGTTCGACGTGGTCGAGCGCGGCGGCTACGACGCGGTGCTGTGCCACGGCGTCCTGGAGTACGTGGACGATCCGGCCGAAGGCGTACGCAACGCCGTCGCCGCGCTGCGCTCCTCCGGCACCCTCAGCCTGCTCGCCGCCGGCCTCGGCGGTGCCGTGCTCGCCCGCGCCCTGGCCGGCCACTTCACCGAGGCCCACCATGCCCTCACGGACCCGGCCGGCCGCTGGGGCGAGGGCGACCCGATGCCCCGCCGCTTCACCGCCGAGCAGCTCGCCGGACTGGTCTCCGCCACCGGCATGGAGGTCGGCGCGGTCCACGGCGTACGCGTCTTCGCCGACCTGGTCCCCGGCGTGCTGGTGGACACCGAGCCCGGCGCCATGGACGCCCTCCTGAAGCTGGAGGCGGCAGCCGCCGAGCAGCCCGCCTTCCACTCCGTGGCCACCCAGCTCCACGTCCTGGCCGAACGCGGCTGACCGCACCGCCCGCGGCCGGTGCCGAAGGCAGTCGTGGACAGCCCACCCGATCAGCCGCTTCGCCCCGTATGATCGGGGGACAGCGTCCGGCATGACGGACGGGCGGGTGGGGAATGCAGGCTGCATCACCACCGGCCGCCGCAGCGGCCCGGACAGTGAATTGGCGTAGAGGGGCGGGTTTCACGGGGGCGATTCCCTGCCTATCCTGAAAGGGTCGCACCCCGGTCGCCCCCCGCGACCGACGAGTAGGAGGACTCCGTGCCGCTCTCGGAGCACGAGCAGCGCATGCTCGAGCAAATGGAGCGAGCGCTGTACGCCGAAGATCCCAAGTTCGCGACAGCGCTTGAGGGAAGCGGGCTGCGTACGTACACCCGGCGACGGGTCTACCAAGCGGTCGCGGGCTTTCTGGTGGGTATCGCACTCCTCATGGCAGGAATGGTCGCGCAGCAGATCTGGGTCAGCGTGGTGGGGTTCCTCGTCATGCTCGGCTGCGCGGTGCTCGCGGTCACCGGATGGCGTAAGGCTCCCAAGCCGGGAGACCAGCAGCCGGCCGTCGGGGCAGCGGGCAGCGCCAGGGGCCCGGGAGCAGCGGCCCGAGGGCAGGCGCGGCAGCGTCGCTCGATGATGGACCGTATCGAGAACCGCTGGCAGCGCCGCCGCGACGAACAGGGCCACTGACCTGACACAGGCCCGCCGACTTCTCCCCTCATAACACTCCCGCCCGAACGGCGCGACCCCGCCCCCAGGCGGCCCGCGCCGCTCGCCGTCCACCCACCCACTCACGCCCCGGCGCACCCGGCGCATTCCACACGTCCCACGGCTCCCACGCCGCCGCACGTACCCACCTGCGCCATTGCTCTGCCCCCGCCCGTCTTGTCGGTCGGCGGCGCGGACGCGGTCCGGGCGTGCCCGCGGGCGGCCCCACCACGCCGCCCGGTCCTGTGAACCGTGGTGACCGGCCCACCCCACGAGCCCCCGGTGCCTTCGCTCCTCCGTCGCCGCCGCACGCGCTGCACCTCCTTACGTTTGCGCCGGCCCAGGCTTTCCGGCGGGGCAGCGCCAGAAGACAACTGCCCTGTCCGCGTGGCCGGGCAGGTGGAAGATGAGGCAAGGAGCTTCGACCTTGCGGTCCTGGCGATGGACGTGTCGGCTGACGCAGCGACGGCACATGCGATGTTCGAGCGGTGCGTGTCCGGACGTCACGACGAGGGAGACCCGGACGAGCGGGTGGTCGCGTGCCATGACCGGTCGCGCTCGCGGTTTCCGGACCACCCGCCCCACGGTGAGGACTCGCCGTGGATGTCGACGCCGCCGAGCGTCGGCATCGACCCCGCGATCATGCATGTGAGCTTCTCGTTCAGCAGCGACGCCGCGCTCAGGGCGATCGAGGAGCTTGCTGCTCGGCTTGGGTGCGGGCCGGGCGGCAGGGGCCGGCGCCGGTTTCCGTGAGGTGCCGTTGCAGAGCGCTCCCGTACGCCCCACAAGTGGGGCCGGGCGAGCCGGACAAGCCGGACGACTCGGAGCGCTGAAGTCACGGCCGGTGCCGGTGCCGGGCCGGAGCGCTGTGAGGGCCGGTGGCGTCGGCCTCGATCCACAGCCCGGCCGGGGTCCGTCGACAGGTGCCGTTGGCGGCCGGTGGCGGTGTCGCCCGTACGAGGTTCCCCCAGGGCCGCACCGTTCGGGCAGGTGCAGCCGGGGCCCGCCGGGGCGCCCCGGCGGACCCCGGCGCCGATCCGCCCGGCTCAGCAGGAGCCGTCAAGAACGGTTGATAACCGTTGATAACGGTCGAGACTGGTTCAGGACTCTCGGCGGAACGGGCGCAGCGTGTGGAGGCCGCGGCGGGCGGTGGTCCATTTCCGGGCCGCGCGGCTTGTGTGCCAGCGGGACAGGAGGGCCGAGCGGCGGGCGGAGAGGGACCACAGGACCCGGACCGCGGAGCGGGGGAACAGCAGGGCGCGCAGGCGCAGGCCAGCGGAGGCGGTGCTCCGCAGTCCGGCCCGGACGCGCCGGACGTCCGCGCCCAGGCCCGTCGCCGGGCGGGGCCGTGGGGCGTACAGCACCTGCTCCACCGCGCCCGCCACCCGGTGCGCCGACTCGGCCGCCGCCCCGCGCAGCTCGCCGATCCGTACGATCCGGGCCGCCGCCTTGCGCGGGCCGAGCGACTCGTCCGGCACGATGCCGAAGTCCCAGCCGCTGTCCACCAGCTCCCGCCAGGCCGCCAGGACCGGTGCTCCGGCGTCCACGCCCCGGCGGCCCGCTCCCAGGCGCCGGGCCCGTACGCGGGCGCGCCACAGCAGCGGCAGCAGCGGCAGCACCACGACGACCAGCGCGCCCAAGGAGATCCACGCGATCGTCTTGGCCGAGGGCCCGCCGTCATCGGGGCCGGCGCCCAGTTGGGCGGGCGCCGCCGGGCACCCGTCCGTCCGGTGCCCGCCGGGGGCGCAGCCCGGCGCGGCGGACGGGCCGTCCGGTGCGGCGGCGGAGCGGGACGGCAGCGGCGCCGGGGCGCTCGGACCACCCTCGGCCGGGGTGTTGGCCATGGTGTAGTCCGGAGTGGTGCCACGGCTCGGCGTCGGCTCGAAGCGCGTCCAGCCGACCCCTTCGAAGTACAGTTCCGGCCAGGCGTGGGCGTCCTTCAGGCCGACCGATGTCGTACCGTCCCGCTGTTTGACGCCGGGGGTGAAGCCGACCGCGACCCGCGCCGGTATGCCCAGCGTCCGCGCCATCGCCGCCATGGAGAAGGCGAAGTGGACGCAGAAGCCCTCCTTCTGCTGGAGGAAGCGGGTGATGGCTTCCGTGCCGCTGCCCGCCCGCACCTCGGTGTTGTAGCTGAAGCCGCCGTTGAGCGCGAACCAGTCCTGGAGCCTGACGGCCTTGTCGTACGGGGTACGGGCCCCTCCCGTGACCCGCGCCGCGGTCTTCCTCACCACGGCCGGGAGCGAGTCGGGAACCTTGGTGTACTCGCGCAGGATCTCCGTACGGGGTGCCGGCGCCGAGGCGAGCTGCCGCGCGGTGGGCCGCACGAGCAGGCTCTCGACCTGGTACTGCACGCCCCGGGTGCTCTGCCCCCGGTCGCCGACCAGCGTGCGGCCCTCGGGCTCGAAGCGCCAGCGGCCGGAGATGTCCACCTTGGAGGCCGGGTAGGGCAGCGGGAGCCAGCTCTGGGCGTACCAGTCGGCGGTGGAGACGGAGGTGTTGATCTTCTCCGCGTCCACGTCCGGACCGAGTCCGGCCGGGGAGGGAAGGGTGTCGGGCACGTCCGTGACCGTCCGCTCGGACGGCTTCCACGCCGTGCCGTCGAACTGGTCCAGCGCCACGATCCGCAGATACAGATCGCGGGTGTCCTCGATGGTCGTGCGGTAGTTGAGGACTTCCCGGTCCTCCGGCTGGTTCAGGCTGTTCTGCAAGGACACCAGCGGGTTCACGGCGGAGATCGTGCTGCCGTCGCCGGAGCCCGGACCGGGCCGGGGCGGCGCCAGCAGTCCGCCGCCGAGCGCGGGCAGCGCGGCCGGCACCACCAGCGCGATGCCCAGGACGACCGCGCCGATCCTGCGCCCGGTACGGACCGGAGCCAGCGCCGGGCCCCCGGCCGCGGCGGCGAAGCTCTGGCCGGCGGTCACCGGCGGCCGGCCCGTACCGGGGCCGGTGCCGCCGAACACCCGGCCCCACTGGGAGAGCCGGTCGCGGCCCTCGGCGAGGAGCAGCAGCAGATAGCCGGCCGCGGCGATCAGGAACCACAGCCAGGCCGCCCCGCCCTGGGACAGCCCCGCGGCGACCGAGTACAGGGCGAGCAGCGGCAGCCCGGCGGGCGCGGCACTGCGGTAGGTGACCGCCAGGGCGTCCACCACCAGCCCGATGACCACCACCCCGCCGACCAGCAGCAGCCGGATACCGCCGGTGACCGGCGCCGGTATCGCGTAGCGCCCGACATCCCCGACGCCCTCCCCGACCAGCCGCCCGAACGTCTGGAAGACCTCCGGGCCCGGCAGCACGCCGCCGATCGCCCGGTCGCGCGCGAAGACCACCGTGAGCAGGACCAGCAGCACCAGGGTCTGTACGGCGACGGTCAGCGGCCGGGCCAGCGGGACCCGGCGGGCCAGTGCCCCGACCCCCGTCACGATCATGAGCAGGATCGTCGCCTGGAGCATCCAGCCGACCGGATCGACCAGCGGCAGCAGCGCGCAGCCCGCGCAGAGCGTGGCGACCGCCGCGCACACCGTCAGCCGCGCCCGCCCGCTCATGCCGGCCTCCCGCGCAGCCCGTGCCTATACGAACGCCCCGGCCCGTGACCGTATGAATGCCCCGGCCCGTGCCCGTACGCACGCCGCAGGTCGTGCCCGTACGCACGCCCCGGCCCGCAGCGGAGGTAACCGCTGTCTTCGCCACCGGCCCGTGCGGACGTTCCGTGCCGCGCCTCTGCGTCCCGCACCCTCACGGTCACCCCGCACCCCCTGCCCCCGGGCCGGCCGCCGCGCCACCAGTCATTCCGGTGTCCCGTGACACCCCGGCACCCCTACCCGCACCCGCTCCGTGTCCGTCCAGCCGCTCCGCCGGTGCCCCCGCCCGGTCCGTCCGCCGCCACAGTGCCGCCAGCGAGTCACCCGGGGAGACGGGCAGCGCCGTCCAGCCCGCCTCCCGCAGCATCCGCAGCCGCGCCGCCGGTGCCGCCCGGCCGCCGGACGGTCCGCTCGCGCCCGGGGCGCCCGCAGTCCTCGTGGACCAGGTCGCGCCGTCCAGGACGAAGGCGACCGCCGTCCCGCTGCGCCGCCGCATCCGCGCGGCCACCGCCGCCTGCTCCTCGTCCAGGTCCCCGAAGAACGCGACCAGCAGCCCTTCATTGCCCCCACGCAGGACGTCGTACGCGCGCGCCAGGCCTGGTTCGTCGGAATGTTCCACGACCGCGAGGGTGTCCAGCAGGAGCCCGGCCGCCTCGGCGGATCCGGCACCGCCCGTATAGCCGCTCGCGCCGTCCGGACCCGGGACACAGTTTCCGGTGTCGGTCAGGAACCGTACGGCCAAGCCCCGCTCCAGCAGGTGCACCGCCGCGGAGGCGGCACCCGCGACCGCCCACTCGAAGGCCGAGTCGGGCCCGGCACCCCGGTAGGCCGTCCGCCGGGTGTCCAGCAGGACCGTGCAGCGGGCCCGCTGCGGCTGCTCCTCGCGGCGGACCATCAGCGAGCCGTGCCGCGCGGTCGAGCGCCAGTGGATCCGCCGCAGGTCGTCGCCGTGCCGGTAGCCGCGCGGAATGATGTCGTCCTCGCCGGCCGGCGCCAGCGCGCGCCGCTGCCCCTCCCCGTATCCGGACGCCTCGCCGGCCAGTTGCACCGGCGGCAGCGGCTCGACCTTCGGTACGACCGTCAGGGTGTCGTACGTACTGAAGGAGCGGGTCAGCTCGCACATCCCGAAGGGGTCGGACAGCCGCAGTTGCAGCGGCCCCAGCGGATAGCGTCCGCGCAGGTCCGAACGCACCCGGTAGGAGACCTCACGGCGCCCGCCGGCCTCGACCCGGTCCAGGACGAAACGCGGCCGTGGCCCGAGGACATAGGGCACCCGGTCCTGGAGCATCAGCACTCCCGTGGGCAGCCGGGAGATGTTGTCCAGGCACAGCCGCACCCGCGACTCGGCCGTGGCGGGCACCCGGGCCGGGGAGAGCGTACGGCTGCCCGCGACCCGGTAGCGGGTGCGGTACAGCACCACCACGCACACCAGCGGGAGCGCCGCCAGCAGCAGGCCGACCCGCAGCAGATCGGCCTGCCCCAGGACGTAGGAGCACACGGCGGCGGCGAGGCCCGCGGCCAGGAAGGACCGGCCGCGCGTCGTCAGCCCGCCGAGCGCGGACCGCAGTCCGCCGTGCTCCGGCGCGCTGCCGCTCCCGCCGGCCGGCATCACAACCCCCGTACCCCGGGCGGCTGCTGTCCGGGCGGCTGCCGCCATTGCTGCGCCGAGGGATCGGGCACCGCGGTGCGCCGCAGGATCTCCAGGACGATCTGCTCGGCCGTACGGCGGTTCAACTGCGCCTGCGCGGTGGGCAGCAGCCGGTGGGCCAGCACGGCCACCGCCAGTGCCTGCACATCGTCCGGCAGGGCGTACTCCCGCCCCGCCAGCGCCGCCGACGCCTTGGCCGCCCGCAGCAGATGCAGCGTGGCGCGCGGCGAGGCGCCGAGCCGCAGCTCCGGGTGGTCACGGGTGGCGCCCACCAGGTCCACGGCATATCTGCGCACCGGTTCGGAGACATGGACCGTACGCACCGTGTCGATGAGCTTGACGATCTCGTGGGCGTGGGCGACCGGCCGCAGATCTTCCAGGGGAGAGGCCGCGCCGTGTACGTCCAGCATCTGCAACTCCGCCGCCGGGCTCGGGTATCCGATGGACACCCGGGCCATGAAGCGGTCCCGCTGGGCCTCGGGCAGCGGGTAGGTGCCCTCCATCTCCACCGGGTTCTGGGTGGCGATCACCATGAAGGGGCTGGGCAGTTCATAGGTCTGCCCGTCCATCGTGACCTGGCGCTCCTCCATCGACTCCAGCAGCGCCGACTGGGTCTTGGGGGAGGCGCGGTTGATCTCGTCACCGATCACGATCTGGGCGAAGATCGCACCGGGCTTGAACTCGAAGTCGCGCTGCTGCTGATCGAAGACGCTCACGCCCGTGATGTCCGAGGGCAGCAGGTCGGGGGTGAACTGGATACGGCGCACCGAGCAGTCGATGGACCGCGCCAGGGCCTTGGCGAGCATGGTCTTGCCCACGCCCGGCACGTCCTCGATGAGCAGATGCCCCTCGGCGAGCAGTACGGTCAGCGAGAGCCGTACGACCTCGGGCTTGCCCTCGATCACAGCCTCCACCGACCGGTGCACCCGCTCCGCCGTGGTAGCCAGATCGGTCAGGCCCGCTGGTTCGTCATAGGTCGTCACCCGGCCCTCCTCGGCCCTTCCCCAAGCTCTTCGGAGCGGTTGTCACCCGCCCCGGGCCGGGATCCTCGGTACGGACCGGCCCACCCACAAGTGGCGCCGCACCCGGTCGGCGACCGCGGCGACGTCACCTCTGCATTCTTGCCGCCCGTGCCACTCCACGTCATGGGCTGTGGATAACTCGGGGAGGTCTTCTCCTCATCCGGCCCCGCCCGGGCCGTCACCGGGCCCACGTCCGGCCCTTGTCCGGCGGTGGCCGGCCACCGCCGGACCGAAAGACCGCCGGACCGAAAGACCGCGGACCGAAGCACCGCGGACCGGCCGGGGCTGACCGGCCACCGCGGACCGGCCGCCCACTGCCGGGCCGCCCACCGCCAGGCCGGCTACCGCCCCTCGACCGGGTCGATCTCCCGCAGCAGCCCGGTCGTCACGTCGAAGACGAAGCCCCGCACATCGTCCTTGTGCAGCAGGAACGGCGAGGTGCGTACGCGCTCCATCGACTGGCGCACGTCCTCGTCGAGGTCCTTGAACGCCTCGACGGCCCAGGTCGGCCGCTGGCCGACCTCCGCCGCCAGATCGTGGCGGAAGTCCTCGGTCAGGCTGAGCAGGCCGCACCCGGTGTGGTGGATCAGGACCACCGAGCGGGTGCCCAGCGCGCGCTGGCTGATGGTCAGCGAGCGGATGATGTCGTCGGTGACCACGCCGCCCGCGTTGCGGATGGTGTGGCAGTCGCCGAGCTCCAGGCCCAGCGCGTCGTGCAGGTCGAGTCGGGCGTCCATACAGGCCACGACGGCGACCTTGAGGACCGGACGGGCATCCATACCCGGGTCGGTGAAGTCGGCGGCATAGCGCTTGTTGGCTTCGACGAGGCGATCGGTGACCGTTGCGCCCTCGGGCGCGACGGAGACGGCGCTGTCGGTGGACTGGGGCAGCGGCTGCGACGCAGGTATCGACATACCCCACACGTTAAAGGTCTGCGGCCTGAATTGCTGCACGTGAGACAGGGCATAGGGGTCAACTTCACTCCTTGTGAATTAACCCACAGGATCAGCCGGACGCCCCGCCGCCGTGCGGGTGAGGGGCCGGGCCGGACCCCGGAGGAGCCGACGGCCGGACCCGGGAGGCGCCGACTGCGCGCCGAGCGCCTCACACCGGTCAAAAATCGGTCGAAAGCCGCTTCGGGACGCGCGGAACCGGTTGATTGACCGCAGGAGGCAGTGGACTAAAGTGGCGCGAAGTGGGAGGCGTGACGCTCTCCTTGGATCCCGAGACCCTCGCGTGCGCGATCTGCACGTACGGCTCGGCCTCCTCCCGCTCCACCGGTCTGCCGACGGCACTTCCCCGTCGCCGGAGGCCACTTCCCCTTCAGAGCGGGCGGGGACCAAGCGGTACGTGCGGCAATCCCCCAGCCTACGGCCGGGGGAGTCCCCCTGCCGCCCACCCCATCGGAAGGCGCATGAGCAGCAACACTCGCCACGTACCCGTCATGCTCCAGCGTTGTCTGGACATGCTCGCCCCCGCGCTCGCCGGGCCCGGCGCGGTCGTCGTCGACTGCACGCTCGGTCTCGGAGGGCACAGCGAGGCGCTGCTCGCCGCGTTCCCGCAGGCCCGTCTCGTCGCCCTGGACCGCGACCCCTCGGCGCTCAAGCTCGCCGGGGAGCGCTTGGCGCCCTATGGGGAGCGCGCGACCCTCGTACACGCCGTCTACGACGAGCTGCCCGAGGTCCTGGACCGTCTGGGCATCCCCTCCGTCCAAGGAGTCCTCTTCGACCTCGGCGTCTCCTCCATGCAGCTCGACGAGGCCGACCGCGGCTTCGCCTACGCCCAGGACGCCCCGCTGGACATGCGCATGGACCAGACGACCGGCATCAGCGCCGCCGAGGTCCTCAACACCTACCCGCCCGGCGAGCTCGTACGGATCCTGCGGTCCTACGGGGAGGAGAAGCAGGCCAGGCGGATCGTGGAAGCGGTCGTACGCGAGCGCGCCAAGGAGCCCTTCACCACCAGCGCCCGGCTGGTCGAGCTGATCCGCGACGCGCTGCCGCAGGCCGCCAAGCGCACCGGTGGCAACCCCGCCAAGCGCACGTTCCAGGCCCTGCGCATCGAGGTCAACGGCGAGCTGACCAGCGTGGAGCGCGCCATTCCCGCGGCTGTCAAGGCGCTGGCCGTCGGCGGCCGGATCGCCGTGCTCTCCTACCACTCCCTGGAGGACCGCCTGGTCAAGCAGGTCTTCGCGGCGGGCGCGAGCAACACCGCGCCACCCGGCCTGCCGGTGGTCCCCGAGCGCTACCAGCCGCGCCTGAAACTGCTGACCCGCGGCGCCGAACTGCCCACGGAGGAGGAGGTCGCCGGGAACCGGCGCGCGGCCCCCGCCCGGCTGCGCGGCGCACAGCGCATCCGCGAGGACATCGCGTGAGCGGGCCGGGGCGGACACGCGGCGGAGCGGGGCGCCTGACGGGGCTGCTCCACTCGGGCCGGGGGACGGCGGCGCGTACGCCCTTCGTCCTCCTGGTCGTCGTGCTGCTCGGCTCCGGCCTGATCACGCTGCTGCTGCTCAATTCCTCCCTGAACCAGGGCTCGTTCGAGCTCAGCAGGCTGGAGAAGAAGACCAACGAGCTGACGGACGAACGCCAGGCGCTCCAACAGGAGGTCGACGCCTACTCGGCGCCGGGCGCCCTCGAAGAACGCGCCCGGCGGCTGGGCATGGTGCCGGGCGGCAACCCGGCCTTCCTGGAGCCGGACGGCACGGTACGCGGCAAGCCGAGCCGGGTCGTGTTCGGGCAGCCGTCACCGGGCGGTCCGGCAGGGACGGAGGGCGGCCTCCTCAAGGCCCTCGGCCGGGTCCCCGTACCCGCCGGACCGCTCCCCGTACGCGTCCCCGTACCCGTACCGCCCGAGGCCGGACCGGAGGGCACCACATGACCGATGCCAAGGGCCCCGGTCCCCGCTCCAGGGACGGCCGGGGAAACCAGGGAAACCCGGGGAACCGGAACGGGCAGGCAAGCCGAGGGACCCAGAGCAAACAGGGGGCCCAGAGCAAGCAGGGACCTCAGAGCAAGCAGGGGGCCCAGAGCAAGCAGGGCAGTAGGGCAAACCAGGGCAAAGTCCCACGTCCCGCCCGCCCCGGCGGCCCCCGCCCCACCACCCGCCCCCGGGCCGCCGCCCGCCCTCCGGCACCGCCTACATCCGCCTGGGCAGCCCGCGCCCCCGCCTGCGCCTGGTCGCCCTCGGACTGACGCTCGTCCTGGTCGTCTTCGTCGTACGGCTCTTCCAGGTGCAGGCCGTGGACGCCGGCGCGTACGCGGCCAAGGCCAACGAGAACCGCTACGTCCCCGTCAAGCTCGCGGCCGAGCGCGGCACCCTCACCGACCGGAACGGCGTGGCCCTGGCCACCACCGTGGACGCGTACGACATCACCGCCGACCCCAGCCTGCTGGCCCCCGACAAGATCAAGGTCCCCGACGCCCCACGGCAGGCCGCGGCGCTGCTCGCGCCCATCCTGGACGAGGACCGGGACGCGCTGACCAAGAAGCTCTCCAAGTTCACCTCGCGCTACGTCCGGCTCTCCGCCCAGCGCACCCCGCAGGTCTGGAAACGCGTCAAGGACCTGCGCCACACCCTGGAGGTCAGGGCCGCCCGGGCCCCCAAGAGCAAGCCCCGGCCCAACGTCCTGGTCGGCATCTTCGCGGACAAGCACAGCAAACGCGTCTACCCCAACAAGGACCTGGCGGCCGGCGTCCTGGGCTTCGTCAACAGCGAAGGGCGGGGCGGCGGCGGCCTGGAGGCCCGGCTGGACCGGGAACTGGCCGGCCGGGACGGCAAGCTGGTCTACGCCCAGTCCGGTGGCCGCCGGGTGCCCACCGCCGACACCCAGGAGCGCCCCGCCGTGCCCGGCACCAACGTCGAGCTGACCTTGGACCGGGACATCCAGTGGATGGCCCAGCAGGCCATCAGCAAGCAGGTCGAGGAGTCCGCCGCCGACCGCGGCTACGTCGTCGTCCAGGACGCCCGGACCGGCGAGATCCTGGCCCTGGCCAACTCCCCGGGCTTCGACCCCAACGACATCTCCAAGGCCGGCGCCTCGGCCCTGGGCAACGCCGCCCTCTCGGACGCCTACGAACCCGGCTCCACCAGCAAACTCATGTCGATGGCCGCCGTCCTGGAGGAAGGCGCCGCCACCGCCGCCACCCGCGTGACCGTCCCCAACCGGCTGCACCGCGGCGACCGGCTGTTCTCGGACGACATCGACCACCCCACCTGGTACCTCACCCTCAACGGGGTGCTGGCCAAGTCCAGCAACATCGGCACCATCCTGGCCACCGAACAGCTCGGCGCCAACCGCAAGGACGCCAACGCGGTGCTCTATTCATATTTGCGCAAGTTCGGGATCGGCAAGCCGACCGGCCTGCGCTTCCCCGGCGAGACCCCCGGCATCCTGGCCGAACCGCAGAACTGGAGCACCTCCCAGCAGTACACGATCCCCTTCGGGCAGGGCCTGTCCCTCAACGCCGTCCAGGCCGCCTCCGTCTACTCGACCATCGCCAACGGCGGCGTACGCGTCGCCCCCACGCTCGTACGGGGCACCACCGGGCCACAGGGCCGCTACACCCCCGCGCCGCGCCCGGACAAGAGCCGCGTCGTCAGCGAGAAGACCGCCGCAACCCTGGCCACCATGCTCGAATCGGTGGTCGACGACGAGGAGGGCACCGGCGCCAAGGCGAAGATCGAGGGCTACCGGGTCGGCGGCAAGACCGGCACGTCCAACCGGGTGGACCCGGAAACCGGCCGCTACCGCGGCTACACCGCCTCCTTCGCCGGCTTCGCACCCGCCGACAAGCCGCGCGTCACCGTCTACTGCGCCGTCCAGAACCCCACCCGGGGCAGCTATTTCGGCGGGCAGGTCTGCGGCCCGATCTACAAGCAGGTCATGGAGTTCGCGCTCAAGACCCTCCAGGTCCCGCCGAGCGGCGCCCAGCCCCCGCGCCTGCCGGTCACCTTCCAGCCCGGCGAATGAAATCGAGGCAGTCCCGCCGTGACGACCATCACCCCCCACCCCGGGAACCGCTCCCGCTCGCGGCCCTCACTTCGCCCCGGGCCCGCCGCGCCCGGTACGCTCACCGCCGTGTCACACGCTGATCAGTCCCACCACGCCCACAAGGACGCCTCCGGGAAATACCCCGGAGCGCCCCGCCCCGAGCAGGTCCGCCCCACCCCCCTCGCGGACCTCGCCGAGCGGTTGGGCATCCCGGCCCCGGCCCCCGCAGCCGCGCAGCCCGACGACGGCGGCGCGGCGCCCCGGGCCCAGGTCACCGGCATCACCCACGACTCGCGGGCGGTCCGCCCCGGCGACATCTACGCGGCCCTGCCGGGCGCCCGCTTCCACGGCGCCGACTTCGCCGCCCAGGCCGCCGACCTCGGCGCCGCGGCGATCCTGACCGACCCCGCGGGCCGCGACCGCGCCGCCGCCACCGGTCTGCCCCTCCTGGTCGTGGACGACCCGCGCGCCTCCATGGGGGGCCTGGCCGCCCAGGTCTACGGGGAGCCGGGTGCGGACCTCCTCCAGATCGGCATCACCGGCACCTCCGGCAAGACCACCACCGCGTACCTCATCGAAGGCGGGCTGCGCGCCGCCTCCCGCGCGAGCGGCGGCGGCCCGACCGGCCTCATCGGCACCGTCGAGTCCCGGATCGGCGACGAGCGCCTGAAGTCCGAGCGGACCACGCCCGAAGCCACCGACCTCCAGGCGCTCTTCGCGGTCATGCGCGAGCGCGGCGTCCGGTCGGTCGCCATGGAGGTCTCCAGCCACGCGCTGGTCCTGGGCCGCGTGGACGGCTGCGTCTTCGACGTGGCGGTCTTCAACAACCTCAGCCCGGAGCACATGGAGTTCCACTCCGGCATGGAGGACTACTTCCAGGCCAAGGCCCAGCTCTTCACCACCGCCCGCAGCCGCGCCGGTGTGGTCAACCTCGACGACGAGTACGGCAGGCGGCTGGCCGGCGGGGTGTCCGAGGTCCCGGTCACCACCTTCTCCGCCGAGGGCCACCCGGACGCCGACTGGCGGGCCGCGGACGTGGAGGTCGGCGC
Organism: Streptomyces sp. MST-110588; assembly: GCF_022695595.1. Lineage (NCBI taxonomy): Bacteria > Bacillati > Actinomycetota > Actinomycetes > Kitasatosporales > Streptomycetaceae > Streptomyces > Streptomyces sp. MST-110588. Next base: position 6,288,559 of record NZ_CP074380.1, read on the forward strand.
GACCGGCTCCACCTTCACCGCCCTGGGCCCTAACGGCGAGTCCGTACGCGCCGCCGCGCCCATCCCCGGCCCCTTCAACGTCGCCAACGCGCTCGCCGCCATCACGGCCCTGGTGGTCGCCGGCATCGACCCGCAGACCGCCGCCGACGGCGTCGCCGCGGTCCCCGGCGTACCCGGCCGCCTGGAGCGCGTGGACGCCGGCCAGCCCTACCTGGCGGTCGTCGACTACGCCCACAAGACCGACGCCGTCGAATCGGTCCTGCGCGCCCTGCGCAAGGTCACCGAGGGACGCATCCACGCCGTGCTGGGCTGCGGCGGCGACCGCGACCGGCACAAGCGCGCCCCCATGGGCGCGGCTCTCGCCCGCCTGGCCGACACCGCCGTACTGACCTCCGACAACCCCCGCTCCGAGGACCCCCTGGCGATCCTGGCCACCATGCTCGCGGGCGCCGCGGAGGTACCCGTCCACGAACGCGGCACCGTCCTGGTCGAGGAGGACCGGGCCGCCGCGATCGCCGCCGCCGTAGCCCGCGCCGAGCCCGGCGACACCGTGCTCGTCGCCGGCAAGGGCCACGAGCAGGGCCAGGACATCGCCGGAGTGGTACGCCCCTTCGACGACCGTCTGGTCCTGCGTGAGGCCATCGAGGCCGCGTCGGCGCCCGGACAGCGGCCGACGTCCGGGCAGCCCCCGCGGCCCGGGTCACAGCCCGAGTCCGAGCAGCAGCGCAACTCCCAGCAGCAGCCGAACCACCAGGGATGACACACCGCCATGCGCGTACAACCCTTCCACCGGCACCGTCTCGCGCCCACGGCCGGAGGTGACCTGTGATCTCCCTGTCCCTCGCCGAGATCGCGAGCATCGTCGGCGGGCAGCAGCACGACATACCGGACCCGGACGGACAGGTCACCGGGCCGGTCGTGTTCGACTCCCGTGAGGTGCGCCCCGGCAGCCTCTTCGCCGCCTTCGCCGGCGAGCGCGCCGACGGCCACGACTTCGCGCGCTCCGCCGTCCAGGCAGGCGCGGCGGCCGTACTGGCGACCCGCCCCGTCGGCGTCCCGGCGATCGTCGTCGACGACGTCGTCGCCGCGCTCGGGGCGCTGGCCAGATCCGTCGTCGGGCGGCTGGGCACCAACGTCGTCGGGCTCACCGGCTCGGCCGGCAAGACCAGCACCAAGGACCTGATCGGCCAGCTCCTGTCCCGTCTGGGCCCCACCGTGTGCCCCGCCGGGAACCTCAACAACGAGATCGGCCTGCCGGTCACCGCGCTGCGCGCCGACGCCACGACCCGGCACCTGGTCCTGGAGATGGGCGCCCGCGGCATCGGCCACATCCGCTACCTCGCCGGGCTGACCCCGCCGAGGATCGGTGTCGTCCTGAACGTCGGCAGCGCGCACATCGGCGAGTTCGGCGGCCGGGAGCAGATCGCCGAGGCCAAGGGCGAGCTGGTGGAGGTCCTGCCGTCGGCCGACGAGGGGGGCGTGGCCGTGCTGAACGCCGACGACCCCTACGTACGCGCCATGGCCGCGCGCACCAAGGCCCGGGTCGTCCTGTTCGGCGAGGCCGCCGACGCCCACGTACGCGCCGGAAATGTCCGGCTCACGGAGCAGGGACGGCCCTCCTTCACGCTTCACACACCCTCCGGGTGCAGCGAAGTGACCATGCGCCTGTACGGTGAGCACCACGTGTCGAACGCGCTCGCCGCGGCAGCCGTCGCCCACGAGTCGGGCATGCCCGTAGACGAGATCGCCGTGGCGCTCTCCGAAGCCGGCACGCTCTCCCGGTGGCGTATGGAGGTCACCGAGCGCGCGGACGGCGTGACGGTCGTCAACGACGCCTACAACGCGAACCCCGAATCCATGCGGGCGGCGCTCCGCGCGCTCGTCGCCATGGGCAAGGCCTCCCAGGAGGCCGGGGGACGTACGTGGGCGGTGCTCGGTGAGATGGCCGAGCTGGGCGAGGAGTCACTCGCCGAACACGACGCGGTCGGACGCCTGGTCGTCCGGCTCAACGTCAGCAAGCTCGTGGCAGTCGGCGGCAGGGAAGCCGCCTGGCTCGACATGGGCGCCAAGAACGAGGGTTCGTGGGGTGAGGAGTCGGTGCACGTGTCCGACGCGCAGGCGGCGATCGACCTGTTGCGCAGCGAGCTGCAGCCGGGAGACGTCGTGCTGGTGAAGGCGTCCAGGTCGGTGGGGCTGGAGCGGGTCGCCGCGGCATTGCTGGAGGGCGAGGGCGGCACCGGCGCCCGGGGCGGGGCCGGCGCCCGATGAACTCGATGAAGCAGATCCTCTTCTCCGGAATGATCGGGCTCTTCCTGACCCTGATCGGTACCCCGGTGCTGATCAAGCTGCTGGCCAAGAAGGGCTACGGCCAGTTCATCCGCGACGACGGCCCGCGGGACCACCACAGCAAGCGCGGTACGCCCACCATGGGCGGCATCGCCTTCATCCTGGCCACGCTCATCGCGTACGCGCTGACCAAGGTCATCACCAGCAGCGACCCGACCTTCTCCGGTGTGCTGGTGCTGTTCCTGATGGCGGGCATGGGACTGGTCGGCTTCCTCGACGACTACATCAAGATCGTCAAGCAGCGTTCGCTCGGTCTGCGGGCCAAGGCCAAGATGGCCGGCCAGCTCATCGTCGGCATCGCCTTCGCGGTGCTCTCCCTGCAGTTCGCCGACCAGCGCGGCCAGACCCCGGCCTCCGACCGGCTGTCCTTCACCCAGGACTTCGGCTGGCAGATCGGCCCGGTGCTCTTCGTCATCTGGGCGCTGTTCATGATCCTGGCGATGTCCAACGGCGTGAACCTCACCGACGGCCTGGACGGCCTGGCCACCGGCGCCTCGGTGATGGTCTTCGGCGCGTACACCTTCATCGGCATCTGGCAGCACCAGGAGTCCTGCGGCAACCCGATCACCGCCGGACCGGCGTGTTACGAGGTACGCGACCCGCTCGACCTCGCGGTGGTCGCCTCCGCCCTGATGGGCGCCTGCTTCGGCTTCCTGTGGTGGAACACCTCGCCCGCCAAGATCTTCATGGGCGACACCGGCTCGCTGGCCCTGGGCGGCGCGCTGGCGGGCCTGGCCATCTGCTCCCGTACCGAACTGCTGATCGCGGTGCTCGGCGGCCTGTTCGTCCTGATCACCATGTCCGTGGTGATCCAGGTCGGGTCCTTCCGGCTCACCGGCAAGCGCGTCTTCAGGATGGCGCCGCTCCAGCACCACTTCGAACTCAAGGGCTGGAGCGAAGTCCTGGTCGTGGTCAGATTCTGGATCATCCAGGGCATGTGCGTGATCGTCGGCCTGGGCCTCTTCTACGGCGGATGGCAGGCGGCCAAGTGATCCCGGCCGGCACCGAGGACTTCTCCGGCCTGCGGGTCACCGTCGCCGGCCTCGGCGTGAGCGGCGTCCCCGCCGCCCGCGCCCTGGCCGGCCTGGGGGCCGTCGTCACCGTCGTCAACGGCAGTGACGGCGAACGCGAGCGCGCCCAGGCGGCCCCCTTGCGCGAACTGGGTGTCACCGTCCGCCTCGGCGACGGCGACACTCTCCCGGAGGGCACCGAACTGGTCGTCACCAGCCCCGGATGGAAGCCCACCAGCCCGCTGTTCCTGGCCGCCGAGCAGGCCGGCGTCCCCGTATGGGGCGACGTCGAACTGGCCTGGCGGCTGCGCGGCCCCGACGCCGCCCCCTGGCTGGCCGTCACCGGCACCAACGGCAAGACGACCACGGTACGGATGCTGGCCGCCATCCTGGAGGCCGAGGGGCTGCGTACGGCCGCCGTCGGCAACATCGGCGTGCCGCTGGTGGACGTGGTGCTGGGCGACGAGCCGTATGACGTCCTGGCCGTCGAGCTCTCCAGCTACCAGCTCCACTGGGCGCCCTCCGTACGCGCCCACTCCGCGGCCGTCCTCAACCTCGCCCCCGACCACCTGGACTGGCACGGCTCCATGGAGGGCTACGCCGCCGACAAGGGCCGTATCTACGAGGGCAACCGGGTCGCCTGCGTCTACAACGCCGCCGACCCGGCCACCGAGGACCTGGTCCGCGCGGCCGACGTCGAGGAGGGCTGCCGGGCCATCGGCTTCACCCTGGGCACCCCCGGCCCCTCGCAACTGGGCGTCGTCGAGGGCATCCTCGTCGACCGCGCCTTCGTGGAGAGGCGGCACCAGCAGGCCCAGGAGCTCGCGGAGATCTCCGACGTGACCCCGGCGGCGCCGCACAACGTCGCCAACGCCCTGGCGGCGGCGGCCCTGGCGCGCGCGTTCGGCGTACGGCCCCAGTCCGTACGCGAAGGGCTGCGCGCCTTCCGCCCCGACGCCCACCGCATCGAACACGTCGCGGACGTGTCCGGCGTGGCCTACGTGGACGACTCCAAGGCCACCAACACCCACGCCGCCGAGGCGTCCTTGGCCGCCTACGACCACATCGTCTGGATCGCCGGAGGGCTGGCCAAGGGCGCGACCTTCGACGAACTGGTGCGCAAGTCCGCGCCGCGGCTGCGCGGGGCCGTCCTCATGGGTGCCGACCGTGCCCTGATTCGTCAGGCCCTGTCGCGACACGCCCCGGATGTCCCGGTCGTCGACCTCGAACGGACCGACACTGGAGCGATGTCGCAGGCCGTCCGGGAAGCGACCCGTCTGGCGCGCCCGGGCGATACGGTCCTGCTGGCTCCGGCCTGCGCCTCGATGGACATGTTCGTGAACTACAACAAGCGGGGCGACGCCTTCGCCGAAGCGGTCCGGGAAAGGGCCGCGCAGGAACAGTAGTCCGTCCGTCCCCGCCGCCGTCGAGGACGGGCGGCACAGCGCACCTCTGGAGGGGACGAGGATGACGGCCCGATCGGCGAAGGCGGCGCCACCGCGCCCGGCACGGCGGCCCGGCCCCCGGCCGCGTCCGCCGCGCCGCGGGCGCACCGCCGGCGGCCCGCTGCGTCTGTACACACAAGCGAAGCGGGCCTGGGACCGGCCGCTGACCGCCTACTACCTGGTCCTGGGTGGCAGCCTGCTGATCACCGTTCTCGGCCTGGTGATGGTCTACTCGGCGTCCCAGATCAAGGCCCTCCAGTCCGGCCTGGCCCCGACGTTCTTCTTCCGCAAGCAACTGCTGGCCGCCGTGCTCGGCGGCGGGCTGATGGTGATCGCCTCACGGCTGCCGGTCAAGCTCCACCGGGCCCTGGCCTACCCGCTGCTGGCCGGCTCCGTCTTCTTGATGTGCCTGGTCCAGATCCCCGGGATAGGAGTGTCGGTCAACGGCAACCAGAACTGGATCAACCTCGGCGGGCCTTTCCAGATGCAACCCAGCGAGTTCGGCAAGCTGGCCCTGGTCCTGTGGGGCGCCGACCTGCTGGCCCGTAAACAGGACAAAAGACTGCTCACCCAGTGGAAGCACCTGCTGATCCCGCTGATCCCCGTGGCCTTCATGCTGCTCGGTCTGATCATGCTGGGCGGCGACATGGGCACCGCCATCATCCTGACCGCGATCCTCTTCGGGCTGCTGTGGCTGGTCGGCGCCCCCACCCGGCTCTTCGTCGGTGTGCTCGCCGCCGCCGCCGTCATAGGAGCGCTGCTCATCAAGACCAGCGCCAACCGGATGTCCCGCCTGGCCTGCATCGGCGCCACCGATCCGGGCCCGGGAGACCAGTGCTGGCAGGCCGTGCACGGGATATACGCCCTGGCCTCCGGCGGATTCTTCGGTTCCGGCCTCGGCGCCAGTATGGAAAAATGGGGAGAACTCCCTGAACCGCACACCGACTTCATCTTCGCCATCACCGGGGAGGAACTGGGACTGGCGGGGACGCTGTCGGTGCTCGCCCTCTTCGCGGCTCTAGGCTATGCGGGTATCCGCGTGGCCGGACGCACGGAGGACCCCTTCGTGAGGTACGCCGCGGGAGGCGTGACCACCTGGATCACGGCCCAGGCCGTCATCAACATCGGTGCGGTGCTCGGCCTGTTGCCGATCGCCGGTGTCCCGCTCCCGCTGTTCTCCTTCGGAGGCTCCGCCCTGCTGCCCACGATGTTCGCCATCGGTCTGCTGATCGCCTTCGCGCGTGACGAGCCCGCTGCACGGGCGGCACTGGCCATGCGGCAGCCTGTTTTCGCCAAGAAACTGGCTGGGGTGAGACGGAAGACGATGAGACGGCGCGTCAAGAAGCGGCCGTCCGGAGAGCGGTGAATTTCGGTGCATGTCGTACTCGCCGGTGGGGGGACCGCCGGCCACATCGAGCCCGCGCTCGCCCTCGCGGACGCCCTGCGCAGGCAGGACCCGACCGTGGGGATCACGGCACTGGGCACGGAGAAGGGGCTGGAGACCCGGCTCGTACCGGAACGGGGCTACGAACTCGGCCTGATCCCGGCCGTGCCGCTGCCGCGCAAGCCCACCCCCGAACTGATCACCGTGCCCGGGCGGCTGCGCGGCACGATCAAGGCCGCCGAGCAGATCCTGGAGCGCACCAAGGCGGACTGTGTGGTCGGCTTCGGCGGCTACGTGGCGCTGCCCGGCTATCTGGCCGCCAAGCGCCTGGGCGTGCCGATCATCGTCCACGAGGCCAACGCCCGGCCGGGCCTGGCCAACAAGATCGGCTCCCGGTACGCCAAGTACGTCGCCGTCAGCACTCCCGACAGCAAGCTGCGCGGTGCCCGCTACGTCGGCATCCCGCTGCGCCGCACCATCGCCACCCTGGACCGTGCGGCCGTCCGCCCCCAGGCGCGGGCCGCCTTCGGCCTGGACCCGAACCTGCCGACGCTGCTGGTCTCCGGCGGCTCGCAGGGCGCCCGCCGGCTGAACGAGGTCATCCAGGCCGCCGTACCGCTGCTCCAGCGCTCCGGCATCCAGGTGCTGCACGCCGTCGGCCCGAAGAACGAATTGCCGCGCGTGGACAACATGCCGGGGATGCCGCCGTATGTACCGGTACCGTACGTGGACCGGATGGACCTCGCGTACGCCGCGGCGGACATGATGCTCTGCCGCGCGGGCGCGATGACCGTCGCCGAACTGTCCGCCGTCGGGCTCCCGGCCGCCTACGTCCCGCTGCCCATCGGCAACGGCGAGCAGCGGCTCAACGCCCAGCCGGTGGTCAACGCCGGCGGCGGACTGCTGGTCGACGACGCCCAGCTCACCCCGGAATGGGTGCACAACTCCGTGCTCCCGGTGCTCTCCGACCCGCACCGGCTGTACGAGATGTCCCGCGCGGCCTCCGAGTTCGGCCGCCGGGACGCCGACGAGCTGCTGGTCGGCATGGTGTACGAGGCGATTGCGGCACGCAACAGCGCGTGAGGCCGGGCCGCCCCGGGACCGACCCGGGGCCCGGCCGGAAGGAGAGGGAGCGTGGCCGGACCGACGACCGCCCGGCGCGGCGGGAAGAAGTCTTCGCCGTCCGGCCCGCGCTCTGCCCGGCGCCCGGGGAAGCAGCGCCGCCCCTCCGGCGCTCCCGTGCGCTCCCGCCTCCCCAAACGCCGTACGGTCGTCCTGGCCGCCGTCCTCGGGCTGCTCCTGGCCGGGGCCGGCGTCTGGGCGCTGTACGGCTCCTCCTGGCTGCGCGCGCGGTACGTCACGGTCTCCGGCGTCAGGACCCTGACGGAGCATGAGGTGGTCGGCGCGGCGGCCGTCCCCATGGATACGCCTCTGGTCTCCGTCAACAAGGAGGCGATTGCCGCCCGGCTGCGTTCCCAGCTTCCGCGCGTCAAGAAGGTCGATGTGGCGCGCGTCTGGCCGCACACCATCGGTCTGAAAGTGACCGAAAGGGTGCCAGAACTCCTTATTCAAACGGGCGGAAAGTTTGTCGAAGTGGACGACGAAGGAGTCCGTTTCGCCACGGTGAGCACTGCCCCAAAGGGGGTACCGCTGCTCGAAATGGACGTCCGCGACGCGCCGGACCCGCGCCGGTTCGGCGGCGACCGGCTGCGCCGCGAGGCGGTACGGGCGTGCGCGGCCCTGCCCAAGGCCGTTCACCAGGACCTACGGGTCGTCAAGCTGCGCTCGTACGACTCCATCACGCTGGAGCTGGCGGGCGACCGTACCGTCGTATGGGGGAGCGGGGAGCGCAGCGCGGCGAAGGCCAAAGTCCTCGGCGCGCTGCTGAAAGCGGCCGGTGACGCGCGCCACTTCGACGTGAGCGTTCCCTCCGCCCCCGCGGTGTCCGGGAGTTGACGTCCGTACCCGCAGGCCAGCACCCTGGATGGCTACCACTATGGGTGATCACATAGGGTGAAAAGAAAAACGGGAGGTTCGGCGTGTTCGTTGAACGTGCGCCACTTGTCGACTTAGTGTCTCGTTCCAAAGGGACTACGGAAACCGAGGAACACAAGCACTGGTAACCCTAAACTTCAACGTTAGGGTTCGGGTCGGCGATACGGACCGTCCCATCGGCATCAGTCGGCTCCCCACAACAAGTGAGGCGCCGACACGTAACTCGAGGCGAGAGGCCTTCGACGTGGCAGCACCGCAGAACTACCTCGCAGTCATCAAGGTCGTCGGCATCGGCGGCGGTGGCGTGAACGCCATCAACCGGATGATCGAGGTCGGGCTCAAGGGCGTCGAGTTCATCGCGATCAACACCGATGCGCAGGCGTTGCTGATGAGCGACGCCGACGTCAAGCTCGACGTCGGCCGCGAGATGACGCGCGGACTCGGCGCCGGCGCCAACCCGGACGTGGGCCGCAAGGCGGCCGAGGACCACCGTGAGGAGATCGAGGAGGTCCTCAAGGGCGCCGACATGGTCTTCGTGACCGCGGGCGAGGGCGGCGGTACCGGCACCGGCGGCGCGCCCGTCGTCGCCAACATCGCCCGTTCGCTGGGCGCCCTGACGATCGGTGTGGTCACCCGGCCGTTCACCTTCGAGGGCCGCCGCCGCGCGAACCAGGCCGAGGACGGCATCGCCCAGTTGCGCGAAGAGGTCGACACCCTCATCGTGATCCCCAACGACCGGCTGCTGTCGATCTCGGACCGCCAGGTGAGCGTGCTGGACGCGTTCAAGTCCGCGGACCAGGTGCTGCTGTCGGGTGTGCAGGGCATCACCGATCTGATCACCACACCGGGTCTGATCAACCTGGACTTCGCGGACGTGAAGTCCGTGATGTCCGAGGCCGGCTCGGCCCTCATGGGCATCGGCTCGGCGCGCGGCGACGACCGCGCGGTGGCCGCCGCGGAGATGGCGATCTCCTCGCCGCTCCTGGAGGCGTCCATCGACGGCGCCCGCGGTGTGCTGCTCTCCATCTCCGGCGGCTCCGACCTCGGTCTCTTCGAGATCAACGAGGCCGCGCAGTTGGTCAGCGAGGCCGCGCACCCCGAAGCCAACATCATCTTCGGCGCGGTCATCGACGACGCGCTGGGCGACGAGGTACGGGTCACCGTCATCGCCGCGGGCTTCGACGGCGGCCAGCCGCCGGCCCGCCGCGACACGGTCCTGGGCTCCGCCTCCGCCAAGCGCGAGGAGCCCGCGTCCGTCCCCGGCCGCCCCGCGGACCGGCCCGAGCCCCGCTCCTCCTTCAGCGGCCTGGGCTCGGTGCCCGTACGGGACGAGGAGCCGGTCCCGGCCGAGCCCTCCCCGCTGAGCGAGGTGCCTGCCCCGCCCTACGGGGGCGACAGCCCGCTGCCGTCGGCCGGCGGGGCCCAGGTTCCCCCGGCCCGTCCGTACTCGGACAGCGCGGCCGAGGAGCTGGACGTCCCCGACTTCCTGAAGTAGCCGAAGACTCCACAGTGATAGGGCAGCAGCACGCAGTGCTGAAGAACCACGAGAGCGGCGCCCACTTCGCCTTCACCGACCGGTGGGGCGGGGTGAGCGCCGCTCCGTATGACGAGCTGAACCTCGGCGGCGCGGTCGGCGACGACCCCAAGGCCGTACGGGCCAACCGGAAGCTGGCAGCCGGCGCGCTGGGTCTGGACCCGGCCTCGGTCGTCTGGATGAACCAGGTGCACGGCAAGGACGTCGCCGTGGTCGACGGGCCGTGGGACACGGCGGACATTCCGTGCGTGGACGCGGTGGTGACGGCCCGTCGGGGGCTCGCCCTGGCCGTTCTGACCGCCGACTGCACGCCCGTGCTCCTGGCGGATCCGACCGCCGGGGTCGTGGGCGCGGCGCACGCCGGACGGCCGGGGCTGGTCGCCGGGGTCGTGCCGGCGACCGTCGAGGCCATGACCGCGCTGGGAGCCGACCCCGCCCGTATCGTGGCGTACACGGGACCGGCGGTGTGCGCAGGCTGCTACGAGGTGCCGGAGACGATGCGCGCCGAGGTCGCCGAAACGGTTCCTCAGGCGTGGGCCACCACACGCCGGGGCACCCCGGCGGTCGATGTCGTCGCGGGCGTGGGGGCCCAGCTCGCCGCCGCGGGCGTGCTCGTCCGTGAGCATTCCCACATCTGCACACGGGAATCGGCGGACCATTTCTCCTACCGGCGCGACCGCACGACCGGGCGGCAGGCGAGCTACGTGTGGCTCCGGGAGCCCGGCGTCGACAGTGGAAGAGGCTGAGGTGTGAGCGACCGCAAGAAGGAACTGGCCGACAACCTGGCGCGGGTGGAGGACCGGATCTCCACCGCCTGTGCCAAGGCCGGCCGGGCGCGCGAGGAGGTGACCCTGATCGTGGTCACCAAGACCTACCCCGCCCAGGACGTCCGGATGCTCGCGGAGCTGGGGGTCCGTCACGTCGCGGAGAACCGCGACCAGGACGCGGCGCCGAAAGCCGCTGCCTGCACGGATCTGACCCTTACGTGGCACTTCGTCGGTCAATTGCAGACCAATAAGGTGCGTTCTGTGGTCGGTTACGCCGATATCGTGCAGTCGGTCGACCGGCCCAAGCTGGTCTCCGCACTGTCGAGGGAAGCCGTACGGGCCGGCCGCGAGCTCGGCTGCCTCCTCCAGGTGGCACTTGACGCCGAGCCGGGCGGCACCGGGCAGACGGCCGGCGCCGGCCCCGCGGCCCGCGGGGGCGTGGCGCCGGAGGGGGTCGCCGAACTCGCGGACGCGATCGGCCGGGCCCAAGGGCTGCGCCTGGACGGCCTGATGACGGTGGCCCCGCTGGCCGGTCCGTACGCGGGCCGCCAACTCGCCGCGTTCGAGCGTTTGATGGAAATCTCATCCGGCCTGCGCGTGAACCATCCGGCTGCGAACATGGTCTCAGCAGGTATGAGCGCGGACCTTGAGGACGCAGTGATGGCCGGGGCGACACATGTACGCGTCGGCACTGCGGTACTCGGAGTCCGACCTAGGCTCGGGTAACGTCGCCAAGCAAGTCGGACCACAGCACAAAATATGGTCAATACCGCCAAAAGGCGGGCAGGCCGAGTGGATCCAGGGCACCCGGTGACGGAGCCGATCCACCACAGAGCGGAGGACGTAGAGAATGGCCGGCGCGATGCGCAAGATGGCGGTCTACCTCGGCCTCGTGGAGGACGATGGGTACGACGGCCGGGGTTTCGACCCCGACGACGAGTTCGAACCCGAACTCGATCCCGAGCCCGACCGGGGTCGGCGGCAGCAGCAAGTACCCACCGAACCACACCCGGAACGGGAGGAACCGGTCCGAGTCGTACAGCCTCCGGCTCAGCGCGAACCGACTCCGCTCGCCACCGAAAGCGGACGACCCGCGCGAATCGCCCCCGTGGCGTCCATCACACCCGACCGTCCGAATCTGGAGAAGAACGCACCGGTGATCATGCCCAAGGTTGTGTCCGAGCGGGAGCCCTACCGCATCACCACGCTGCACCCCCGGACCTACAACGAGGCCCGTACCATCGGGGAACACTTCCGTGAAGGCACTCCGGTGATCATGAATCTCACGGAGATGGACGACACGGACGCGAAGCGACTTGTCGACTTTGCTGCCGGTTTGGTCTTCGGTCTGCACGGAAGTATTGAACGGGTGACGCAGAAGGTGTTCCTGTTGTCGCCTGCTAACGTCGATGTCACGGCGGAGGACAAGGCCCGCATCGCAGAGGGCGGGTTCTTCAACCAGAGCTGAGACGCAACACCGGGCACACCGAGGCCGCGAGGCCGACACAGGCAAGGGGAGAGGGACGCGAGATGAGCATCGCTGGTCAGGTGATCTACATCGCGCTGTACTGCTTCCTGATCGTGTTGATCTTCCGGCTGGTGATGGACTACGTCTTCCAGTTCGCCCGTTCATGGCAACCCGGCAAGCCAATGGTGGTCGTTCTGGAGGCCACCTACACTGTCACTGATCCGCCACTCAAGCTTCTGCGGCGATTCATTCCGCCGCTGCGTCTCGGGGGCGTGGCGCTCGACCTGTCCTTCTTCGTATTGATGATCATCGTCTACATCCTGATCACCGTCGTGAGGTCGGTGTTGTTGGTGTGAACGATACGGTCTTGCCGATTGCCGACGACTACGTTGAGGTGAAGTAGAGATGCCGTTGACCCCCGAGGACGTGCGGAACAAGCAGTTCACGACCGTCCGCCTCCGAGAAGGCTATGACGAGGACGAGGTCGATGCCTTCCTCGATGAGGTCGAAGCCGAACTGACCCGCCTGCTGCGCGAGAACGAGGACCTGCGCGCCAAGCTGGCCGCCGCGACCCGGGCCGCCGCGCAGAACCAGCAGCAGAACATGCGCAAGCAGGACGGACCGGACCAGCGCGCCGGGGCTCCCGTGCCCGCCGCCATATCCGGACCGCAGCCGGTGCCGCAGCAGCAGCAGATGGGTGGCCCGCCCCAACTGCCCGGCGGTGCACCGCAGCTTCCGGCGGGTCCCGGCGGACACGGCCCCCAGGGCCCGCACGGCCCCGGTCCGATGGGTCCCGGCGGCCCGATGGGTGGCCCCATGGGCGGCCCCGGCGGCCCCCAGATGCCGCAGCCGGGCCAGGGTCCGGGCGGCGACAGCGCGGCCCGCGTGCTCTCGCTCGCCCAGCAGACCGCCGACCAGGCGATCGCGGAGGCCCGTTCCGAGGCCAACAAGATCGTCGGCGAGGCCCGCAGCCGCGCCGAGGGCCTGGAGCGGGACGCCCGCGCCAAGGCGGACGCGCTGGAGCGGGACGCGCAGGAGAAGCACCGCGTCGCGATGGGCTCGCTGGAGTCCGCCCGCGCCACGCTGGAGCGCAAGGTCGAGGACCTGCGCGGCTTCGAGCGCGAGTACCGCACGCGTCTGAAGTCCTACCTGGAGAGCCAGCTCCGGCAGTTGGAGAACCAGGCGGACGACTCGCTGGCCCCCCAGCGGACCCCCGCGACCGCGTCGCTGCCGCCGTCGCCGTCGATGGCTTCGGCCGGCGCGGGCTCCATGGGCGGCAACCACTCCATGGGCGGCCCCTCGATGGGCCACGGCGGCCCGTCCGGCGGTCCGTCCTACGGCGGCCAGCAGCAGATGTCGCCCGCGATGACACAGCCGATGGCACCGGTACGGCCGCAGGGCCAGCAGCCGATGCAGCAGGCGCCGTCGCCGATGCGGGGCTTCCTCATCGACGAGGACGACAACTGACACCCGTACCACGCGGATAGTCGGCAATCAGGGCCGGGCCCCGAGGGATCTCTCCCTCGGGGCCCGTTTCCGTCCGTGACGGCCGGCCGAGGAAGTGGCCCCGCGCCGAGGGGCGCCCCATAGGGAGGCGCGCCCCTCGAACGAGGGAAGATACGGCGCCATTCGGGCGATATCCGACGCAGCGGCCGTCGCGGCGGAACCGCTGGACCAGCCCGCGTGCGTCGGGGTGCGTTCCGTGTTGGTGTCCCGCTTGTGGGTGGCGCACGGGGTTGGTCGGTGAGTCGGGGACGCGTCGGCGGCATCTCCCGGCCGAAGGCTGAGGGAGAGTGGCCCCGGCCCCCACCCACCGGGCGACTGCACAACTCCCAGACACATCAAGCGCGCCTGGACGCGTAATAACGCACCCACCATGCAAACACCCCCCGGCCCCCACACGGGGAACCAGGGGGCAGGCAGAGGGGTAGGCCGGGGTGACCCCTAAGAGGCCGGGGTCACCCCGGAAAGACCTACGCCTTGCGGAGGCGGAAGGTCAGGGACAGGCCCTCGTCCGTGAAGGGCTCGCCGTACGCGGTGTCCCCGGCGGCGTCCACCTCGCCGGAGGCGAAGTCCGTGGCCAGGACCTCGTCCGCGATGAGGGCCGCGTGGTCGGTCAGGGCCGTACGGACCTCCTCGTCGGTGGAGTGCCAGCGCAGAGCGATCCGGTCGGCGACGTCCAGGCCGCTGTTCTTGCGGGCCTCCTGGATCAGCCGGATCGCGTCACGGGCCAGCCCGGCGCGGCGCAGCTCCGGGGTGATCTCCAGGTCCAGGGCGACGGTGGCGCCGGAGTCGGAGGCCACCGACCAGCCCTCACGCGGGGTCTCGGTGATGATCACCTCGTCGGGGGACAGCGTCACCGTCTCCCCGTCGACCTCGACGCTCGCCTCACCCGAGCGCAGGGCCAGGGAGAGCGCCGCGGCGTCCGCGGCGGCGACGGCCTTGGCGACGGCCTGTACGCCCTTGCCGAACCGCTTGCCCAGCGCCCGGAAGTTGGCCTTGGCGGTGGTGTCGACCAGGGAGCCGCCGACCTCGGAGAGCGAGGCGAGGCCGGAGACGTTCAGCTCCTCGGCGATCTGGTCGCGCAGCTCGGGGGAGAGGGACTCGAAGCCCGCCGCCGCGACCAGCGCGCGCGACAGCGGCTGGCGGGTCTTGACGCCGGACTCGGCACGCGTGGCCCGGCCCAGTTCGACCAGGCGGCGGACCAGCAGCATCTGCTGCGAGAGCACCGGGTCGATGAGGGAGCGGTCGGCCACCGGCCAGGTGGAGAGGTGGACGGAGTCCGGGGCGTCCGGGGTGACCGGGACGACCAGGTCCTGCCAGACCCGCTCGGTGATGAAGGGGGTCAGGGGGGCCATCAGTCGGGTCACCGTCTCGATGACCTCGTGGAGGGTGCGCAGCGCGCCCGCGTCGCCCTGCCAGAAGCGGCGGCGGGAGCGGCGTACGTACCAGTTGGACAGGTCGTCCACGAAGGACGACAACAGCTTGCCGGCGCGCTGGGTGTCGTAGGACTCCAGCGCCTGGGTGACCTCCTCGACCAGCGTGTTCAGCTCGCCGAGCAGCCAGCGGTCCAGGATGGGGCGGTCGGCCGGCGCCGGGTCGGCGGCGGAGGGGGCCCAGCCGGAGGTGCGGGCGTACAGGGCCTGGAAGGCGACGGTGTTCCAGTAGGTCAGCAGGGTCTTGCGGACGACTTCCTGGATCGTGCCGTGGCCGACGCGGCGGGCCGCCCAGGGGGAGCCGCCGGCCGCCATGAACCAGCGGACCGCGTCGGCGCCGTGCTGGTCCATCAGGGGGATCGGCTGGAGGATGTTGCCCAGGTGCTTGGACATCTTCCGGCCGTCCTCGGCCAGGATGTGGCCCAGGCAGACGACGTTCTCGTACGAGGACTTGTCGAAGACGAGCGTGCCGACGGCCATCAGCGTGTAGAACCAGCCGCGGGTCTGGTCGATGGCCTCGGAGATGAACTGCGCCGGGTAGCGCTTGTCGAAGACGTCCTGGTTCTTGTACGGGTAGCCCCACTGCGCGAACGGCATCGAGCCCGAGTCGTACCAGGCGTCGATGACCTCCGGGACGCGGGTGGCGGTGTCCTGGCAGGCCGGGCAGGGGAAGGTGACGTCGTCGATGTACGGGCGGTGCGGGTCCAGCCCGGACTGGTCGGTGCCGGTCAGCTCGGACAGCTCGGCCAGGGAGCCCACGCAGGTGAGGTGGTCCTGCTCGCAGCGCCAGATGGGCAGCGGCGTGCCCCAGTAGCGGTTGCGGGACAGCGCCCAGTCGATGTTGTTGTTCAGCCAGTCGCCGAAGCGGCCGTGCTTGACCGACTCCGGGTACCAGTTGGTCTTCTCGTTCTCCCGCAGCAGGGCGTCCTTGACCGCGGTCGTACGGATGTACCAGGACGGCTGGGCGTAGTAGAGGAGCGCGGTGTGGCAGCGCCAGCAGTGCGGGTAGCTGTGCTCGTAGGCGAGGTGCTTGAAGAGCAGGCCGCGCGCGGCGAGGTCCTCCACCAGGGCCTCGTCGGCCTTCTTGAAGAACTGGCCGCCGACCAGGGCGACGTCTTCGGCGAAGGTGCCGTCGGGCCGGACCGGGTTGACGACCGGGAGGTCGTACGCCTTGCAGGTGCGCAGGTCGTCCTCGCCGAAGGCCGGTGCCTGGTGGACCAGGCCCGTACCGTCCTCGGTGGTGACGTACTCGGCGTTGACGACGAAGTTGGCACCTTCCAGCTCCACCAGGTCGAACGGGCGCCGGTAGGCCCAGCGCTCCATCTCACGGCCGGTGAAGGACTGGCCGGTGGCGCTCCAGCCCTCGCCGAGGGCCTTTTCCAGCAGCGGTTCGGCGACGACCAGCTTCTCCGTGCCGTCGGTGGCCACGACGTACCGGACGTCGGGGTGGGCGGCCACGGCGGTGTTGGAGACCAGCGTCCAGGGGGTGGTCGTCCAGATGAGCAGGGCGGCCTCGCCGGCGAGCGGGCCGGAGGTCAGGGGGAGGCGGACGAAGACCGAGGGGTCCACGACGGTCTCGTAGCCCTGGGCCAGCTCGTGGTCGGACAGGCCGGTGCCGCAGCGCGGGCACCAGGGGGCGACGCGGTGGTCCTGGACCAGCAGGCCCTTGGAGAAGATCTGCTTCAGGGACCACCACACCGACTGGATGTAGTCGGGGTCCATCGTGCGGTACGCGTCGTCCAGGTCGACCCAGTAGCCCATACGGGTCGTGAGCTCGGTGAAGGCGTCGGTGTGCCGGGTCACCGACTCCCGGCACCTGGCGTTGAACTCGGCGATGCCGTACGCCTCGATGTCCTTCTTGCCGTTGAAGCCCAGCTCCTTCTCCACGGCCAGCTCGACCGGCAGGCCGTGGCAGTCCCAGCCCGCCTTGCGGCCGACGTGGTAGCCCTGCATCGTGCGGAACCGGGGGAAGACGTCCTTGAAGACGCGGGCCTCGATGTGGTGGGCGCCGGGCATGCCGTTGGCGGTCGGCGGGCCCTCGTAGAAGACCCACTCCGGCCGTCCCTCGGACTGCTGGAGGCTACGGGCGAAGACCTTGCGCTCGCGCCAGAAGTCGAGCACGGCGTGCTCAAGGGCGGGCAGGTCGACCTGGGCGGGCACCTGGCGGTACTGGGGCTGCGTCATCGGGCTTCCTCCGGCGGACACCACTTGCTTCTCCGTCCGGAGGGACGAGAGCGCTGGGCTCCCGCGGTACCACCCTCCTTGGCGGCGGGTTCCCGCCGCCCCCTCATTGGGGTAGCGCTGCCGGTTCTACTCGCCCCGCGGCGGTGCGGGGCTTTCTTCCGACGGCTCCGGGGTGATCTTCACCTCGCGCACACCCCCGGGCTCACACCGTCCCCGGGTCGCTCTTGGCTGCGTACGACGCTACTCGTCCCCATCCATGCCTTTCGCTGCGCCCAGTGTACGGCGCGCGGCGATCGCGGCCGACCGCATTTTCCCGCTGCGCCGACCGGGGTACGGCGGTGCCGGGTCCGTGACCCGAATGGCGACACGTGGGGCCAGGGGGCTGCGGACCGGTGCGGGCGGGTGGCGGGCGGCGGGCGGTCATCGCTGCTGGGCTGCCGGATTACCGCGCGGGGAGTTGGGCACAACCGAGGCAGACCCGGGGCTCCGGGCGGGGAGACCGGGTGGGAAAGGGCGGTGCGTCCCGTTGCCGCGTGCCTTGAGGCGTTTTATCGTTCCGGTCACGATTCACGAACAAGATCACATACGTGAAGGGGTCGCGGCCATGGTGGCGAAAAAGACCACCGCGAAGAAGAGCACGGCGAGCGCCGGTAGGACCGCGGCCAAGAAGGCGGCCGAGAAGGCCCCGGTCAAGAAGGCGGCCGAGAAGGCCCCGGTCAAGAAGGCCACAGCCAAAAAGGCCGCGGCCAAGAAAGCGGTCAAGAAGACCGCGGCGGCCAAGACCGTGGCGGCCGGGACGGCCACGAACGCGGCGCCTGCCGTCAAGGCGGTGGCCGCCGGGACCGTACCGGCCGGGAAGACCGCACCACCCAAGAAGACCGCACCGGCCAAGAAGACGGCATCGGCCAAGAAGGCGGTGCCCGCGAAGAAGACGGGAGCCAAGACGGTGGTGGCGAAGGACACTGCGGGCGGGGCACCGACCGCCGCGGCCGATGAGCGCGAAGGTCAGTACGCAGCACCGCACGGGGAGCGGCACGCACAGCAGCCACGGGCCGAGGAGGACCTCACGGAGGTGCCCAGGGCCCGTACGGCCGTGGCGGCACCGGGCGAGCTGGCGGTACGGCCCGGCGAGGACCCCTGGTCGCCGGCCGAGGTCGCCGAGGCGCGGACGGAGCTGATGGCCGAGGTGGGGCGGCTGCGTACGGAGATCGCGGCCTCCGAGGACGCGATCGCCGGGCTGATGCGGGACTCCGGTGACGGCGCGGGCGACGATGAGGCGGACACCGGCACCAAGAACATCACCCGCGAACACGAACTGGCGCTGGCCTCCAACGCCCGCGAGATGCTCTCGCAGACCGAGCGGGCCCTGGAGCGGCTGGACGCCGGCACGTACGGGCTGTGCGAGAACTGCGGCAACCCCATCGGAAAGGCGCGTATGCAGGCGTTCCCGAGGGCGACGCTGTGCGTGGAGTGCAAGCAGAAGCAGGAGCGCCGCTCCTGAGGACGCCGGTGCCCCTGCCGCCGCTTGCGCCGGGGCACCGCTCCGTTCCCGTGGGACATCTGTCTGTTCCTGTGGGGCACCTGTCCGTTCCTGTGGCGGTACGAAAATCGCCGACCGCGGGCACGGGCACCCGGGTTGTCCGTACGGGTGTGCCGTACCCTCGTGCTCAGCCGGGCGAGGCCCGGCGCGCGGACTCAACGGGCTGAGGGACTCACACGTGACAGAGGCGGAGCGCATCACCGGTACGCCGGAATCCGGGCCGGACTCCGGCAAGGGGCCCCTTTCGGGTGCCGGGCAGCGACCCGACGGGGGACAGCCGGCCGAGCCGGGGACGGACGGCGGCCAGGAGGCCGGGGCCGAGGCCAAGACCGGGCCGGCCGAAGCGGGCGGGGCGACCGGGGCGGGTGCGCCCCGGCGCAAGCGCCGGATCCTCGCGCTCCTCGTGGTTGCCGCCTTGGTGTACGCCCTGGACCTGGGCAGCAAGATCCTGGTGGTCGCCAAGCTGGAGCACCACGCGCCGGTGAAGATCATCGGGTCGCTGCTGCGCCTGGAGGTGATCCGCAACCGTGGTGCCGCCTTCAGCATCGGCGAGGCGCTGACGATCTTCCTCACCGCCATCGCCGTGACCGTGATCGTGGTGATCGCCCGTATCGCGCGCAAGCTCTACAGCCTGCCGTGGGGCATCGCGCTCGGGCTGCTGCTCGGCGGCGCCTTCGGCAACCTCACCGACCGCATCTTCCGTACCCCCGGTATCTTCGAGGGCGCGGTGGTCGACTTCATCGCCCCGGCCCACTTCGCGGTCTTCAACTTCGCCGACTCCGCGATCGTCTGCGGCGGCATCCTGATCGTGATCCTGTCCTTCCGCGGACTGGACCCCGACGGGACCGTTCATAAGGACTGACATACTCGTAGGCGTGAGCACCATTCCCGAGATCCGCACCCTGCCCGTACCGGACGGCCTGGAGGGCGAGCGCGTCGACGCCGCGCTGGCCCGCATGTTCGGCTTCTCTCGTACGAAGGCGGCCGAGCTGGCGGCGGCCGGGAAGGTCCGGGTCGACGGCGCCGAGGTCATGAAGTCCGAGCGGGTGCGCGGCGGCGCCTGGCTGGAAGTGGAGATGCCGCGGTCGGCGCCGCCGGTGGAGATCGTCGCCGAGCCCGTCGAGGGCATGGAGATCGTCCATGACGACGACGACATCGTGGTGATCGTCAAGCCGGTGGGCGTCGCGGCCCACCCGAGCCCCGGATGGACCGGCACGACCGTCATCGGCGGGCTCGCCGCCGCGGGCTACCGGATCTCGACCTCCGGCGCCGCCGAACGCCAGGGCATCGTGCACCGCCTGGACGTGGGCACCTCCGGCCTGATGGTCGTGGCCAAGTCCGAGCGCGCCTACACCCTCCTCAAGCAGCAGTTCAGGGACCGCACGGTCGACAAGCGCTACCACGCGCTGGTGCAGGGCCACCCGGACCCGCTGAGCGGCACGATCGACGCCCCCATCGGCCGCCACCCGCAGCACGACTACAAGTGGGCGGTCACCGCCGAGGGCAAGCCGTCGGTCACGCACTACGACCTCATCGAGGCGTTCCGGGCGGCCAGCCTGCTGGACATCAAGCTGGAGACGGGCCGCACCCACCAGATCCGGGTGCACATGTCCGCCCACCGCCACCCCTGCGTCGGCGACCTCACCTACGGCGCGGACCCCACGCTGGCCAAGCGCCTGCGCGTGAGCCGGCAGTGGCTGCACGCGGTGCGCCTGGGCTTCGAGCACCCCTCCGACGGCCGCTGGGTGGAGTTCGAGAGCGCCTACCCCGACGACCTCCAGGGCGCGCTGGACAGGGTGCGGGCGGAGAGCGCGTAGCCGTACGGGCGACAGGCGCGTAGCCGTACGCCAGGCGCGTAGTCGTACGCGAGGTGTGCGGGTAAGCCGGACGAGAGATATGAGGGCCATGCCCGCCTGAGCGGGGTTTGCCCCGCTTCGTGGCACGCTTGATCCGGAACGTCATCGATGTCGACACCGGAGCGTGCCCGCCGTGGACCAGTTGGCCCTGATGTTCGTCCTGCTCCTGGGGGCCGTGGTCATGGTTCCCGTCGGCGACCGGCTGGGTCTGCCGTCCCCGGTGCTGATGACCCTCCTGGGAGCCGCGCTGGCCCTGATCCCGTTCGTGCCGAACGTGGACCTGCCGCCGGAGTTCATCCTCCCCCTGGTCCTGCCGCCGCTGCTGTACGCCGCCGTGCAGCGCACCTCCTGGCGGCAGTTCACCGCCAACCTCCGGCCGATCTTCCTGCTCGCGGTCGCCCTGGTCTTCGCCACCACGGCGGCCGTCGCCGCGGTCGCGCACGCCGTCGTCCCCGGCCTGCCGGTGGCCGCCGCCGTGGTGCTCGGCGCGCTGGTGGCCCCGCCCGACCCGGTCGCCGCCACCGCGGTCGCCGGCAAGCTGGGCCTGCCCCGCCGCATGGTCTCCATCCTGGAGGGCGAGGGGCTCTTCAACGACGTCACCGCGATCGTGCTCTACCACGTGGCGCTGGCCGCGGCGGTCAGCGGCAGCTTCTCCGCCCCCTCCGCTGCCGTCGCACTCGTCCTGTCGGCGGTGGTCGCCATAGCGGTCGGGCTGGTGCTGGGCTGGGCCGCCAACAGACTGATGGGGCTGCTCGGCGACCCCACGCTGCAGATCGGCCTGACGCTGCTGGTGCCGTTCGTGGCGTACGTGGTGGCCGAGGAGTTCCGGGGCTCGGGCGTGCTGGCCGTGCTGACCTGCGCGCTCTTCCTGGCCGAGTACGCCGCCGACCCTGATGACGTCATGGGCCGGCTCGCCGGCTACACCTTCTGGGAGGTCGTCGACACCCTGGTCACCGGGGTCGCCTTCGGACTCATCGGCCTGGAGCTGCACAACACCTTCGGCACCGCCTCCGGCCGCTGGGGCGAGATGCTGCGGACCGGCGCCGTGGTCGTCGCGGTCGTGGTGGGCGTACGGCTGCTGTGGCTGCTGCCCGCCGCCTGGCTGGCCAAGCGCATGCACCGGCTGCGCGACTACGACGAGGACATCCCCATGAGCTGGCGGGAGACCCTGATCATGTGGTGGTCGGGGATGCGCGGGGTCGCGTCGGTGGCGCTGGCGCTGGCCATCCCGTACGAGACCGACTCCGGCGACCCCTTCCCGGCCCGCGACGAGATCCTCTTCATCGCCTTCGCGGTCGTCCTGACCACCTTGATCGTGCAGGGCCTGTCCCTGCCCCGGCTGGTCAAGAAGCTGCGGGTACGGGCCGACTCGGAAGCCGAGGAGGAGCTGGAGCGGGAGCTGGCGCTACGGGTGATCAAGGCGGCCAAGCGGCGGCTGAAGGAGATCATGGAGGTCGAGGAGCTGCCGGAGGAGATCGCCGACCAGCTCTCCCGCCGCGCGTACGACATAGGAGCCCGCATCGCGCCGGACATCGTGGACGACGACCGGCGGGAGCACTTCGACAAGCGGATCGCGCGGGTGAAGAAGGTGCACCGGGTCCAGGGCGAGATGCTCTCGGCCGCCCGCCACGAGGTGCTCGCCGCCCGCAGCGAGCCCGGCGCCGACCCGGAGATCGTGGACCGGGTGCTGCGCCAGCTCGACATGCGCAGCCTGCGCGGGGCGCCGCTCCAGTAGAGGCGCCGTTCCGGTAGGGCCGTAGCTCCAGTAGGGCCGTCGCTCCGGTAGAGCCGTAGCTCCAGTAGGGCTGTCGCAGGGAGTCGCTAGGACCGCGCTCCCCGGGAACCCGGGCCCGGCCCCCTGTCCGGCTCCGGCCCCTCGTACAGGTACGGACCGCTCTCGCCGGAGCTCCCGGGGGCCGGGGCGGTGGCGATCCGCGGCAGCGCGTACGGGTGCTCCGTACGCAGCCACTCGATCATCCGCTCGCGCACCTCGCAGCGGACCGACCAGATCGCGTCGGAATCCCGGGCGGTGACCAGGGCCCGTACCTGGATCGTGGAGGGTGTGGTGTCGGTGACCACCAGGCTCCAGGCGCGGCCGTCCCAGTCCGCGCTGTCCTGGAGGATCTCGTGCAGCTTCTCGCGCATCTTCTCCACCGGGGCGGCGTGGTCGAGGTGGAAGAAGACGGTGCCGGTCATCTGCGCGCCGCCGCGCGACCAGTTCTCGAAGGGCTTGTTGGTGAAGTAGGACACCGGCATCGTTATCCGGCGCTCGTCCCAGGTCCGTACGGTCAAGAAGGTCAGGGTGATCTCCTCGACCGTGCCCCACTCGCGCTCCACGACCACCGTGTCGCCTATGCGCACCATGTCACCGAAGGCGATCTGGAGCCCCGCGAAGAGGTTGCCGAGCGTGGACTGCGCCGCGATACCGGCGACGATGCCCAGCAGTCCGGCGGAGGCCAGCATGGACTGGCCGACGGTGCGCATCTCGGGGAAGGTCAGCAGCATCGAGGCCGCGGCGACCACGATGACCACGGCCGTCACCACACGCTGGATCAGCGTCACCTGGGTCCGTACGCGCCGTACCCGGGCCGCGTCCCGGGCGACGGCCGCATAACGGCTGTAGGTGGACTCCACGATGGCCGCGGAGGCTCTGATGGCCAGCCACGCCGTGGCCGCGATCAGCACCAGCGACAGGCACTGCCCGATGCCCGCCTGGTGGTCCCGGACGAGGCCGATGTCGGTCTCGTCGTACGAGCCGCGCAGCAGGGCGGCGGCCAGCAGCAACTGGAGCGGTATGCGGCAGCGCCGCAGCAGACCCCACAGGGGAGTGTCCGGCCGGGCGGCGTCGACCTTGCACAGGGCCCGGTCGGTGAGCCAGCCCAGAATCAGCGTGACGATTATCGTCCCGCCCACGACGACGAGCGGACGCAGCACGTCCTCCATGGACACTTGGTCCTCCCTTTCATGGTCGGCCTGGTGCCGGTCCCCTCCGACCGTAACTGGCACGATGGGGGAAGTGCGATCCAGTGACAGGGAAGTGAATCCAGTGGCCCATGCCCCCTCGACCGTTGTTCTGTTCCATTCGGTGTGCGGCCTGCGGCCCGCGGTGCACGCCGCGGCCGACAAGCTGCGTGCGGCGGGCCACGAGGTGATCGTGCCGGATCTCTTCGAGGGGCGGACCGCGACGACCGTCGAGGACGGCACGGCGATCAAGGACGAGATCGGCAAGGACGAGCTGCTGCGGCGGGCCGTGACGGCGGTCGCGCCCTATTCCGACCGGGGCCTGGTCTACGCCGGGTTCTCCTTCGGCGGGGCGGTGGCGCAGAACCTCGCGCTGGCGGACGAAAAGGCGCGCGGGCTGCTCCTGCTGCACGGTACCTCGGACATCGCGGACGACGCCTTTGTGGACGACCTGCCCGTGCAGTTGCACGTCGCGGACCCGGACCCCTTCGAGCCGCACGACTGGCTCAACGCCTGGTACCTGCGGATGTGCCGGGCCGGTGCGGACGTGGAGGTCTACCGCTACCCCGGCGCGGGGCACCTGTTCACCGACGACGGTCTGCCGGACCACGACGAGGAGGCGGCCGAGAGCACCTGGAAGGTGGCTCTCGGCTTCCTCGGCTCACTTTGAGCCCTGCGGCTCACTCCGGGGCCTGCGACTCACTCCGGGCTTTCCGGGCTTCTTCCCGCTGCCGTAGGGGCGTACGGGTGTACAGGCGTACGGGCCCGGCGGGTTTCCGTCAGCGCACCGGCTGGTCCACGGCCTCCACCCGCTGCGTTCCCGCCAGTGTCCGGTAGGAGCGGATGTGCTTGCTGGTGGCGTTCTTGTCGGCCCGGTCCGAGACGGCGAAGTAGTCCATCTGCGTACGCCGGGCGTCGACGTCCAGGACGCCGTAGCCGTGCGAGTCCATGTCCAGCCACTTCACGTGCCGGTTGGCCGCCTTGATGGCGGCGACGCCGACCAGTGAGACGGTGTGCGGGGCGACGTGGAGGAAGTCGTCCACGTTGTCGGAGGTGACCGAGGTGACCACGAACTCGGTGGCGACCGGCGGCTCGGACGGGTAGTCCGCGGCCTTCAGCGGCACGTCGTTGGCCCAGGCCATGTGGATGTCGCCGGTCAGGAAGACGGTGTTGTCGATGCGCCGGTCGTGCAGGTGGCTCAGCAGCTCGCGCCGGTCGTCGGTGTAGCCGTCCCACTGGTCGGTGTTGACCGCCAGCCCCTCCTGGGGCAGGCCGAGCAGCTTGGCCAGCGGCGCCAGCAGCTTGGCCGGTACGGAGCCGAAGGCGACCTGGGAGATCATCACGGAGGTGCCGACCAGCCGCCAGGCGGTGTCCGAGCGCTCCAGTCCGGCCTTGAGCCAGTCCAACTGGGCCCGCCCGGTGATCGTACGGTCCGGGTCGTCCACCGCCCCGCTGCCGGCCTTGGCCTGCTGGTCGCGGAAGGACCGCAGGTCCAGCAGGTGCAGGTCGGCGAGCTTGCCGAAGCGCAGCCGCCGGTAGGTGGTGCCGGCGGTGGAGGTCCGTACGGGCATCCACTCGAAGTAGGCCTGCTTGGCGGCGGCCATCCGCGCGGACCACTCGCCCTCGGTGCCCGGGGTGTGGTTGTTGGCCCCGCCCGACCAGGCGTTGTCGGCGAACTCGTGGTCGTCCCAGATGGCGATGACGGGGTGGGTGGCGTGCATGGCCAGGGCGTCCGGGTCGGTCTTGTGGATGCCGTGGCGGATGCGGTAATCGGCGAGCGAGATGATCTCGTGCGTGGGGGCGTGCGGGCGCACCACGTACTTCGCGGCCGGGTATTCGCCGGACTTGTACTCGTATATGTAGTCGCCGAGGTGGAGCACCGCGTCCAGGTCGGCCCGGTCGGCGAGATGGCGGTACGCGGAGAAGTAGCCGGCCTCCCAGTTGGCGCAGGAGACCACGCCGAAGCGGATGTTGGAGGCGTCGGCGTCGGGCGCCGGGGCGGTGCGGGTGCGGCCGACGGGGGAGTACGTGCCGTCCAGGCCGAAGCGGTAGTAGTAGGTGGTGGCGGGCGTCAGGCCCCGTACGTCCGCCTTGACGGTGTGGTCGGTGGCGGCGGAGGCGGTCACGGTTCCCCGCGCGACCACCGTGCCGAAGTCCTTGTCCGCCGCCAGCTCCCAGCTCACCGTGGCGGCCGGCCCCCGGCCGGAGCCGGGTACGGCGTCGGGGGTGGGGGTGACGCGGGTCCACAGCAGGATGCCGTCGGGGAGCGGGTCACCGGAGGCGACGCCGTGCAGGAAGAAGGCGCCGGGGGCCGGCCGCTCCTGGGCGCGGGCGGTGGCCGCGGAGGCGAACGGCAGGAGAGCGGCGGTGGCCGCTACGGCCGTAACGGCGGTACGGCGCGAGATCTGGTCATGATCGGTCACGGCCGATGACCATACTGTCAGGTAGTGAACAGCGGGAGGGTTGTTTCGAAAGATTGCGCCCTCCCGCTGCCGGGCCTGGCGTTACTTTTCCTTTGCCTTCCCGAACTCGTCGTCGATCATCTTGGCGAAGTTCGCCTTCGCGAGCTGGTAGTACTGCTCCTTCGTCAGCTTCCTGTCGGGGATTTCGGCCATCTTCAGCTTCTTGTCGCCGTGCATAAAGGTTGGCGTGCTTTTGACGCCTTTACGGCCGAAAAGCGCCGTCATCTCCATCGCCCACCGGTCGTACGTGCCCTTCTTGACCGCCGTCTTGAACGCCTGGTCGTTCCTCAGCTCCGGCACCTGGTCGGCGACGGCCAGCAGCCTGTCGTCCTTGGCGTAGGCGTCGTCGGTCTCCTCGGGGTGGTTCTTCTCCGCGTACAGCGCCGTCTTGTACTTCAAGAACGCCTCCGGGCTGTGGTTGAGGGCCGCGCCCAGCGCGCTGAGCGCGTTCTTGGAGCCCTGCCCGCCCTGCCCGTCGTCGATGAAGCTGTACAGCGTGAAACGGACCTTGTAGCGGCCGTCCTCGATGTCCTTCAGCAGCGCCTCACCGGCACTCTGCTCGAAGGCGGCACAGGCCGGACAGCGGATGTCCTCGAAGACCTCCAGCGTCTCCTTGGCGTTCTTGTCCCCGACGAGGATCTCGGTGCCGTTCTCCCCCTGGGTGTGGGCGGGCCGGACGAGCTTCGCCTCCTTGGCCGCCTCCCAGCCGGTGGGCTCCTTCGGCTTGTTCGCCTTCATGATCCCGAAGGTGACGCCGCCGGCGATGACGAGCACGCCCGCCACGGCCCCCGCCACCAGCAACTGCCGGCGCAGCCGCTCCTTCTTCTTCTGGCGCTCCCGCTCGGCGCGGATGCGCTCGCGGGCCGCCTGCTTGCCGGCCTGGCTGTTGCGGTTGCTCATGAGTGCTCCCCGGTTCATGGCTGGTTCCCGACGGTGGACTGCTGTGGCGCCGTACTTGGGCGGCGGCGAAGGGGGGCCGGGGAGCAGGCGGGCCGCGCCGCCGTAAGGCCAGGGCGAGGACGCCCGCGCGCAGGACCGGCGCCGGTGCCGTCGTGGGCGGCGGGGTGCGCAGGAGCAGGGCGCGGGAGCCGGCGGACAGGGTCACGCACAGCGCGGTGAACAGCGCCGTGTGCAGCGCCGTCGTCGGTGCCCCCCGCCGGGCACCCGTCCCCTCCATGCCGGGGAGTCTCCCATGGGCACGGCGTCACCAGGGGTCAAGATTTGGCATCGGCCGGCCCGCATCCCGCGGGCCGGCCGATGCCGCCGGGCGGCAGCTCAGGGGCCTGGCCCCGGCCCCTGCCCGGCTGTGGTCCGGTTGCCGGGTTGCCGGGTTGCCGGGTTGCCGGGTTGCCGGGTTGTCCGGTCCTCCGGCCGTCCGGTCAGGACTTCATCTGCTCGCCGATCATGGAGGTGAAGGCGTCCGGCGTGGAGGGAGCGGCCTTGCCGCGGTCGGAGTCCGTGCCCACGATCGTGCCGTTCATCTTGACCGTGGGGGTGCTCTGGACCTCCTTGTGCGTGTTGAAGTCCTGGGACATCACCAGCGCCCACTTGTCGTACGTACCGCTCTTGACGGCCTTCTGGAACGCCTGGTTCCCCTTGAGTCCGTCGACCGTGTCCGCGATCTTCAGCAGGTAGCTGTCGTCGGCGAACTTGTCCGGGCCCATCTCGTCGGGGTGGTACTCCTTGGAGTACAGCGCCTCCTTGAACTTCAAGAAAGCGTCGGTGCTCACGTTGAGCGCGGCGCCCATCGCGCTGAGGGCGTTCTTGGAGCCGGTGCCCTTGAGGTTGGCGTCCAGGAAGGTGCCCAGGTGGAAGGACACCTTGTACTTGCCGTCCTTGATGTCCTTCTGGACGGTCCCGCCGACGTTCTGCTCGAAACTGGCACAGCCCGGGCAGCGCGCGTCCTCGAACAGCTCCAGGGTGTTCTTGGCGTCCGCCTTGCCGACGACGATGGTCGTGCCGTTCTCACCGCTGGTGTGGGCGGGCTTGACCAGCTTGGCCTTGGCGGCCTTGACCCAGTTGGCGCTGTCGGCGCCGCCACCCGCCTTGGCGACGGCGGCGGTGTCGGTGTCGGTGCCGTCCGAACCACCGGAGTTGGCGACGACCACACCGATGCCGCCCGCGACGGCGAGGACCGCGACGATCGCACCGCCGACGGTCAGTTGCCGGCGGACCTTGTCCCGCTTGGCCTGCCGCTCGCGCTCGGCGCGCAGCCGCTCGCGGGCTGCCTGCTTGTTGGCCTGGTTGTTGCGGTTGCTCATGACTGTCCTGCTCCTGTGAAGTGAAGTGCCCGGTGTCGAGGAGTCCTGGGTGTGCGGCGAAAGCTGCCGGAACGCTCAGGCAGCGAGCGCCCAGGGCGGTCCACGGCGCACGACACAGTGCACGAGCAGTGGTACGGGCCGCGCGGTGGGCCCGTACCGTACGGGCCGGACGGCCGGCCGCGGGGGAGCCGACGCCGCGGTGACGACCGCCAGGGCGATCATCAGCGGCCGGAAGGCCACGGCGGCCACCGCGCCCAGCAACTGGGCCAGCGCCGCCTCACCCCGCCGCAGCCAGGCCGCGGCGAGCAGCCCGATCAGGACGTGCGCGGCCAGCAGCAGCCAGGTGGTGGCGGGCGTGATGTGCTCGGCGGTCAGCTTCACCAAAGGAGCGCCGACCTCACCGCTGCCGCACAGCAGGTCCACGCCCAAGGAGCGCAGCGGCCCGGCCACCGGCCCGCCCGCCTGCCCGTAACAGGCGTGCTGCCCGAGGCTGAAGACCGTGTCGGCGGCCAGCTCCAGCGGGACGAGCAGGGCGGCGATCCGCCCGAAGCCGCGCTCCCGGCCGGCCAGCGCGTAGGAGATCGCGAAGACGGCGGCCGAGAGGGCGGCGAGGGTGGTCAGCGGCAGCGGCATCCGCGAGAGCAGCACATGGGAGGCGGCGGACAGCGTCACGCACAGCGCCGTGAAAAGCGCCGCGCGCAGTGCCCGCAGATGTGCCGCCGAGATGTCCATTGACGCGAGTGTGCCATGGCGCGGGTCAAGCCGGGCTAAGAAGGGGCCGTAATCTTCCCCACCGCGGCCCGAGGAGGTCCTCGAAGACCGGGAATGCGGCCGTCAAAGACCGGGAATGCGGCCGTTGCGGAAGAGGTCCACGAAGATCTGGTGGTCCGCGCGGGCCCGCGCCCCGTAGGAGTGCGCGAAGTCCACCAGCAGCTCCGCGAAGCCCTCCTCGTCGGCGGCGATGGCCGCGTCGATGGCGCGCTCGGTGGAGAAGGGCACCAGGGAGTGGCCGCTCTCGTCGTCCGCGGCGGAGTGCATCGTGGCCGTCGCCCGGCCCAGGTCCGCGACGACCGCCGCGATCTGCGCCGGGTCGTCCAGGTCCGACCAGTCCAGGTCCACCGCGTACGGCGAGACCTCGGCGACGAGCTGGCCGGCGCCGTCCAGCTCGGTCCAGCCCAGCCACGGGTCGGCGTGGTCCTGGAGAGCGCGCTGGGAGATGACCGTGCGGTGGCCCTCGTGCCGGAAGTACTCACGGATCCGCGCGTCGGTGACGTGCCGCGAGACCGCCGGGACCTGCCCCTGCTTCATGTAGATGACGACATCGTTCTCCAGGGCGTCGCTGTTGCCCTCCAGGAGGATGTTGTACGAGGGCAGGCCCGCCGAGCCGATGCCGATGCCGCGGCGCCCGACCACGTCCTTGACCCGGTAGGAGTCCGGGCGGGCCAGACTGGACTCCGGCAGCGTCTCCAGATAGCCGTCGAAGGCCGCCAGGACCTTGTAGCGGGTCGCGGCGTCCAGCTCGATGGTGCCGCCCCCGGCGGTGAAGCGGCGCTCGAAGTCACGGATCTCGGTCATCGAGTCCAGCAGGCCGAAACGGGTCAGCGAACGGGCGTCGCGCAGCGCGTCCAGGAGGGGCCCGTCGGCGGTGTCCAGCGTGAAGGGCGGCACCTCGTCGTCCTTGGCGCCGGCGGCCAGGACGTGGACGCGCTCCCGGTAGGCGGCGGCGTAGGTCCGTACGAGACCGGTGATCTGCTCGTCACTGAGCGCCTTGGCGTAGCCGATGAGGGCGACCGAGGCGGCGAAGCGCTTGAGGTCCCATGTGAAGGGGCCCACATACGCCTCGTCGAAGTCGTTCACGTTGAAGATCAGCCGGCCGGTCGCGTCCATGTACGTGCCGAAGTTCTCGGCGTGCAGATCGCCGTGGATCCACACCCGGCTGGTCTGCTCGTCCAGGTACGGGCCGCTGGAGTGCTCCCCGCCCGCGGCGCCCTCCTGGAGGTCGCGGTAGAACAGGCAGGCCGTACCGCGGTAGAAGGCGAAGGCGGAGGCGGCCATCTTCCGGAACTTCACGCGGAAGGCCGCCGGGTCGGCGGCGAGCAGCTCTCCGAAAGCGGTGTCGAAGACGGCGAGGATCTCCTCGCCGCGCTGCGCGGCGTCCTGCGCCGGGACGTGCTGGGACGACATCGCGGGGTGCCTCCTGGGGCAGATCAAGGCCGGACCGCCGCCCGGCGGGATCCGGTGGCGGTGAGTGACGTCACTGACAACGGCCGAGGCTACCCATCAGTGCCCGCCCGCCCGGCCACGGGCCCGCGCGAACCGCTCCGCACCGCCTGGCGGTGTCGGTCCCACGCCGTAGACTTCCACACCGTCCCCATAACCGCCGCCCGCCTGTCCGGAGGTCTCCCGCCGTGGCCAAGCCGCCCTTCACGCATCTGCACGTGCACACCCAGTACTCGCTGCTGGACGGTGCCGCGCGGCTGAAGGACATGTTCGACGCGTGCAACGAGATGGGCATGACCCATATCGCCATGACCGACCACGGCAACCTGCACGGGGCGTACGACTTCTTCCACAGCGCGCAGAAGGCCGGGGTCACACCGATCATCGGCATCGAGGCGTACGTCGCGCCCGAGTCGCGGCGCACCAAGCGGAAGATCCAGTGGGGCCAGCCGCACCAGAAGCGGGACGACGTCTCCGGTTCCGGTGGTTACACCCACAAGACGATCTGGGCGGCGAACAAGACGGGCCTGCACAACCTCTTCAAGCTGTCCTCGGACGCGTACAAGGAGGGCTGGCTCCAGAAGTGGCCGCGTATGGACAAGGAGACCATCGCCCAGTGGTCCGAGGGCCTGATCGCCTCCACCGGCTGCCCCTCGGGTGAGCTCCAGACCCGGCTGCGCCTGGGCCAGTACGACGAGGCCCTCAAGGCGGCCTCGGAGTACCAGGACATCTTCGGCAAGGACCGGTACTTCCTGGAGCTGATGGACCACGGCATCGAGATCGAGCGCCGGGTCCGGGACGGCCTGCTGGAGATCGGCAAGAAGCTCGGCATCCCGCCGCTGGTGACCAACGACTCGCACTACACCTACGCACACGAGGCGACCGCCCACGACGCCCTGCTGTGCATCCAGACCGGCAAGAACCTCAGTGACCCCGACCGCTTCAAGTTCGACGGCACCGGCTACTACATCAAGTCCACCGACGAGATGTACGCCATCGACTCCTCGGACGCCTGGCAGGAGGGCTGCCGCAACACCCTCCTGGTCGCCGAGCAGATCGACACCTCCGGCATGTTCGAAAAGCGCGACCTCATGCCGAAGTTCGACATCCCCGAGGGGTACACCGAAGTCACCTGGTTCCAGGAAGAGGTGCGGCGCGGCATGGAGCGCCGCTACCCGGGCGGCGTCCCCGAGGACCGGCAGAAGCAGGCCGAGTACGAAATGGACGTCATCATCCAGATGGGGTTCCCCGGCTACTTCCTCGTGGTCGCCGACTTCATCATGTGGGCCAAGAACAACGGCATCGCGGTCGGCCCCGGCCGTGGCTCCGCGGCCGGTTCGATCGTCGCGTACGCGATGGGCATCACCGACCTCGACCCGATCGAGCACGGGCTGATCTTCGAGCGGTTCCTGAACCCCGAGCGCGTCTCGATGCCCGATGTCGACATCGACTTCGACGAGCGCAGGCGCGTCGAAGTGATCCGGTACGTGACCGAGAAGTACGGCGAGGACAAGGTCGCCATGATCGGCACGTACGGCAAGATCAAGGCGAAGAACGCCATCAAGGACTCCGCGCGCGTCCTGGGCTACCCGTACGCGATGGGTGACCGGATCACCAAGGCCATGCCCGCCGACGTCCTGGGCAAGGGCATCGACCTGGACGGCATCACCAACCCCTCGCACCCCCGCTACAACGAGGCGGGCGAGGTCCGGGCGATGTACGAGAACGAGCCGGACGTGAAGAAGGTCATCGACACCGCCAAGGGTGTCGAGGGCCTGGTGAGGCAGATGGGTGTGCACGCCGCCGGCGTGATCATGTCCAGCGAGCCGATCATCGACCACGCCCCGGTCTGGGTGCGGCACACCGACGGGGTGACCATCACCCAGTGGGACTACCCCCAGTGCGAGTCGCTGGGCCTGCTGAAGATGGACTTCCTGGGCCTGCGCAACCTGACCATCATGGACGACGCCCTGAAGATGGTGAAGGCCAACAAGGGCGTCGACCTGGAGCTGCTGTCCGTACCGCTGGACGACCCCAAGACCTTCGAGCTGCTGTGCCGCGGTGACACCCTGGGCGTCTTCCAGTTCGACGGCGGCCCGATGCGCTCGCTGCTGCGCCAGATGCAGCCCGACAACTTCGAGGACATCTCCGCCGTCTCGGCCCTGTACCGGCCGGGCCCGATGGGCATGAACTCGCACATCAACTACGCGGAGCGCAAGAACGGCCGCCAGGAGATCACCCCGATCCACCCGGAGCTCGAAGAGCCCCTGAAGGAGACCCTCGGCCTGACCTACGGCCTGATCGTCTACCAGGAGCAGGTGCAGAAGGCCGCCCAGATCATCGCCGGGTACTCCCTGGGCGAGGCCGACATCCTGCGCCGCGTCATGGGCAAGAAGAAGCCCGAGGAACTGGCCAAGAACTTCACCATCTTCCAGGCCGGCGCCAAGAAGAACGGCTACTCCGACGAGGCGATCCAGGCCCTGTGGGACGTTCTGGTCCCCTTCGCCGGATACGCCTTCAACAAGGCGCACTCCTCCGCGTACGGACTGGTCACTTATTGGACCGCTTACCTCAAGGCGAACTATCCGGCCGAATACATGTCCGCACTGCTCACCTCTGTGCGGGACGACAAGGACAAGTCGGCGGTCTATCTCAACGAGTGCCGCCGTATGGGCATCAAGGTGCTACCGCCCAACGTCAATGAGTCAGAGGCGAACTTCGCCGCCCAGGGCGACGATGTGATCCTTTTCGGTCTCACCGCGGTCCGTAACGTCGGTCAGAACGTGGTGGATTCGATCATTCGTTGTCGTAAGGCGAAGGGAAAGTACCTCTCCTTCCCCGACTACCTCGACAAGGTCGACGCCGTCGTCTGCAACAAGCGCACCACCGAATCGCTGATCAAGGCGGGCGCGTTCGACGAGATGGGCCACACCCGCAAGGGGCTGATGGCGCACTACGAGTCGATGATCGACAACGTGGTGCAGGTCAAGCGCAAGGAGGCCGAGGGGCAGTTCGACCTCTTCGGCGGCATGGGCGAGGACTCGGCGGACGACGGCCCCGGCTTCGGCCTCGACGTGGAGTTCTCGGACATCGAGTGGGACAAGACCTATCTCCTCGCCCAGGAGCGGGAGATGCTCGGCCTGTACGTCTCCGACCACCCGCTCTTCGGCCTCGAACACGTCCTGTCCGACAAGGCCGACGCCGCGATCTCCCAGCTCACCGGCGGCGACTACTCGGACGGCTCGATCGTCACGATCGGCGGCATCATCTCGGGCCTCCAGCGCAAGATGACCAAGCAGGGCAACGCCTGGGCCATCGCCACCGTCGAGGACCTGGCCGGCTCCATCGACTGCATGTTCTTCCCCGCGACCTACCAGCTCGTCTCGACCCAGCTCGTCGAGGACGCCGTGGTGTTCGTCAAGGGCCGCCTGGACAAGCGCGAGGACGTCCCCCGGCTGGTGGCCATGGAGATGATGGTCCCCGACCTCTCCGAGGCCGGTGCGAACGCCCCCGTGACGATCACCATCCCGGCCCTGAAGGTCACCCCGCCGCTGGTCGAGAAGCTGGGCGAGGTGCTCACCAGCCACCGCGGCTCCACCGAGGTACGGATCAAGCTCCAGGGCACCCGCAAGACCACCGTGCTGCGGCTGGACCGGCACCGGGTCACCCCCGACCCCTCCCTCTTCGGCGACCTGAAGGTGCTGCTGGGCCCGTCCTGCCTGGCGGGCTGAGGCGCAGGCGCACATGCATCGGGGGGCGCACCCGGCACCGGGTGCGCCCCCCAACCGCTGTGCGCCTCGACCGCCGCCCCCGGAACGTCAGTTGTGGCCGAAGCGCCGCTGATGCTTGCGGGCCACGTCCGCCGGGCTGCCCTGGGCCTGCGCCTGGGGCTGGGCCTGCGCCTCCATCGCCGAGCGCTGGGCTTCCTGCTGACCGCGCTCGGCCGCCGCGGTCCGCTGCTGCTGACGACGGTCCGACTTCTTGCTCTTGGCCATGATCGTGCCTCCATAAGGGACCCCTGGTCCGGATCCGCGACCAGAGTTACACGTCGCGCAGATGCTCGCATTTCGGGCAATTACCGTCAGTAATAAGGGCTCTCACGCGCCGCATCCGAAATTCCCGCCG
The DNA here is from genome assembly GCF_022695595.1 of Streptomyces sp. MST-110588. Lineage (NCBI taxonomy): Bacteria > Bacillati > Actinomycetota > Actinomycetes > Kitasatosporales > Streptomycetaceae > Streptomyces > Streptomyces sp. MST-110588. The sequence goes on from NZ_CP074380.1 coordinate 6,323,053, forward strand.
AATCCGCCACGCCGATGATCGAGTTCGGGCAGTTAACCCCCGCGCGGTCGGGCAGACTCGAAGGAAAGCCGAAGGAAACCTCGTGCCACAGGCCGAGCCGGGGGGCGACCGGACTTCAGCACCTCACGAAAGAGGGTGGAACGTGGATCGCTGCGTCGTCCTGGTGGACGCCGGATATTTGCTGGGGGCCGCCGCGAGCCTGCTCGCCGGAGAGCCCACGCGGTCCCGGATCACCGTCGACCACACCGCGCTCATCCAGGGCCTGCGGCAGCGCGCGGAAGCCGACACCGAGCAGCGGCTGCTGCGCATCTACTGGTTCGACGGTGCCCCCGACCGCGTACCGCAGCCCGAACACCGCCGGCTGCGCGTCATGCCCCGGGTCACCGTCCGGCTCGGTGCCCTGACCCGCAGCGACGGCCGCTGGGCGCAGAAGGGCGTGGACGCGGCCATGCACGCGGAGTTGACCGAGCTGGCCCGTAACCGCGCCTGTTCGGACATCGTGCTGGTGACCGGCGACGGCGATCTGCTGCCCGGCCTGATGTCGGCGAAGGAACACGGCGTCGCCGTCCACCTGTGGGCGGTCCAGGCCGCGGACGGCGACTACAACCAGTCCGAGGACCTGGTCGCCGAGGCCGACGAGCGGCGGGTCCTGGACCGGGCGTGGATCACCCGCGCCGTGCGGCTCAAGGAACTGGGCGGCCCCTGCGCGCCGCCGCCCGCACCGCGGCCCGAGATCGCCGCGATCCTCTCCGCCCCCCTGCCGGAGTCCGCGGTCGCCGCTGCCGCAGCCGCCGCCGCTGCCGCCGGACAGGACGGCGGCGAGCGCAACCACAACCGCAACGGCTCCAACGTCGGCGCCCGGCCGGCGGCCTCCTCCGAAGGCACCGCCCGGGACGGCGGCGAACAGGGCCCCACCGCCGGCAAGGGACTCTCGGCGGTCCCCACCCCCAAGGACCTCGCCGGCCTCGGCCGGGGCCCGGGAGGCCCCGCCGCCCCTGCTTCCCCCGCCGCCTCGCCGACCCCCAACGCCACCCTGCGCTGGTCCTCCGACAAAGGCTGGATCGAACGCGGCGCCCCCGTGGGCGAACCCCCCGAAACGGCCTCCCTGCCGACGCTCGCCCAGCTCACCAGCGCCGAGCAGCGGTGGGCCGACCGGGAAGAGGACATCACCGCCGTCAGCGGCGACCCCTTCGAGGTCGGCCAGGTCTTCGCCCGCCGCTGGACCGATCGCCTCTCCGACACCTCCCACCTCCAGCAGATCTCCACGGAGTACCCCCGCATCCCGCACCGCATCGACGGCGAACTGCTCCGCTACGCGGCCCGCTTCGGCCTGCTGGCCCACAAGGACGACCAGATCGACGAACACGACCGCTACGCGATCCGGGCCGGCTTCTGGCGCGAGGTCGACCTGCGCACCGCCGCGGAACACGCCCCGGCGGGCGACTGATCACGGCACCCCGCCGTCGCGGTACGTTGCGTGCCGGTGCCCCGCTCGTGGGCGAGGCGCTGGGGTGCTGGGGTGCGGGTGCCCCGTTGGTGGGTGGTGACCACCCGCGCCCCACCCACGGGCCCGGGGAACGCGTGGGCGGCCGGTGCGCGTACCCTCGTAGCTCGTGAGGACGGGCGCAAAACAGGTGGACCACGGCGAGCAGGTGTGCGTCGTGCGGGACCTGGTCAAGACGTATCCCGCGGTGCGCGGACGCCGGGGAACTGCGGCGGCGCCGGCCGTACGGGCCAGCGACGGGATCAGCCTGGACGTACGGCGCGGAGAGATCTTCGGGCTGCTCGGCCCCAACGGTGCCGGCAAGTCGACCCTGGTGCGCCAGCTCACCGGACTGCTGCGGCCGGATTCCGGCAGCGTGACCGTACTGGGACACGACATCGTGCGTCACCCGGACCGCGCGGCACGGCTGCTCGGCTACCTGGGGCAGGAGTCGACCGCCCTGGACGAGATGACGGTCTCGCTGGCCGTGGAGACCACCGGCCGGCTGCGTGGCCTCACCGCGGCCCAGGCCCGCGCGGAGCGGGACGCCGTCGTGGACGAGCTGGGCCTGGCGGACATCGCGGGACGCCCGCTGAAGAAGCTCTCCGGCGGCCAGCGCCGACTGGCCTGCTTCGCGGGGGTGCTGGTCGGCGAGCGCCCGCTGCTGGTCCTGGACGAGCCGACGACCGGCATGGACCCGGTGGCCCGCCGCGCGGTATGGGCCGCCGTGGACCGGCGCAGGGCCGAGCGCGGCACCACCGTGGTGCTGGTGACGCACAACGTCATCGAGGCGGAGAGCGTGCTGGACCGGGTCGCCGTCGTCGACCGCGGCCGGGTCATCGCCTGCGACACGCCGGGGGGTCTGAAGGCGCTCGTCGGCGAGGAAGTGCGGCTGGAACTGGTGTGGCGGGACCGTGCCCCGCTGGACGTGCCCGAGGTGGCGGCCCTGGGCGAGTCGGCGCGGGCGGCCGGCCGCCGCTGGACGCTGCGGCTGCCGCCGCAGCAGGCACGCGAAGCGGTGGCCGCGGTGACGGCCGGCCCCGCCTTCGCCGCGCTGGACGACTTCACGCTCGCCACGCCCAGCCTGGAAGATGTGTATCTCGCGCTCGGGGGCCGTACGGAGGAAGGCTTGGTGAAGGCGTGAGTGTGGTTCCCGTGGAGGCGGTGACCCAGGCCGGGGCCCAGGCTGCGGCGCAGGCCGGGTCGCAGACCGGCGCCGGTACGCCCCCGGCGCGGCCCGGCGAGGAGGCCGCGCCCCTGGCCCCGAGGGCCCGGCTGCTGCCCGCCCTCGGAGCCGTCTACCGCGCGCAGCTCTCCCGGGCCCGGGTCGCCCGGATCCCGCTGCTGTTCGTCGCGACGTTCCAGTCCATCGGGATCATGGTGCTGATGCGCGGCGTCGTCGACGGCGGCGACGAGGCGCGGGCCGTGGTGTCCGGGTCGAGCGTGCTGGTCGTGGCGTTCGTGGCGCTGAACCTGCTGGCGCAGTACTTCGGGCAGCTCAGAGCGGGCGGTGGACTGGACCACTACGCGACGCTGCCGGTGCCGCCCGCCGCGGTGGTGCTCGGCGCGGCGGGCGCGTACGCGTCCTTCACCGCGCCCGGCACGGTCGTCACGGCCGTCACCGGCTGTGTGCTCTTCCAGCTCCCGATGGCGAACCTGTGGGTGCTGGTGGCCGTCGTGCCGCTGGCGGGCGCCGCGCTGGCCGGGCTCGGTGCCGCGCTGGGACTGCTGGCTCCCCGGCAGGAGCTGGCCACGCTCTGCGGGCAACTGGGCATGTCGGCGGCGCTGCTGCTCGGTGTGCTCCCGGCGGGCCGGCTGCCCGCGCTCATCGGCTACGCCCGTGATCTGCTGCCGTCCACGTACGGGGTGGAGGCGCTGGCCCGCAGCTTCGACGCGCGGCCCGAGTGGATGGCGATCGGGGCGGATCTGGGTGTGTGTGCGGCGGTGGGCGTGCTGTCGCTGGCCGTGGCGACGTGGGCGTACCGGCGGGCGGCGGTCCGGTGACGGGGGCGGACGGCCCGAACCGGCGTCCTGATGCCGGTCGCGCGACGTCAACCTGGCACGATGACGGGGTGACCGCACCACAGACGCCCCGCAATCAGCCGCCCGAACGATCGTACGACCCTTGGTCCGCGCCCGCCGTCGACGAGGAGAACGCGCCCGTGTCCGGTGAGCCGAACGGCGCGCCCGCCGACGCGCGCCCCCGGGACGATCTGGGACACGACCTGCGCGAGGCAGCGGTGATCGCGTTCCTGGTGGCGGCCTCCGGTGTGCTGCTCGGCGTGCTGTGGGCCTGGCTGGCGCCGCACATCCCGCTGTTCCGGCAGGGCAAGGACATCTACCTGAAGAACACCGAGGGGGAGGAGGCCATCGGCGCGGACGGCACGTTCGTCCTGCTGGCCCTCGGCCTCGGTGTGCTGAGCGCGACGGTGGTCTTCCTCGTCCGCAGGCGCGGCGGCATCCCGCTGGTCGTGGCGCTGGCGGCCGGCGGCCTGCTGGCCTCGGTGGTGGCCTGGCGGACGGGGCTGTGGCTGGGGCCGTCCGAAGACGTCGGCGCCCGCGCCCTCAAGGCCGGCGAGGGTGTGCCGTTCGACGGCCCGCTGCGGCTCCAGGCCAAGGGGGCGCTACTCGCCTGGCCCCTCGCGGCGATGCTGACCCAGCTCGCGCTGACGGGCCTGTTCGGACCGCGTGACCCGGACCCGTACCGCGACCCGATGGTCCCGGACTGGTCGGGCGGACACCAGCAGCACCCGACGCCACAGCAGCACCCGGAACACTCGCAGCCGCCGCCGTCGTCATCGACGGACTGACCGAACGGTCGAATGCCGGCCCGCTGCCGGGGTACACCTGGCAGGCCGGGGCGGGCGCCGGTTCGGTCGGCTGGCCGTACGGTGCCGGGAGTGCCCGGCGGATGTCCTGCGGTCAGCGGGGCGGTGCTGGTCCGGTTGCGGGCGATCTCCCGGGACCGGAACCGAGCCGGGCAGGTGGGCCGAACCGGTCCGGGAGTCCGGCCGGAACCGGGTTGGCCGGGCGGACCCCCGCAGCATCCGGCGCCGCGGCAGCATCCGGAATGCTCGCAGCCGCCGCCGTCATCATCGACGGACTGACCGGACGACCGGACTTCGGCCCTCTGCCGCGCTCACCCAGCCGGACGGGACCTGGGCGGTCGGGCGGATCCGCGCAGCATTCGGTGCCATGGCAGCATCCGGAACGCTCGCAGCAGCAGCGGCCGTCGTCGGCGGACTGACCGAACGGTCGAGTGCCGGCCTGCTGCCGGGCGCACCTGGCAGGGCCGGGGCGGGCCGGGTGGTCCCGGCCAGGGCCGTCCGCACTGCCGGATGCCTGGCCGGCGTGGTCGGGGGCCGGTTCGGCCGGCCGTACGTACGGTGCCGGGAGTGCTTGGTGGATGTCCTGCGGTCAGCGGGGCGGTGCCGGTCCGGCTGCGGGCGATCTCCCGGGACCGGACCGGGCCGGGCCGGACCGAGCGGGGCAGGCGGCTCGAACCGGTCTGGGCAGCCGTCCCGAACCGGTCCGGGAGTCCGGCCGGAACCCGGCCGGTCCGGGCGAGTTCCGGCGCTCGGACCGGTCGGGCCGACGCGTTCGTGCACACCTGCCACGGCCCGTCATGCGCCGGGTCGGCGGCCCCCGTTCTCAGGGCCCCGTCAGGGGCCCCTAACGCCGGCGTCAGGCGGGACGGCGGCCGTGGTTGGCCCGGCCCTTCTTGATGCGCCACTTCCGCTTGCGGGTTCTCTTCGACATGGCGTACCTCCCCCAAGGGTCCTAGCGGAGGCGGTGGACGCCGTAAAGGCTTCGCGCGCCACCGGGAGGCAGGCGGGCGGATGCGGACGCCAAGAGGGCAGGCGTCGGCACGAGCGCCGAGGGAGGACCGGCGCGAACGCCGACAGGGCGCCCGCGTGGACGCCCACCAGGCCATGGCAGGGCACAGGCCGGGCGCCCGGCACACCCCGGCGAACCCGGGCGCCGACGTACCGTCGCCGGGCCCCGGCGGCGGCGCGGCGGTCAGTGGCGGGCGATCGGGGCGAGGACGGCGCCGGTGAGGGCCGCCAGGTCCGCCGGGGAGAGTTCGACCTCCAGGCCGCGGCGGCCCGCCGAGACGCAGACCGTCTCCAGGTCGCGGGCCGAGGCGTCCAGGACCGTACGCAGCCGCTTGCGCTGGCCGAGCGGGGAGATTCCGCCGCGTACGTATCCGGTGCTGCGCTCCGCCGCCGCGGGGTCGGCCATCGCGGCGCGTTTGCCGCCCACGGCTGCGGCCAGTGCCTTGAGGTCCAGGCTTCCGGAGACGGGGACGACGGCGACGGTCAGTGTGCCGTCGACGTCCGCGAGCAGGGTCTTGAACACCTGGTCGGGGGAGACGCCGAGCGCCTGCGCGGCTTCCTCGCCGTACGAGGGGGCGGCCGGGTCGTGCTCGTAGGCGTGCACCGTGAAGGGGACGCCCGCGTCGGCCAGCGCCACCGTCGCGGGGGTGCCGCCGGCGCCGGGGGACTGCTGCTTCTTGGACTTCTTCGGCTTGGCCTTGGACACCGGGAGAGCGCCTCGCGTCAGTTGGGGCTGGTCGGCTGCCGGGTCAGGTCCACGGCCGGCAGCGACGGGAGCTTACCGATCACCGCGGCCTCCTGGCGAAGGAGTTTCAGCTCCTCGGTCAGCCGGCTGGCGGTGTCCGGCGCCTGGAGCAGCCGCTGCTTGGCGGGCACGTCCAGGACGGCCGCGGCGGCGACCAGGTAGGACAGGACGGACGGTTCGTCGGGCAGGTCCTGTCCGCCGGACAGGGTCCGCTCGTTGGCCCAGGCCAGGCGCTTCTGGTAGGTGCGGAAGGCGCGCAGGACGCCGGAGGCGAGCGCGCCGGCGCCCTCACCCTGGATCTCCTCCAGCGCCTCCACCTCGCCCACCAGGTACGGGCCGGAGGCATCCACCGACAGCAGCCGGAAGCGGGTGGTGCCGGTGGCCAGGACCTCGTATCCGGGGCCCTGGGCGCCGGGGCCGGCCGCCGTCCCGAAGCCGCCGCCCGTCGCGGGGCCGCTGCCGTCCTTGGTGCTCTTCTCGCGGATCGTCGCCGCGTCCGCCACGCACCCCACGGTGTGGAAGGCGCGCATCGGGTCGGGGCCGAAGCCCGCGGTGGGACCCTCGGCGGGCCGTACGGTTCCGTCCGGCAGGCCCGGCGCGGTGGGGGCCACCTCGCGGCCGTCGCGGATGGCGACCACGCCGAAGCGGCGTTCGTCCTCGGGCAGCGCGAGCAGATCGCGCATCATCGCCCGGTACCGCGCCTCGAAGATGTTCAGCGGGAGTACGAGTCCCGGGAACAGCACCGAGTTCAGGGGGAAGAGCGGTAGGCGCAGGGAGGTCACAGGCCGTAAGCCTAATGGGCGGTGCGCGGGACGGGACTCATGGGCCGGTGCCCGGACGGGGCGGGAGGAAGCGGGTGGCTGCGGAGGGCGCCGGGGGGCGCACCGAACGGCGCGCCGACGGGCGCGCGCCCCGCGCCCTTGTTGGCGTCGTGGCACGCGGCACGTGGCCCCGCCATCCGGCACGCGGCCCCCGCCACCCGGCACGCGCACCTGGCGCATCTGCCCGCGCGCATCAATCAGGACGCGCCCCCGCGGTTCTTCCAAGCACCCTCCGCCCCTACTGGCGCCGCAGCAGCCGGGACGCGCCCGCCGCCACGGTCGTCGCCAGCACCCAGCCCGCCAGGATCATGATCGCCGCGACCCACTGCGCGGCGCCCCCCGGCTTCCAGGAAGTCTCCTGGTGGAGGTCGATCACCGGCAGCAGCAGGTCCAGCACGTACAGGTACGGGTTCCAGGGCTGGGCCTCGCCGGCATTGACGGCCCGGGGCGGCGACTGGGAGAAGTAGACCGTGCCGAGCGCCCATAAGACGGCCATCCACACCGCCGCCCGCCCCGGCCGGTAGCCGTACGCCACCGTCCAGTCCTGGAGGATGCCCCACGCCTTGGCCGCCAGCGGCAGCGTCTCGCGGCGGCGGCGCTGCTTGGCCAGCAGCGCCTCCCGGGCGTCGGAGTCCTCGCCACTGCGGCGCATCGAGGCGGCCAGCATCTCGTACGGCTCGGGCGCGTACTCCGGGGTGGCCGCGGCCACCCATTCCAGACGCCGGGCCAGCGGGAAGTGCCCGCGCGGTATCAGCGTCTCGTAGGAGAAACCCGCCATCCACAGCCCGCCCAGGCCCGGCCAGCTCGCCGCCTTGTCGACCAGGTTGACCACCCGCGCGCCGGAGAGGATCACCCGGCCCTGCTGCGGGCGCTCGCACAGGAAGCGCAGCTCGGGGGTCTGGATGCGGCGCAGCGACAGTTCCTGGTCGCCCTCCATGAGGAAGCGGGCCTGTTCCAGGTCCACGGCGTCCCCGAACCGCCCGTCGTCCAGCCGCATCCCGCCCTCGCACTCGAAGCGCTGCATGCGCGTCCCGCGGGTGGGGGTGTGCCCGATCCCGTACGGGGGCGTGCCGGCGCCGACCGTGGAGAACGGGGAACTGGCCAGGCCCGCGGCCGTCAGGTACAGGGTGCGCTCGACCGTGAGCTGCGGGGCGTTGAGCGCTCTGCGCCCGTAGGGATTGCTCAGCCGGCTGCCGCGCAGGCTCAGCGAGACGCCGACCGTCGCGCCGCGCAGCGACACCTCTCCGTAGGACTCCAGCATCTCGGCCTGGAGGTCCTGGGCTACGGTCAGGCCGTCGGCCATGACCGACCGGCCCTGGCGGTCCTTGTGCACCACCGTCTGGTTGAGCAGCAGGTCCGTGCCTATGTGGGCGTCGGTGAGCCGGATGCCGGACCGTACGACGCAGCGCGGCAGGTGCAGGTCGCCTTCGGTGTGCAGCCGGGCCGCCTCCAGCCGGGGGACGGCGCAGCCGACGATCCGCAGGGTCGTGAAGCGGCTCTCCGGCAGCAGCACCTCCTTCTCGAAGCGGCAGTCGCGCAGCTCCACGAACGGCTTGACCGTGCCGCCCGCCAGGTCCAGGGTGTCGGTGATGTACGCGCCGGTGAGCTTGAGCGCGGAGACCCGTCCGGGCTGTGCGGGCGGGCTCTCCAGGAGCAGTAAGGCCACCACCCGGGCGCGTACGCTGCGCTCCGGGCCCCACGGGTACCGGCCGTGCGGATCGTCCCTGGCCGCGTCGCCGCTGTGCAGCCGGCAGGTGCTGCCGTTGCGGAACGCCTGCCACATGCTCCACTCCGCCGAGGTCAGCCCCAGTGCGGCCGGCGCGTCACCGGCGTCCGGGGTGGTCACCGCCGTCTCCCCCCTCTTCTCACCGTGGCCGTCCTCTTCTCACCTCTGCCGCCCCTCTTCACCACCGCATCCCCTCTTCCTGATGGCGTCCCCCTTGCCCCGCCGCGCTCCCGAGCCCCCGCCGCGTCTCCCTTGCCCCGCCGCGTCCCCCTCTCACCGTGGCACCCCTTCACCCCGCCGTTCCCGTCCCGTACGCCCATTCCGTACGCCTGTACGGTTCTCTATTCCCACTGCGTGACATCTTGAACACGAAACGTGACGTCGGTCGTGTATCACGACCTGATACTGGCGACGGGCCGCCGCGCCGGGTCTGAGACACTGGAGGGGTGATCTCCCGAATCGACCTGCGCGGTGACGCCCTCCCCGAGGGTGCCGCCCTGCGTGACCTGCTGCCCCGTGCCGAGTTCGACGTGGAAGCCGCCCTGGAGAAGGTGCGGCCCATCTGCGAGGACGTACGCCATCGCGGCACCGCGGCGCTGATCGATTACGCGCGGCGGTTCGACGGCGTCGAGATCGAACGGATCCGGGTGCCCGCCGAGGCGCTCACCCGAGCCCTCGAAGAGCTGGACCCCGCGGTGCGGGCCGCCCTGGAGGAGTCGATCCGCCGGGCCCGCATCGTCCACCGCGAGCAGCGCCGCAAGGACACCACCACCAAGGTCGTCCCCGGCGGCACGGTCACCGAGCGCTGGGTCCCCGTCGAGCGCGTCGGCCTGTACGTACCCGGCGGCCTGGCCGTCTACCCGTCCTCCGTGGTCATGAACGTCGTCCCGGCGCAGGAGGCCGGCGTCGAGGCCGTCGCCGTCACCTCCCCGCCGCAGGCGGAGTTCGGCGGCCTGCCGCACCCCACGATCCTGGCCGCCTGCGCCCTGCTGGGCGTGGACGAGGTGTACGCGGCCGGCGGCGCCCAGGCGATCGCCATGTTCGCCTACGGCACGGACGAGTGCCGGCCGGTCAACCTGGTCACCGGCCCCGGCAACATCTTCGTCGCCTCCGCCAAGCGCCTCCTGAAGGGCCGCATCGGCATCGACGCCGAGGCCGGGCCGACCGAGATCGCCGTCCTGGCGGACGCCACCGCCGACCCGGCGCACGTCGCCGCCGACCTGATCAGCCAGGCCGAGCACGACACCCTGGCCGCGGCCGTCCTGGTCACCGACTCCGCCGAGCTGGCCGCCGCCGTCGAGGCCGAGCTGAAGACCCAGGTGCGGGCCACCAAGCACGTCGAGCGGATCACCGCCGCGCTGGCCGGCCGGCAGTCCGCGATCGTGCTGGTCGACGGCATGGACGCGGGCCTGAAGGTCGTCAACGCCTACGGCGCCGAGCACCTGGAGATCCAGACCGCCGACGCCACCGCCGTCGCGGCCCGGGTCCGTAACGCCGGCGCGGTCTTCGTCGGCCCGTACGCGCCGGTCTCCCTCGGCGACTACTGCGCGGGCTCCAACCACGTCCTGCCCACCGGCGGTTGCGCCTGCCACTCCTCGGGCCTGTCCGTCCAGTCCTTCCTGCGCGGCATCCACGTCGTGGACTACAGCCGCGACGCGCTGGCCGAGGTCGCCCACCACGTGGTGACCCTCGCCGAGGCCGAGGACCTCCCCGCCCACGGCGCGGCGCTGAAGGCCAGGTTCGACTGGAAGGTCCCGCAGAGCAAGTGAGCAGGCACGTGACCGGTACCACTTCCGGACCTGGTACCTCTTCCGGACCCAGCACTCCCTCCGGACCCGACACCCCCTCCGGAGCCGGTACCTCCCCCGACCGGGGCACCGCCCCCGGCCCTGCCCCCTGGGACACACTTCCCATACGCGACGAGCTGCGCGGCAAGTCCCCCTACGGCGCGCCCCAGCTCGACGTCCCCGTACAGCTCAACACCAACGAGAACCCCTACCCGCTGCCCGAGCCGCTGGTCCGGCGGATCGCCGAGCGCGTCACCGAGGCCGCCCGCGGACTGAACCGCTACCCGGACCGGGACGCGGTCGAGCTGCGCACCGCGCTCGCCGCCTACCTGACGCGTACGGCGGGCCACGAGGTCGGCCCCGAGCACGTCTGGGCCGCCAACGGCTCCAACGAGGTCATCCAGCAGGTGCTGCAGACCTTCGGCGGGCCGGGCCGCAGCGCCATCGGCTTCGAGCCGTCGTACTCGATGCACGCCCTGATCTCGCGCGGTACCGGCACCGGCTGGATCTCCGGCCCGCGCAAGGACGACTTCACCATCGACGTCGAGGCGGCCGTGGCGGCCATCGCCGAACACCGGCCCGAGGTGGTCTTCGTCTGCTCGCCCAACAACCCCACCGGCACCGCCGTCGAGGCCGGCACCGTCCTCGCGCTCTACGAGGCCGCCCAGGCCGCCAGGGCCGAGCACGGCGGCGCGATGGTCCTCGTGGACGAGGCGTACGGCGAGTTCAGCCACCGCCCCTCGCTGCTGCCGCTGCTGGCCGGCCGCCGCAACCTGATCGTCTCCCGCACCATGTCCAAGGCGTTCGGCGCGGCCGGGCTGCGGCTGGGCTACCTGGCCGCCGACCCCGCCGTGGTCGACGCCGTCCAGCTCGTACGGCTCCCGTACCACCTCTCGTCCGTCACCCAGGCCACCGCGCTGGCCGCCCTGGAACACACCGACACGCTCCTGAAGTACGTCGAGCAGCTCAAGGAGGAACGCGACCGGCTGGTCACCGAGCTGCGCGCCCTGGGCCTGGAGGTCACCGACTCCGACGCCAACTTCGTGCAGTTCGGCAGGTTCAAGGACGCGCACGCCGCCTGGCAGGCGATCCTGGACCACGGCGTGCTGGTCCGTGACAACGGCGTGCCGGGCCGGCTGCGGGTCACCGCGGGCACCCCGGCCGAGAACGACGCGTTCCTCGACGCGGTTCGCGCAGTGATGAAGGAGAATCGATGACCCGCGTTGGGCGCGTGGAGCGCACCACGAAGGAGACGTCGGTGCTGGTCGAGATCGATCTCGACGGCACCGGTCAGGTGGACGTGTCGACCGGTGTCGGCTTCTACGACCACATGCTCGACCAGCTCGGCCGCCACGGCCTGTTCGACCTGAAGGTCAAGACCGACGGCGACCTGCACATCGACACCCACCACACCATCGAGGACACCGCCCTCGCGCTCGGCGCCGCCTTCCGGCAGGCCCTGGGCGACAAGGTCGGCATCTACCGCTTCGGGAACTGCACGGTCCCGCTGGACGAGTCCCTGGCGCAGGTGACCGTGGACCTCTCCGGGCGCCCGTACCTGGTCCACACCGAGCCCGAGAACATGGCGCCGATGATCGGTACGTACGACACGACCATGACCCGGCACATCCTGGAGTCCTTCGTGGCGCAGGCCCAGATCGCACTGCACGTCCACGTCCCCTACGGCCGCAACGCCCACCACATCGTGGAGTGCCAGTTCAAGGCGCTCGCGCGGGCCCTGCGGTACGCGAGCGAGCGCGATCCGCGCGCCGCCGGAATCCTCCCTTCCACGAAGGGCGCACTGTGAACGGTCTGTCCACCGTCTTCATCCTCGTCGGTCTCTTCCTGCTCGGCGGGGTCATCTCCTTCTGGAAGCAGGGCATGCCCAAGAGCGTGATCACCCTGCTGGGCATCGGCTCCGCCATGTGCCTGGTGGCGGGCATCCTGCGGCTGGAGGTCTGGAATTGAGCACGCCCGCCAAGAAGGTCGTGGTCTTCGACTACGGCTTCGGCAACGTACGCTCCGCCGAGCGCGCCCTGGCCCACGTCGGCGCGGACGTGGAGATCACCGGTGACTACGACCGGGCCATGAACGCCGACGGGCTGCTGGTCCCCGGCGTCGGCGCGTTCGCCGCCTGCATGCAGGGGCTGCGCGCGGCCCGCGGCGACTGGGTCGTGGGCCGCCGGCTCTCCGGCGGCCGGCCCGTCATGGGCATCTGCGTGGGCATGCAGATCCTCTTCTCACGCGGCATCGAGCACGGCGAGGAGACCGAGGGCCTGGACGAGTGGCCCGGCACGGTCGGCCCGCTGAAGGCCGACGTCGTCCCGCACATGGGCTGGAACACCGTCGAAGCGGCGCAGGACTCGCGGCTCTTCGCGGGCCTGGACGCCGCCACCCGCTACTACTTCGTGCACTCCTACGCGGTGCACGACTGGGAGCTGGAAATCGGCAACCCCAACATCCGCGCGCCGAAGGTCACCTGGGCCACCCACGGCGAGCGGTTCGTGGCCGCCGTCGAGAACGGTCCGCTGTGGGCCACCCAGTTCCACCCCGAGAAGTCCGGCGACGCCGGTGCCCAGTTGCTGACCAACTGGCTCGACAGCCTCTGAGCCCCACCGGCGGCTTCCACGGAGGTCCCCCGCGGACCTCCGTACAGGATTCCCGTACAGGATTCGCGTACGGGACGCCCGTACAGGACCGTCGTGCAGGACTCCTGTGCAGGACCGCCGGCCCCCTTGGATCGATTCCTCCGAACGGAAGATCTGACCTGATGACCAAGCTCGAACTCCTTCCCGCCGTAGACGTCCGCGACGGCCAGGCCGTCCGTCTGGTGCACGGCGAGTCCGGCTCCGAGACCTCCTACGGCGACCCCCTCCAGGCCGCGCTGGCCTGGCAGCGGGCGGGCGCCGAATGGCTGCATCTGGTCGACCTGGACGCGGCCTTCGGCACCGGCGACAACCGGGCCGTGATCGCCGAGGTCGCCGGCTCCATGGACATCAAGGTCGAACTCTCCGGCGGCATCCGCGACGACGACACCCTGGCCGCCGCGCTCGCCACCGGCTGCCACCGCGTCAACCTGGGCACCGCCGCCCTGGAGACCCCCGAGTGGGTCGCCAAGGTCATCGCCGAGCACGGCGAGAAGATCGCGGTCGGCCTGGACGTACGGGGCACGACCCTGCGCGGTCGTGGCTGGACCCGCGACGGCGGCGACCTCTATGAGACGCTCGCACGGCTGGACTCCGAGGGCTGCGCCCGTTATGTCGTCACCGACATCAACAAGGACGGTACGCTCCAGGGGCCCAACCTCGAACTGCTCAGGAACGTGTGCGCCGTCACCGACAAGCCCGTCGTGGCCTCCGGTGGCGTCTCCTCCCTGGACGACCTGCGGGCCATCGCGAGCCTGGTGCCGGACGGCGTCGAGGGCGCCATCGTCGGCAAGGCCCTGTACGCCAGGGCGTTCACGCTGGAAGAGGCCCTGGCAGTCGTCTCCTGAAGTGACCGATCGCGAACGACCCGTCCGCCACGTCTGAAACGCCCCGTCCGCCCCGTCTGAAGGGACCACCCCGTCATGACCATCGAGCGCGCGCAGTCCACCAGTCCCTGGGAAGAGACCATCGGATTCGCACGCGCCGTGGCGGCCGGCGACCGGGTGCTGGTCGCCGGGACCATGCCGCTGGTCGACGGGGTGCTGTACGGCGAGGGCGACCCGTACGAACAGACCAAGGTCGCCTTCGCGGGCGCCCTGGCGGCACTGGAGCCCTTCGGCCTGGGCGCCGGCTCCGTCGTGCGGACGCGGATGTACCTCACCCACGCCCGCGACGTGGACGAGGTCGCCCGCGCCCACAAGGAACTCTTCGACGCCGTACGCCCCGTCGCCACGCTCGTCGTGGTCTCCGGCTTCGTGGATTCCCGCGTGCTGGTCGAAGTAGAACTAGAAGCCTTCCAAGACCCCTCCCGAGGAGCCTGACGCACATGACCCTGGCGGTCCGAGTCATCCCCTGCCTGGACGTGGACAACGGCCGGGTCGTCAAGGGCGTGAACTTCCAGAACCTCCGCGACGCGGGCGACCCCGTCGAAATGGCCAAGATCTACGGCGAGGAGGGCGCCGACGAGCTGACGTTCCTGGACATCACCGCCTCCTCCGGCGACCGCGAGACGACGTACGACGTCGTGCGGCGCACCGCCGAGCAGGTCTTCATCCCGCTCACGGTCGGCGGCGGCGTACGCACCCCCGAGGACGTCGACAAGCTCCTGCGCGCCGGGGCCGACAAGGTCGGCGTCAACACCGCCGCCATCGCCCGCCCCGACCTGATCCGCGAGATCGCCGAACGCTTCGGCCGGCAGGTCCTGGTCCTCTCGGTGGACGCCCGCCGCACCGCGACCGGCTCCTTCGAGGTCACCACCCACGGAGGACGCCGCGGCACCGGCATCGACGCCGTGGAATGGGCCCACCGCGCCGCCGAACTCGGCGCCGGCGAGATCCTCCTGAACTCCATGGACGCCGACGGCACCAAGGACGGCTACGACACCGAGATGATCGCCGCCGTCCGCCGGCACGTCACCGTCCCGGTCATCGCCAGCGGCGGCGCCGGCCGCCTCGCCGACTTCGCCCCCGCCGTCGCCGCCGGCGCCGACGCCGTCCTGGCCGCCTCCGTCTTCCACTTCGGCGACCTGCGCATCGGCGAGGTCAAGGAGACATTGAGGGAAGCCGGCCACCCGGTGCGATGACCTGGGCGCCGTCGGCACTTCGGCCGAGACGCCGACGTTCACTCGTACGGGGAAAACCGGCTAGCGCGGCCGGTCGGGTGGAGGGGGCGTTGCGGTCGCGTGACGGGAAGGAAACGTGAGCGGGACTGCGAAGGGAACGGCCCCGGGCATGTAAGGGGCCTATAGGGACAGTCGCTGTTCGATTCCCCTGTGGTGCTTGTGTTCATGGTCGGGGTCTCTCTACCGTGCTCGCGTTCGGTTCCCGGACGCCCACGGAAGGAAACCTCACATGGTGTTCTCCCCGACAGGCCGCCACCGAGCTCCCCGCCGCCGTGGTGGCGCGGGCCGATTACTCACCCGCGCCTCGACCGCCGTCGCCACCCTCGCGCTGCCGGTCGTGGGCGCCTCGGCCGCCTCCGCGCTGGGCGGCGGCGGGACGTACACGGTGGCTCCCGGTGACAGCCTCTCCGGTATCGCCGCCAAGCAGGGAGTCAAAGGGGGCTGGGCCGCCCTCTACGAGCGGAACCGGTCCGTGGTCGGCGGCGACCCGGATCTCATCAAGGTCGGCGTCAAACTGAAGCTCGGCGGCAAGGCCGCCGCACCGGGACAGCGCGCGGCGCGTACGGCCGAGCGGCCCTCGGTGCACAGGGCCGACGCCGGATGGACCGCCGTCCGGCCGGTCAGCGGCGGCTCGCTCACCGCCGGGTTCGGGGCGAGCGGAGGCCGCTGGGCCCACGGGCACACCGGGCAGGACTTCGCCGTACCCGTCGGTACACCCGTCCGGGCCGCCCGGGGCGGCACCGTCGTCAAGGCGGGCTGGGGCGGCGCGTTCGGCTACGAGATCGTCATCCGGCACCACCGCGGTTCGTACACGCACTACGCGCATCTGTCGCAGATCAGGGTGGGGGAGGGGCAGGCGGTCGCGACGGGTGAGCGCGTCGGCCGGTCCGGCGCCACCGGCAATGTCACCGGACCGCATCTGCACTTCGAGGTCCGCTCGACCCCGTACTACGGGTCGGCGGTGAACCCGATGGCCTGGCTGCGCAGGCACGGGGCGTAAGGGACCGGGGAACCGGGACCGGGGGACCGGGACCGGGGACCGTTTTCGGACGTCATCGTCTGCCCTTGCGGGCCGCCCGCACGAACTCGCGGTTCATCCTGGTGATGCTGAACAGCGGGATGCCCTTGGGGCAGGCGGTGGCACACTCGCCGGCGAGCGTACAGCCGCCGAAGCCCTCCTCGTCCATCCGCGCCACCATGTCCAGCACCCGGCTCGCCCGCTCCGGCGCGCCCTGCGGCAGTACGTTGAGGTGGTTGACCTTCGCCGAGGTGAACAGCATCGCCGAGCCGTTGGGACAGGCCGCCACGCAGGCGCCGCAGCCGATGCACTCGGCGTGTTCGAAGGCCGCGTCGGCGGCCGGCTTGGGCACGGCGGTGGCGTGGGCCTCGGGCGCGGAGCCGGTGGGGGCGGTGATGTAGCCGCCCGAGCCGATGATCCGGTCGAAGGCGGAGCGGTCCACGACCAGGTCCCGCACGACGGGGAAGGCCGCGGCGCGCCACGGTTCGACGTCGATCGTCTCGCCGTCCCGGAAGGACCTCATGTGCAACTGGCAACTGGTGGTACGTTCCGGGCCGTGCGGCTCGCCGTTGATGACCAGGCTGCACGCGCCGCAGATGCCCTCGCGGCAGTCGTGGTCGAAGGCGATGGGGTCCTCGCCCTTGAGGATCAGCTCCTCGTTGAGGGTGTCCAGCATCTCCAGGAAGGACATGTCGGGGGCGACGCCGTCCACGTCGTACGTGGTCATGGCGCCGTCGGCGCCGGCGTCGCGCTGCCGCCAGACGCGCAGGGTGAGCTTCATGCGTAGCTCCGTCGGGTGGGGTGGACGTACTCGAAAACCAGGTCTTCCCTGTGCAGGACGGGCGGGCGGCCGGGGCCGGTGAACTCCCAGGCCGCGGCGTAGCAGAACTCCTCGTCGCGGCGCGCCGCCTCGCCGTCCGGGGTCTGCGACTCCTCGCGGAAGTGGCCGCCGCAGGACTCCGCCCGGTGCAGCGCGTCCAGGCACATCAGCTCGGCGAGCTCCAGGTAGTCCACGATGCGGTTGGCCTTCTCCAGCGACTGGTTGAGTTCCTCACCGGTCCCGGGGACCTTGACGCGGCGCCAGAACTCGGCGCGCAACTGCGGGATGCGGTCCAGCGCCTTGCGCAGCCCCTCTTCCGTACGGGCCATGCCGCACCACTCCCACATCAGGTCGCCCAGCTCGCGGTGGAAGGAGTCCGGGGTGCGGTCGCCGTCGATGGACAGCAGCCGCGCCAGCCGCTCACGGGTCTCACTCAGGGCGGCGACGGCGGCCGGGTGGCCGGCGTCCACCTCCTCGCCGTGCGGGGTGCGGGCGAGGTAGTCGTTCAAGGTGGGCGGCAGTACGAAGTAGCCGTCGGCCAGGCCCTGCATCAGCGCGGACGCGCCGAGCCGGTTGGCGCCGTGGTCGGAGAAATTGGCCTCACCGATCGCGAACAGGCCAGGAATGGTCGTCTGGAGGTCGTAGTCGACCCATAGGCCGCCCATCGTGTAGTGCACGGCGGGGTAGATCCGCATCGGCACCTCGTACGGGTTCTCCGCGGTGATCCGCTCGTACATCTCGAAGAGGTTGCCGTACTTCTCCTGGACCGTCTTACGGCCCATACGGGCGATGGCGTCGGCGAAGTCCAGGTAGACGCCCTGGCCGCCGGGGCCGACGCCGCGTCCCTCGTCACACACGTTCTTGGCGGCGCGGGAGGCGATGTCGCGCGGGACGAGATTGCCGAAGGAGGGGTAGATCCGCTCCAGGTAGTAGTCGCGCTCCTCCTCGGGGATCTCCTTCGGCGGCCGGGCGTCACCGGGCGCCCTGGGCACCCAGATACGGCCGTCGTTGCGCAGCGACTCGCTCATCAGCGTCAGCTTGGACTGGTGGTCACCGGTGCGCGGGATGCAGGTGGGGTGGATCTGGGTGAAGCAGGGGTTGGCGAAGTACGCGCCGCGCCGGTGGGCGCGCCAGATCGCGGTGGCGTTGGAGTTCATGGCGTTGGTCGACAGGTGGAAGACATTGCCGTAACCGCCGGTCGCCAGCACGACGGCGTCCGCGAAGTACGGGGTGATCTCACCGGTGATCAGGTCCCGGGCCACGATCCCGCGCGCCCGTCCCCCGACGACGATCAGGTCGAGCATCTCCGTACGCGGATGCATCTCCACGGCCCCGGCGGCGATCTGCCGGGAGAGCGCCTGGTAGGCGCCGAGCAGCAGTTGCTGGCCGGTCTGGCCACGGGCGTAGAAGGTACGGGAGACCTGGACGCCGCCGAAGGAGCGGGTGTCCAGCAGGCCGCCGTACTCACGGGCGAACGGCACGCCCTGCGCCACGCACTGGTCGATGATCTCCACCGAGACCTGGGCCAGGCGGTGCACATTGGATTCGCGGGCGCGGAAGTCGCCGCCCTTGACGGTGTCGTAGAAGAGGCGGTGCACCGAGTCGCCGTCGTTGCGGTAGTTCTTGGCGGCGTTGATGCCGCCCTGCGCGGCGATGGAGTGGGCGCGGCGCGGCGAGTCCTGGTAGCAGAACTGGAGGACGCGGTAGCCCTGTTCGGCCAGGGTGGCGCCGGCCGCGCCGCCCGCCAGCCCGGTCCCGACGACGATCACGGTGTGTTTGCGGCGGTTGGCCGGGTTGACCAGCTTGGCATCGAAGCGGCGCCGGTCCCAGCGCTGGGCCACCGGCCCGTCCGGCGCCTTGGTGTCGGCGACCGGGTCTCCGGTGGTGTAGGCGGTGTAGGGAGTAAAGGGGGCGAAGGGGGTGCGGTCGGCGTGGTCGGCGTGGTCGGTGTGATGGGTCATGGTCAGCTCACTGCTCCGGTCATGACGGCCACCGGTACGGCGACGAAGCCCGCCGTCAGTACCAGCGCCAGGAGGTTGGCCAGGGCTTTCAGCGCGCGGTCGCGTGCCGCGCTGCCTGCGCCCAGCGTCTGCGCGGCGCTCCAGAACCCGTGCCGTACGTGCAGGCCCAAGGCGAGCATCGCCACGATGTAGACCACGTCGCCGTACCAGGTGGAGAAGGTCGCGATGAGGTTCTCGTACGGGTGACCGGCCTGGGCGCGGGGATTGACCGTCAGCGTCGTCAGGTCCAGGACGTGCCAGACGATGAACAGGCCGAGGATGATCCCGCCCCAGCGCATGGTGCGGGTGGCGTAGCTGGTGCGCAGGCGCCGGTGCGCGTACGGCCGCGGGCGTGCGGCGATGTCCCGGCGGCTGAGCTGGTAGGCGGCCACGCCGTGGACGAGGACTGCCGAGAGCAGCACCAGCCGGGCGAGCCACAGGAACCACTCATGGCGCAGGAACGGTTCGCCGATGGTGCGCAGCCAGTGGGCGTAGCCGTTGAACTCCTCCGGGCCGAAGAAGATCTTGAGATTGGCGAGCATATGGACGACCAGGTACAGCAGCATCACGACGCCGCTGACGGCCATCGCGGTCTTCTTGCCGACGGTCGAGCGCCACAGGATCCCCGCGAACGAGGGCTGTCGTTCCGTCCTTGTGTCCAGTGCCATGGGTCCCGACGTTAGGGACCGTCGGCGGCATCAGTCCAAGACATCGTGCGGCTCAACTCCATAGGCAACGCCTATCGAGTGTCTATGATCGGGCCCATGCAGCTCCAGCAGCTCCGCTACTTCGCCGCCGTCGCCGACACCCGCCACTTCACCCGGGCGGCCGAGCGCGAACACGTCGCACAGCCCTCCCTGTCCCAGCAGATCCGCGCGCTGGAACGGGAGTTGGGCGCCGAACTCTTCCACCGGGCGCGCGGTCACATCACCCTCACCGACGCCGGGCAGACCCTGCTCCCGCTGGCCCGCCGCATCCTCGCCGACACCGACACCGCCCGCCGTGAGGTCCAGGAGGTCGCCGGTCTGCGGCGCGGACGGCTGCGCCTGGGTGCGCCGCCCAGCCTGTGCGCCAGCCTCGTACCGGACGTTCTAAGTACCTTTCACGCCACCTACCCGGGCGTGGAACTCCTCGTCCACGAAAGCGGTTCGCAGGATCTCGTACGCGTCCTGGCGGATGGCGCGCTGGACCTCGCCCTGGTCATCACCCCGCTGCCGGTGCAGGCGCCGGCCCTGACGACCTCCGAGATCCTGCGCGAGGACCTGGTCGTGGTCTCCGCGCCCGACCGCCCGGCTCCGGTGAAGGCGGGCCGCCGCATCCGCGTGGAGGATCTGCGCGGGTGCCCGCTGGCGATGTTCCGGCGCGGCTACGACCTGCGGGAGTTCACCACGGCGGCCTGCCGCGCGGCCGGCTTCGAGCCGGTCTTCGCCGTCGAGGGCGGCGAGATGGACGCGGTGCTGGGATTCGTCAGGGCCGGGCTGGGCGTCGCCGTCGTCCCCAGCATGGTCGCCGGGCGCTCCGGCCTGCGCGTCACCCGGTTCGCCACCCCCGGCATGCACCGGGTGATCTCCGTGGCGCACCGGGGCGACGTCTCCCCGCCGCGCGCCGCCCGCGAGTTGCAGCGCATCCTGCGAGAACATCTGCGGTAGGCGACGGTGCGGGCGGTATTGCCGGTATTGCCGGTATTGCCGGTATGGGTGGTAGGTAATGGTTCAGGTGATAGGGGGACGAGGGCCGGCGGGCGTCCGGGTGACGGTGAATCAAGGCGCCGTCGAGCCTGTATGATCGTCGGCGTAACTCCGGTTCGCAGCAGCCGGGGTCACGCGTCTGTGGTCCAAGGAAAGACGTCCGCCAACCGGCGGGAGATGCAGGTGCAAGGCCTGCCGGGCGCTCCACTTCGAAGGTCCCCGTACAGCTCGTGTACGGGGACCTTCGCTTTCCGGTACGTCCTACCGGCCCGCACGCCCTTTCCGGCGGCGCGCCTACAGACCGAGCTTGGCCTCCAGCAGCCTGGCGACGGCGTCCTTGTCACCGTCCAGCTCCACATTCGCCGCGGACTGGCGGCCGAACGCGAACAGGAGCAGCTCGCCCGGCTCACCCGTGACCGTCACCACGGGCGTACCACGGCGGGCCACCGCCGTCTGCCCGTCGGGCCGCCGCAGCACCAGCCCCACCGGCGACTTCCGCCCCAGGACCCTGGCCATCCGTTCGAGCCGTGCCCACAGGGCGTCCGAGAAGACGGGG
Organism: Streptomyces sp. MST-110588; assembly: GCF_022695595.1. Lineage (NCBI taxonomy): Bacteria > Bacillati > Actinomycetota > Actinomycetes > Kitasatosporales > Streptomycetaceae > Streptomyces > Streptomyces sp. MST-110588. Next base: position 6,344,300 of record NZ_CP074380.1, read on the forward strand.
TCCAGCTCGCGCGGGGTCCAGGCCGGCTGCGCCCGGCGTACGTCCTCGGAGTGGACGTAGAACTCCACGGTGTTGGACGCCTCGTCGATCTGCTTGAGGGAGAACGGGGACAGCCGCGGCGGGCCCGTCCTGATCAGGCCGATCAGCTCCTCGTACGGCTTGGCGGCGAACTCGGCCTGTACCCGCTCCAGCCGGGAGGCCAGCGGTTTGACGAGGATGCCGCCGGCCGCGTCCGCGCGCCGCTCGCGCACCACCGTGTGCGCGGCCAGTTCCCGGGTGGTCCAGTTCTCGCACAGGGTGGGCGCATCGGGCCCGGCGCCCTCCAACAGGTCGGCGAGGAGGAGACGTTCGCGCTTGGCATGGGTCGACATGCGCTCCAGCCTACGACCGGGGACCGGCACGTGCCACGGCGCCGCGCGGTGCCCGCACAACGGCCGTAAACGATCGCAAAGGCGCCGTCGGCGGCGCCGCAGACGGCCGCCAGCGGGTGCAGACGGCCGTCAGAGGCGCAGCAGCAGGATGACGACCACCACGAGCGCCACCAGGAACACCACGGCCAGCAGGACCGTCGCGACCTTCGCGGTACGGTCCAGATCGGGCGGTGGCGGGAGCGGCGGCGGGGGCGCGCCCTGCTGGTGGTCCATGGAGGCAGGATGCCGCACGGCACAATGGGGCGCATGAGCACCCGCGAATCCCGGCCGGGCCCGGACCCCGCCGGTCTGAGCCCGGACCCCACCGCTCCGGGACCGGACACCACCGCCCAAGGTCCGGACGTCACCGCCCAAGGTCCGGCCACCACCGCCTCCGGCCTGGACCCCGCCGTCGCCGCCCGCCTCAAGCGCGCCCCCGACGGCCTGATCCCCGCCATCGCCCAGCAGTACGACACCGGCGAGGTCCTGATGCTCGGGTGGATGGACGACGAGGCGCTGCACCGCACCCTCACCACCGGCCGCTGCACCTACTGGAGCCGCAGCCGTCAGGAGTACTGGGTCAAGGGGGACACTTCCGGCCACGTTCAGCATGTGAAATCCGTGGCCCTGGACTGCGACGCCGACACCGTCCTGGTCAAGGTCGACCAGGTGGGCGCCGCCTGCCACACCGGCACCCGTACCTGCTTCGACACCGACGTGCTGCTCACGGACGCGTCGTAGGGGAACCCCTGAGCCCCGGACGGCGGCTAGGATCCGCTGCCATGACCACGGGAACCGCCGGCACGGCCACGCCTGACCTGGAGAACTTCCGTACGCTCGCCAAGGACCGCCGGGTCGTCCCCGTCACCCGGCGCCTCCTGGCCGACGGTGACACCCCGGTAGGGCTCTACCGCAAGCTCGCGGCCGAACGCCCCGGCACCTTCCTCCTGGAATCGGCCGAGAACGGCCGCACCTGGTCCCGGTATTCGTTCATCGGCGTACGCTGCGCCGCCACCTTGACCGCACGCGACGGGCAGGCGCACTGGCTGGGCACCCCGCCCGTGGGAGTGCCCACCGACGGCGACCCCCTCCAGGCGCTGCGCGCCACCGTCGAGATGCTGCACACCCCGCGCGACCTGATCGAGGACGAGGGCCTGCCGCCCTTCACCGGCGGCATGGTCGGCTACCTCGGCTACGACATCGTGCGCAGGCTGGAGAAGATCGGCGACAGCGGCACGGACGACCTCGGGCTGCCCGAGCTGACCATGCTGCTCACCTCCGACCTGGCCGTACTGGACCACTGGAACGGCACGGTCCTGCTGATCGCCAACGCCATCAACCACGACGCCCTGGACTCGGGCGTGGACGAGGCGTACGCGGACGCCGTGGCCCGGCTGGACGCGATGGCCTACGACCTGGCCCGCCCGGCACCCGCCGGCGCCGCCGCGCTGCCCCCTTCCGAACTGCCCGAATACACCGTGAAATGGGGCGGCGCCGCTTACCAGGAGGCCGTGGAGGACATCAAGGAGCGCATCCGCGCGGGCGAGGCGTTCCAGGTGGTGCCCTCCCAGCGCTTCGAAACCCCCTGCACGGCCTCGGCGTTGGACGTCTACCGCGTCCTGCGGGCCACCAACCCCAGCCCGTACATGTACCTCTTCCGCTTCGAGGGCGGGATCGACGTCGTCGGCTCCAGTCCCGAGGCGCTGGTCAAGGTCGAGGGCGGGCGTGCGATGGTGCACCCCATCGCCGGCACCCGCCCGCGCGGCGCCACCGTCCGCGAGGACCGGGCCCTGGCGGACGAACTGCTGGCCGACCCCAAGGAACGCGCCGAGCACCTGATGCTGGTCGACCTGGGCCGCAACGACCTGGGACGGGTCTGTGCGCCCGGCAGCGTCGAGGTCGTGGACTTCATGTCGGTCGAGCGCTACAGCCATGTCATGCACATCGTCTCCACGGTGACCGGCCGGCTCGCCCCGGGCCGTACCGCCTTCGACGTGCTGACCGCCTGCTTCCCGGCCGGCACCCTCTCCGGAGCGCCCAAGCCGCGGGCGATGCAGATCATCGAGGAGCTGGAGCCGTCCCGACGCGGTCTGTACGGCGGCTGCGTGGGCTATCTGGACTTCGCCGGGGACTCCGACACGGCCATCGCGATCCGTACGGCGCTGCTGCGGGACGGCACCGCGTACGTCCAGGCGGGCGCGGGGTCGTCGCGGACTCCGACCCGGTGGCCGAGGACACCGAGTGCCGCAACAAGGCTGCGGCGGTGCTGCGGGCCGTGGCCACGGCCAACAGGCTGGGACGGTAGCGGCGGGTTGGTGTGAAGGCCCCCGGTGCGCTGTGCCGACGCGCTTTCGAGATGGTGGTGGCGACGGTGGCGGCTTCGGGGCGGGACGGCCCGTGGGCGGCGGGGCGCCGGGCCATGCCCGTGGTCCGGGGCTGTCGTCCGGGTCCGTGCGCCGGAGCCCGGCGCGCTCGCGCCCGGTGCGTCGGACGTGCCACACGCCGGCGCCCGGGGCGCCACACGCCGGGGCCCGACGCCTCACGCGCGCCGGGAGACGGTCACCGTACGCCGGGGCCCGCACGCACCGGGCGCCGGAGCCCGAGGACACCCCGCACGCCGGGGTACGGCCGGGCGTGCGCCATAGTGGAGGTGTGAGTGCCCTACCCCAGTCCCGTACCGCCGCCGCGTCCGCGACCGCCGCGTCCGGACCCGCCGCATCGGCATCCCCCGCGTCGGCGTCCGCAGGCGAGAGCGTGAGCCCCGGCCCGAGCCGGGAGAAGGGCGCGCCGCGCAGCGCGCGCCGCAGCCTCGCGCTCGCGCTGCTGTGCGGCGCGGCGGGCGCCGCCGTGGTGCTGCTGGCCTCCGGCCGTACCTGGGCCGAGGCCACCGCGCGGGTCGTGCAGGGCGCGCTGCCGCAGACCGCCTCCGGCCAGGACGTCACGGGCGTGCCCGGTGCGCTGGCCGTCGTCGGGCTCGCCGCCCTGGTCGCCGTCTTCGCCGTACGCCGGGCCGGCCGGATCGCGGTCGCGGCCCTGCTGACCCTCAGCGGCCTGGGCATCGTGATCGCCGCCTTCCTCGGCGCCTCGGACACCGCGGCACTGAAGGAGAAGGCCGCCACCGTGACCGGCCTGACCGGCGCGGACGTGGAGAACGTCAGCCACACCGCGTGGCCGTGGGTGGCGGTGGCCGGCGGCCTCCTGCTGCTGCTCGCCGGGCTGCTGGCGCTGGCGTACGGACGGCACTGGCCGGCCATGTCCGGACGCTACGAGCGCCCCTCCGGCGGCTCCCGCAGCCCGCGCCGAGCCGCGGCGGCCGACCCGGAGCGGCCGGAGGAGATCTGGAAGTCGCTGGACCGGGGCGAGGACCCGACCCGGTAGGACCTGCGGGTTCTCAGGTTTCGTGTCGGACGCTCAGTCTCAGAGCTGATGCCGAACCGCCGTCGGATGCGACACCCATCGCAAGACAGCCCAGGTCAGGGACCGGCGGCCCGAAGCCGCCCGGCGCGGACGGTCGGGCACAGGACGTGGAAGCGGGAATCCAGCGTCCGGCACGTCGTGAGATGGCGGGCGAAGCCGCAGGTCATGAAGGCGGCATCCGATACGGGCGGCGAGGACCTGCCGGACCCCGACAGGCCCCGGCCGGCCCCGGCGGACCCCGGCAGGACCCGGTAGCGGGGTTGCCCCGGGCATCGGGGACAATGGACGTCGAGGTATCACCGCGCCCCGACTCTGGCGCGACAGATCAGCGAGGAGCACTCATGTCGAGCAGTGGCCACGGACACACCCCTGCCGCCTGGACCGGCGTCATCATCTCGTTCATCGGCTTCTGCATCGCCGGTGCCTGCACCGTGCTGGCGAACGTGACCGGCTTCTGGGCCGGCATGGTCGTGATCGGCGTGGGCGCCGTGGCGGGCGGCGTGATGCACCTCATGGGCATGGGCCAGGCGCCCAAGCGGTCGGCCCAGAGCAGCCCCCGGGCGCAGGCCCAGCCGCAGCAGAGCTGAGCCCCGGAGCCGAAGCCGGGACCGGCATCCTGAGTCATGGCCCGGGCAGGCTCCGCGGCCGGGGTTCCGGGCCGCCGGAGGCGTCGGGACCGTCTGATCCGCCGGGTCGGTCAGCTCTGCCGGGACCGTCGGATCAGCCGGTGCGGTCAGGTCCGGCGGGCCGGTCGGCTTCGGCGGGCGGAGACCGGCAGGGGCCAGGGCGCGGCTCGCCGGCCGCCTGTACGCACCCCGTACGGCGGCCGGCAAGCCGCGCCCTCGCGCGTACGGAGGCATGATCGGCACCGTGAGCGAACCCGCGGCCCGGACGAGTGCGGCCGGGGGCACGGCCCGGGCCGGACGGATCCGCCGCCTGGCCGGTCCCCTGACCGCCCTGGTGGCCGGCGTCGCCGCCTTCGCCTGTGTCGGCGCCGTCGACCCGGCCGAGCCCGGCCACTACCCGGTCTGCCCGCTGCTCCACCTCACCGGCCTGTACTGCCCTGCCTGTGGCGGACTGCGCAGCGCCCACGCCGTCGCGCACGGCGACCCGGCCGCGGCCCTGGGCGCCAACGCCCTGGCGGTGGCCGGCTACGCGGCCGGCGCGCTCCTGTGGGCGCTGTGGTGCGTACGGGCGGCGCGGGGAGTGCGGTGGTCCGGGCCGCGACCACGGGCGGTGCACTGGTGGGCCCTGGGAGCGCTGACGGCCGCCTTCACCGTCGTACGGAATCTGCCCTTCGGGTCCGGCCTGGTGCCGTGACGGCCGGATTCCGCCCTCGCCGGCCGCCGGAGGCCCGGTGAATGTCCAGGTCGTGGGACTGACGTCAACCGGATGTGAGACCTTTGCCCCTCGCCGGATACCATCGGAGAGCCTGACGGGACGGACCCCGCCTCTAAGGCACTGTCACCCTCCACCGCCAAGAAGGAGGCCGCTCGCGTGAGTGTGCTCGACGAGATCATCGAGGGAGTCCGCGCCGACCTTGCCGAGCGGCAGGCGCGTGTGAGCCTCGACGAGCTCAAGGAACGGGCCCTCAAGGCGCGCCAGGCCAAGGACGGGGTCGCGGCCCTCAAGGGCGACAGTGTCACGGTGATCTGCGAGGTCAAGCGCTCCAGCCCCTCCAAGGGCGCGCTGGCCGCCATCGCCGATCCGGCCGGTCTCGCCGCCGACTACGAGGCGGGCGGTGCCGCGGTCATCTCCGTCCTCACCGAGCAGCGCAAGTTCGGCGGTTCGCTGGCCGACCTGGAGGCCGTACGGGCCAAGGTCGACATCCCCGTACTGCGCAAGGACTTCATCGTCACCGCCTACCAGCTCTGGGAGGCGCGGGCCCACGGAGCCGACCTGGCGCTGCTGATCGTCGCCGCGCTGGAGCAGGAGGCGCTGGTCTCGCTCATCGAGCGGGCCCACTCCATCGGGCTGACGCCGCTGGTCGAGGTGCACGACGAGGAAGAGGTCGCACGGGCCGTCGACGCCGGAGCCAAGATCATCGGGGTCAACGCCCGGAACCTGAAGACTCTTGAGGTGGACCGCGGGAACTTCGCGCGGATCGCACCCGAGATCCCCGACCACATCGTGAAGGTCGCCGAGTCGGGCGTGCGCGGGCCGCACGACCTGATCGCGTACGCCAACGACGGCGCGGACGCCGTCCTGGTGGGCGAGTCGCTGGTCACGGGCAAGGACCCCAGGACCGCCGTCGCCGACCTGGTCGCCGCCGGCTCCCACCCCGCCATCCGCCACGGACGGGGCTGAGCCACCCGATGACCACCGCCCGCCTCCACCGCCCCGGCCCGGGCCGACGCCCGGGGCCGGTCGGCGTGCTGCGCGCGGCGCAGGCCGCGGGCGATGTGCACGCGGCGCTGGGGCGGGGCTGCCGGCCGCGTGGCTGCCGGGCGCCCGCGCGGCGGGTGCACGGGCGGCGGGTCAGGTATCACATCGGTGCCGAACCGGGACAGATCAACGGCCGTCGATGGCGTGGCCACACCGCGCTGTAGCTGTTCGTTGCCGGGTGGTGCCCCTTTCGCATGCTTTTGCGAGCCTCTGCGTCCTGCGGGGAACGCCACGGACCTCAAGGTCCGTGGGCGTCCGCGCGGGTGCGCCCATCCGTCTCGTGGTGCCCATGAGCACCGGCCGCGGCAGGTGACCGACGCCGCGGCCCCGTGCACGGGCCATGCACACCGTGATGCCCACACACAAATGTGCGGGGCGAGAGCCCCGATATAGGAGTACGTCGGATGTCTTCTGACTTCTTCGTTCCGGACCCGGAAGGCCGAGTCCCCAGCGCCGAGGGCTACTTCGGCGCGTTCGGCGGCAAGTTCATCCCCGAGGCGCTGGTCGCCGCGGTGGACGAGGTCGCCGCCGAGTACGAGAAGGCCAAGGCGGACCCCGCCTTCGCGGCCGAGCTGAACGACCTGATGGTCAACTACACCGGTCGGCCCAGCGCCCTGACCGAGGTGCCCCGGTTCGCCGAACACGCCGGTGGCGCCCGGGTGTTCCTCAAGCGCGAGGACCTCAACCACACCGGCTCGCACAAGATCAACAACGTGCTGGGCCAGGCGCTGCTCACCAAGCGCATGGGCAAGACCCGGGTCATCGCGGAGACCGGCGCCGGCCAGCACGGCGTGGCCACCGCGACCGCCTGCGCCCTCTTCGGCCTGGAATGCACCATCTACATGGGCGAGGTCGACACCGAGCGCCAGGCCCTGAACGTCGCCCGCATGCGGATGCTCGGCGCCGAGGTCATCGCCGTGAAATCCGGCAGCCGCACCCTGAAGGACGCCATCAACGAGGCGTTCCGCGACTGGGTCGCCAACGTGGACCGCACCCACTACCTCTTCGGTACGGTCGCCGGCCCGCACCCCTTCCCGGCCCTGGTCCGCGACTTCCACCGGGTCATCGGCGTCGAGGCACGCCGGCAGATCCTGGAGCGCACCGGCCGGCTGCCGGACGCCGCCGTGGCCTGCGTCGGCGGCGGCTCCAACGCCATCGGCCTCTTCCACGCCTTCATCCCGGACAGCGACGTACGGCTGGTCGGCTGCGAGCCGGGCGGGCACGGGGTGAGCACCGGCGAGCACGCGGCCACCCTCTCCGCGGGCACCCCGGGCATCCTGCACGGCTCCCGCTCCTACGTGCTCCAGGACGAGGACGGCCAGATCACCGAGCCGTACTCGATCTCGGCGGGGCTGGACTACCCGGGCATCGGCCCCGAGCACTCCTACCTCAAGGACGTCGGCCGCGCCGAATACCGGGCGGTCACCGACGACGACGCGATGCGGGCGCTGCGGCTGCTCTCGCAGACCGAGGGCATCATCCCGGCGATCGAGAGCGCACACGCCCTCGCGGGCGCCCTGGAGATCGGCCGCGAGCTGGGGCGGGACGGGCTGCTGCTGGTCAACCTCTCCGGGCGCGGCGACAAGGACATGGACACCGCCGCCCGCTACTTCGGGCTGTACGACAACGCCCACGACACCGACAGCGACGGTGACGGCGCCACCGGCGCCGCCCACGACGACACGACCACCCGGGGGAGAAGTAAATGGCAGGCAAGGTGGAGTTGCTCGGTTCCGTCCTGGCGGCGGCCAAGGCCGAGAACCGGGCCGCACTCGTCGGCTATCTGCCGGCCGGCTTCCCGTCCGTGGACGGCGGCGTACGGGCCCTGACGGCGATGCTGGAGGGCGGCTGCGACATCGTCGAGGTCGGCCTTCCGCACAGCGACCCGGTCCTGGACGGCCCGGTGATCCAGACCGCCGACGACATCGCGCTGCGCGGCGGAGTGAAGATCGTCGACGTGATCGGTACGGTCCGCGAGGTGCACGCCGCGACCGGCGCGCCGGTGCTGTGCATGACGTACTGGAACCCCGTCGACCGCTACGGCGTCGAGCGGTTCGCTGCCGACCTCGCCGAGGCCGGCGGCGCGGGCTGCATCCTGCCCGACCTGCCGGTCGAGGAGTCCGAGGTGTGGTGCAAGGCCGCCGAACAGCACGGCCTGGCCACGGTGTTCGTGGTCGCGCCGAGCAGCCGGGACGAGCGGCTGGCCAAGATCACCGCGGCCGGCAGCGGCTTCGTCTACGCCGCCTCGCTGATGGGCGTCACCGGTACCCGCGAGTCGGTCGGCCGGGAGGCGCAGGACCTGGTACGGCGCACCCGCGCGGTCACCGAACTGCCGGTGTGCGTCGGGCTCGGCGTCTCCACGCCCGGCCAGGCGGCCGAGGTGGCTCAGTTCGCGGACGGGGTCATCGTCGGCTCGGCCTTCGTCAAGCGGCTGCTCGCCGCGCCGGACGACCTTCAGGCGGGGCTCGCGGGCGTCCGCGAACTCGCGGGAGAGCTGGCCGAGGGCGTACGCAAGCGCGCATGACAGGACGACGGACCTGACGGGTGCGACGGGTCTCATGGGCCTGATGGGCGCGCCGGGCTTGACGGGTGCGCCGGGCATGACGGGCGTACCGGGCCTGATCAGCGCTTCGGGTCTGACGGACCCGATGGGTCCGGTGGATCTGCTGGGCCTGATGGATGTGCTGGGCCGGGCGGGGTTGCCGGGCCGGACGGGTGTGACACCGTGCGGTCGGGCTCGGTCCGGGGCGTTCCGGGTACGGACCGTCCCGGACCGGCCCCGGGCCGCTCCGTGAGGCCGATGCCCGTACGGGACCGCGTCATCCGTTAGGGCGAACCGTGGGGCGGAGGGGTGCGAACGCGCCCCTCCGCTTCGTTGTCCAGGGGCGTGAGCGAGAACAATCCACAGGCCCGGAACAATCCAGGGGCGGACGGCCCGGGGGCCAAGAGCCCAGGCCCGACCAGCAGTGCCCGCGAGCGGCTGCAGGCCCAGCGAGAAAAGGAGAAGGCGCGCGCACGGCGCGGACGGCAGATGAAGGTCGCCGCCGCCGTGGCCGCGGTGCTGGTGGTGGCCGGCGGCGTCGCCGTGTGGGCGACGCAAGGGGGCGAGGACTCCGGCAGCGGAGAAGTGGTGGCCGCGCCGAAGGGCACCGAGGGCGGCGACAAGCCCATCGTCCCGGTCGGCGCACAGGACGCCCCCTCCACCCTCACCGTGTGGGAGGACTTCCGCTGTCCCGCCTGCGGCCAGTTCGAGAACGGTTTCCGCGCCACCATCCGCGAGCTGGAGGACGCCGGCCAGCTCAAGAGCGACTACCACCTCGCGACGATCATCGACGGCAACATGGGCGGCAGGGGCTCGCTCACCGCCGGCAACGCGGCACTGTGCGCGCAGGACGCGGGCAGGTTCCGCGACTACCACGACGTGCTGTACAAGAACCAGCCGCCGGAGCAGAGCGACGGCTTCGCCGACAAGAAGCACCTGATCGAACTCGCCGGAAAGGTCGACGGACTCGTCGGCGAGAAGTTCACCCGGTGCGTCAACGACGGTACCTACAACGACTTCGTACGGAAGTCCAACGACGCGTTCGCCGCCTCCGGCCACCGCGGCACCCCGACCGTCCTCCTCAACGGCAAGAACCTCGCGGACGAGGGCGACCAGTTCACCCCGGACGCATTCAAGAAGATGGTCCAGGACACCGCCAAGGGCAAAAAGGCGGCCAAGCAGACGGGAGAAGGGCCGGAGAAGGAGCCGGGCAAGACACCGGGCAAAGAACCCGGCAAGGACAAGGAAGTCGAGAAGGCTTCCGGCGAGGACGACGGCAAGGGGACCGGCGGCCGGACCGGGAAGGCGCCGGGCGAGGAGGTCGACAGGGCAGTCGGCGGCGCGAAGACCGGACAGGCCGGTCAGGCCGGGTAGCTCCGGCAGACCGGGCACGCCGCGTACGCCGGACAGACCGGGGAAGAGGCCGGCCGGCGGATGGCGGCGCACCCGGGGGCACAAGCCGGGCGGACCGGTCCGCCGCCGCGGTGACCGGGGGAAACGTGGCGCGGATGTGAGGGTCGTTACGGAGCCGTTGCCGGGTGGGTTGTCGTCGCGCCCGCCCGGCGCGGTAGCGTCGTCCCTGCCATGGACCTCGCATTCATTCCCAGCCCCTCGACCGGTGTCGTGCACCTCGGCCCGATCCCGCTGCGCGGCTACGCTTTCTGCATCATCATCGGCGTCTTCGTCGGCGTCTGGCTCGGCAACAAGCGCTGGATCCAGCGCGGCGGCCGGTCCGGGACCGTCGCCGACATCGCCGTGTGGGCCGTGCCCTTCGGGCTCGTCGGCGGTCGCCTCTACCACGTCATCACGTCCTACGAACCGTACTTCGGTGAGGGCGGCCACCCCATCAACGCCCTGAAGGTGTGGGAAGGCGGCCTCGGTATCTGGGGCGCGGTCGCGCTCGGTGCCGTCGGTGCCTGGATCGGCTGCCGTCGGCGCGGCATCCCGCTCCCGGCGTACGCGGACGCGCTGGCACCCGGCCTCGCGCTGGGCCAGGCGATCGGCCGTTGGGGCAACTGGTTCAACCAGGAGCTGTACGGGCGCGCGACCGACCTGCCCTGGGCGCTGAAGATCAGCGACGACCCGGCCATCGGGCGCGTCGGCGGCACCTACCACCCGACCTTCCTGTACGAGTCGCTGTGGTGCATCGGCGTCGCGGTCCTGGTCATCTGGGCGGACAAGCGCTTCAAGCTCGGCCATGGACGGGCCTTCGCGCTGTACGTGGCCTCGTACTGCGCGGGCCGCGCCTGGATCGAGTACATGCGGGTGGACGAGGCCCACCACATCCTGGGGCTGCGCCTCAACGTGTGGACCGCGATCATCGTCTTCATCCTGGCCGTCGTCTACATGGTCGTCTCCGCGGCGAAGGTCCCGGGCCGCGAGGAGATCGTCGAGCCGGGCGCCCAGGAACAGGACGCCGACGAGAACACCACCGAGGACACCCCTGCTGACGCGCCGGTCGGCACCAAGGGCAACCCGAAGCCGGCGGGCAGCGGTAGCACCGGGAAGGCCGCGAAACCCGCGGGCGGCAGCACCAAGGGCGCCCCGAAGTCCGTCGGCAGCGGCGAGGACACGGCCAAGGACAAGGCGAAGCCGGCCGGTAGCGGCGGCACCCAGAAGCCCTGACGTGTCCGCCGCACCGTAGGAACCGGCGACGGACCTGTTCGCGCGACACCGCCACCGAGGCCGCGGTCCCGAAGGGGACCGCGGCCTTCGTGCTGTGCGGTCCTTCGCGCTGGGTGATTCCTTGTGTTGCGCGTCTTTCATGCGATGCGGTCCTTGAACTCAGGGATTTTTGTGCCGTGCGGCCTCGGGCGAAGCGGAGCGGGACAGACCGGGGAGCGGCGGAGTCAGGGGCCGTCATGGGCAGCGGTCCCGGTGGCGGTGGGCCAGGGCCAGTACGCGACGGGCGCCCGCGACCACGGCCGCGTCGACGAAGCGTCCGTCGGGCAGGGACAGCGCACCCGCGTCCGCACCCGCCGCCCGTACCGTCTCCTCGGCTGCCGCTATCTCTTCCGGCGTGGGCAGATAAGCCCGTTCGATGACCGGCAGTTGACGGGGATGTATCGCCGCCCGGCCCAGGAACCCCAGGGCGCGGCCTCGCGCGCAGGAAAGCGCCAGGCCCGCGGTGTCGCGCACGTGGGGATAGACCGACTGCGCTGGAGGCGCCAGGCCCGCGGCGCACGCGGCGACGACGGCCCGGCCCCGCGCCCAGCACAGACCGGCGTCGTCGCGTACCCCCAACTCGGCACGGAGATCGGCCTCGCCCAGGGCGATGCCGCACACAGCGGGATGCGCGAGGGCGATGGCGAAGGCGTTCTCCACCCCTAGCGCGGATTCCAGCAGGGCGTACAAGCAGGGCACCCGGCGAGGACCACCACCCTCGCCCGTGGCCTCACTCCCCGGCCCGCCGCCGGCCGGCTGTGGACGTACGGGGCGAGCCGTATCGGCGGCCCAGGCCGCGACCCGTACGACATCGGCCGGCCCCTTCACCTTGGGGAGCCGCAGTCCCGCCAGGCCGGGGAGCGGAGCCAGGGTACGTACCTCGGTCTCGGCGAGCGGACCGTCCAGGGCGTTGATGCGTACGTGGACAGGGACCGGGCCGACGGCGGCATCGCTGAGGAGCTCGGCCGTGGCACGCAGGGCGTAGCGCTTACGGCCCGGCGCGACCGCGTCCTCCAGATCGATCAGCACCACATCGGCGCCGGAACCGAGCGCCTTGGTGACCGTCTTTGGACGGTCACCGGGCACATACAGCCAGGTGAGAGGCGCCGCCGTGACAGCAGTCGGGACCGAGGACGCGACCACGGCGGCGTTCACGGAAGCGGAGGCGGGGGCGGCCGGGAAGGCAGGGGCCGGCGCCGGCGGGGTGCCGGCGGGCGGCGCGGGAGCGGTGACGGACGGCGGTGGAACAGCGGTGTTCACAGGGCACCTTCTTCGCGCAGGGCGGCGATCTCCGTTGCGGTGAGTCCGATGGCGGCCAGGACCTCGTCCGTGTCGGCACCGTGCGGCCGGCCGGCCCACCTGATGGCACCGGGGGTTCCGGAGAGACGAAAGAGCACGTTCTGCATACGGACCGTCCCCAGCTCCTCGTCGGGAATCCCGGTGATGGTTCCCAGGGCCCGGTACTGCTCGTCCTCCATCACATCGCGGATGTCCTGGACGGGCGCGACCGCTGCCTCGGCTTTCTCGAACGCGGCCATCACCTCGGCCCGCCCGTGCCGGGCTATCCAGCCGCCGACCGCGGCATCCAGCTCATCGGCGTGCCGGGCGCGCCCCGCGCCGGTGGCGAACCAAGGCTGTTCGAGGAACTCCGGCCGGCCCACCAGCCGCATGACGCGTTCGGCCACGGACTGCGCGGAGGCCGAGACGGCCAGCCACGAGCCGTCGGCGGTGCGGTAGAGGTTGCGCGGCGCGTTGCCGGGGGTCCGGTTGCCCGTACGAGGCTGGACGTACCCGAGCTGGTCGTACCAAATGGGCTGCGCGCCGAGTACCGTCAGCATCGGCTCGATGATCGCCAGGTCCACCACCTGGCCGACGCCGGTGGTATCACGCCCGCGCAGGGCCGCCATGACCGCGTAGGAGGTGGTCAGCGCGGCGATGGAATCGGCGAGGCCGAAGGGCGGCAGGACCGGCGGGCCGTCCGGTTCGCCGGTGATCGCAGCGAAGCCGCTCATCGCCTCGGCGAGGGTGCCGAAGCCGGGGCGGCGTGCGTACGGGCCGGACTGACCGAACGCGGTGACGCGGGCCAGCACCAGCCGGGGATTGACGGCGCGCAGCTCCGTCCAGCCCAGGCCCCACTTCTCCAAGGTGCCGGGCCGGAAGTTCTCGATCACCACGTCCGAACGCGCGGCGAGGCGCAGCAGCACGTCACGGCCGCCCGGTGTGGACAGGTTCAGGGCGATGGTCTTCTTGTTCCGCCCGAGCAGCTTCCACCACAGGCCGACGCCGTCCTTGGCGGGGCCGTGTCCACGAGCGGGATCGGGCCGGTCCGGATGCTCGACCTTGATCACTTCGGCGCCGAAGTCACCGAGCATGGTGGCGGCCAGCGGCCCCGCGAAGAGCGTGGCGAGATCGAGAACGCGTAACCCCTGGAGCGGACCGGGCCCGGCTTCAGGCCCGGCTTCGGGCCCGGCACCGGGACGGGAGCCGGGGCCGGCGGCAGAGCCGGGAACGGGCTCGGGTCCGGTCTCCGGTTCGGGAGAAAGAGGGGGAACTGTCATGGCCGGTGTACCTCCTGCCGGTCGGTGTCGGTACGGGTGTGGGTGTGGGTGTCGGTACGGGGGCGGGTGCGGGCATCAGGGGGCGCCGGCTGGGCGACGAGGGCGGCCGTGCGCTCCGCGAGGACGTCGAAACCGATGCCGTCCAGGCCGCCGACGGAAGTGGCCAGACGATTGCGCAGCGGCGTGGTCCAGCGGCCGGGCAGGGCGGACGGGGCGCCGGCCAGGAGACCGGTGAGTGATCCGGCCGTCGCGCCGTTGGAATCGGTGTCCCAGCCGCCGGAGACGACACGGCAGATGGCACCGGCGAAGTCGCCGTCGGCGTGGGTGAGGGCGGCGGCGAGCAGCGCGGCGTTCGGCACGACGTGCACCCAGTGGTGGTGCCCGTAGACGGTGTGCAGGCGGTCCACCACACGCGCGAAGCCGGTGGGGGAGCCGGTCGGTTCCTCCTGCGCCGTCCGGATGCCGAACCGGACGGCGTGGGCGAGCCGGGCCCGTGGCGGAACGACGGCGAGCCCTGCCCGCAGACAGCCGTGGACGTCCGAACTCCCGCCGCCTGCCTCCGCGATGGCGGCAGCGGCGAACATCGCCCCGTACACACCGTTGGCGGTGTGGGTGAGCACGGCGTCCCGCCACGCCTCCTCCGCCGCGGCGCCCGGGTCACCCGGGTTGGTCCAGCCGAAGACGTCCGCGCGGATCAGCGCACCGATCCACTCCCGGTAGGGGTTGCGGTGCCGTGCGGTGAGCGGGGGCTCGAACCCGTCCAGCAGATTGCGGTACGCGACGCGCTCGGCGGTGAACGTACGGCCCGCCGGGAGCTGTGCCAGCCACAACCGGGCGACATCGGCGGTGCCGAAGCCATGACCGTGCCGCTGGAGGAGAAGCAGCCCCAGCAGCGGATAGTTGAGGTCGTCGTCCTCGGGCATCCCGTCGATGTTCTCGGCGAGCGAGGTGAGACGGCTGCGCCGGTTCCAGGGGTACCGGGCGGCGACGGCGGGGTCCAGCCCGGCCCCGGTGAACCAGGTGCGCAACGGCCAGTTGCCGGTGGCGCGTGCGAGGGCACGGATTCCCGCGAGCGGCAGCTTCTCCACCGGCTTGCCGAGCAGGCACCCGGCGGCCCGCCCCAGCCAGGCCGCTTCCAGCCGCTCCCGGGTCGCAGCACCGGCCAAGGGAACGGAGGTTGACGGGTCGGCGGTCGACAGCGCGGCGGTCGTCGGTGCAGTGGCTGGAGATGGAGTGACTGGGGGTGGGCTGACTGGAGACGGGGTGGTGGGAGGTGGGGCGGTCGTAGGCGCGGCGTTCAGGGGCCCGGCGGGTGGGTGTGTGGGCGAGGGCCAGGCCGGGCAGGCGGCCTTGATCGCGTCCAGGCCGGTCGGCTCGGCCGCCGCCAACGGTGAGGGAATGGCAGCCAGTTCGTCCAGCAGCCGTTCGGCCAGGGCGCGCAGGGGCAAATCCGCGGGACCGGGGGAGGCACCGGCCCGGGCGGGAGCCGGTCCACCGCCCGCCGCCAGCCAGCGGCGCTCGATCACCGTGGCGTCCCGCCCGTCCTCGGCGGCCTGCCGCAGCTCGTGCCCGAGCAGGTCCTCGGGCTGCACCCAGGTGAGCCGTAGGGGTGTGGACGTGCGGTCCCGGGCTTCCACGTCGGGGGGCGGCCCGGCAGCGGCCGACGGCCGGGGACCGGAACCGGGTGGAGGGACGGGCGTGAAACCGGGCGGAGGGACGGGCGTGAAACCGGGCGGAGGAGGACGCATCAGGCACCCGCAATCATCGTGAAGGCACGCTCATGGGCGTCACGGCGCTGCCGGTCCCGGGCGAAGACCTCTCGGCTGACCGCGGCGAGGGCCACGGCCGGGGCCCTCAGGTCCAGTCTGCTGGCGCGGGAGACCTCCTCGCTCCACTCCGCGGGGACCGCCCGCGCGCCCTGAAGAGCACCGACGAGCGCACCGCACATCGTGGCGATGGAGTCGCAGTCGCGCCCGTAGTTGACCGCTCCCAGGACCGTACGGCGGAAGTCGCCGCCACCGACGAGCAGCATGCCCAGAGCGATCGGCAACTCCTCGATGGAGTGGAGCCGCGAGGGCCGCCGGGCGCCCAGGGAGGGCTGACGATAAGCGGGTCCGACCGTGTCGAAGGGCGCCACGGCCTCGCGCAGCGGCCCGAGCGCGGCCTCGAAGTCCGCATACCGGGCCGCGGTGTCGCAGACCGCCTCAATGGCGGCGCGGGTGCCGTCCTTGGCGAGTAAGAGCGCGGCCTCGACCACGGAGGCGGGGCAGGCGCCCGGCTCGCAGGCCGCGGCGACCGCCGCCGCGAAGACACCGGCGGCCTCCCGCCCGTACGAGGACTGGTGCGCGCCCGCGACGTCCAGCGCCTCCGCGTAAGCCCCGGCCGGGTGACCGGCGTTGACCAGGCCGACCGGTGCCATGTACATGGCGGCACCGCAGTTGACGACATTGCCGACGCCCGCCTCGCGCGGATCGGCATGTCCGTAGTGCAGCCGGGTCACGATCCACTTCTCGGCGAGGAAGACACGCTGGAGCAGCAGCGCTTCGGCCTCCAGCTCCGGGATCCAGCGCGGGGTGCCGATGAGGTCGGGCACGAGGTGCTCGGCGACGGCGTACGCGTCGAGGTGGTCGCGGACCTTCTCGTAGACCCGCACCAGCGCATGGGTCATGAGGGTGTCGTCCGTGACGTGTCCGTCGCCCTTGTGGTACGGCGCGATGGGCCGGGCCGTGCGCCAGTCCTCGTGATACGGACCGACGATGCCCTGGACGCGGTGACCGTACCGTTCCACGATCTGTTCCGGGCTCCAGCCCTCGACCGGGCCGCCGAGCGCGTCCCCGACCGCGGCTCCCACCAGGCAGCCGGCCGCGCGGTCTTCAAGAGTCGGCGGTACGGACGACCGGACCCGGGCCGGTCGTCGGGTCCCGGCCGTCGGCGTGGCGGCGGCACCGGCCACCGAAGGCTGCGCACCGGCCACCGCAGGCGGCGCACCGCCGTCATCCACCGGACAGGGAGGGGGAGCCGGGTGCCCTGGTGGTGCCGAGTGGGTCCGAGGTGCCGGTTGGGTGGAGCGGTGCGGGTGTGTCATGGGGAGGTCAACTCCTCCGTCGAAGGGCTCCGGTCCCCTCGTGGCGACGCGGAGCGAAGCGGCGAGCGGACCGGAGAGGCGTGCGGGGCGGACGGTTCCGTACGGGCGAGCAGGGCGGCCAGCTCCACGAGATCGGTGCCGGCCAGCCGGGGCAGTGCGCAGCCGGACAGCGTGCGGCAGGCGGCACGCCAGGTGCCGGGAATGCCGGCGGTTCCGCCGATCGCGCCGGTCAGCGCACCGGCCAGGGCGGGCGCGGAGTCCGCGACGCGGGAGAGACACGCGGCGGCCGGCACCGCCTCGGCCACCTGTCCACCACCCGCGACCGCCAGGGCGAGCGCCACGGGAACGGTCTCGGCCGCGGCGATGCCATAGCTGTAGACGTGGTCCACGATCCCGTGCTCCAACGCCGGTACCAGGGCGAAGGCATTGCCGGGACGACCGGGCCGGTCGGCGGCCACCTCACGGGCGAGACGTACGGCGTGCAGCGTATTGCGACGGATCTCCGTCCCCTCCGGTAGCTGGTTCAGGGCCACCGACGCACACTCCTCGGCGTCCGCGCCATCAAGGGCCGCGGCGACCGCCGCCGCCATCGCACGGGCTCCGTGCACACCGTCGCCGTCCTGGGTGTACCGGGCGTCGAACTCCGCCAACTCCGCGGCGGCAAGCGGCTGTCCGAGGTGGACGACGGCCAGGACACAGGCGCGTACGCAGGCCGCGTCGTCGAAGAAGTGCGGGTTGTCATGGCCGGTGGCGGGCGGGCGCAACCCGGCGGCGAGGTTGCCCAGCCCGGCCCGTACGGAAATCCGGGCCCGCAGCGGCAGCACCGCGGATTCCACCTCGGGCGCCCGCTCGGCCGCCGCGGCCACCTCGCTCGCCAGCGCGTTCCACGCCAGGTCGATCGCCGCGCGCATCCCGCGGTCCCGGCCGGGACCGCCCGACGGCGCGCCCGCCGCCGTCAGGACGGCCTCGGCGGCGAAGGCGGCCCACTCGGCGTCGTCCGAGGGCCCCAGACGCAGCGGTTCCGGCGGCTGGTTGAGGGCGATGGGCACGGGTAGCGTCGTCGTCGCGTTCTGCTCGGCGAAGGTGTCCAGCTCGCGAGTCAGCCGACGGGTCCACTCCGGCATCCGCGCCGCCCGATGACGTGCCGCGGGCCACCCCGCCGCGTCCCCCGCGGCCAGCCCGAGCAGCAGCCCCTCGATACGCCGCCGCTTCCCTTCCCTGCCCGCCTCTGCTTTCGCTTCCGCCTTCGCCTCACCGACCGTCCCCGCCTCCGCCTCACCGACCGTCCTCGTACCTCCTGCTACCGAAGCGGTCGTGTCCCCCGCTCCACTCACCCGGCACGCAGCTCCCGCACCCCCTTCCACCCCCGCTTCCTCGCCCTCATCCACCACATCTGCCGCACCCGCCGCGTCGCCCCGGTCCACCGGAATCCCTGCGTCTGCCGGAGTCCCCGCATCCGTCGATGTCCCCGCATGCGTCGCGGCCTCTGAACCCGTCGGGGTCTCTGAACCTGTCGGCGTTCCCGCAACTGCCAGAGTCCGTGCTCCCGTTGGAGGCCCGGCGCCGGTCGCGCTCACCGCACCTCGTCGCTTCGCCTGGGCTCGTACCGGCTCGGCTGCAGCGGTACCCAAAGCGTTCGCGGGCCCGCCGACCGCGCCGTCACCCGACCGAGAGATCCGCGCGACGGCCGGACGCGGTGTTGCAGTGGGGGAGTGGTCGCAGGTCATGTGGCGGTCGCCTCCTCCAGGCATGGAGTGAGGAGGTCCGCGATGTCCAGAACGTGGTGACCCGCCATCGCCGGCAGGCAGCTCCCGCGGACGGGACCGATGAGGCGGGACCAGTCCTCCGGGACGCAACGGGCGCCGCCGAGCGCGCCCGCGAGGGCCCCGGCGACCGCCGCCGTGGTGTCGGCGTCGCGGCCCATGTTGACCGCCGTCAGTACCGAGGCGGCGAAGTCGCCGGAGGCCGCGGCGAACGCGCCGAAGGCCAGACCGACCGCTTCGGGGGCCAGATCGGTCCACGGATAGCCGCCGACGACGACGGCGGAGCGCACGGCCCGCTCGGTGCCGAGCTGGGTGATACCGGGGTCCAGACGGGAACGCTGGGCCGCGGCGACCGCGCGGCGCAGGGAACGGGCGGTCCAGGAGTCCTCGGGGACCACGGAGAGGGCCGCGGCGATCACGGCGTCGGTCGAGCCGGCGACCATGGCGGTGGCCACTCCGGCCGCCACCGCCCGGCCGCCGTAGATCCCCTCGCCTTCATGGCTGACCGTACCGTCGATGGAGACCAGCCTGGCGGCCTCGGCGGGCCGGCCGGCGGCGTAGACACCGAAGGGAGCGGCGCGCATGGCCAGGCCGTCGCTCCATGCGTGCCGGTGCTGGGCGGAGATGGGTGCGGCCAGTCCACGGCGCAGGTTCTCCAGCGTGCCGCGCTCGCTGAACCCCGCGCCGCGAAAGGGACCTTCGTCCAGATCGGCGATCCATTGGTGCCAGGCCGCCTCGACGTGCGCGACGGTGAGCGCCGAGCCGTGTTCGGCCAGGACGAGGCCGGAGAAGATGGCGTACTCGGTGTCATCCGTGCCGACCGGGTCCTCGTCCACGAACCCTTCGATACGGCCCCAGCGCCGGCGGATCTGGGACGGCTTCATGTTCTCGGCGGGGGCGCCCAGCGCGTCCCCGACGGCGAGCCCGAGCATCGCCCCGCGCGACCGCTCCCGCAGGCCGCAGGTGTCTTGGGGCAGGGACGGCACGGTACGCAGCCGGGTGCGGGGCGGAGGCGGAGGGACAGGGAAGGGCTGGGGCGGTGGTGGGGCGTGCAGTGCGCTGCTCATGGCGTGCCGTTCTGTCGTGCGGGTGCGGGTGCGGGTGTTACGAGTGGAGGTGCGGACGTAAGCGTGGGAATGAGCGCGACGGTGGTTGCGGCTGCGGCTGCGGCTGCGGTTCGGGTGTGGATGCGGATGCGGAAGGGAGCCGTAGGACGGAGGGAGGGGAGGGGGCCGCGCTCACGGAGCGGCGCCGGCCGGGGCGGAAGAGGCCCGTATCACCAGGCGCGGAGCCACCGTCTCGCGGCGGGCGGGTGCCCTGGGCCCCTCGGCGGGTTCCCGAAGGCGGTCCAGGAGCATGCGCGCCGCGATCCGCCCGCGTTCGGCCGAGCCGAGGTCCACACTTGTCAGAGGCGGCCAGCCGGCCCGCGCCAGGACGGTGTCGTCCATCCCGACGACCGCCACATCGTCCGGTATGGACAGGCCCCGGGTGTGCAGCGCCTGACAAGCACCGAGCGCCAGTTGGTCGTTGGCGCAGAAGACGGCGTCGAGGCCGGTACGGCGGTCCAGCAGGTGGTGCACGGCCGCCGAACCCGCCTCGATGGTGAACTGCGTGGTCTCCACCAGAGCAGGGTCGAGCCCGAGGCCGCAGGAGGCCAGACCGGTGCGGTAGCCCAGGGCGCGGTTGCGGCCGGGCACCGTGTCCGCGGGACCGTTGACGAAGGCGATGCGCCGCCGCCCGCTCTCCACCAGATGACGTACGGCCGCCTCGGCGCCCCTGGCGGAGTCGGCGCGGACGCTGTCCACCGGCCCGCGGCCCGCGGGGTCGTCCGGCAGCGAGCCGATGACCACGACGGGCCGGGCCGCGGTGGCCAGCGCGTCCAGATGCCGGGGCGTGATGCGGATCGGGCACAGGATCAGCCCGTCGCTCGTACGGTCCGCCAGGCTGCGCAGCACGGCCAGTTCGTCCGCCACGACCGCGTCGGTGGAGTGCAGGAGGAGCCGGTACCCCTCGGCTCTGGTGGCGGCCTGTATCTCACGGACCATCGAGACGTAGACCGGGTTGCCGATGTCCTGCATGGCGAAGGTGAGCTGCATCGAGCGGCCTCCCTTGAGCGAGCGGGCCACCGCGTTGGCGACATAGCCCAGTTCGGCCGCCGCCTTCTCCACCCGGCTGACCGTATCGGGCCTGGCCGCCCGGCCGTTGAGTACCCGGGAGACCGAGGCGATGGAGACCCCGGCCCGCTCGGCGATCGTCTCCACGGTGGGAGATTCGTTCGTCGTCATGCTTCTCACCCCTCTACGCGCACACGGACCCACACCGCCCGTGCCGCGTCATTCCGCGCTGCGCCATTCCGTGCTGTGTCATCCGTGCCGTGCCGCGCCGGTCCTGACGCCCAGCGTCCGGTCCGTCCGCAGCCGCTGCCGAAGCTCCTGCTGAAAACGTTTACAGGATGCGGGAGTTGAACCCCTGACCACACTGCGGTTTCCCGCACTTTTGCTTACGGTTTTCCGCAGTGCGCGAGGGTGTGATCGGGATCTCAGCCCGCCCGTCGCGATAAAACCGCAGGTCAGCGTGGTAAGTACGGCCTTCCTTGCTAGCGGCGGAGGGTAATTCGCGCATAGATTCGCGTCGTTGGAGGGGGAAGCGCCGCCATCGGCCCACACCTCGTTGAAGGGAGAAGGTCCCTATATGTCCGTCATGGAAGTCATGGACGCCTCGGCGCCGACACATGTCGCCCACCGCGACAACCACACCCACCGCGACGTGAACGGTGGCTGGCTGCGCCCCGCGGTCTTCGGCGCCATGGACGGACTGGTCTCGAACCTCGCCCTGATGACGGGCGTCGCCGGCGGCTCCGTATCGCAGCAGACGATCATCATCACCGGCCTCGCGGGCCTGGCCGCCGGCGCCTTCTCCATGGCCGCCGGCGAGTACACCTCCGTCGCCTCCCAGCGCGAGCTGGTCCTCGCCGAGCTGGACGTCGAGCGGGCCGAGCTGCGCAAGCACCCCAAGGACGAGCTGGAGGAGCTGGCGGCGCTGTACGAGTCCCGCGGGTGGAGCCCGCGCTCGCCCGCGAGGTGGCCAAGCAGCTCTCCAAGGACCCCGAGCAGGCCCTGGAGATCCACGCCCGCGAGGAGCTGGGCATCGACCCGTCCGATCTGCCCTCGCCCACGGTCGCCGCCGTCTCCTCCTTCGGCTCCTTCGCGCTGGGTGCCCTGCTGCCCGTACTGCCGTACCTCCTGGGTGCCTCGGCCCTGTGGCCCGCGGTGCTGCTGGCCCTGCTCGGACTTTTCGCGTGCGGGGCGGTCGTGGCCCGCGTAACGGCACGCTCGTGGTGGTTCAGCGGACTGCGTCAGCTCGTACTGGGCGGAGCAGCGGCCGGTGTGACGTACGCCCTGGGGGCCTTGTTCGGAACCGCCGTAGGGTGAGACCCTGCGCATCCATGCATGTGACCGCATAGTTAACGCCTAATTCACGGTTTCGCCCCGCCAGGAGTTGGGCATAAGGCCGAGGCGTTGCGGGCAATGTCGCCCCTGAAGCGCAGCGCTTTCGGAGCGATCCCTCCGTCCGCGTCCTTGATCCACTGCTATCGCGGTGTCCGCATGCTGGAAGGCGCTATCCGCTTTCCGAGAAGCAGGTCATCCTGTAACCTGCACGAAATTTCGCAGAGGGCCAACGTCGTCCCTCGGCACAGCACATGCCACGACGACGTTGGGAGAGCCGATGCGTTTCGCGTCCACGCACTCCGCGACCACCGGCAGCGCCAGCGCCGCATGGTCGCCCATGGACGGGCGCCCCGCCGAGCAGGGGATGTACGACCCGCGCAACGAGCACGACGCCTGCGGTGTCGGCTTTGTGGCAACCCTTACGGGCGAGGCCGACCATGCGCTGGTCGAGCAGGCCCTCACCGTCCTGCGGAATCTTGAGCACCGCGGCGCGACCGGCTCCGAACCGGACTCCGGAGACGGCGCCGGCATCCTTCTCCAGGTCCCCGACGCCTTCCTGCGGGAGAGCGTCACCTTCGGCCTGCCCGAGGCCGGCGCGTACGCCGTCGGTATCGCCTTCCTCCCCGCCGACGCCCACGAAGCCGCCGCCGCCGTCTCGCGAATCGAGACGATCGCGTCCGAAGAAGGACTGGACGTGCTGGGGTGGCGCGTCGTCCCGGTCGCCCCCGAGCTCCTGGGCAGCGGCGCCCGCGCCACCATGCCGGCCTTCTCCCAGCTCTTCGTCGCCGACAAGGGCGCTGCGGAAGCAGGCGGTACGGAAGCAGGCGCTGCGGAAGCAGGCGGTACGGAAACCAGCAGTGCAGGCGCGGACACCGCCCGCCCGCCCAAGGCCACCGGCCTGGCCCTGGACCGCAAGGCGTTCGTACTGCGCAAGCGCGCCGAGCGCGAGGCCGGGGTCTACTTCCCCTCGCTGTCCGCCCGCACGATCGTCTACAAGGGCATGCTGACCACCGGCCAGCTCGAACCCTTCTTCCCCGACCTCTCCGACCGCCGCTTCGCCACCGCCATCGCGCTGGTCCACTCCCGGTTCTCCACCAACACCTTCCCGAGCTGGCCGCTCGCCCACCCGTACCGCTTCGTCGCCCACAACGGTGAGATCAACACGGTCAAGGGCAACCGCAACTGGATGCGCGCCCGCGAGTCGCAGCTCGCCTCCCCGCTTTTCGCCGGTACCGCCACCGGAAGCACCGGCACCCGAACCGGTGCCGCAACCGACGCCCCGACCGACGCCCCGACCGACCACAGCGGCTTGGAGCGCCTCTTCCCGGTCTGCACCCCCGACGCCTCCGACTCCGCCTCCTTCGACGAGGTCCTGGAACTGCTCCACCTCGGAGGCCGCTCCCTGCCGCACGCCGTCTTGATGATGGTCCCGGAGGCGTGGGAGAACTCCACCTCCATGGACCCGGCCCGCCGCGCCTTCTACCAGTACCACTCCACGATGATGGAGCCCTGGGACGGCCCGGCCTGTGTCACCTTCACCGACGGCACCCAGGTCGGCGCGGTCCTGGACCGCAACGGCCTGCGCCCGGGCCGCTACTGGGTCACCGACGACGGCCTGGTCGTGCTCTCCTCCGAGGTCGGTGTCCTGGACATCGACCCCGCCAAGGTCGTCCGCAAGGGCCGCCTCCAGCCCGGCCGGATGTTCCTCGTGGACACCGCCGAGCACCGCATCATCGAGGACGACGAGATCAAGGCGCGGCTCGCCGCCGAGCACCCGTACGAGGAGTGGCTGGAAGCCGGCCTGATCGACCTCGCGGACCTGCCCGAGCGCGAGCACATCGTGCACACCCACGCCTCGGTCACCCGCCGCCAGCAGACCTTCGGCTACACCGAGGAAGAGCTGCGCGTCATCCTCGCCCCGATGGCCAAGACCGGCGCCGAGCCCATCGGCTCCATGGGTACGGACTCCCCGATCGCGGCCCTCTCCGAGCGCCCCCGGCTGCTGTTCGACTACTTCACTCAGCTCTTCGCGCAGGTCACCAACCCGCCGCTGGACGCGATCCGGGAGGAACTGGTCACCTCCCTGATCTCCTCCCTCGGCCCGCAGGGCAACCTGCTGGAGCCCACCGCGGCCTCCTGCCGCAGTGTCACCCTGCCCTTCCCGGTGATCGACAACGACGAGCTGGCCAAGCTCATCCACATCAACGCCGACGGTGACATGCCGGGCATGAAGGCCGTGACCCTCTCCGGCCTCTACCGGGTCTCCGGGGGCGGCGGCGCGCTGGCCGCCCGTATCGCCGAGATCTGCGCCGAGGCCGACGCCGCCATAGAAGACGGCGCCCGCCTGATCGTGCTGTCCGACCGCCACTCCGACGCCGAGCACGCGCCGATCCCCTCCCTGCTGCTGACCGCCGCCGTCCACCACCACCTCATCCGTACGAAGCAGCGCACGCAGGTCGGCCTGCTCGTGGAGGCCGGTGACGTACGCGAGGTGCACCACGTCGCGCTGCTCATCGGGTACGGCGCCGCGGCCGTCAACCCCTACCTGGCGATGGAGTCGGTGGAGGACCTGGTCCGGGCCGGCACCTTCCTCCCGGCCGGCACCGAGCCCGAGGCCGCCATCAAGAACCTGATCAAGGCGCTCGGCAAGGGCGTGCTGAAGGTCATGTCCAAGATGGGCATCTCCACCGTCGCCTCCTACCGGGGCGCACAGGTCTTCGAGGCCGTCGGCCTGGACCCCGAGTTCGTGGACGCGTACTTCCACGGCACCGCCACCAAGATCGGCGGGGTCGGTCTCGACGTCATCGCCGAGGAGGTCGCGGCCCGGCACGCCAAGGCGTACCCGGCCACCGGCATCGCCGCCACCCACCGCGCCCTGGACATCGGCGGTGAGTACCAGTGGCGCCGCGAGGGCGAACCCCACCTGTTCGACCCGGACACCGTCTTCCGTCTTCAGCACTCCACCCGCTCGCGCCGCTACGACATCTTCAAGCAGTACACCGAACGGGTGAATGAGCAGTCGGAGCGTCTGATGACGCTGCGCGGCCTGTTCAGCTTCAAATCCGACCGGCCCGCGGTCCCCCTGGAGGAGGTCGAGCCGGCGAGCGAGATCGTCAAGCGCTTCTCCACCGGCGCGATGTCCTACGGGTCCATCTCCCGCGAGGCCCATGAGACCCTCGCCATCGCCATGAACCAGTTGGGCGGCAAGTCCAACACCGGTGAGGGCGGCGAGGACCCGGACCGCCTGTACGACCCGGCGCGCCGTTCCGCCATCAAGCAGGTCGCCTCCGGCCGTTTCGGCGTCACCAGCGAATACCTGGTCAACGCGGACGACATCCAGATCAAGATGGCGCAGGGCGCCAAGCCCGGCGAGGGCGGCCAGCTCCCCGGCCACAAGGTCTACCCCTGGGTCGCCAGGACCCGGCACTCCACTCCGGGCGTCGGCCTGATCTCCCCGCCGCCGCACCACGACATCTACTCCATCGAGGACCTCGCCCAGCTCATCCACGACCTGAAGAACGCCAACCCCCGGGCGCGCATCCACGTCAAGCTGGTCTCCGAGGTCGGTGTCGGCACCGTCGCCGCCGGCGTCTCCAAGGCCCACGCGGACGTCGTCCTGATCTCCGGCCACGACGGCGGCACCGGCGCCTCCCCGCTGACCTCTTTGAAGCACGCCGGCGGCCCCTGGGAGCTGGGCCTGGCCGAGACCCAGCAGACGCTGCTGCTCAACGGCCTGCGCGACCGCATCGTCGTACAGACCGACGGGCAGCTCAAGACCGGCCGTGACGTGATCATCGCCGCTCTCCTGGGCGCCGAGGAGTACGGCTTCGCCACCGCCCCGCTCGTCGTCTCCGGCTGCGTCATGATGCGCGTCTGCCACCTGGACACCTGCCCGGTCGGCATCGCCACCCAGAACCCGACGCTGCGCGAACGTTTCAGCGGCAAGGCCGAGTACATCGTCAACTTCTTCGAGTTCATCGCCCAAGAGGTCCGCGAACTCCTGGCCCAGCTCGGTTTCCGTACGCTGGACGAGGCCATCGGCCACGCCGAGCTGCTGAACACCGAGAAGGCCGTCAGCCACTG
This sequence comes from Streptomyces sp. MST-110588, assembly GCF_022695595.1. Classification (NCBI taxonomy): domain Bacteria; kingdom Bacillati; phylum Actinomycetota; class Actinomycetes; order Kitasatosporales; family Streptomycetaceae; genus Streptomyces; species Streptomyces sp. MST-110588. The sequence goes on from NZ_CP074380.1 coordinate 6,370,656, forward strand.
GAAGGCGCAGGGACTGGACCTCGCCCCGCTGCTGCACGTCCCCGAGCTGCCCGAAGGCGCCGTACGCCACCAGGTCACCGTCCAGGACCACGGCCTGGAGAAGGCGCTGGACAACGAGCTGATCAAGCTCGCCGCCGACGCGCTGTCCGCCGAGAGCGCCGAGGCCGCGCAGCCCGTACGCGCCCAGGTCGCCATCCGGAACATCAACCGGACCGTCGGCACGATGCTCGGCCACGAGGTGACCAAGAAGTTCGGCGGCGCCGGACTGCCCGAGGACACCATCGACATCACCTTCACCGGCTCGGCCGGCCAGTCCTTCGGCGCGTTCCTGCCGCGCGGCATCACCCTGCGCCTGGAGGGCGACGCCAACGACTACGTCGCCAAGGGCCTCTCGGGCGGCCGGGTGATCGTCCGCCCGGACCGCGCCGCCGACCACCTGGCCGAGTACTCCACCATCGCCGGCAACACCCTGGCCTACGGAGCCACCGGCGGTGAACTGTTCCTGCGCGGCCGGGTCGGCGAGCGGTTCTGCGTACGCAACTCCGGCGCGACCGTCGTCTCCGAAGGCGTCGGTGACCACGGCTGCGAGTACATGACCGGCGGCCACGCCGTGGTCCTGGGTGAGACGGGCCGTAACTTCGCTGCCGGCATGTCCGGCGGCGTCGCGTACGTCATCGACCTGGACAAGGACAACGTCAACCCGGAGCTGACCGGCGCGGTCGGCCCCCTGGAGGACACCGACAAGCGGTGGCTGCACGACGTGGTGCGCCGCCACCAGGAGGAGACCGGCTCCACCGTCGCCGCCAGGCTCCTCGACGACTGGGACGCCTCCGCCGCCCGCTTCAGCAAGGTGCTTCCAGCCACCTACAAGGCCGTGCTCGCCGCCAAGGACGCCGCCGAGCGAGCCGGGCTCTCCGAGTCCGAGACCCACGAGAAGATGATGGAGGCGGCGACCCATGGCTGACCCGAAGGGCTTTTTGACCACCGACCGCGAGGTCGCCCGGATGCGCCCCGTCAGCGAGCGGGTCCGGGACTGGAACGAGGTGTACGTCCCCGGCTCCCTGCTGCCGGTCATCAGCAAGCAGGCCGGCCGCTGCATGGACTGCGGCATCCCCTTCTGCCACAACGGCTGTCCGCTGGGCAACCTCATCCCCGAGTGGAACGACTACGCCTACCGGGAGGACTGGCGGGCCGCCAGTGAGCGGCTGCACGCCACCAACAACTTCCCCGAATTCACCGGCCGGCTGTGCCCCGCGCCCTGCGAGTCCGCGTGTGTGCTGGGCATCAACCAGCCGCCGGTGACCATCAAGAACGTCGAGGTCACCATCGTCGACAAGGCGTGGGACAGCGGTGACATCACCCCGCAGCCGCCCGAGCGGCTCAGCGGCAAGACCGTCGCCGTCATCGGGTCCGGCCCGGCGGGCCTGGCCGCCGCCCAGCAGCTCACCCGCGCCGGCCACACCGTTGCCGTCTACGAGCGCGCCGACCGCATCGGCGGGCTGCTGCGCTACGGCATCCCCGAGTTCAAGATGGAGAAGCGGCACATCAACCGCCGTATCGAGCAGATGCGTGCGGAGGGCACCAAGTTCCGTACGGAGGTGGAGATCGGCCTCGACATCGACGCCGCCAAGCTGCGCAAGCGCTATGACGCGGTGGTCATCGCGGCCGGCGCCACCACCTCCCGCGACCTGAAGGTCCCCGGGCGCGAGCTGAACGGCATCCACTTCGCGATGGAGTACCTGCCGCTGGCCAACAAGGTGCAGGAGGGCGACCTGACGGTCTCCCCGATCACCGCCGAGGGCAAGCACGTCGTGGTCATCGGCGGCGGTGACACCGGCGCGGACTGTGTCGGCACCGCCCACCGCCAGGGCGCGGCCTCCGTCACCCAACTGGAGATCATGCCCCGGCCCGGCGAGGAGCGCTCGCCCGCCCAGCCCTGGCCGACCTTCCCGATGCTCTACAAGGTCACCTCGGCCCACGAGGAGGGCGGTGAGCGCGTCTACTCCGTCTCCACCACCCACTTCGAGGGCGACGAGGACGGCAACGTCCAGTGGCTGCACCTGGTCGAGGTGGAGTTCACCGACGGCAAGCTGACGCCCAAGCCCGGCACGGAACGCCGTATCCCCGCCCAACTGGTCACGTTGGCCATGGGTTTCACCGGCACCGACCAGGAGAACGGGCTGGTCGCCCAGTTCGGGCTGGAGCTGGACGCACGCGGCAACATCGCCCGGGACGCGGACTTCGCCACCAACGTCCCCGGCGTGTACGTGGCCGGTGACGCCGGACGCGGGCAGTCCCTGATCGTGTGGGCCATCGCCGAGGGCCGCTCCGCCGCCCGTGGCGTGGACCGCTATCTGACGGGAGCCAGCGCCCTGCCCGCGCCGATCAAGCCGACGGACCGCGCACTGACGGTGTAACCAGCCGTACGCCCCGGTCCTGCGCCCTGCTGTGCGCCCCGCCGCGTGACCGGCGGCGCACTCTCCACGGCGCGCGCGGTCCGCGTACGGCCCCCGTACGGCGCGCGCCCCCCCCAGATGTCCCGTACAGCGTCGTGCGGAACAACCGCGGCGCCTGTCCCCTCCCCCGACCGGAGGGCAGGCGCCGCACTCGTTCCCCCTCATTCCGGCCGTGTCGTCGGCACGGCGGAACTCCTTCGGACGGCCGAGGTCATGGGCGCGCTTCCTGAGGCCATGAACACGTCCCAAGCCTCCTTCAAGCCCCCTCAAGCGTTCTCAAGCGGACTCAAGCCCCCTCCGGCCCCCGACTGCTGTACGGGAAACCGGCGCCCCAGCTTCCGCGCCAGCTCCCGCGCGGTGGCCGGTACGGCCAGGGGCACCGGCGCGGAACTGGACCGGAAGTCGTGGACCGGCGGGCACCACGTGGAGACGCCGAGCCGGCGGTCCCCCAGCGGCAGCACCCACCGCGGGTCGGCGTGCACCCGCAGCACCTGCGCCTCGATCTCGGTCCACGCGCCGTCCGGTGTCGTCCGCGCGCCGCCCCCGCGCGCCTCCAACTGCACCGGGCAGTCCACCACCCGCGGCGGTCGCACCAGTTCGGACGGCTCGGTCCACGGCGCCTCCGCGCACCGGTGGCGCGCACCGTACGCACTGTCCTCACCCGCCGCCTCGGCTGCCGGCAGGCTGATCACCACATCCGGCCGCACCGCGAGATTGCGCGCGGTGCGCCCGCGCGCGGGCATCGTCGCGTGGATGACCGGCCCCTGTTCCCAGCGGACGCGCAGGACGGCGACCTCATACGTCCCGTCCTCATTCTCCGTGGACAGCAGGGCCTTCACGGCCCATCTGCCCTTCCCCGGCACGGATTCCATGCTTAGAGGATAGAAGCCAGATACTTCGGCGCTCACCGAAGGGTTATGAGACGTTACTCTCTGTGCATGAACCGACGGGACGCTTATCTAGAAAGCATCGCGGACACCCCGGACCTCGCCGCCCTGGCGGGCCTGCTCGCCGACCGCACGCGCGCGGCCATCTGCATGGCCCTGCTGGACGGAGGCGCCTGGACGGCAGGCGAACTCGCCGAATACGCCGCGGTCGCGCCCTCCACCACCACCGAACACCTCAACCTCCTGGTCTCCTCCGGACTGCTCACCGAGGAGCGCCAGGGGCGGCGGCGCTATGTTCGCCTGGCCGGGCCGGACACCGCGGAGGCCCTGGAAAACCTCGCGGGCCTGGCCCCCTACCGCCCGGTTCCCATCCGCTCTTTGGCCGAGGCCAACCACCGCCGGGCGCTGCACCACGCCCGCACCTGCTACGACCACATCGCCGGAGCGCTGGGCGTCGGCATCGCCCGGGCCATGACCGAACGGGCCCTGCTGGCCGACGAGTACGGCCTGGTCCTGACCCACGCCGGCGCGGCCTGGCTCGCCGACCTCGGCATCCAGGACGCGGGCCCGTCCGACGCCTACCGTGCGCACGTACGCACCTGCCTGGACTGGACGGCACGCCGCCAGCACCTCTCGGGAGCGGTGGGCGCCGCGCTGTACCGGCACGCCCTGGGGGAGGGCTGGATCGTCAAGGCCGGCGCCACCCGCATCCTGACCGTCACGGCGGCGGGGCGGGTCGCCTTCAGGCGCCACCTGGGCCTGGGTGACGCGGCCCTGGAGCCCTCCAGCGGCCCGCTCATCGCCCCGCCACCCACTCCGGCCCCGGCTGCCCTTCCCGTCACCGGCCGTCTCATGACTTCACCCACCGAACTGGCGGACCGAACAGCGGGCCCGGCCCCGGCCGTCACCGTCCCGGTCAGTCAAGTTCCCCCACATGTGTGATCCGGTCGTCACCGAGCCGCTCCTGTACGTCCAGCAGCAGCACCCGCAGCAGCCCGGCGAGCTGACGCTGCTCCTCACCCGTCAGGCCGCCGATCAGCTCCGCCTCCCGGTGCAGCACCTGGTCGACCGTCGTCTCGACCAGTTCGTGCCCCGCGGCGGTCAGTGCGACCAGGACCGTACGGGAGCGGCCCGCTGCGGGCCGGCGCGTGACCAGACCTGCTCGTTCGGCGCGCGCCACCCGCTGTGAGACCGCACCGGCCGTCACCAGCGAGCGCCGCCCGAGCTCGCGAGTGCTCAGGGTGTAAGGCTCCCCGGCCCGGCGCAGCACGCTCAGCAGGTCCAAGGTGGCGGTGTCGACCCCGGCACGGGCCAGCACCCGGCGGCGGTCGTCCCCCAAGAGCTTGGCCAACTGCCAGATCGGCGTCACGATGCCGACGGAGGAGACGGGCGTGCCAGGGCGCTCGCGCTCCCATGCGTCGGCGATCTCCTGGACGGGGTAGCGGCGCGAGCCGTCCGTACTGCCGGCGCCGGCCCCGTCTTCAGCGTCCTGTTCGATGTCGCCCCTTGCCACGAGCCCTCCCGGCAGTGTTATGTTCAGGTCTAAATTTAGACCTGAACGACGAGTTCGGAGCCCACCTTATGGCACGCAACATCCTGGTCACCGGCGGCGCCACCGGTATCGGCCGCGCCGTCGCACAGCACTTCGCCGAGCAGGGAGAGGACGTCACCATCACAGGACGCCGCCGCGCCCCCCTGGAGCGGACGGCCCAGGAAACCGGCGTCCGCGCCGTGGTCTGCGACCACACCGACCCAGCAGCCCTGACCTGCCTGCTGGCGGAACTGCCCGCGCGGATCGATGTCCTTGTCAACAACGCCGGCGGCAACACCGACTTCGACGCCGACGACGGTACGGATCTGGCTTCCTACGCGCGGCGCTTCAAAGCCAACCTCGACGCGAACCTGCTCACCGCCGCGCTCACCACCACAGCCGTGGAGGACCGGCTCGCGGCCGGCGGCGCGGTCGTCCACATCGGCTCGATCGCCGCGGACCAGGGATCCGGCGCCTACGGTGCGGCCAAGGCCGGACTCGCCGCATGGAACGCCGGCCTGGCGGACGCACTCGGACCACGCGACATCACCGCCAACGTCGTCTCGCCCGGCTACATCGCGGACACCGAGTTCTTCCGGGACAAGCTCCGTGCCGAGCGGCGCGAATGGCTTGTGGCGGCTACCGCCGTGGGGCGGGCGGGCCGGCCGCGGGACGTCGCGGGCGCGGTGGCGTTCTTGGCCTCACCGGCGGCCCGGCACGTCACGGGGCAGGTGCTGAACGTCAACGGAGGGGCGTACAAGAGCCGTTGACGTCGACATCGATGTGACGGGGGAGAGCGCCCGGCCAAGGGGCCGCCGTCCGGCGGCCCCGGGCGCGGGTCACACGTACGGGGTGATCCGCTCCTCGACCCCGAGCAGCACCTTCCCGTAGATCTCCATGCCCACCGCGGGCCTGGACGCCGCGTGCCGGCCCGCCACGCTCGCATCCCGCCAGATCCGCTGGAGCGTGTTGGCGTCCGCGAAGGTTCCGGCGCCGTGCACATCGGCCAGGGTGCTGAGGGCCGACAGGAGGTTCTCGATGGCGTGCCCGGTGTCGGCGCGCACTCGTGCCCTGGTCAGCAGATCGAGGTCCACGCCCCGCGCCGCGGCCGTGTCGAGGTCGGTGGCGGCCCGGTGCACGTGCAAATGGGCGGTGTCGATCTTCATGGCGGCCTCGGCGACCTGTATCTGCACGCCGACCGAGTCCGCCTGGGTCTCGTAGTACGTGTACGACATCGGTTTGGTCGCCGCCTTCTCGGTGACGAGCTTCAGCGCGGCGCGCCCGAGCCCGAGCTGAGGACCTGCGAGCCCCACGGCCAGCAACGGGGCGAACGCGGTGCGGAACAGTCCGCTCGGACCGTGGTCGGCGGGAACGTCACCCTCGATGGCGCCCGGCACGGACATCACCCGGTGCTCGGGTACGAAGACGTCCTCGGCGATCAGGCAGTTGCTGGCGGTGCCGCGCATGCCGGCGACGAACCAGGTGTCCTCCAGCGACAGTTCGGAGCATGGCGCCAGGACCATCGCCTGATCGGCCACCTCGCCGTTCTCATCGGTGATCGGCATGCCGAGGACGGCCCACGAGGAATGCGAGGAGCCCGAGTTGTAGTACCAGCGGCCGGTCATCCGCCAGCCGCCCTCGACCCTGCGGCTGGTGGCGGTCGGACTGAACACTCCGGTGACCCGCGCCTCGGGGTCGTCGCCGAAGACCTCTTCCTGCGCCTGCTCGGGGAAGAGGGCGGCCAGCCAGTTGCACGTGTTGATGACGGCGGCCACCCAGCCCGTCGAGCCGTCGCCCTCGGCCAGTGCGGCCGTCACGTCGATCAGGGTGCGTACGTCGCTCTCGTAACCGCCGAAGCGCCGCGGCACGGTCAGCTTGAACAGCCCGGCCCGCGTCAGCGCGTCGATCACTTCGTCGGTCACCCGCCGGTCCGCCTCGATCCGGGCGGCGTGCTCGCGCAGCAGCGGCTGCAGCGCCTGCGCCCGGGCCACGAGTTCCTCCCGGGCCGGGGCGGGGCTGGAAGCCGAAGCCGAGAAGGGGGCAGCCGGCCCGGCGGACGGCGCGGGACGGGAAGGCGTGGTGGTCATACGGGTCTCCTGACTGAAGCTCAGCGGGCGAACGTGGAGTGGGTGCCGAAGGTGCGGTGGCTGTAGACGAGGGGAGCGGCCCGGACCGTACGGACGTGTACGACCTCGCCGAGGAGCAGCAGGTGGTCGCCGCCCTCGACCGCCGAGCGGAGCCGGCACACCAGCCAGCCCGGCGCGCCGGTCAGCCGCGGCAGCCCGTGGTCGTAGCGCCAGGGCACCTTGGACGCGGCGAAGCGGTCGGGCACCCGGCGGGCGAAGGTCCTGGCCAGCTCGTCCTGGCCGTGGGCCAGCATGTTCACCCCGAACCGCCCGGTCGTAAGGATGCGCCCGAGGACGCCGGAGGAACGGTCCAGCGCCACCGACACCATCGCGGGGCGCAGTGACAGAGAGGCGAAGGCGCTCACCGTGACCCCGTAAGGGATCTCGTCCTCGGCCGCCGTCACGATCGTCACCGGGGCGCAGACCCCGGCCATCGCCTCACGGAAGTCCTGCTCCGTCATCAAGCCCCCTTAAATCACTATGATGATTATGGTGATCATGCATGCGGTTTACGAAAGCCGTCAAGAGGTGCGAGGGTATTCGGCATAATCAATTCAGCCGGGCGCCGAGGAGACACCGTGGGAACCGCAGACCACCGCACGGGCGGGCACGACGCACATCACGTACGCGACGGAGCAGAACCCCCCGCCCTGCGCCGCGACGACTGGGAACGCCCCACCTCCCCCTCACGCGCCGAAACCGCCGCCGACCGCATCGCCGACCGCATCGCCCGCACCCGGCCGGGCGCCCGCCTGGGCACCAAGGAGGAACTGCGCGCCGAGTGCGGCGTATCCGTCGGCACGTTCAACGAGGCGCTGCGCCTCCTCCAGACCCGCGGCCTGGTCACCGTGCGGCCCGGCCCCGGCGGGGGACTCTTCGCGGCCCAGCCGCCCCCCGCCGCACGCCTGGACGCCTGGGCCCGGTCCCTGGACGAGCGGCACCCCGAGGAGGCCCTGCGCATCCGCGACGCCCTGGATCCCCTGCTGGTCGAGGACGCCCTGTGGCACGCGTCCCCGGCCGACATCGCCGAGTTGCGACGTCACGTGGCAGCCCTGGACCAGGCGGCCGGCGCCGCCGACCCGGTCGCCTTCGCCCGCGCCGACCGGCTGCTGCGCACCCACCTCGCCGCCCTCAGCCCCAGCACACTGCTGCGTTCGCTGTACGAGGGCCTGCTGGCGGCCGTCGAACGCGCCGAATCCGCAAGCACCCCCGAAACCCACGTCCTCCGTGCCCGGTACGACCGCCTCGCCGCCCTCGTCGACGCCCTCGACGCCCGTGACCGCGACCGGGCCCTGCGCCTGGCCGCCGCTCCCGCCGGCACATCGGGAAGGGGAGCGGCTCCGGCTTCTTGATATGCGGGTCAGCGCACCCGAAGTCGTCCCGGAGAGCGGTGGCTTGTGCGGAGGACGCCGACCGGCGCGACCCGATGTCCCGGCGACCGGTGACCGGCGACCGGTGCCTGACGACCGGTGACCGGTGACCGGCGGCTCCTGAGCCGTACCGTCGTGGGCCCTTCGTGCCTTTCAATCCGTCGGCCCCACTTTCGCCGTCCGCTCAATTCGCCCGCAGCGCACAGGTGGTGGCCGACGAGTGATCGGCGGCTAGCGTCCGGGACATGAACGGACCCGCACAGATCACCGACTCCATCTGGCACCTCCCCTTCCCCGTCGGCCACGTCTACCTCGCCCGCCTCGCCGACGGCGGCTTCGCCGTGGTCGACGCCGGTGTCCCCGGATCGGCCCAGGCGATCCTCGATGCGCTCAAGCGCCTGGGCGGACAGCCGGGCGAGCTGCGGCAGATCGTGCTGACCCACTCCCACATCGACCACATGGGGTCGGCCGCCGACCTCGTGGCGGCCACCGGCGCACAGGTCCTGGCGGGCGCGCCGGACGCCCCGTACATCCAGGGGACGGCCCCCGAACCGCCGCCGGTGCACACTGCGGCGGAAGGCCCCCTGCACGCCCGCATCCTGGCGGGCCTGGCGGGCGCCGGCATGCCGCCGCTGCGGCACACGGCCGTGGACACGGCGCTGCGCGACGGTGACACGCTCGACGGCTGGACCGAGCCCGTCCACGTCCTGCACGTCCCGGGCCACACACCGGGAGGCATCGCCCTCCATCTGCCGGCCGGCAAGGTCCTCTTCCCCGGCGACCTCATCGCCAGGGCCGGGGACCGTGTCGTCCTAGGACCCTTCAACGTCGACCGGACGCAAGCCATCGCCTCCTTCCGCCGCCTGGCCCGCCTGGTCGCCGAGGCGGGGGTGGAGACGGTCTGCGTCCCGCACGGCGAACCGATCCTGCGGGGCGCCCGCGAGCTGCTGGCGGCGGCCACGCCGGAGACCGACTGGCTGTGAGGCGTCAGGGGCGGACAGCGGAAGTGGCGCACCTGACGTGTCAGGGGACGGACAGGGGAAGTGGCGCTCCTTACCCGTCCGGCGCGTCGTACGGATCACAGTGCCGACCGCCCCCCAACCCGCCTCAACTTAGGTTAGCCTCACCTTGCCTGATGTGCGGGAAGGGGCGAGCGCAGCGCGATGTCCCGCCGCCGGGCGCGGCCGATCAGATCTGTCCCGAAGGATCTGTCCTAAGAGAGCGAGGCACCATGACCGCAACCGTGACCGTTCCCCGCCGCGCGGCGGACAGCGGGACCTTACGGCAGCGCGACGGGGCCGCCGGCAGTGGCCCGGCCCGCCGGAGCGTGCTGGCCGCAGGCGGCGCACTGGGAGCGGGAGCGCTGCTGACGGCGTGCGGAAACGGTGGCGGCCCAGGTACGGACGGCTCCTCCGGAGCGGCGGCCGGAAGCTGGAGTTTCCGGGACGACCGCGGCAAGAAGGTCACGGCCGGCGTACGCCCCAGACGCATCGTCGGTTACATCGCCTCCGTGGCCGCGCTGCACGACTTCGGCGTCGGATGCACCGGCTACTTCGGGCCCGCCACCTACCCCAACGGCAGGCCGACGCCGCAGGCCGGCACCCTCGACCTCGGCGGGCTGACGGCCGTCGGCAGCAACCACAGCGACTTCAGCATCGAGAAGTACGCCGCACTGCGCCCCGAGTTGCTGGTCAGCAACATGAACCAGCCGCCCCTTTTGTGGATGGTGCCGCAGGAAGGCGCGGAGAAGATCCTGGGGCTGGCGCCCAGCGTCGGCATCACCACCGCCCGCACCTCACTGCTGACGGCCATCGAGCGCTACGCGGCGCTCGCCGCGTCCTTGGGGGCCGACCTCAAGGACGAACGGGTCACCGGCGCCAAGGCCCGCTTCGAACGGGCGGCGCGGCGGCTGCGCGCGGCGGCCGGGGCCAAGAAGGGACTGAAGGTCCTGGCGGTCGCGGCACAGCCGGACACGATCTCCGCCGGCGTGCCCACCTCCTTCGCCGACGTCCGTTACTACAGCGAGCTGGGGGTGGAGTTCGTCGTGCCGCGCAAGCCCGGCCGTGACGGGTTCTGGGAGAACCGGAGCTGGGAGAACGCCGACCTCTACGACGCCGATGTGATCTTCCTCGACCAGCGCCCCAACAACGTGCCGATGGACGAACTGGCCAGGAGCAAACCCACCTGGAGCCGACTCCCGGCGGTCAAAGCCGGACAGGTCGTCGCCTGGAACAACGAGGCCCAGTACAGCTACGCGGGCTACGCCCCACTCCTCGAACGCCTGGCCGACGCGGTGGAGCGAGCGCATAAAGTGACCTGAGGCGACCTGGGACCGATGTCGCGGAAGGGCCACAGAAAGGCACCACCTTGCAGTTGCACACCCACGAATGGGGGACCGGCGACCGGATCGCGGTGCTGATCCACGGCATCATGTCGGACCACCGCACCTGGTGGCGGGTCGGCCCGGCACTCGCCGAGCGGGGCTATCGCGTGATAGCCGTCGACCTACGGGGCCACGGCCGCAGCCCGCGGGGGGAGTACGGCGACCAGATCTTCGCCGACGACCTCATAGACACCCTGCCCCAAGGTGTGGAGGTGGCGATAGGGCACTCACTGGGCGGCATGGCGCTGTCCTTGGCGGTGGAGCGGCTGCGGCCCGCGCGGGCGGTGTACTACGACCCGGCGTGGACGCTGGGCAATCGCCAACGGCCCGTGGACCCCGCGATGTTCGCCCAGCTCAAGCGGGTGACCCGGCAGGTGATCAAGACGTTCAACCCGCGCTGGGACGACGTCGACGTGGACCTCGAACTGGAGACCGTCGACCTGTGGGATGTAGAGACCGCGTACGCGCTGTCCGGTGACCAACTCAAGGACCGTACCCCCGCGAAGCCGGTCGTACCCTCCCTCGTGCAGGTGGCGGGCGAGGGATTCCTCTTCGATGCGGAAGCCGTGAAGGCGCTGGCCGACCGGGGCTTCGAGGTCCGTACGGTCCAGGGAGCCGGACACACCATCCACCGTGACGACTTCGAGGCGTTCATGGAGTCGCTGCACGGATGGATCTGAGCACGCCCCGACGCGTACGCGCTTCACCCTCGCCTCCGCCGCACACCTCGATGCGTTAGATGCGCACCGGAACGCCTCTCGCGCGGCGCCGTCAGGTGTCACAGTCCAATACGGTGCGGCACAGGCCGCAGCGGGCCCGCAGCCGGCCGCGTACCGGCACGCGGATGCGCTGGTGGCAGGTCGGGCATGGGAAGGACACCCGCAGCGGCGCGCGGCCCTCGAAGGCGTAGCCGTCGTCCGGCGTGGCGGGGGCGGCGAGCGGATCGCGGCGGGGGCTGAGCGCCGCCCGCCGGTCCCTGGCGTAGCGGCGGCGGCCGGCCCAGCCCGCGGCGGCCAGCGGCGGCTGCTGCTCGTCCCGGCGGGCCCGGGCCAGGCCCGCCCGGTAGGCATCGTACGCCTGCGGGCTGGTGAACCACGGCGCGGGGTCCTCGCCGAAGAACAGCGCCCGCTTGGCCAGGACGTAGCCGAACTCCTCCGGTGTGAGGTAGCCGAGCTTCTGGGAGAACGGGCCGTTCTCCCGGTAGGCGTCAAGGAGCAGCCAGCCCGCACCCAGATAGGTGGTGGCGGTGTCGGTGAGGATCTCGTTGTCGCGGGTGCCGGGGAAGGACAGCTCCAGGCGGTGCAGGTAGACGTGCATGACCTCATGGGCGAGGGCGGCGCCGATGTCCTTGCGGTGGTTCTTGAAGCGCGCGTTGAGCTCGATGAAGTACTCGGGTCCGGCGGCGAGTTCGACGTTGGCCGCGTGCCGCATGTCGCGGAAGGCGACGATCATACGGGCGTCCGGCAGCCGCAGGTGCCGGACCATCGCGCGGGCCACCCGCTGCACGCCCAGATGCAGGTCCTCCTCGTCGCCGAAGGCGACCTCGGCGGGCAGCACGCTGGCGGGGAAGGTGGCCACCGTGTCGTAGGACAGCCGCTTGAACAGGGCGGTGACGGCCGAGCGCACGGTCTCCAGGTGAGGGAATCCGTGCACGATCTCACTGCCGGGTCCGCCCGGCCCGCCCGCTGTCACCCGACCACTGTACGGGCGGGCGGGATCATCCGGTACGGGGCGCACCGAGCCGTGGAATTACGGAAGTTGGCCGTACGTACACCCTTGTCACGCTGATCCGCCCCTCACATAATCCAAGGGCGCTTTGCGGGCTCCTACCCAGTGGGTCCGGACGCCTCGCGGCGTGCTGCCGTCTGCCGACGGCCTTCCACCGAGGGGTGCCTCCGGGATACGCGCTTGGCATGAGCCCGTCATCTCCAAGCGAAACCCCCCGCGAAAGGAAGCCCGTTGAAGAGCTACCTCAAGCACCTGAAGAGAGCCACGGCGGTCGGCGCCGTCACTCTGGCGGCCCTGAGCCTCCAGCCCCTGTCAGCCGGCGCGGCACCGGCCGCCGAACCAGGAACCAGCAGCAGCCCCGGCCCCTCGGTCGTCGGCGGCACCCGGGCCGCCCAGGGCGAATTCCCCTTCATGGTCCGCCTGTCCATGGGCTGCGGCGGAGCTCTCTACAGCAGCACCATCGTGCTGACCGCCGCCCACTGCGTCGACGGCAGCGGCCCCAACACCTCCATAACCGCCACCGCCGGAGTCGTGGACCTCCAGAACCCCAAGGCGGTCAAGGTCAGGTCGACCGAGGTCCTCCAGGCCCCCGGCTACAACGGCAAGGGCAAGGACTGGGCGCTGATCAAGCTCGCCAAGCCCGTCAAACTGCCGACGCTGAAGATCGCCCAGAGCGCCCAGTACAACAACGGCACCTTCGACATCGCGGGCTGGGGCGCCGCCAGGGAAGGCGGCAGCCAGCAGCGCTACCTGCTCAAGGCCAAGGTGCCCTTCGTCGACGACGCCACCTGCCTGCGGGCGTACGGCGACGATCTGACCCCCGGCGAGGAGATCTGCGCCGGCAAGATGAGCACCGGCGGCGTCGACACCTGCCAGGGCGACTCCGGCGGCCCGATGTTCCGCAAGGACGACGGCGGTCAGTGGATCCAGGTCGGCATCGTGAGCTGGGGCGAGGGCTGCGCCCGCCCCGGGAAGCCCGGCGTCTACACCGAGGTGAGCACGTTCGCGGCGGACATCAAGGCCGCTGCCTCCCGCCTCGGGGGCTGAGGGACTCGAGGGGCTGAGGGGCCAAGTGGCCGGGCCGGGCGGCGCACGCCGCGTACGGCCCGGCCCGTACCCCCAGCAGAAACATCACTGAAGCAGCCATACGCACCACGCACACTATGCGCACCAACCGCACCACCAGCACGGCCCGGCGCCGGGCCCCGACCCCGGCACCGGGCCGCTGCCCTCCCGCGACCGCGGCGGGCCCGATGCCCCGAGGCCGTGATCCCCGCGAAGCTCACTGAACAGCGCCTGCCCCCGTCGCCCGGGGACCGGGCGCGAAGGAGACGGCGCGCGTGAACGAACCGACGGACACCCGGCGCGGCCCCAGCCGCCGCACGCTGCTCGCCGCCACCGCGCTCGCCGGCCCGGCCCAGGCACTCGCGTACGGCGCCGGAGCCACCACCGCCCGGGCCGCGACGGCCCGAACCGCGACCACCCGGGCCATGGCGCACGGCGGGCACGACGGCACTCCCCACGGCGGCACGGTCACCCTGACCTCGGCCGAACTGGCGGTCCGCGTCGAGGCCGCCTTCCCGAGCGTCATCTCCTACACCGGCCGGGGCAGCGGCGCGCTCCTCCACGGCTGCCACCAGACGGTCACCGAGGTCCTCATCGACGGGACCGCCCACACCCCGAAGGTCACCTCCCAGACCGACCCGCGAGCGGCCCGGATCTCCTACACCCTCGCCTTCGACGGCGGTACCGAGATCGGCGTGGAGATCGCGGTCACCGGATGGCGCGTGGACTGGCGGGTCACCCGGATCACCGACACCCCCGCGCTGCGCGTGGGCACCCTGCAGATTCCCGGGCTCGCCCTGCTGGGCGTACGCAGCGACCAGCCCGCCGCCACCCTGCTGGCCGCCCGGATCGACCTCGACAAGTCCAGGAACGGTGACACCCTGATCGAGGTCACCGCGGACACCCCTGTGGACGCCGCGCCCATCGGGTGCGCGTACGCCGTGGTCGCCACCGGCGAACTGGCGGGCGCCATCGAGACCAACACCGTCCAGGACCGGCCCGCACCCGGCACGGCCTGGGAGAACGGGCGGCTGTGGCGGCGTACGCTCGGACACGGGAGCCACGTCGTCGCGCAACTGGCCCCCGGGCAGTGGACGCACCGCGCGGCCACCGCGCCGGTGGACGCCACCGAGCCGCTGCCGTACGCGACGGTGATCATCACCGGGGACCGCAACGGTGACGGGACGGCCGACTGGCAGGACGCGGCGATCGCGCTGCGCGACATCATGGTCGATCCGCCGGGCGCCGACGAGCAGCACCTGCGGGTCGTCGCCCACATCCCGTTCAATTTCGCCAGCCAGGCCACCAATCCGTTCCTCGCCACACTGGACGATGTCAAGCGGATCGCGCTGGCGACGGACGGGCTGCGGCAGTTCACCCTGCTGAAGGGGTATCAATCCGAGGGGCACGATTCCGCGCATCCCGATTACGGCGGCCATTACAACGAGCGGGCCGGCGGACTGGCCGACCTGAACACCCTGCTGCGCGCCGGAAAGAAATGGAACAGCGACTTCGCCGTACACGTCAACACCACCGAGTCCTATCCCGTCGCCCACGCCTTCTCCGAGACGCTGGTCGACAAGAACGACGAGCAGTGGGACTGGCTGGACCAGTCCTACCGCATCGACCCCCGCCGTGACCTGGTCTCCGGCGACATCGTCCGGCGCTTTTGGCAACTGCGCGAGGAGACCGATCCCGCGCTGAACATGCTCTACATCGACGTCTTCCGCGAATCCGGCTGGAATTCCGACCGCCTCCAGCGCCATCTGCGTGACATGGGCTGGCAGATCACCACCGAATGGGGCCACGGACTGGAGCGCTCCGCCCTGTGGGCGCACTGGGCGAACGAGACGGACTACGGCGGGGACGGGTCGCGCGGCATCAATTCCCGGCTGATCCGCTTCGTACGCAACCATCAAAAGGACGTCTTCGCGAACAAATGGCCCACGCTGCTGGGCGCGGCCCGGATGGGAAACTTCGAGGGCTGGGTCGGCAAAACCGACTGGAACGCGTTCTATGCGATCGTCTGGAACGACGCGCTGCCCGCCAAATACCTCCAGGCGTACCCGATCCGGACCTGGAACGAGCACGAGATCACCTTCGAGGGGCCGACGCGGACCGTCGTCTCGGACGCGGACGGCACCCGCCGCATCACCACCGACGGACGCCTGGTCTACGACGACGGAACGTACCTGCTGCCCTGGGAGCCGCGCCGCGCCACCGACCCGGACAAGCTCTACCACTACAACCCCGGCGGCGGCACCACCACATGGACCCTGCCCCGCGGCTGGGCCGGGACCAGAGCCGTGTACGCCTACCGGCTCACCGACCAGGGACGGGCCGGGGAGCGACGGCTGCCGGTCCGCGGCGGCAAGATCACCGTCACGGCCGAGGCGGGCCGGCCGTACGTGCTCCACCGGCACCCGGCTCCCGCCCAGGGCGATCCGGGCTGGGGCGAGGGCACACCCCTGGCCGACCCCGGCTTCCACTCCGGGACCCTGGCCGCCTGGCAGGTCGGCGCCACGGGAACCGCTGCGGACACGGATGACCACCCCTTCGCCCCCGCACGACCGGAAACGGCCGCCCAGGTCGAACGCAACGCGCTGGGTGACTACGAACTGGTGATCGGCGCGGGCGGCGCGACCGCCGTCACCCAGCGCCTGACCCGCCTGGCCCCCGGCCCGTACGCGGCCTCGGTCCAGGTGGAGGTCGGCAGGAGCGCGGAGGAGCGGCGCCGGGCATCGCTGGAGGTCCGTACGCACGACGGCATCACCGCCGCCAACTGGACCGATACCTCCACCGCGGTCAACCACGTCGCCGCCGACCGCAAACACGGCACCCGTTTCCAGCGGATGTTCACCCACTTCACCGTCCCGGAAGGCGGCGGCCCCATCACCCTCACCCTCAAAGCCGCCGCGGGCCGGGCCCGGGTCCGCTTCGACAACGTACGGGTCGTCGCGGCCCCCCGTACCGACCCCGGCGACGCGCTCGTCCTGGAGGACTTCGAACACGTCCCCCAGGGATGGGGCGTCTTCGTCAAGGGCGACGCGGGCGGCGTCACCGATCCGAGGACCCACATCGCCCAGAAACACGCCCCCTTCACCCAGCGCGGCTGGAACGGCAAGGCCGTCGACGACGTGATCGACGAGCCGCGCGGGCCCGGCGGCGGCCAGTCACTGAAGTCACGCGGCGAGAACCGGGGCCTGGTTTACCGGACCGTGCCGCACACCGTCCGCTTCACCGCCGGACACCGCTACCGGGTCACCTTCCGGTACGAGAACGAGAAGGCCGGCCAGTACGCCTGGATCACGGCCGTCGACGAGCCGCTGCCGCGCGAACTGACCCGTACGCCGCTGCCCGTCGCCACCACGCCGACCACCCACACGTACGTCTTCACGGCCCCGGCGACCGGCGAGGCATGGGTGGGCCTGCGCAAGACCGGCGACGACGGCAAGGCGGAATGCGTCCTGGACTCCTTCGAGGTACGCCGCATCCCGTGAACCAGCCGTGCGTCAGGCGGCCTCCGAGGCCACCGGCGCACCCGCGGAATCCCGCCGCCCACCGTCACGCACCGCGTCCAAGTAGGCGGCGATCGCGTCCCTGTCGCGGATCAGGCTCTCGACGCGCGCGGCGATACGGTCGTGCTCCCGCTCCAGCGTGGCCAGCATCTCCGGTGTCGCGTCGGGGAAATGGATCGACCGCGGCTCATCGAGACACGGCAGGATCTGCTTGATGATCCTGGTCGGCAGCCCGGCGTCGAGCAGGCCCCTGATCTGCAGGACCCGGTCCACCAGGGACTCGTCGTACACGCGGTAGCCGTTCGCGCAGCGGCCCACGACGATCAGCCCCTGCTCCTCGTAATACCGCAGCAGCCGCCGCGACGTTCCCGTCCGCTCCGACAATTCCCCGATCCGCATGTGCCCGCCCTCGCGTCCCGTTCCTGGGCCCTCACCTCAACGTGATGGCCGCAGCATACGTACGCCCGCACAGCTCACCGGCATCACGGGTTCACGTGATTGATCAGCAGAACGAACCCCACCAGGACCGCCGCCAGAACAGCCAGGCCCACCAGCACACAGCCGCAGCCCCGGAACGTCTCCCGTATCGCCTTGCGCGCCTCGGCCCGCCGCTCGGCGTGCAGCGGGGTACGGACCGGACGCAGGGCACGCCACAGGGCGCGCGTGGCCCAGTACGGGCTGCCGACCACGTAAAACAGGCACAACACCAGGTAATAGAGCAGTTCGAGGACCTGCGCCGCGGTGCCCACCACGGCCAGAACCGGCAGCAACAGCAGGACCACGCCCACCGACTTCCCGGCGGTCCAGGCATCCCAGCTCGGCTTCTTGACGGGCGACCCGGGCAGCTTGCGACGGGTGGCCGCGGGGGAGGTGTCTGTCCTGCTCACGCCAGGGACGCTAACAGGCCGACCGGCCACGGCCGGCACCGGGACCAGGACCGCGCCATTCTCGCGTGCGCACTGTCAGTGCCATACGGCAGCATGAACCCATGCCCGCACTGCAGCGCGACGAGGCGCAGACCCGAGCCCGACTCATCGACGTCCAGCGTTACGAGATCCACCTCGATCTCACCCACGGCGACGAGCAGTTCGCCTCCAGCACCGTCATCCACTTCCGGGCCCGCGCCGCAGGCGACACCTTCGTCGAGATCCGGCCCGCCGCACTCCACTCCGCCACCCTCGACGGCCGGCCCCTGGATCCCGCCTCCCTCGACGAGAACCACCTCCCCCTCACCGGCCTCACCGAAGGCACCCACGAACTGCGCATCGAAGCCACCATGCGCTACTCCCGCACCGGCGAAGGCATGCACCGCTTCACCGACCCCGCCGACGGCGAGACCTACACCTACACCCAGCTCTTCATGGAAGACGTCCAGCGCGTCTTCGCCGCCTTCGACCAGCCCGACCTCAAAGCCGTCTTCGAGCTGACCGTCACCGCCCCGCCCCAATGGACCGTCCTCGGCAACGGCATCGCCACCCGCACCGGCGAAGGCCACTGGCAGCTCGCCGCCACCCCCCGCATCAGCACCTACCTCGTCGCCGTCGCCGCCGGCCCCTGGCACTCCGTACGCACCGAACACGCCGGCCTGCCCTTCGGCATCCACTGCCGCCGCTCCCTGGCCCCCCACCTGGACGCCGACGCCGAAGAAATCCTCGACATCACCCGGCGCTGCTACGACCGCTACCACGAGATCTTCGACGAGCCCTACCCCTTCGACTCCTACGACCAGGCATTCGTCCCCGAATTCAACGCCGGCGCCATGGAAAACCCCGGCCTGGTCACCTTCCGCGACGAATTCGTCTACCGCTCCGCCGTCACCGACACCGAACGCCAGAACCGCGGCATGGTCATCGCCCACGAGATGGCCCACATGTGGTTCGGCGACCTCGTCACCCTCCAGTGGTGGGACGACATCTGGCTCAACGAATCCTTCGCCGAATACATGGGCTACCAGGTCCTGGCCGAATCCACCCGCTTCACCGACACCTGGACCGAATTCGCCGTCGCCACCAAGGGCTGGGGCTACGACGCCGACCAGCGCCCCTCCACCCACCCCGTCGCCCCCGCCCCCCAAGACGTCCCCGACACCGCCTCCGCGATGCTCAACTTCGACGGCATCTCCTACGCCAAGGGCGCCTCCGCACTACGCCAACTCGTCGCCTGGATGGGCGAAAAGGACTTCCTGGCCGGCATCAACAACCACTTCGCCCGCCACCGCTTCGGCAACGCCACCCTCGCCGACTTCATCGACTCCCTCGCCCGCGCCACCGACCGCGACGTCCACGCCTGGGCCCAGACCTGGCTGCGCACCACCGGAGTCGACACCCTCACCCCCACCGTCACCACCACCCACGACGGCGCCTGGACCCTGCACATCGACCAGGACGGCACCCGCCCCCACCACCTCACCGTCGGCCTCTACGACCACGACCCCACCACCCCCGGCCGTCTCGTCCCCCGCGACAGCCTCCCCTGGGACCTCCCCGGCCACAACGACCCCACCACCCCCGGCCGCCGCCCCGACCTCGTCCTCCTCAACGACGGCGACCTCACCTACGCCAAGGTCCGCCTGGACCCCACATCCTGGGAAACCGTCCAGAACTCCCTCTCCGGCCTCCCCACCCCCCTCAACCGCGCCGTCGTATGGAACGCCGCCCGCGACATGGTCCGCGACGGCGAACTCCCCGGCACCGCCTACCTGGACGCCGCCCGCACCCACCTCCCCCACGAGACCGACACCGCCATCGTCTCCGGCGTACTGACCTTCGCCCGCACCCAGATCGCCGACCGCTACCTCCCCACCACCGACCGCCCCGCCGCCCTGGCCACCATCACCGCCATCTGCCGCGACATCCTGCGCCGCACCGAAGGCTCCGAAAACGGCGACGGCCACGGCCTGCGCCTGACCGCCGTACGCAGCTTCATCGACAGCGCCACCACCCCCGAAGGCATCCAGGACTGGCTCGACGGCGGCAGCGTCCCCGGCGGCCCCCTCCTGGACCCCGAACTCCGCTGGCGCATCCTCGGCCGCCTGGCCGTCCTGGGCGCCACCACCCCCCAAGCGATCGACGCGGAACTCGCCCGCGACCCCAGCGCCACCGGCCAGGAAGGCGCCGCCCGCTGCCGCGCGGCCCTGCCCGACCCCGCCGCGAAGGCCGCCGCCTGGGACGCCATGTTCACCACCGACGACCGCGCCGCCCTGTCCAACTACCTCTTCACCGCCACCGCCACCGGCTTCTGGGCCCCCGAACAACTCGACCTCCTGCGCCCCTACGTCGCCCGCTACTTCCCCGCCGCGGTCGCCCTCGCCGCCCGCCGCGGCCCCGCCCTCGCCGAAGCGGTGGGTCGTTACGCCTTTCCGGCCCCCTTCGTGGAGCCGTCGACCATCCACCTCGCCGAGGCGTGCCTTCGCGAGGCGCAACCGATTCCCGCCCTCCGCCGCAAGCTGATGGATCAACTCGCGGACCTTCGCCGAGCGGTTGGTCCCTTGCGGGCAGCCGATTCGGGGTGACCGTTCGCCGTGGGGTTACCCCGGCGGCGGTCTTCCCCCCTTCCCCCGGTGCGGGGTGCGGGTTTCGCCTTCGGCGGGAGGGTTTGGTGGGGTGGGCGCTTTGCGCTTGCTGGGTGGTGGGTGGCGGGGTCGGGCCTGCGGGGGTGCATGCCAAAACTGCTTCGCTTTACGCTCCGCTGCGCTCCGCCTTTGCTCTTACATAAGCCTTTGGAAGCAAAGCTTTGGCATACACCCCCTCCGGCCCGCCCCCTCCCGTCCGTAGCGCGCCCACCCCTTGGGGGAGGGTTGGTAGGTGACCCGCCGTGCGGGTCGGTACCCGGGGCGGCTCCTGGTGGCAAAAAGCACAGGGCGGGCGTACGGGGAGGTCGTGCCCCGGAGGGGGCACGCAACAGCGGCCGTATGGGCCGGGTCTTGGGGCCGGTTGGAAAGGACTGGCCGGCGGCTCGGGGACGGCCGGGCGTGGGCGTATCGGGGACTCCCCGCAGGGCCGTGTGCAAGACGCACGCTTCCTTTCACGGCGTACCCGACACGCACACGGCCCGAGGAGTGGCCCCGGTGCGACCGCGCCCCACCCCACCCACCGACCGCACCGGGCCCAAGACCAAACAACCCGCACATGACCGACAAGGAAGCGCCGCAGGCATCGCGCCACACACAGCAACCACCCACAACGAACCGCCGCCCACAAGCGCCACCACCGCCACAGGCGAAAACCGCCGCACCGTCACGGACGGAAACGAGCGGAAAACGTACCACGTACGGGTGGTCTATCCGTCACCCATTGGATATCGCGCGCTCACCGCCAGTAGCTTCAGGGCGGCCCATCGTCCCGACGTCCGTACAAGAAGGGCACACCCATGCCTGCGCCCCCCACCGACCCCAGCGGCGAGGGCGCCCCCGCCCTCGCCGGCGGCGTGCAGGGGGCGCGTGCGCTGCGGCCACTGGTTGACACCGTGCTGGACGCGCTCACCGCCGGCGCCGCGCACCGGGGCGGACGGCCTCTGCCGGCCGGCGGCCCCGGCGCCGTGACCGAAGCGGTACGGGCGGCCTGCGCGCCCGTACTGCAAGAGACCGGCACCGGACCACACGCGGCACTGCGTACGCTGGTCACCGCCCTCGCCGCCGGCGCCGCCGACCCCGCGGACCCCCACTGCGCCGCCCACCTGCACTGCCCGCCCCTGGCCCTGGCCACCGCCGCGGACCTGGCGGCCGGTGCCCTCAATCCCTCGATGGACTCCTGGGACCAGGCCCCTGCCGCCTCGGCGCTCGAAGCCCTCACCACCCGTGAACTCGCCGCGCAGATCTACCCGCAACGGCCCGACGCCGACGCGCTGGTCACCACCGGCGGCACCGAGTCCAACCAGCTCGCCCTCCTCCTGGCCCGCGAGCACGCCCGCGTCCACCACCCCCGGGAGCGCCGCGACAGCACCGCGCACCGCGACAGCACCGCGCACCGCGACAGCACCGCCGCGTCACGACGCCGCCCCCCTCCAGATCGTCTGCGGCGCCAACGCCCACCACAGCATCCACCGCGCCGCCTGGCTCCTCGGCCTGCCGGAGCCGGTCACCCTGCCCACCCCGGACGGCGTCCTGGACCCCCGTGCCCTCCACGCCGCCCTCGCCGGCCGCGCCGGCGACAGTGGGCCCCCTCGGCTCCGTCTGGTCGTGGCCACCGCCGGCACCACCGACCGCGGCGTCATCGACCCGCTGCAGGCCCTCGCCGACGTCGCCGAGGAACACGGCGCCCGCTTCCACGTCGACGCCGCCTACGGGGGGCCATTGCTTTTCAGCGACCGGCACAGAGGCAAACTACGCGGGCTGGAGCGGGCCCACACCGTCGGCCTGGACCTGCACAAACTCGGCTGGCAGCCGGTCGCCGCAGGACTGCTGGCGGTTCCCGACGGCAGACCCGACGGCGCCGCACTGGCGGCGCTGAGCCACCGCGCGGATTACCTCAACGCCGACGACGACACCGAGGCCGGCCTCCCCGACCTGCTGGGCCGCTCACTGCGTACGAGCCGGCGCCCCGACATCCTCAAGGTCGCCGTCACCCTCAAGGCCCTCGGCCGCCGCGGTCTCGCCGACCTCATGGACCGCACCATAGCCGCCGCCCACACCCTCGCCGACCTCATCGAGGCGCATCCCTCCTACGAACTGCACTCCCGCCCCACGATCAGCACCGTCCTCTTCCGCCCCAACCGATCAAACGGCGTCGGCGACTCCACCGTCGCCGCCGTCCGCCGGCGTCTCCTGTACGGCGGCCATGCCGTCCTGGGGCGCGCCGCCACCCCCACCGGCCTGTGGCTCAAAGCCACCCTCCTCAACCCGTACACCCAGCCCGGTGACCTCCGATCGCTTCTGAAACTCGTGGAAGGCAACCTCCCTCGATGAGCAGCGCCACCCCCCAGCCCCACGGCACTCCCCAGCCCCACGGCACTCCCCAGCCCCACGGCATCCCCCAGCCCAAGAACACCACCCGCTCCGACGCGGTCAAACTCCACATGCCCGCCCCCCGGACCGCTCCGGCCGCGGCGCCCGCCTCCGCCCCCGCCCCCGACGAGCCGCTGGACCTGGCGGGCATCGGCATCGGCCCCTTCAACCTCTCCCTGGCCGCCCTCGCCCAGCCCCTCACCCAACTGCGGACCGCCTTCTACGAGCAGCGCGCCGCCTTCCACTGGCACCCCGGTCTCCTCATCGAGGGCACCACCCTCCAAGTGCCCTTCCTCGCCGACCTGGTGACCCTCGCCGACCCCGCCAGCCCCTGGACCTTCCTGAACTACCTCAAGCACCGCGAGCGGCTCTTCCCCTTCTACTTCGCCGAACGCTTCCACATCCACCGCGCCGAGTACGACGCGTACTGCCGCTGGGTCAGCGAGAACCTCGCCGGCCTGCACTTCGGCCACCAGGTCGACTCCGTACGCTGGAACCCCGAGCGCACGGTCTTCGAGGTCGACTTCACCCAGCTCGACCGCGACGGCGAAGCCGAAGCCCTGGGGCGCGCCTACGCCCGCAACCTGGTCCTGGGCGTGGGCACCACCCCTTACGTCCCCGAGCCGCTACGGCCCCTGGCCGCCGCGCCCGCCGTCCCGGTCATCCACTCCGCCGACTACCTCCAGCACCGCGAACGCCTGCTGGCCGCCGAGCACGTCACCGTCGTCGGCTCCGGGCAGTCCGGCGCGGAGGTCTTCCTCGACCTGCTGCGCTCCCGCCCGGCCGGCCGGGAGCGGATCCACTGGCTCACCCGTACCAAGGCGATCGCGCCCATGGAGTACTCAAAGCTCGGCCTGGAGCACTTCACCCCCGACTACACCCACTACTTCCACAGCCTCCCCGAATCCGTACGCAACGAGCTCCTCCCCGGGCAGTGGCAGCTCTACAAAGGCGTCGACCAGGGGACCATCGCCGCCATCCACGACGAGCTCTACCGCCGCACCCTGGACGGCGGCTGGCCCGACGCCGTACTGACCCCCGGCGTCATCGTCCGCACCGCGGGCCGGGTCGGCACCACCAAGGTCGAACTGCACATCGAGCACCCCCACCAGGCCGCCCGCAGCCGGATGATCACCGACGCCGTCGTCCTGGCCACCGGCTACCGGGAACGCAGCCTGGACACCCTGACCGCAGCCCTGGACCCCTACATGCGCCGCGACTCCTGCGAACGCCCCCGCGTCGAGGAGGACCACCGCCTGGTGCTGGACCCCAGCGTCACCGGCTCCGTCTACGTCCAGAACGCCGAACGCCACACCCACGGCGTCGGCTCGCCCGACCTGGGACTCGCCGCCTGGCGCAGCGCCGTCATCCTCAACTCCCTCCTCGGCACCACCGCCTACTCCCTGCCCACCCGCACCGCCTTCACCACCTTCGGACTGCGCCCGATCCCGGCCGGTCCGAGCGGCCGGCCCGCCGCACAGCACCCCGCCGGCACCACCCACATCACCCGCATCCAGGCATGACCGCGGCCCGCCCCCGGCCCGGCCGCACAGGTGAGAGCGGCCGGACCACGGCGGGCGGGCCGCATCCACAGTCCTCTTTGCACAAACCCCTTCGGGTGGGCGGGCCCTTGAGCGGGTCAGAACACCGGGGTGCCCTCCCGGGTCAGCTTCCAGGTCGTCTCCGCGAAACGCGCCCCGTCGATCTCACCCGTCTCCTTCACCCAGCCGATGATGAGATTGCGGATCTCCTCGGACGTCGACCACACCTGGCGCGCCGCCGGGACATGCGGGAAATTGCCGCCGCCGCTCGCCCGGTAGTTGTTCACCGCCAGGACGAAACGCGCGTCGTCCGCCACCGGCTTGCCGCCGAACGTCAGCCGGGAAATGCGCTGCCCCACCGGCCGGGCGATATCGATCTCGTACGACACCCCGCTCACCGCGTCGTAGTTGTAATCCGGTACGCCCTCCGCATTCGTCAGCTTCGCCGGATCGACCGGCTGCCCGGGCGCCGTACGCGCGTAATACCGCGCCGAGTACTCCAGATAGTCCTTGAGCTGAGCGCCGGTGATGATCCGGGCCTCCAGCGTGTTGTCGAACGGATACAGCGCGGCCATCGAGCGAATGGTCACCGCGCCGGCCGGCACCGCCGCCGTACGCGAGAAACACGACGCCTGCGACAGCACCGGCAGCGCCGCGTGCTCCGTGCCGGCCAGTGCCTTGCGCACCACCTCCGCCTGCACATACGCGATGAAATCCAGGATGGGCGTGTCCTTGTACGGCGCCTCGGCCGCCGTCATCGCCGACTTCGAGGTACCGATGACCTGATTGACGTAGGCCACGACCTTCTTGTGCTCATCACGCAGCAGCCCGGTGATCTTCGGGTCCTCCGCGGCCGAAGCGGAATTCAGCACCCGGGAGGAGACCGACTCCACCTGCCACCGGCCCTTGCCCCACACCAGCGCGAAGTCGAACAGCGTCAGCCGCTGCCCCCACTTCAGCGGCTCCGACAGGACGACCTCCCGGCCCGTCTGCGCATTCTTCACCCGGCGCTCGGGAATCTCCACATGCGCGTGCCCGACCAGAATCGCGTCGATTCCCGCAACCCGCTCCGCCACCAGAGCCGCCGCGTTCTCCACGTACGGCAACTGGTCCCCGTACGACGAGGTGCCGCTCGCCCCCGAATGCGCGGCGACGACCACCACATCCGCGCCCATCGACCGCAGCCGGGGCACCCACTTCGCGGCCTGCTCCTCCAGCCCCGGGAAAGCGAGCTTGCCCTGCACATGGGCCTTGTCCCAGATCGCGATACCCGGATTCGTCAGTCCCAGTACCGCCACCTTCACCTCCCGCCCGTGCGGCGTACACAGCCGCTTGATGACGTACGGGGCGAAGGCCGGCCGCAGGGTCCTGGCGTCCACCGCGTTCGCGCCCAGCAGCGGGAAACGGCACTGCCGCTCGAACTTCCGCAGAACCGGAATTCCGTAGTTGAACTCGTGGTTCCCCAGCGCCGCCGCGTCATAGCCGATCGCGTTCATCGCCTGCGCCATCGGATGGACCGGGCCGCCCGCTTTCGTGATCGGGTCCACCTTGGCGTAGTAGTACGCCAACTGAGTGCCCTGGATCGTGTCGCCCGCGTCGATCAGCAGGGTGTTCCGCCGGCCCTTTTCCTCACGGATCCGGGAAACCAGGGTCGATATCTTCGCCAGCCCGACGTCGTTGTGGTCCTTGTCGTCGAATTCCGCGTCGGTCGCGTAGTCCCAGTTGAAGACATTGCCGTGCAGGTCCGTGGTGCCCATCACGGTGAAGGTGTAGCGCCTGCCCCGGTGGTGGTGACCGTGTCCGTGGCCCCCCGGGCGTCCGCCCCCGTCGTGCGCCTCGGCGGCGCCCGCCCCCGCGCCGACGAGCGCCATACCGGCACCCGTGGCCATGGAGCCTCCCAGGAACTTCCTACGGTCGAGCGGCATTACATCTCCCTCACAAGGACAGCACAACACGCGTCACAACGCGCGTAGATTCTGGCGCAGCCGTCCCCCGCGCGACAGCCCCGGCAGGTTGCGATCAGATGACCTCTTGCTGTCGAAGCGGGGAAAACCGCCTGGCCAACGTGCTGGAGCCGCTACCGATACCGCCACCGGTACGTTCCCGGGCCCCGCGCCGAAACCACCCCCGGACAGCCGGCGCACCCGCTGACAAGCCCGCGCCCCGCGTGCCAGGCTGCCTCCGCGTACGGTCACCGCCCGCGCCCCGAACCGTCCAGGAGCCGCCCGATGCCCGAGAACCAGCTCCCCGGTACCGCTTCCTCCCCTGCCACCGCCACCGGCGCCGTCCCTTACGGCACGCCCGACACCCCCGCCTCGCCGTCCGCGGCGAGGCGCGCATCGAAGCCGACCCCGAACTGGCCCGGATCGGCATCACCGTCAGCGCCCGCGGCACGGACCGCAAAGCCGCCCTGCACGACCTCACCCGCCGCAACGACCAGATCCTCACCCTGGTCAAGGCCCACGGCGAAGCCCTGGAGAAGCTGGAGACCGGCGCCTTCACCCTCACCCCAGAACTCACCGAACGAGGCCGCCACGAGCGCGTACGCGCCTACCACGGACGCATCCACCTCACCGTCACCTTCACCGACTTCGCAGCTCTGGGCGAACTCACCACCCGCCTCGCCGACCTCGACCTCACCCGCGTCGACGGCCCCTGGTGGTCGCTGCGCCCCGACTCGCCCGTCCACCGGGCCGCCCGTCAGCAGGCCGTACGGGAAGCGGTGCAGCGCGCCCGCGAATACGCCGAAGCCCTCGGCGCACGCCTGGACTCCCTGGTCGAACTCTCCGACCTCGGAGCCGAGGGCGCCATGTACAAGGCCGAGTTCGGCGCGGGGCGCTCCCGGGCCGGGTACGCCTTCCAGGATGCCGCCGAGACCGGCCCCGTCCTCCTGGACCTCGAACCCGAACGCCAGGAAGTCGTCGCACAGGTCGTCGCGCGCTTCACCATGACGCCTCCCGCGCTGTGAACCCGTACGCCACGGTGAATCCCTCCCATGCCGTGAATCCGCGGCGCGGGAGGAAGGAAGAGAAGGGGGAAGGGAGAAGGGAGAGGAGGCGGAAGCGTGAAGAAATATTTCTGCTCATAGGAGCGGCCGTCCGCGCATTCAATTGGTTGTCAAGAGCCTTTCACGCAACGGCCGTTGGGCAGTCACTTCCCCACAGTTCCCTACCAGTGGGTAAGTCATAGGCTCGAAGACATGCGCCGAGCAAAGATCGTCTGCACTCTGGGCCCCGCCACCGACTCGTACGAGCAGATCAAGGCACTCCTCGAAGCCGGAATGGACATCGCCCGCTTCAACCTCAGCCACGGCACCTACGCCGACCACGAGGCGCGGTACCAGCGGGTCCGCAAGGCATCGGAGGAAACCGGCCGCAGCGTCGGCGTCCTCGCCGACCTTCAAGGCCCGAAGATCCGACTCGGCCGGTTCCGCGAAGGCCCCGTACTCCTCGAACGCGACGACACCTTCACCATCACCGTCGAACCCGGCGCGGAAGGCGACCGCCACCTGTGCGGCACCACCTATGAGGGGCTCGCCGACGACGTCACCACCGGCGAGCGCATCCTGGTGGACGACGGCAAGGTCACCCTCGAAGTCACCGCCGTCGACGGCCCCAGGGTGCACACCAAGGTCGTCGAGGGCGGCATGGTCTCCGACCACAAGGGCCTCAACCTCCCCGGCGTCGCCGTCTCCGTACCGGCACTGTCCGAAAAGGACCGGGACGACCTGCGCTGGGCGCTGCGCACCGGCGCCGACATCATCGCGCTGTCCTTCGTCCGCAGCGGCCGGGACGCGGCCGACGTCCACCGGATCATGCGCGAGGAGGGCTGTACGCTGCCCGTCATCGCCAAGGTCGAGAAGCCGCAGGCCGTCGACAACATCGACGACATCGTGGCCGCGTTCGACGGCATCATGGTCGCGCGCGGCGACCTCGGCGTCGAAATGCCCCTGGAAACGGTCCCGATGGTGCAGAAGCGCGCGATCAAACTCGCCAAGCGCAATGCCAAACCGGTCATCGTCGCCACACAAATGCTCGACTCGATGATCGAAAGCTCCCGGCCCACCCGCGCCGAAGCCTCCGACGTCGCCAACGCCGTCATCGACGGCACCGACGCGGTCATGCTCTCCGGCGAGACCAGCGTCGGCAAATACCCCGCCGAGACGGTCCGCACGATGAGCCGCATCGTCGAGGCCGCCGAAGAAGACATCCTCGCCAAAGGACTCTCCCCGCTCACCGAAGTCAACAAGCCCCGCACCCAGGCCGGCGCGGTGGCCCGCGCCGCCGCCGAGATGGGCGACTTCCTCGGCGCCAAGTTCCTGGTCGCCTTCACCCGGTCCGGCGACACCGTCCGCCGCCTCTCCCGCTACCGCTCGCCCATCCCCCTGCTCGCCTTCACCCCCGACCCGGCCACCCGCTCCCAGCTCAACCTGACCTGGGGCGTGGAGACCTTCCTCGGGCCGATGGTCGACTCCACGGACGAGATGGTGGCCCAGGTCGACGAGGAACTGCTGCGCATCGGCCGCTGCCGCGAGGGCGACCTCGTCATCATCACCGCCGGCTCCCCGCCCGGCGTCGCCGGCTCCACCAACCTCGTCCGCGTCCACCACATCGGCGACGCCCGGCGCGGCTGATCCGCAGGACCGGCGCTACATCACGGTGGTCAGTACTTCGGCCCGATGTGTACGTCCATGAGCGCCACAGAAGCCCTCCTGGCCACCGAGATCGACTTCGCGTCCCGGGACTGCCGGGTGTTCTTCCACTCGACGCCCAGCTTGTCGAGGGTGTCCGTGTAGAGCTTGAGGATGTCGGTGGAGGTGTTGGTGAAGATGTAGCGCGGGTACTCGTACCGCTTCCGGACACCGCCCACCGTACGGACGGTCCAGTTCGTGATCCGGCAGCCGTCGGAGTGGATGAGCCCGCGGACGAATTCCCACGGATACGCCTCCACGATCTTCTGCTGCCAGGGTTCCAGGGCGATGAGCCGCTCATGCTTCTTGCCGGGGCCGTGCTGGGGGAACATGCACCACAGGTGCTTGGAGTAGATCTTCACGTTGCGGCAGCCCGTCCTGCGGAGCCGGCACACGGAGTTGTCCGGGAAGACCGCCCGCATCGCGGCTTCGCAGGCGTCCATGAGCCCTGGCCAGGTCTCGGTGCAGGTGATCATGAGGCTGGGGACGCGGTGCCGGGAGTACTGGATGATGTGGCCGTCGCCGAGGTAGAGGGCCAAGAGGTAGGAGTACGCGGCTTGGTCGAGCTCACCGCCGTGGCAGCGAGGGCAGTTCGGGCTGCCCCGGCCGGGACACGCCCCGCGTTTCGCCCGGTCCATGTGCAGCCAGTAGCCGATGGTTCCCGGTGGGACGTCCAGAGCGCGAGCGACGTCCGTGTTTCTGGAGCCGGACCGGAGGAGGATGAGAGCCTTCTGTCGCACTTCGGTGCCATGCATTCGCATGCGGTAACTCTGCGTGATGAGTCGGCCCCGTAGAGCGAGAAAAGCGGAAGTTCACAAGAACGTGAGCTTCCGCTTCGGTGCCGGGTGCGGGATTCGAACCCGCAAGCCCTTTCGGGCAGATGTGTTTGAGACATCCGTGTATGCCATTCCACCAACCCGGCCGGGGTGGGCTGCCAGCAGCATACCGTGTGCGTGTTGAACGCTGCCGCTAGGTAGGCTGCAAGGGCACCACCTGCCTGTAACGAGGGAGTCCCGTGAGCGCCGCCGAGCCCGAGCAGCACGTCGCCGAAGACGATCAGTCGCACGTCCCGCCGCTGACCACGCGCGTCGTGATCGCCGAGGACGAGGCCCTCATCCGTCTCGATCTCAAAGAGATGCTGGAGGAGGAGGGCTACACCGTCGTCGGTGAGGCCGGAGACGGTCAGAAGGCGGTCGAGCTGGCGCGTGAGCACCGTCCGGATCTGGTGATCCTGGACGTCAAGATGCCGGTCCTGGACGGGATCTCGGCCGCCGAGCAGATCGCCCAGGAGAGCATCGCGCCCGTTCTGATGCTCACCGCCTTCTCGCAGCGCGAGCTGGTGGAGCGGGCGCGGGACGCGGGCGCCATGGCGTACCTCGTCAAGCCGTTCTCCAAGAGCGACGTGGTGCCGGCCATCGAGATGGCGGTGAGCCGGTTCACGGAGCTGAAGACGCTGGAGAAGGAGGTCGCCGACCTCACCCAGCGCCTGGAGACCCGCAAGCTGGTGGACCGGGCCAAGAGCATCCTGCAGACCCAGTACGGGCTGACCGAGCCGGCTGCCTTCCGCTGGATCCAGAAGACCTCCATGGACCGCCGGCTGTCCATGCAGCAGGTCGCCGAGGCGGTCATCGAGGACGCCGAGGAGAAGAAGCAGCAGAAGGAGAAGCAGGACAGGCAGGATAAGCAGGGCAAGTCGGGTGGTTAGCTCACGCGGTGAGTGATGGCAGGCCGCCGCGTCGAAGGGGGTAACCTCGGTCGGCGGCCCGCCTGTTCTGGTTATGCGGGTATTTCTTCTGCTTCTTCTGTTCCCTCGGCGAAGAGCAGCCGCAGGTTCATCGCCCCCTGGCGGGCTGCCTTCGCCTTCCCGTACTCGGCGCTGGAGTACCACTGCCGCAGTCGGTCCATGTCCGGGAATTCCACGACGGTCGCGACCCGGGACGGCGGCCATTCCCCCTCCGCCGCCTCCGGCACGGAGCCCTGGATGAGGTAGCGACCGCCGTAGAGGCGGATCGACGGTTCCGCGAGCGCCCGGTAGGCGTGGGCCGCCTTCTCGTCCAGGACCTCGGCTTCGACGATCACATAAGCAGGCATGGGAGCTTCTCCTCGGATGGCGAGCGGTGTGTAGTCAGGACACGGCGTGTAGTTTTTGCGTCGGTGGATACTAGCGCAGCACTGTAGAGTGCCAAGCGTGGCAGTGACGACGCAGCAGGGGATGAGCCGGCGGGAGCGGCTGCGCGCCGAGGCGACGCGGGAGATCACCGCGATCGCGCTGGAGCAGATGGCGGCGGACGGTCCCGGGGCGATCTCGCTGCGGGGGATCGCCCGTGAGATGGGTATGACCCCACGGGCCATCTACGGCTACTTCGCCACCCGCGACGAGTTGATCACCGCCCTGGCCGACGACATCGCTTCGTCGCTCGCCGACACTCTGGAGGCTGCCCGGGACGCCGCTGCGGTGACCGACCCGCGGCGCCGACTGCTGGCCTGGGGGCTGGCCCTGCGGGAGTGGGCCCTGGCCAACCCCGAAGGCTTCCGGCTCGTCTACGGTGATCCGGTCCCCGGCTATCAGCCGCCCGCCGGTGACGGCCCGGCGGAACGGGCCGCGCGCCGGATCTGTGGTGGGCTCAACCGGCTGGTGGCCGAGGTCGCGTCCACGGCCGGCCCCGGCGCGTACGCCCCGGCAGCAGGTGCGGAGGCGGACAGCGTAAAGGCGGGCGAGGCGGAGGCGGAGGCGGACGGAGCGGAGGCGGACGAGGCGGAGGCGGACGGTTTCGGCTGGTCGGACTTTCCCGAGGAGTACCTGGCCAAGGTACGGGCCGAGGTGCCGGATCTGTCGCCTGCCGTGGTCGCGCTCGCGCTGCGGGCCTGGGGGCGGATGCACGGCCTGGTGACGCTTGAAATCCACGGGCATTTGGGAGCTGTGACCCGCGACCCGGCCGCTCTCTACCGGGCCGAGATGCTCGATCTCATCAGGTCTGTGGGCGGCTCGTCCTGCTGACCGCCGTGCCCCGGCCACGGCTGATCGTGTACCGGCGGGCGCTGTAGAGGCACCGTACGGCGCGAGCCCAACGCCCGTACGCTGCAATCCGCTCGCCCGTACACCGCAGTCGCCCGCCCGCCCGCCCGCCCGCCCGCCCGGACGGCGCCGCCAGGAGCGTCCGGACGGGGGATCGGGCGTTGCGTGCGGGTGTCCGTGCGGTGTCAGTCCTCGCCGAGGTAGGCCTTGCGCACGGACTCGTCGTGCAGCAGTTGCTCGCCCGTGCCGGACAGGGCGATCCGGCCGATTTCCATGACGTGGCCGTGGTCGGCCAGTGACAGTGCGGCCTGGGCGTTCTGTTCGACGAGCAGGATGGTGGTGCCCTGGGTCCGGAGTTCGCGGATCGTGTCCATGATCTTCTGCATCATGATGGGTGACAGGCCCATGGAGGGTTCGTCGAGCATGAGCAGTTTCGGGCGGGACATCAGCGCGCGGCCCATGGCGAGCATCTGCTGTTCGCCGCCGGAGAGGGTGCCGGCTGACTGTTTGCTGCGTTCGCCCAGGATGGGGAAGAGTTCGTAGACGCGCCGTATGTCCTCTTCGATGCCTGCGCTGTCCTTGCGGAGGAACGCGCCGAGCTGGAGGTTCTCGGCGATGGTCAGCCGGGGGAAGATGCGGCGGCCTTCGGGGGAGTGGGCCAGGCCGCGTTCGACGATCTTGTGGGCGGGGACGCCGTTGAGCGGCTCGCCGTCGAAGAGGATCTTTCCGGCGAGGGGTTTGAGGAGGCCGGAGAGGGTCCTCAAGGTGGTGGTCTTGCCGGCTCCGTTCGTCCCGATGAGGGTGACGACCTGACCGGGTTCCACGGAGAACGAGATGCCCTTGACGGCTTCGATCTTGCCGTAGGCGACGCGCAGGTCCTCGATCTCCAGCAGGGCGGTGGTCATCGGGAGTCCTCCTCCTGGTCCGGCCGGCGGGGCGGTTGCGGCCGGTGCGGCTGTTCCCGGTGTTCTTCCGTCTGCTCCTGCGCGGCCTGCGCTGCCCGGGTCTGCGCGGCCAGGGCCTGTGCCTCCGCCGCGCGGACCTCGGCCGCTTCGTCCATGCCGGGCGCGTCCTCGAAGGGCGTACCGAGGTAGGCGGCGATGACCCGTTCGTCGGCCTGTACGACTTCGGAGGTGCCTTCCACCAGCTTCTGGCCCTGGACGAGGACGGCGACGCGGTCGCAGAGGTTGAAGATGAAGCGCATGTCGTGCTCGATGACCAGGACGGCGGTGCCTTTCTCGCGGATGGCCAGGACCAGGGTCTGGGTGGCGCGGGTCTCCTGCGGGTTCATGCCGGCGGTGGGTTCGTCCAGCAGGAGCAGGCCGGGTTCGCTGGCCAGGGCGCGGGCGATCTCCAGTTTGCGCTGTTCGCCGTAGGGGAGGTTGCGGGCGAGGTGGTCGCTCTTGTCGGCGAGTCCGGTGAATTCCAGGAGTTCCATGGCGCGGGCGGCACTGGCGCGTTCGGCTCTGCGGAAGCCGGGGCCGCGCAGCAGTGCGGACCACAGGCCCTCTTTGGTGCGGGTGTGGCGGCCGACGAGGACGTTTTCCAGGACGGTCATGTTGGCGAAGAGGCGGATGTTCTGGAAGGTGCGGGCGACGCCGGCCTTGGTGACGAGGTGGGGCCGGCGGGAGAGGCGGACGCCTTTGTAGCGGACGGTCCCTTCGGTGGGGACGTACAGGCCGGTGAGGCAGTTGAAGAAGGTGGTCTTTCCGGCGCCGTTGGGGCCGATGAGGCCGACGATCTCCCCGCTGTTGACGGTCAGGTCGACTCCGCGTACGGCGGTGAGCCCGCCGAAGCGCATGGTGACGCCGCTGGCGTCGAGGACGGGGGCCGGGTCGTCGGCGCCGGTGGTGGTGGGGTGCTGGCAGGTGTCATGGTGCTCACGCCTCCGCCTTGGTGGCGCCGGTGGTTCCTTCGGTGAGTCCTTGCCGGGGCACGTCGAGCTGGCCGGTTTCGTGGAATTCGAGCTGGCGGCGCCGGTTGGCGATGATGCCTTCGGGGCGGAAGCGCATCAGCAGGATGAGGGTGACGCCGAAGGCGAAGAGTTCGTATTCCTTGAGGAAGCCGAGTTTTTCGGGGATGAGGTAGAGGAGGGTGGCGCCGAGGAGGGGGCCGGCGACGGTTCCCATGCCGCCGAGGACGACGGCGGCCAGCAGGAACGCGGAGTTCGGTGGTGCGGCGCCGGCGAATTGGTAGGGATTGGGGACGACGTTGTAGGTGACGTGGGCGCTGACGGTGCCGGCCAGGCCGGCGAGGGAGGCGCCGAGGGCGAAGGCGATGAGTTTGACGCGGAAGCCGTTGATGCCCATGGCGGTGGCGGCGGTCTCGTCCTCGCGGATGGCGATCCAGGAGCGGCCGATGCGGGAGTTGGCGGCGCGGGTGAAGACCAGGATGACCAGCGCCGTGAACAGCAGCATCAGGAAGAAGTAGTTGGCGAACCGGCCCAGGGTCAGGGAGCCGATCTGGTGGGAATCGCCGAGGTTGAAACCGAAGATCTCCAGGTCGGGGATGCTGGGGATGCCGTTGGGGCCGTTGGTGAGGTTGGGTCCGGAGGAGCCGTCCATGTTGTTGACGGCGATACGGAAGAT
Source organism: Streptomyces sp. MST-110588 (assembly GCF_022695595.1). Classification (NCBI taxonomy): domain Bacteria; kingdom Bacillati; phylum Actinomycetota; class Actinomycetes; order Kitasatosporales; family Streptomycetaceae; genus Streptomyces; species Streptomyces sp. MST-110588. Next base: position 6,405,496 of record NZ_CP074380.1, read on the forward strand.
CTCGCCGAAGCCCAGGGTGACGATGGCGAGGTAGTCGCCGCGCAGCCGCAGGGTGGGGGCGCCGATGAGCACGCCGAACAGGAGTGAGGCGGCCATGCCGGTCAGTACGGCCGCCCAGAAGGGGAACTGTACGCCGGAGAAGCGGGAGAACTCGGAGCCGGAGATCAGGGCGGCGGCGTAGGCGCCGACGCCGAGGAAGGCGACGTATCCCAGGTCCAGGAGGCCGGTGAGGCCGACGACGATGTTCAGGCCGAGGGCGACGGTGCCGAAGATGAGGATGTTGACACCGAGGTTGGCGTTGTGGTCGTTGCTCTGGGTGAAGGGGAAGGCCACCGCGGCGAGGAAGGCCATGGTGGTGGCGAACGCTTTGTGGTGGGCGGTGAGTTCGGCGAACCGGTCCAGGAGGCCGGCGGTGTACAGGGACCAGGATCCGAAGAGGGCCAGGATCAGGAAGCCGACGAACAGTTCGCTGTCGTCGTTGTCGATGCCGATGCCGTAGGTGAAGACGACCAGGCCGAAGGCGGTGGCCAGGGTGATGGCCAGCCGCTGCGCCCAGGGCGGCAGGGGGTGGGCCGGCGGGGGCTGTTCGGGTTTGGCGAGGTAGCCGCGTACGGCGTGTCCTCGTACGGCGTCGGCGGGGCGGGGCAGGGCCAGGGCGCCCACGAGCGGCAGGGCCGAGGCGAGCGCCGCCAGGTAGCCGCCGGGTTCGAGGTTGGCCAGGCCGCCGAGTTCGACGCTGATGGCGATGACGGTGTACCAGGGGACGGCGAAGCCGGCGAGGGCGGCCAGGAGTACGGGTGCGGTGGCGCCGGCGGGGTTGAGCCGGTGCAGTCCGCGGACGTTCCACAGGCCCAGGGCGAACAGGAGGGTCAGGAGGCCGGCGGCGAGCGTCAGGGTCTGGAGGCCGGCGGGGTATCCGTAGACGGTGAGGTCGCCGGAGAAGGCCGGGGTCCAGGTCCAGGCCAGGAAGGTGGAGGCGATGGTGGCCAGGGCGCCGGCGGTGATCAGGGCGCGGGCGGTGGCAGCGGGGAGCGGTATGGGGCCGGGAGTGGGGCCGGTGGGGTTGTTGTCGGTGGTCATGGTGTCACGCCCTGTCCGAGACGCGTTCGCCGAGCAGGCCCTGTGGCCGCAGCAGCAGGACGAGGATGAGCAGGACGAAGGCCCAGACGGTGGACCAGGCCTGGCCGCCGAACTGCTGCATGCCGGGGATGTCGGCGATGTAGGCGGTGGCGAGGGCTTCGGCGAGGCCCAGGACGACTCCTCCGATCATGGCTCCGTAGATGTTGCCGATGCCGCCCAGGACGGCGGCGGTGAAGGCTTTGAGGCCGGCCTGGAAGCCCATGTCGTATTTGACGGTGCCGATCTTGAGTCCCCAGGCGACGCCGGCCACGGCCGCGAAGAGCCCGCCGATGGCGAACGCGATCATGATGATGCGATTGGTGTCGATGCCCATCAGCTTGGCGGTGTCCGGGTCCTGCGCGGTGGCCTGCATGGCGCGGCCGGTGCGGGAGAGGCGGACGAAGAAGGCCAGTGCGGCCATGCTCAGGGGCGCGGCGATGATCAGGAAGATGTCGCCGGTCTGGATGGTGATGGAGCCCAGGTGGTACGGCCCGCCCGGTATCTGGGGGAAGACCCGGTCGTTCTTGGCGTCGGGGTACCAGTTGAAGACGGCCTGCTGGAGGGCCAGGGAGAGGCCGATGGCGGTGATGAGGGGGGCCAGACGTGGTGCGCCGCGCAGCGGCCGGTAGGCGAAGCGTTCGGCTCCTACGGCGATGAGGATGGCGACCAGGGCGCCGCCCAGGAGCATGAGGGGCAGGGCTATCCCCATGGATATGCCGTCGGGCAGGGCGAGGTAGACCGTGAGCGCGCCGAAGCCGCCGGTCATGAAGATCTCGCCGTGGGCGAAGTTGATGAGCTGGACGATGCCGTACACCATTGTGTAGCCGATGGCGATCAGACCGTACAACGAACCGAGGAAGAGCCCGTTGGCCAGTTGTTGCGGCAGGGTGTGCACCGCACGGCCTCCATGTGGGTGGGTGCGAGTAGGGGACGCCGGGCCGCGCGGCGGCGTGGGTGGTGGCCGCGCGGCCCTGGAGCGGTGACGCGCGGGGTCAGCCGGCGTTGTAGGTGCCGGTCTTGATGGCGACCCACTTGCCGTTCTTGACCTGGTAGGCGGTCAGTTTCTTGTTGGTGGTGTCCCCGTACCGGTCGAACGAGACATGGCCGGCGATGCCTTCGAAGTCGCTCTTCTGTACGGCGGCGACCAGCTTGGCGCGGGCGTCGTCGGGGAGTTTGCCGTTGTTGGCGTCCATGACGGCCTTGACGGCCTTGATGATGGCGGTGGCCGCGTCGTAGGAGTAGCCGCCGTAGGTGGCGTAGTCGCCGGGGTACTTGGCGGACTTGTACTTCTCGATGAAGTCCTTGGCGGCGGGGAGGGTGTCGACGGGGACGCCGACGGAGGTGGCGAGGTCCCCTTCGGCGGCCTTGCCGGCGGTCTTGATGTAGGTCGGGGTGAACATGCCGTCGCCGCCGAACAGCGGGATGTTCGCGCCGGTTCCCTTGAGCTGCTTGGTGATGATCTGCGACTCGTCGTACTGGCCGCCGTAGTAGAGGAGGTCGGCCCCGGAGTTCTTGACCTTGGTGACGAGGGTGGAGAAGTCCTTGTCACCGGTGTTGACGTGGTCCTCGCCGACTATCTTGCCGCCGTTCTTGACGAAGTTCTGCTTGAAGATGGTGGCCAGCCCCGCGCCGTAGGCCTGCTTGTCGTCGACGACGAAGAGCTTCTTCTTCTTGAGTGTCCTGGTGGCGTACTCGGCCGCGAATCCGCCCTGGACGGCGTCGGTGGTGGCGGTGCGGAAGTACGTCTTGTACGCGCGCACCTTCTTGCCGGTGGTCCACTCCTTGCCCTGGGTCAGGGCGGGGTTGGTGTTGGAGGGGGAGATCTCCACCAGGTTGGCGGTGGCGAAGACCTGCTGCATCGACTGGGCCACGCCGGAGTTCAGGGGGCCGACGACGCCGAGGACCTTGTCGTCGCCGACCAGGGCGGTGGCGTTCTGCTGGCCGGTGGCGGGCAGCGCCTTGTCGTCCAGCGCCTTGACCTTGAAGGTGACGCCGGGGACGGTGTTGTTCTTGTTGGCGTCGTCCACGGCGATTTGGACGCCGTACTGGAGCCCCAGGCCGGTGGCGGAGTTCTGGCCGGTGAGCGGGGCGTCGACGCCGATGACGACGGTCTTCTTCTCGCCGCCGCCGTCGTTCTTCCCGTTGTTGTCGCGGGAGCCGCACGCGGAGAGTGTGAGGGCGCCTGCGGTGACCGCGGTGGTGAGTATGAGCAAGGAACGGTGACGCACGATCAGTCCTTTCCCTGGCGCGGCCACTGCTGGCGCAGGGCCGTTACGCGCGCCGGGCTGTACATGTGGTACAGGAGCCGTGCCCGCAGCGCGCCCGGCGGCGCGGTGACTGGCGGTGACTCTAGAGGTGTGCCGCACCCACCGGCAGAGTCGCTGGCCAGGATGTGACGCTCTTGTTATGACCCGCGATGAGCGTTTCGCCCTTTCGGTCATTACCGCCGGGCCCGAACGCGAGGCGGAGGGTGAACTCGCACTTCTGGCACGGGTTTTGGGGCGACGGAGCCGGAGGGTGTCCGCATATCGGAGGGGGTGGGCGGGGTGCTCCGGTGACGGGCGGTGGGTGAGGGGCTCAAGAGGCGCGGCGACCGGCGCGTTCATCACGCAGCGTCATGACGGTACGCGGACGGCCCCGGGCCGGAGCGGAGTCCGGACGGGGCCGTCGGGGTGTCGTTCAGATGCGGGGGCGGTGGGCCGGCGCACCCCGCAGGAACGTTCAGGCGCTGGGGGCGGGCGTCTCGCCGTCACGGATCATGCACGTCAGACGGGCGCTGCACACCCGCCGGTCCTGCTCGTCGGTGATGACGATCTCGTACGTGGCCGTGGAGCGCCCGCGGTGGACGGGGGTGGCGACGCCGGTGACCAGGCCGGAGCGCACCCCGCGGTGGTGGGTGCAGTTCAGGTCCACGCCGACGGCCAGCCTGCCGGGACCGCCGTGCAGCATCGCGCCGACCGAGCCGAGGGTCTCGGCGAGCACCGCGGAGGCGCCGCCGTGCAGCAGCCCGTACGGCTGGGTGTTGCCCTCCACCGGCATCGTCCCCACCACGCGGTCGGGCGAGGCTTCCACGACCTGCACGCTCATGCGCGTACCGAGATGCCCGGCGGAAAACAGCGAGGGCAGGTCCAGGCCGAGCCCGGCCCACTGGTCGATGATCTCCTGCGGAAACGTGGTCGCGCTCTGTTCACCCATGTCCTGCGGCTCCGTTCGCTGGCCGTGGACCGTCACCGGTACTGGCGGTGCGGCCGTGATGGTTCGGTCGTGGTGGTGCGGTCGTGGTGGTGCGGTCCTGATGGTTCGGTCCTGATGGTGGAGATGGTGGTGTTCCTATCAGGCGCCTGAGCAAGCGCTCGGTCCGGGGCGGATATTCCGGCCCGCCCGGCGGTTTCGATAGGCGGCGCAGGCACCGGGCGCGGGCACGCCGGGGCGCGCGCCGGTGCGGGGCGTCCCGCCGGTCCGTGGGGCCCCGCCGGCCCGCCGCCTACGGCTGCCGTTCCACCCTGATCACCACGGACTTCGACGCCGGGGTGTTGCTGGTGTCGGCGGTGTGGTCCAGCGGCACCAGGACGTTGGTCTCCGGGTAGTACGCCGCCGCGCAGCCGCGCGCCGTCGGGTAGTGGACGACCCGGAACCCGGGGGCGCGCCGCTCGGCGCCGTCCCGCCACTCGCCGACCAGGTCGGCGTAGCAGCCGTCGGGCAGGTCCAGGGCGCGGGCGTCCTCGGGGTGGACCAGCACCACCCGGCGGCCGTTCTTGATGCCGCGGTAGCGGTCGTCGAGCCCGTAGATCGTGGTGTTGTACTGGTCGTGGGAGCGCAGCGTCTGGAGCAGCAGCCGCCCCTCGGGCACCTGCGGGTACTCCACGGGGGCGGCGGTGAAGTTGGCCTTCCCGGTGGCGGTGGGGAAGCGCCGGTCATCGCGCGGGGCGTGCGGGAGCGCGAATCCGCCGGGGCGGGCGACCTTGGCGTTGAAGTCCTCGAACCCCGGGATCACGTTGGCGATCCGGTCCCGGATGGTGGCGTAGTCGCGGGCGAACTCCTCCCAGGGCGTAGAGCTGCCGGCGCCCAGGACCCGGCGGGCCAGCTTGGCGACGATGGCCGGCTCGGACAGCAGATGGGGGCTCGCGGGCGCCAGCCGTCCGCGCGAGGCGTGCACCATGCCCATGGAGTCCTCGACGGTCACGAACTGCTCGCCGCTTTCCTGGACGTCACGCTCGGTGCGGCCCAGGGTCGGCAGGATCAGGGCGCGGGCGCCGGTGACCACGTGCGAGCGGTTGAGCTTGGTGGAGACGTGGACGGTCAGGCGGGCGCGGCGTATCGCGGCCTCGGTGACGTCGGTGTCGGGGGTGGCGGAGACGAAGTTGCCGCCCATCGCGAAGAAGACCTTGGCCTGTCCGTCACGCAGCGCCCGGATGGCCCGTACGACGTCCAGGCCGTGTTCGCGCGGCGCCGTGATGCCGAACTCCTTCTCCAGGGCGTCCAGGAAGGCGGGGGCGGGGCGCTCGAAGATGCCCATGGTGCGGTCGCCCTGCACGTTGCTGTGGCCGCGTACGGGGCACACGCCGGCGCCGGGGCGGCCGATGTTGCCGCGCAGCAGCAGGAAGTTGACGACTTCCTGGATGGTGGGGACGGAGTGCTTGTGCTGGGTCAGGCCCATCGCCCAGCACACGATCGTACGGCGGGAGGCCAGGACCATCTCGAAGGCGCGCTCGATCTCCTGGCGGGTCAGGCCCGTGGCGCGCAGGGTCTCCTCCCAGTCGCCGCCGGCGCGGGCGGTGTCGGCGAACTCCTGGAAGCCGTGGGTGTGCTCGCGGATGAACTCCTCATCCAGGGCGCCTTCGGTGTCCAGCAGGAGCTTGTTCAGGGCGCGGAAGAGGGCCTGGTCGCCGCCGATGCGTACCTGGAGGAAGAGGTCGGTCAGGGGGGTGCCGCCGCCGGCCAGGCCGCGCGGGGTCTGCGGGTTCTTGAACCGCTCCAGGCCGGCCTCGGGCAGCGGATTGACGGAGATGATCTTCGCGCCGCCCGCCTTGGCCTTCTCCAGGGCCGTCAGCATACGGGGGTGGTTCGTGCCGGGGTTCTGGCCGGCCACGATGATCAGATCGGCCTTGTAGAGGTCCTCCAGCAGGACGCTGCCCTTGCCGACGCCCAGGGTGCTGGTGAGCGCGGACCCCGAGGACTCGTGGCACATGTTCGAGCAGTCGGGCAGGTTGTTCGTACCGAATTCGCGGGCGAAGAGCTGGTAGAGGAAGGCCGCCTCGTTGCTCGTACGGCCCGAGGTGTAGAAGACCGCCTCGTCGGGGGAGGCCAGCGCCGTCAGCTCCTCGGCGACGATGTCCAGGGCCCGCTCCCAGGACACCGGGGCGTAGTGGTCGGCGCCCTCGGCCAGATACATGGGCTCGGTCAGCCGGCCCTGCTGGCCGAGCCAGTAACCGCTGCGGCCGGCCAGCGCCGTCACGGAGTGCGCGGCGAAGAACTCGGGGGTGACGCGGCGCAGCGTCGCCTCCTCGGCCACGGCCTTGGCGCCGTTCTCGCAGAACTCGGCGGTGTGCCGGTGCTCGGGTTCGGGCCAGGCGCAGCCGGGACAGTCGAAGCCGTCCTTCTGGTTGACCCGCAGCAGGGTCAGCGCGGTACGGCGCACGCCCATCTGCTGCTGCGAGACGCGCAGCGCGTGGGTGATGGCGGGCAGGCCGACGGCACTGTGCTGGGGTCCGCTGACCTCGGGCGCGTCCTGGACCGGGTCCGAGGCGGGCGGCTTGGCTGCCATGGCGCTCTCCCTTGAGCCGTGAGCTGTGCCGTCTCCGCCGCCGCGCGGCGGAGCGGTGCCGTACATCCCCGATCCTGTCACGGACCACCGACAGCGGCGCCGGGCGGTGGACGAACGCACGCCGGGCGGTGGGCGGCCGTGTGCCCGGCGGTGGCCGACCGCCTGCCCGGCGGTGGGCGACGGCCCCCCCGTGGCGGGTGACGGAGGTGGCGCGCGGCCGTCGCGGCGGGGATTGTCAGTGGGGCGTGGCAGGATCGGGGGCGTGGCAGCAAAGGCAGCGAAGAAGAGCGAAGCGACCGGCACGGAAGCGGCGGCGGGCGGACGTCCCCGGCTGCTCCTGATGGACGGGCACTCCATGGCGTACCGGGCGTTCTTCGCCCTGCCCGCGGAGAATTTCACCACCGCCGGCGGACAACCGACCAACGCGATCTACGGCTTCGCGTCGATGCTCGCGAACACCCTGCGTGACGAGGCGCCCACCCACTTCGCGGTGGCCTTCGACGTGTCCCGCAAGACCTGGCGCTCCGAGGAGTTCCCGGACTACAAGGCGACGCGTTCCAAGACCCCGGACGAGTTCAAGGGCCAGGTCGAGCTGATCGGCGAGATGCTGGACGCGATGCACGTCAAGCGCTTCGCCGTCGAGGGCTACGAGGCCGACGACGTGATCGCCACGCTCACCACCCAGGCCACCGCGCAGGGCTTCGAGGTGTCGATCGTCACCGGCGACCGTGACTCCTTCCAGCTCGTCACCGACGACGTCACGGTCCTGTACCCGACCAAGGGCGTCTCGGAGCTGACCCGCTTCACCCCGGAGAAGGTGCAGGAGAAGTACGGCCTGACGCCCGCCCAGTACCCGGACTTCGCCGCGCTGCGCGGTGACCCGTCGGACAACCTCCCGGGCATCCCCGGCGTCGGGGAGAAGACGGCCGCGAAGTGGATCAACCAGTTCGGGTCGTTCGCGGAGCTGGTGGAGCGGGCCGAGGAGGTCAAGGGCAAGGCGGGCCAGAACTTCCGCGACCACCTGGAGGCGGTCAAGCTCAACCGCCGGCTCACGGAGATGGTGCGGGACGTCGAGCTGCCGTGCGGACCTCAGGAGCTGACGCGCGCCGCGTACGACCGTGGGGCGCTGACCGTCTTCCTGGAGGCGCTGGAGATCCGCAACCAGGGGCTGCGGGACCGGCTGCTGGCCGTGGACCCGGGCGCTGGGGAGGCCGACGGGCAGCCGGCGGCACCGGCCGCGGGCGTCGAGGTGGACGGCGCGGTGCTCGCCACCGGCGAGCTGGCCCCGTGGCTGACCGAGCACGGCTCCCGGCCGCTGGGCGTGGCCACCGTCGACTCCTGGACGCTGGGCAGCGGCAGCGTCGCCGAGGTGGCGCTCGCCACGGCCCAGGGGCCGGCGGTCTGGTTCGACCCCTCCGAGCTGGACGAACAGGACGAGAAGGCGTTCGCGGCGTGGAGCGCGGACCCGGCCCGGCCCAAGGTCATGCACAACGCCAAGGGATTGATGCGGGTCTTCGCCGAGCACGGCTGGGAGATCGACGGCGTCACCATGGACACCGCGCTGGCCGCCTACCTGGTCAAGCCGGGCCGCCGCTCCTTCGCCCTGGACGCCCTGTCGGTGGAGTACCTGGGGCGGGAGCTGGCGCCGGCCGCCGCGGGCAGCGGGCAGTTGGCCTTCGGCGCGGACGAGCAGGCCGAGGCGGACGCCCTGATGGCGCAGGCCCGTACGGTCCTGGACCTGGGCGGAGCCTTCGAGGCGAAGCTGGCCGAGGTCGGCGCGGCCGAGCTGCTGCGCGATGTGGAGCTGCCGACCAGCGCGCTGCTGGCCCGTATGGAGCGGGCCGGGATCGCCGCGGACCGCGGCTGGCTGGAGCGCATCGAGGCGCAGTTCGCGAGCGCGGTACAGCAGGCCGTCCAGGAGGCACACGCCGCGGCGGGCCACGAGTTCAACCTCGGCTCGCCCAAGCAGCTCCAGGAGGTGCTCTTCGGCGAACTGGGCCTGCCGAAGACCAAGAAGACCAAGACCGGTTACACCACGGACGCGGACGCCCTGGCATGGCTGGCGGCGCAGACCGAGAACGAACTCCCGGTGATCATGCTGCGGCACCGTGAGCAGTCCAAGCTGCGCACGACGGTCGAGGGCCTGATCAAGACGATCGCCGCGGACGGCCGTATCCACACCACCTTCAACCAGACGGTGGCCGCCACCGGCCGGCTCTCCTCCACCGACCCCAACCTGCAGAACATCCCGGTGCGCACGGACGAGGGCCGGGCGATCCGCCGCGGCTTCGTCGTCGGCGAGGGCTTCGAGACGCTGCTGACCGCCGACTACAGCCAGATCGAGCTGCGGGTGATGGCCCACCTCTCCGAGGACGAGGGGCTGATCGAGGCGTTCACCTCGGGCGAGGACCTGCACACCACCGTCGCCTCCCAGGTCTTCTCGGTCCCCAAGGACCAGGTCGACCCGGAGATGCGCCGCAAGATCAAGGCGATGTCCTACGGCCTGGCGTACGGCCTGTCGGCCTTCGGCCTCTCCCAGCAGCTCGGCATCCAGCCGGATGAGGCCCGCAGGCTGATGGACAACTTCTTCGAGCGCTTCGGCGGGGTGCGGGACTACCTCCAGCGCGTGGTGGACCAGGCGCGCGCCACCGGCTACACGGAGACGATCCTGGGCCGCCGCCGCTATCTGCCGGACCTCAACAGCGACAACCGCCAGCGTCGCGAGATGGCCGAGCGGATGGCGCTGAACGCCCCGATCCAGGGCACCGCCGCCGACATCGTCAAGATCGCGATGCTGCGGGTGGACGAGGCGCTGCGGGCGGCGAAGCTCAGCTCCCGGATGCTGCTCCAGGTGCACGACGAAATCGTGGTGGAGATCTGGCCCGGTGAGCGGGCGCAGGTCGAGGAGCTGGTGCGGTGCGAGATGGCGGGCGCGGTGGAGCTGCGTGCCCCGCTGGATGTGTCGGTGGGCTCCGGAAAGGACTGGGAGTCGGCGGCCCACTGAGGTGCCGGAGTCATGAGCCGGGCCGTATGTTCCCGGCGCAGGGGCGCGCCCGCTGGTCAGCGGGCGCGCCCCTCGTTTTTTGAGCTGGTGCTCAGCCGAGCCGCCTGGTCGACTCCTCCTGCCGCTGTGCCGCGTCCGTCATGAACCGCGCCACCGTGGCCAGTTGCCCGTCGTCGTAGTCCGCGCACAGTTCGCGCAGCGACCGTACGAAGTCTTCGAAGAGCGGCGCCACCCGTGCCGCCCATTCCCGGTTGAACTCGATCAGCACCTTCCGCCCGTCTTCGGGGTGCGCAACGCGCCGCGCCGCCTCCTTGCGCTCCAGGCGGCCGATCAGCGCGGTGACCGAGGCCGGGGTCAGCCCCGTGTGCCGGGCGAGGTCGCCGGCGGTCATCGGGCCTCGGCGGTCCAGGAGGTCCAGGGCCTTCTCCTCGGTGGCGCTCAGCCCCATACGCGCGGCCAGCGCGGTGTGGAAGAGCACGGCGGCGGTGGAGAGCTTGCGGCCGGCGAACAGGACCCCCTCCACCAGTTCCTCGCGGTTTGTCATGGCGGCAGCCTAGCGCTACTGTTTAGTTAGATAGATCTAAATAACTCTGTGTGATTGGTGGTTCCATGAAAGCCCTGATCATCGGTGGCGGTATCGCCGGCCCGGCCGCCGCCATGGCGCTCCAGCAGGCAGGCATCGACGCGACGGTCTATGAGGCCCGCCCCGGCGGCGCCGACGGCGTCGGCGTCTTCCTCACTCTCGGTTCCAACGGCATCGACGCCCTGCGCACCATCGGCGCCGACGCCTCCGCCACGGCCGCGGGCTTCCCGACCCCGGGGATCAACATGTTCAGCGCCACCGGCAAGCCCCTCGGGCAGGCCCGCACCAGTAGTCCGGACGACGGCGATCTCGTCAGCCACACCCTCAGGCGCGCCGACCTCTACCGCGCCGTACGCGACGAGGCGCTGGGCCGTGGCATCCGCATCGAACAGGGCAAGCGCCTGACCGGCGCCCAGGACACCGGTGACGGCGTCCGCGCCGTCTTCGCCGACGGCGGCGAGGCGTACGGCGATCTGCTCATCGGCTGCGACGGCCTGCGCTCCACCGTCCGTACGCTCATCGATCCCGCCGCCCCCGCCCCCTCCTACGCCGGTCTCATCGGCCTCGGCGGCTACACCCGCGGTGTGCCCGTCGACGTCGAACGCGGCAGCTACACCATGGTGTTCGGCAAGCATGCCTTTTTCGGCTACGCCCTGGCGCCCAGCGGCGAGGTGTGGTGGTTCGCCAACGTCCCACGCCGCGACGAGCCCGCCCGCGGCGAGGTCGAGGCGGCCGGCGCGGAGGAATGGCGCAGCCGGCTCCTGCGGCTCTTCGGCGACGACGCGGGGCCGGCGGTGGACCTCATAGGGACCAGCCATCAGATCATGCCGGCCGGCCCGATCCACGCCATGGCACACGTCCCCACCTGGCACTCCGGCCGGATGATCATCATCGGTGACGCCGCCCACGCCCCGTCCCCGACCTCGGGCCAGGGCGCCTCGCTCTCGATCGAGGACGGCGTGGAGCTCGCCAGGTGCCTGCGGGACCACTCCGCCATCGGCACGGCCTTCGCCGCGTACGAGGCGCTGCGGCGCCCGCGCGTCGAACGCATCGTCAAGCAGGCGGCCCGGCTCAACAGCAACAAGGCCGCCGGGCCCCTCGCCCGTGCCTTCCGGGACCTGCTGCTGCCCACGATCCTCAAGAAGACCGCGGGCAGCAAGCAGATGGGGGAAACGTACGGCCACCACATCGACTGGAACGCCCCGGTTCCGGCGGCCGGGTAGGTCCCGTCAGTTCGCCGGTCCGGTATGGCCCGGTGCCGTGGACTCCGTACGGTCCGGTGGCGTGGACTTTGTACGGTCCGCTGGCGCCGCCCCCGTACGGTCCGGTGCCGCGGACTCCGGTACGGGCCGGGACGGACGGGCGAGGAACCGTATCGTCACCGCGTACAGCAGGAGCCCCGGCGCCAGGCCCGCTCCCGCGCCGAACAGCACGGTCGGGATGTAGTCGAACCAGGTCGCCGCGGCACCGTACACGGCATGCGCCCGCAGCGTGCGGTGGACGGTGCCGGCCAGCACGCACAGCGCGAGCAGCGCCACGCCGAACAGCCGCCGGCCACCGGCCAGGCCCGGCAGTCCGGGGGGAACCGGGACGGGCGGCAGCCGCCGCAGCCCGGTCACCAGGAACCAGCCGATCGCCCCCAGAGCGAGCGCCGAACTGCCGTACTGGAGGAAGGTGTAGAGCGGAAAGCCCGCGACCACCCGGTCCAGGACGGGCAGCAGCCGCGTTCCCCAGCGGTCCGCATGGGTGAAGGCGTCCCACACGATGTGGGTCAGCGCTCCCAGGGCGGCCGAGACCGCGAACCAGGCGATGAGCGCGGCGGGCCGCCGGCCGCGCCAGGACCGGCCGCGCAGCAGCGCGTACCCCCTGCCCTGCCAGGACCGGGGCAGCAGCGCCAGTACGGGCTCGCGCAGCAGCAGCCAGCCGCCGACCAGGGCCGCGGTGATCAGCACGTCCCCGGAGAGCGCGCCGAGCGGGGAGTGGGTGACGTCCCCGAACAGCATGGCGCCCGGGATCAGGCTGTCCGCGAAGTACGTCGCGTCCGGCGCGAAGGAGCCCGCGACCAGCGCCGAGGCGATCAGTGGCCCGCGTGCTGCTCCCGTCCGGCGCACGGCGGGCAGAACGGCGGCAGCGTGGCTGAGTGTGAACGGCATGACCAACTTTCTGATCGATTCGGATCAGTATGTGGGTACAGGGAGCAGTGGATGCGCGCCGTGAGTTGTCGTAGTGTCACCTGAGTTGGAGCGCCGGGGAGCGCGGCACCGTCACGCCGGACGACGACGGGCGAGGGCGTGGACGGCCAACGACGTAGGCAGACGGACGACGACCACGACGACGACGGACGCGGTGGGTCGACGCGGAGGGGACGGCACGCATGGCAGCCACATTCAGGCGGCGGTTCCGCAGGGGAACGGCCTCGACAGCGGTGGCGGCACTCGCCCTCGCCGCGCTGACGGCCTCCCAGTCGCCGGGCGCCGCCAGCCCGGCGGGCTCGGGGGAGGAACCGTCGCCGCCTTCGGGCACGCCCATCGACGGCGGCTCGTCCTACTACACCGATCTGCCGCCCCGCAACGGTTCCGGGGCCCCGGGAGGCACCCACCGCCCCGGTGGCACCGCACATCCCGGCGGCACGCCCACCGCCACCGGCCCCGCGGAAGCGGGCATCCCCGCCACCGTCCTGGACGCCTACAAGAAGGCCCAGGCGCGGCTGGACGCCTCCGACCCGGGCTGCCGGCTTCCCTGGCAACTGCTCGCCGCGATCGGCAAGGTCGAGTCCGGGCAGGCCAACGGGGGCGCGGTGGACGCCCGGGGCACCACCCTGACCCCCATCCGCGGCCCACAGCTCAACGGCAACGGCTTCGCGCTGATCCCCGACACCGACCAGGGACGCCTCGACGGGGACACCACCCACGACCGTGCCGTGGGCCCGATGCAGTTCATCCCGTCCACCTGGAGCCAGGGCGGCCCGGACGGCAGCGGCTGGGGCGCCGACGGCAACGGCGACGGGAAGAAGGACCCCGACAACGTCTACGACGCGGCGCTGGCGGCCGGCCGCTACCTGTGCAACGGCGGCCGTGACCTGTCGACCGGGGCCGACCGGGACCGCGCGATCCTCGGCTACAACCACTCCCAGGACTACTTGAACCGGGTCCTGTCCTGGTTCACGTTCTACCGCAACGGCACCCACGAGGTGCCGGACGGAAAGGGCGTGCTGCCGGTCCACCGCGGCGGCGGGGGCAGGGGCCATGCCGCCGGACCGGGCGGCGGGCGCCACCTGGACCGTACGCGGAACTCCGGCGGCGGCCACTCCGCGCCCGGCGGCCAGACGCCTGGCGGGCACGGCAGGCCCACGCCCGCGCCGGGTACGAAGCCGCCGCACACCCCGGCGCCCCAGACTCCGTCCACGCCTCCCTCCAAGCCCCCGACGAAGCCTCCGACGACGCCGCCGACGAAGCCTCCGACGAAGCCTGCTCCCGCCCCGCTCACCGCCCTGGAGCGCCTGAGCGCCCCGGAGATGACGGCCACGGCGGGCACGGACTTCGCCGACCCCGTACGCGTACGGGCGAAGAACGCGGCAGGCAAGCCGGTCGCGGGCGTCCGGGTGCGGTACGAGATCGCGGGGCGGACCGAGGCGCGGTTCCCCAAGGGGGCGACCCACGTCACCGTCACCACCGGCGCCGACGGCACCGCCGCCGCCCCCACGATCAGCGCGGGCGGGCGGGCCGGTGACTTCACCGTCCGCGCCACGGCCGAGGGCCGCCAGGTGCCCGCCGCCGAGGTCCGCGCCACCGTCCGGGCCAAGCCCGTGCCCGTACCCACGCCCAAGGCCGACGCGCTCACCCGTACGTCCTCCGATGTGCTCACGGCCGAGGCCGGCGGCACCTTCGCGGCCGGCGCCGTCGAGATCAAGGCGACATACCACGGCAAGGCGGCAGCCGGGGTCGCGGTCACCGCGACCATGGTCACCGACGACCCGAAGAAGCCGACGGAGAACGACAAGGGCCCGTACTTCAAGGCAGCGGCCGAGGCCGGCGGCAAGGAGGGCGGCAAGGAGGACGGCAAGGACGGCGAAGCCGGTCACACCGCTCAGGCCGGTGCGGACCAGGCCGTACCGGTCCGCACCCTCACCCTGAAGACCGACGCCCACGGCCTGCTGAAGCTCCCGAAGATCTACACCGACCGCCACACGGGTACGTTCCTGCTCCGCCTGACCACCGCCGACGGTGCGGTGCTGACCGTCAAGCTCAACGTCACCGCACCGGCGTCCGCCTGATCCCTGCGTCCCGTACGGAATGGGGAGCACCGCCGCCCCGTACGCGATGCCGCCGCCCCGTACGGCATGCCGCCGCCCCGCTCGCAGCACGTCGCGAGCGGGGCGGCGGTGCGTGTGCGAGAAGCCCGGGCGTGCGCCGGACCAGGAAAGCGGCCGGGCCTGTTCTCTTCTCCGCCTCCCGTTGCTACGGTGCCTGCGCCCTGACGCCGTATCAGCTCACCGGGAGGCCGGGCATGCGCGCGCTCATAGCAGCCGCGGCCGGACTGGCCGCGGCCCTCGTCCTCGTCCTGGTCGTGACGGCGATCGGCGCGCCCGGCGGCCAGACGTCCCCCGGCCGCTGAGGACCACCGTCCCCGCGCACCCCTGAGAGGGAGGGAGGAGGGAGGTAGCCGTGCGCCGGAAAGCCAGCCTGGTGCTGCTCGCCCTCGCCGTCTTCTGCACCGCGCTCTCCCCGCTGCTGCGGTGGTACGCCTTCCCGCGGCTGGTCAAGATCCCGCCGAACCGGTACCAGGACATGGTCCTGGAGGCCAGGCCCGCCACCCTGATCGACTACCGCACGATGAAGGCCCGGCAGGTCCCGCGCGTCAGCGTCGTACAGACGCTGAAGGGCAACGTCGAGGAGTCGGAGCGGATCGAGAAGAGCGCCGGCCGCGACGTCGTCGTCTGGGACGCGCTGACCTATGTGGCCGGCCCCGACGGCAAGATGGTCTCCGAGATCCCCGAGCGCTACGTCTTTGACGCACACTCACAGGAGCCGGTGCACGCGACCGGCGAGACGGTCGACGGCGACCCCGTACGGCGTGAGGGCATCGAGTACAAGTGGCCCTTCCTGACCAAAAAGCGCGATTACGCCTATTTCGACGCCCAGACCCGTACGTCCGCGCCCATCCACTACAAGGGCACCCGTACGTTCCGGGGGCTGGAGGTCTACTACTTCGAGCAGACCATTCCCTGGACCAAGGTCCCGATTCCCAAGAAACTGCCGGTCAAAGGCATCACCCGGCAGTCCGTGGAGAAGGCGGGCACCTCACGCTGGTACACCACCAAGCGGATGTTCTGGGTGGAACCGGTCACCGGGGCGCCGGTCAACGGGCAGGAGATCCACAAGGAGGAACTGCGCGGCGGCGCCCTGCTTCCGGGAGGCGGCAAGGTCACCGCGTTCTCGGGCCATGTGAAGATGCGCGCCGACTACATCGACTCCACCGTCGAAATGGTCACCTCCCAGCGCCGGTTGGTGCTGCTGATCACCAGCTATCTGCCCTGGGGCCTGCTGGGCGCGGGGCTGACCCTGCTCGCCCTGAGCCTGCTGCTCGAAGCACGCGGCCGGCGTGCCGGTCCGCGCGGCGCGGCTGCCGCGCCCCCTCCGCGGAAGGCTTCCGGCCCCCGCCCGCTCAGTTCCTCATAGGGCGCGCCGCTCAGCCCCTCTTCAGACGCGCCGTCGTGTACCGGGTCGCCTCGGCCGTACTCGGGTCCTCGGGCCAGGGGTGCTTCGGGTACCGGCCGCGCAGCTCGGCCCGTACGGCCCGGTAACCGTCCCTCCAGAAGGAGGCGAGATCGGCCGTGACGGCGGCCGGGCGGCCCGCGGGGGACAGCAGATGGACCAGTACGGGCACCCGCCCGCCGGCCACCCGTGGAGACTCCCGCAGCCCGAACAGCTCCTGGAGCTTGACCGCCAGCACCGGCTGCTCGCCCTTGTAGTCGACCCGCACCCGCGATCCACTGGGCACCTCGATCCGCTCCGGCGCCAGCTCCTCCAGGCGCGACGCCTCGCCGGTCGCCCACGGCAGCAGCCGGGTCAGTGCCTGGCCCGCGTCCACCCGCTCCAGGTCGGCGCGCCGCCGGGCCCGCGACAGTTCGGTCTCCAGCCACTCGCCGGTCCGCGCGAGCAGGGCCGCGTCCGAGACGTCGGGCCACGGCTCGCCCAGTACCCGGTGCAGGAACGCCGTGCGCTGCCGCAGCGACCGCCCGGCGTCCGTCCACCGCAGCAGGCCCAGGCCCTCCCGGCGCAGCCCCTCCAGCAGCGCGTTCCGTACGAGGGCGGGGGCGGGGAGGACAGCGGCCGGGCCGTCAGCTCGATGGCGCCCAGTCTGCGTACGCTGCGGGCGACCACGTCCCCGTCCGCCCAGTGGACCTCCTCGCCCTCGGAATACAGCGCGCCGGCCGCCCTCCGCGCCGTCTCCTCGTCGATCACGGCCGCGAGCCGGATGCGCGCGGACGCCGCCGTGACGGGCCGGTCCGCGACCGCCACCGCCAGCCAGGGCGCGCCGCGCAGCCGTGAGCCGTCCCCGGATCCGGGCCGCGGGCTGGAGCTGCTGTGGCTGTTGTGGCTGTTGTGGCCGCGCTGGGGGCCGCTGCCGCCGCCGGCGCTGCCGTCCGCCGACTCGGCGCGGGTGCCGGAAGCCATCAGGTACGTTCCGGCGCCGCGCGCCCGGGCCACCCGCTCCGGGAACGCCAGCGCCGCCACCAGACCGGCCGCCGCGTCGTCACCGGCCGAGTTCCCTTCCCTCAAGAAGGTCTTTTCCCCCGAGGACATTTCCTCCGAGGTGCTTTCCTCCAAGGTCTTTTCCTCCGGGGACCTTTCCTCCGAGACCTCTTCCGCGGCCTCGCGCCCCGAAGGCTCCTCCCTCGCGGCCCGCCCCGCCGTCTCGACCGCCGACGTCAGCCGGCGGGCTTCCTGGCGCCAGCGCGCGGCGTACGCGTCCCCGCCCCGCCGGGCCGTCCGCCACGCCGCCGCCAGGTCGTCCCCGTACGCCCGCGGCGGCTCCTCGCTCAGCAGCGCCACCACCTCGGCCGCGCGCCGCGCACCGACCTCGGCCGCGCCGTCCAGCAGCGCACGCGCCAGCCGGGGGTGCAGTCCGAGCCGCGCCATCCGTACGCCACGGTCCGTCGCCCGGCCGTCCGCGTCCACCGCGCCGATCGCCGTCAGCACCTCGCGCGCCGCGGCCATCGCACCGCCCGGCGGGGCGTCCAGCAGCGCCAGCCCGCCCGCGTCCGGATCGCCCCAGCACGACGCCTGGAGCGCGAAGGCCGTCAGATCCGCGACCTTGATCTCGGGGGAGGGAAAGCGCGGCAGCCGCCCGTCCTCGGCCTGCGACCAGCAGCGGTAGACGGTGCCCGGCGCCTCGCGCCCGGCCCGTCCCGCCCGCTGCCGGGCCGCCGCCTTCGACGCCCGCACAGTCGTCAGCGCGCTCAGACCCCGGGCGTGATCCGTACGGGGCTCGCGCGCCAGCCCGCAGTCCACGACGATCCGCACCCCCGGCACCGTCAGGCTCGATTCGGCGACCGAGGTGGCCAGCACCACCCGCCGCCGGCCGTCCCCGCCCGCCAGCACCGCGTCCTGTACGGCGGCGGGCGCCCGCCCGTGCACCTGCAACACCTCGGCACCGGCCACGTCACCCAGGTGCCCGGCCACCCGCGCGATCTCGCCGACGCCGGGCAGGAAGCAGAGCACGTCCCCCTCCCGCTCCCGCAGGGCGCGGCGTACCACCGAAGCGACGTGGGAGAGCAGCGCGGGATCGACCCGCATGCCGTGTGCGGGGCGCACCGGGCGCTCCGGCGGCGCCCACACGACCTCCACGGGATGCGACACCCCGTGCGCCTCGACCACCGGGGCCGCCATGCCACCTGCGCCGCCCGGTCCGCTGATGCCGTCTGGCCCGTTTGTGCCGCCCGGTCCGCTCATGTCACCCGACCCGGGTGCATCGTCCGACCCGCCCGTTGCGTTCGCACCGCCTCGACCGCCGAGCAGCGCGGCCCAGCCCTCGGCGTCGGTCGTCGCCGAGGCCGCCAGCAGTTGCAGCTCCGGCCGCAGCGTCTCCCGTACGTCCAGCAGGAAGGCCGCGGCCGTGTCGGCGTCCAGGTGCCGCTCATGGCACTCGTCGAGAACCACGGCATCGACCCCGGGCAGCTCCGGGTCGCGTTGCAGCCGTTGCAGCAGCACACCGGTGGTGACGACCTCCACGGCGGTACGCGGACCCACCACGCGCTCGCCGCGCACGGTGAAACCGACCCGCTCGCCGACGTTCTCGCCCAGCAGCCAGGCCATCCGGCGGGCGGCGGCGCGGGCGGCGATCCGCCGGGGTTCGGCGACGATCACACGGCGTACGGCCACCGGGCCCGCCGCCGTACCTCCCGTGGCACCCGTGTCCGCCGCCGCACCCGTCAAACCAGCCAGGGCCAGCGGCACCAGCGTGGTCTTCCCGGTGCCCGGCGGGGCGCACAGGACCGCGGTCCCGCGCTCCTGAAGCGCCCGTGCCAGCGCGGGCAGGGCGGTCCGTACGGGCAGTCGGCCGAGAACGTCGTGGCGGATCACGCCCCCAGTCTCCTGGACACCGGCATCCGCCCGCCCGCCGCCCCATAGGGCGACCGGGATGCCCGAGGCAGCGTCTCAGATGCCCGAGGCAGCGTCTCAGGCGCTCAGTCTCAGACCGCCTCGCAAACAAAGATCGCCGTGCCCGGGATCAGATTCCCCCGCAGCGGCGACCAGCCGCCCCACTCCTGGCTGTTCCACTCCGGCCACTCCGGCTCGACGAGGTCGATCAGCCGGAAGCCTCCCTCGACCACGTCCCGGACCCGGTCGCCCAGCGTCCGGTGGTGCTCGACATACACCGCCCGTCCCGATGCGTCCTGTTCCACGTACGGCGTACGGTCGAAGTAGGAGGCCGCCACCGACAGCCCCTCGGGGCCCGGCTCGTCGGGAAACGCCCAGCGGATGGGGTGGGTGACCGAGAAGACCCAGCGACCGCCGGGCCGCAGCACCCGCCGCACCTCGCGCATCACCCGTACCGGATCGGCGACGAACGGGATCGCACCGTACGCCGAGCAGGCCAGGTCGAAAGAGGCGTCCCGGAACGGCAGCACGCCCGCGTCCGCCTCCACCAGCTCGACGTCCGGTGGCGGCGCGCCGTCCGGGGTGTCCGAGGCGTACGCGGCGCCCGTGAGCCCCGAGACACCTGAGAGGTCCGAGCCGTCGGCGAGGTTCGCGCCGATACGCAGCGCGTGCTGCAACTGGCGGTGGGAGAGGTCCAGCGCCACGGGGCGCGCGCCCTGCGCCGCGAGCCAGCGCGAGCACTGTGCCGCGCCGGCGCCGATCTCCAGGACGCGCCGGCCCTTCAGCTCGGCCGCCGGGCCGAGCAGCCCGGCCTCCGCCTCGTCCAGGCCCTCCGGCCCCCAGATGAAACGGTCGTCCCCGAGAAACGCCCCGTGCTCGTTCTGGTACTCGTCCGCGTTACGGTCCCACCAGCCGCGACTGGCCCGGCTGCTTTCCGTGTCCGAGGCGCCACGCCGGGTCGCCTGCGGCTCGTGGTCTTGGATCATCGTCCTCGTCGTCGTACTCTTCGCTGGAGCTTGTGGCTGACAGGACAGTGTGACAGCGCAGCCGTTCTGGCCTCGCGGAACCTCGCATGTGCCGGTTATGAGGCGATCCGCCCCGGGTGTGGCCTTCGCGCATTGACCGTGTCCGGCTGCCCCCGTATGCTACAAGTTGCGCTGCGGGCCTGCGCGCCTCAGACGGAGCAGGTCGCGCTCGCATCTGTATGTATGTCCCCTCGGTTTTTGAGGCGACTCCGGGATCCTTCGGTACGCGGAAGGATCCGGGAAGCACGCCTCTGACGCTGTCCGGCTTATGCAGAGGCGATACCGGCTCTCGGCGTAGCAGTACCTACGACTTCAATGTCCGCACCGGAGCCCTTTCCCACATGACGAGCAGCACCGAGACCACCGCCACCACCCCGCAGGTTGCGGTCAACGACATCGGTAACGAGGAAGCTTTCCTCGCCGCGATCGACGAGACGATCAAGTACTTCAACGACGGCGACATCGTCGACGGCGTCATCGTGAAGGTCGACCGGGACGAGGTCCTGCTCGACATCGGTTACAAGACCGAAGGCGTGATCCCCAGCCGCGAGCTGTCGATCAAGCACGACGTCGACCCCAACGAGGTCGTCGCCGTCGGTGACGAGATCGAGGCCCTGGTTCTCCAGAAGGAGGACAAGGAAGGCCGCCTCATCCTGTCCAAGAAGCGCGCTCAGTACGAGCGTGCCTGGGGCACGATCGAGAAGATCAAGGAAGAGGACGGGATCGTCACCGGTACCGTCATCGAGGTCGTCAAGGGTGGTCTCATCCTCGACATCGGCCTCCGTGGCTTCCTCCCGGCCTCCCTGGTCGAGATGCGCCGCGTCCGCGACCTCCAGCCCTACGTGGGCAAGGAGCTCGAGGCCAAGATCATCGAGCTGGACAAGAACCGCAACAACGTGGTCCTGTCCCGCCGTGCCTGGCTGGAGCAGACCCAGAGCGAGGTCCGCCAGACCTTCCTCACCACCCTCCAGAAGGGCCAGGTGCGCTCCGGCGTCGTCTCCTCCATCGTCAACTTCGGTGCCTTCGTGGACCTGGGTGGCGTGGACGGCCTGGTGCACGTCTCCGAGCTGTCCTGGAAGCACATCGACCACCCCTCCGAGGTTGTCGAGGTCGGTCAGGAGGTCACGGTCGAGGTCCTGGACGTCGACATGGACCGCGAGCGCGTCTCCCTGTCGCTCAAGGCGACCCAGGAAGACCCGTGGCAGCAGTTCGCCCGGACCCACCAGATCGGTCAGGTCGTCCCGGGTAAGGTCACCAAGCTCGTTCCGTTCGGTGCGTTCGTGCGCGTCGACGAGGGCATCGAGGGCCTGGTCCACATCTCCGAGCTGGCCGAGCGCCACGTGGAGATCCCGGAGCAGGTCGTCCAGGTCAACGACGAGATCTTCGTCAAGGTCATCGACATCGACCTGGAGCGTCGCCGGATCTCGCTGTCCCTGAAGCAGGCCAACGAGTCCTTCGGTGCCGACCCGACGGCGGTCGAGTTCGACCCGACCCTGTACGGCATGGCCGCGTCCTACGACGACCAGGGCAACTACATCTACCCCGAGGGCTTCGACCCGGAGACCAACGACTGGCTGCCGGGCTACGAGGCCCAGCGCGAGGCGTGGGAGACCCAGTACGCCGAGGCGCAGCAGCGCTTCGAGCAGCACCAGGCCCAGGTCATCAAGTCCCGCGAGGCGGACGAGCAGGCTGCGGCCGAGGGCGCGGCGGCTCCGGCCGCGGGCGGCTCCGGCAACGCCGGCGGCAACGTCTCCGGTGGCTCGTACTCCTCGGAGTCGGCGGACAACTCCGGCGCCCTGGCGTCGGACGAGGCCCTGGCCGCGCTCCGCGAGAAGCTGGCCGGCGGCCAGAGCTGAATCTCCTCAGCTCGTGCCGGGAGTGATTCCGGCCGCTAGGCGGTAGCCGATACGACGATGGCCCGTCCCCCGAGTGGGGGCGGGCCATCGTCGTATTTTCCACAGCGCGGTCGGTGGGCCCGGACGACCGCAGGTACTCACGGGTACTCACGGGTTCTGGTTCTGGCCCTGGCAGTGTTCCTGGCCCTGGTCCTGGCCCTGACCCCGGTCAAGACAAGCCGCTTCGGGGGACGTTCAGCAGACGGCGCCCCGAGCGGCGTACGCTCCCCGGCTCCTACCGCTGCCTCCGCCCCGTCCCACTGCCTCCGGCTCGTACCACTGCCTCCGGCTCATACCCCCGCTCCTCCCTCGTGGATCAATGGTTGACGACGGGAATGACCGGCGGACGCGCGGCGTTCTTGGGGACGGATACGAGGAGGAGCGGTCACTGTGTTGGATCCCCAGGGTTTGTACGAATGGGAGCCGAGCGGGCTCGCGGAGGCCGAGGCGATCACCGCCGGCGACTCCGCGGGGCTGGTGCTGCTGTATCACTTCGACGGCTACATCGACGCGGGCGAGACCGGCGACCAGATCGTCGAACGCCTGCTGGACGGTCTCACACACCGGGTCGTCGCCCGTTTCGACCACGACCGGCTCGTGGACTACCGCGCGCGCCGGCCGCTGCTGACTTTCAAGAACCACCGCTGGACCGCGTACGAGACCCCGGGCATCGAACTGCGCCTGGTCCAGGACACCACCGGCGCGCCGTTCCTGCTGCTGTCCGGCCCCGAGCCGGACGTGGAGTGGGAGCGCTTCGCCGTCGCCGTACGGCAGATGGTCGAGCGGTTGGGCGTACGGCTGTCGGTGAACTTCCACGGGATTCCGATGGGCGTCCCGCACACCCGTCCCGTAGGGATCACCCCGCACGGCAACCGCACCGACCTGATGCCCGGTCACGGCAGCTTCTTCGACGAGGCGCAGGTCCCGGGGAGCGCGGAGGCGCTGATCGAGTACCGGCTCGCGGAGGCGGGACACGATGTACTGGGGGTGGCCGCGCATGTGCCGCACTACGTCGCCCGGTCCCCGTACCCGGACGCGGCGCTGACGGTGCTGGAGGCGGTGACGGCGGCCACCGGGCTCGTTCTGCCGGCCGCCGCGCACTCCCTGCGTACGGAAGCGCTGCGTACGCAGGAGGAGATCGAGCGGCAGATCTCCGAGGGGGACGAGGAACTGGTCGCGCTGGTCAGCGGGCTGGAGCATCAGTACGACGCGGTGGCGGGCGCGGAGAGCCGCGGAAACCTCGTCGCCGAGCCGGTGGAACTGCCGTCGGCGGACGAGATCGGCCGGGAATTCGAACGCTTCCTGGCGGAGCGCGAGGGCGAGAGCGGCAGCTCTTGATCCACTGCCCGACTGCCGAACCTCCTCTTGGGTGGAGGACCGTATAGCGTGGACCCATGGTGAAGGTGGGGCTTACGGGCGGAATCGGCGCGGGCAAGAGCGAGGTGTCCCGGCTGCTGTCGTCGTACGGTGCGGTGATCGTCGACGCCGACAAGATCGCGCGTGAGGTGGTGGAGCCGGGAACACCGGGACTGGCGGCCGTCGTCGCCGAGTTCGGTACGGACGTCCTGACGGCGGACGGTTCCCTGGACCGGCCGAAGCTGGGCGCCATCGTCTTCGGGGACCCGCGCAGACTCCAGGCGCTCAACGCGATCGTGCATCCGCTGGTCGGCGCCCGCTCGGCGGAGCTGGAGGCGGCGGCCGGGCCGGACGCGGTGGTGGTGCACGACGTACCGCTGCTGACGGAGAACGGCCTGGCCCGGCTGTACGACCTGGTGGTGGTCGTCGATGCCGCACCGCAGACGCAACTGGACCGTTTGGTACGGCTGCGC
The DNA here is from genome assembly GCF_022695595.1 of Streptomyces sp. MST-110588. Taxonomy (NCBI): domain Bacteria; kingdom Bacillati; phylum Actinomycetota; class Actinomycetes; order Kitasatosporales; family Streptomycetaceae; genus Streptomyces; species Streptomyces sp. MST-110588. The sequence continues at coordinate 6,429,318 of NZ_CP074380.1, forward strand.
GGGATGACGGAGGACGAGGCCAGGGCCCGTATGAAGGCCCAGGCGACCCGCGAACAGCGCCGCGCGATCGCCGACCTGGTGATCGACAACGACGGCCCGCTGGAATCCCTGGAGCCCCAAGTGCGCGCCGTGTGGGAGCAGTTGCGCAACCGCTGACGTACGCCGAATTTCCTGTGAACCGGCCGACGTACGAGCCGTTGGCGGGGGAGCGGGACAGGCGGGCGCCGTTGGCCGGGTATCGCGGAAATCCGGAACGGTAGTCTCCCGCCGTGCACCCGCATCACCGCGTACCCACACGGCCTCACAACCCTCACCGAACCGGCACGTGATGCACCGCCTCCCGCCACGGGTGCGGGGAATGCGAACGAAGAGACAGTTGTTGTCTTCCACATAACGCCCGAAGAACGGGCGCAGCCAGGCGTGCCCGTAAAGCGTGTGCCTGGAGAGGAGGAGACCGTGTCCGAGCGCAGCCCCGAGACACACGTCATCGACTTCCGTGCGGCGGAACAGTTGCTGGCCGCCCGTGACCCGCGCGGCGCCGTACGCCTTCTGGACAAGGTCATCGCCGCACACCCCGAGAACACCGCGGCCCGCCTCCTGCGCGCCCGGGCCTTCTTCCTCGCCGCCCAACTACGCGCGGCGGAACTGGAGTTCCAGATCGTCCTGGAGCGCGAGCCGGACAACGCCTTCGCCTACTTCGCCCTCGGGCGCACCCTGGAACGCGCCGGCCGCCCCGAAGAAGCCCGACGCAACTTCCGGCTCGCCGCAGCACTCGACCCGCGCCCCGAATTCATCCAGGCCGCCTGCTTCACCCCCACCGAACCCCCCACCCTCGAATAACCTCATCCCATCCGGCCCCGCCCGGCCCCGGCCCCCGCACCCCCAGCGTTCTCAGCCCACCCCCGCTCGAACGCCCGCCCCCGCCACTTCCCAGCCCCCGAGAACAAGCAACCCTCGCCCCACACCACCCTCCCCAACGCGGCTTGGCCGGCTCTCTCGCCCACCGACAGGCACACAACACCCACCGCCCTCAGCCCAAAGCCCTCCGCGCGTCAACCGGCCCCTCCCGCCCCACCCCAAACCCACCCCAACGAACCCACCTCAGCCCCAACGCCCCACTAAAACCCCTCCACCTCCCACCCACGGCCCGCCTCCACCCGAGACCTGCCCCACAAACGTCACTTCTTCCCCTTCTCTCTTCCCCCCCAGGGGCCCGCCCCCCACCCACCCCTCCACCACCACCCCAACGCGCCCACATCCCAAGCAGAACGCTCGGCACGCTCCCACCGGCCGCTCCCACGCGCCCTTCCGTCGGCCGGGCCGCGCCGCACCGGCCGCACCGCACCGGCCGCACCGCACCGGCCGCGCCGCACCGGCCGCGCCGCACCGGCCGCGCCGCGCGCCACGCGCCCACGCGCCCACGCGCCCACGCGCCCACGCGCCCACGCGCCCACGCGCCCACGCGCCCACGCGCCCACGCGCCCACGTTTCAGGCTGTGCTTACCACTATCTGCGGCGGTTTTTGCCGTCTTCTTCCTTCGGGGCGTGGGCGGGTTCGTACGGTGGGACGTCCCGCCCCGGCTGGTAGTGCGGCCCCTGGCGGATGTGGCGTATCACGATGACCAAGTCGACAGCCGCCACCACAGCCACCAGCGCACACGCCGCGGCCCATCCGGGGCGCCCGGCCACCGAGAAGGCCGCCGCTCCGGCCGCGGCCCACACCAGTCCCCACAGTGCCAGCACGCGCCGCATTCTCAGCGGGCTGCGCGCCTGCAACGGCTCGTTCCCCGTACGCATCGCAACGCATCTCCTCCTCTCCAGGGTCCTCCCTGTCGGCGAACTCGTCATCTGCTCCTTCCGGCCGCAGGCCGCCGACCCTGGTGGGCCTGGTCGTCCTGGTGAGATCGGTGGGCCCGGTGGGTCCGGTGCCGTGTCTGCAATCCGGCCGGCGGGCGTCGCCGACGCTGGTTGCGTGTCCGTGGCCGGGGCTTGTCGGTGCTGTCTGCCATGGCTCGTGGGAGAGCTCGGGGACTGGTGCCGTACACCCCGCCTTTCAGCACGCTGACGGCGTCCCGGAAGCCTTGATCGCCTCCTTCGCCCTTGGCGTTCTTGGTGGTGCGCCGGGCCGGGCGGCGCCGCCTGCTCTGGGGTCTCCGGCCGGGTGGCTGTTGATCCACGACAGTCCACCGACGTCGAGCCGCAGACGGGCCCGGGTCACCGCCACGTAGGCGAGGCGCGCCTCGTCGGGATCGATGGGGCCGGGAAGCGGTTGTCCGTCCTCGCCCACTTCGTCCAGGTCATCGGGCGCGGTGAAGTCCTCCGCGATACGTACGGTGGGCCACTCCCGCCCCTTGGCACGGTGTGCCGTCGAGACCGTCACCTCCGCCGCCCCCTCGTCGACCAGCTTGCCCAGGGCCTCCAGAACGGCCTCCGTGCCGTGGTCATCCACCAGTTGCACCAAGGGCAGCAGATCGCGTCCGGACGGGTCTCGCTCCGCGTACTCCCGCAGTTCCTCCCAGGAGTCGAAGAGCAACAGCTCGGGGTGGGACGTCCGACAGCCTGACCGCAGGTCGTGTGCGGCCCGCGCAAGCGCGCCCAGCGTCCCGCCGCCGCCTACCAGGGCCACCCGGCGGCCCTTCTCCAGCAGCCTTATGACCTCCACCATCGCGCCGGCGTTCGATCGGCACACCACCGCGTCCGCGTCCGGCGTGGCGCCCACCTCGGTCGTCAGCAGCGGTGAGCCGTTGAGGCGGATCGGGGCGTCGATGACCGACAGCCAGCGGTTGGCCTCCTCGGCCAGTGCCGGGCCGAAGCGGAAGGACTGGGAGAGGCTGAGCTGTCTGCCGTCGAACCCCGTCATGACATCGCGCGCTCCCCGCCACCCGTAGATGGCTTGCGCCGAGTCGCCGACCAGGACGAGCTGTGCGTGTCCGCGCTGTGCGACGAAGACCTGCTCCACCACCGGGTTGGTGTCCTGCGCCTCGTCCAGGAGCAGGAAGTCCGCCGCGATGACCGGCTTGTCCAGCGCCCACATCTTCAGATAGTGGTCGTGCTCGAAGCGGACCACTCCCTGCTCCGTGCGCCGCAGGTCCGCCCACGCCTTGTGCGCGTACGGCAGTACGAGCTGGGCCAACTGCGCGTGCGAGGCGTCCGACTCGGCGCCGCGCAGCCGCGGTACGTGCTGGGCCGTGATGCTCTCGTCCGCGGACTGGCAGAACCGGGTCACCGTGCGCAGCGCGGTGAAGGACAGAGCCCTGCTGGTCACCTTGCGCGCCCCGATGCGCACGCTCATCCCGGCGTCGATGCCGAGCGCCTCGCCGGTCTTCCAGCCCGCCCGCCGAGGGGCGCTCAGGCGGTGCCGGTACCGCTTTCCCACGGCCGCGTACGCGAGGGCGTGTGCGGTGCCGCACGCCACTTGAGGTGGGAAACGCCGGGCGGCGTCACGCGCGATCGTTCTGTTGAAGGCGAGATATCGGCCGTGGCGCATCTCCTCGGGCGGATCCGGGGGAGGGGGCTGGCCCTGCTGCCCGTACGGCGGCTGCCCATGCCCGCGTTCCGGTCTCCGGGGTCGTGTGCAGTGGGCGAGCATGGACAGTGTCGTGGTTTTGCCCGTGCCGGCGCCGGCCTGGATGACGAGGTGGTCACCCGCCCGGAATGCTTCCGTGGCGGCGATCTGCTCGGCGGTCGGAACCTTCGGGGCGTGGGAGGTGCCGGGGGCGGGGTGAGTGATTGTCGCGGACATGAGCTGCTCCTTGCCGGGTGCTGTCGCTGTCACGCTGCGTGACGAGTGGCTTCACGCTAGCCCTTTCCGCGGAATCTGTCCGCCTGCCTCCGCGGCCTGTGGATAACTTTCGCCGAGGCCCGCCGCGCACCGGCCGAAGGGCGTTGTCAGTGCCGTCTGCTTCCATCGTTTTCACGCGCAATCGCGGCGGTCCGACGCCGCACGCGGCGGACGGCAGGGGGCAGGAAAGACATGGGCTTCACCTCGGCGTGGCTGATCACTTCGCATGACGACGACTTCATCCGCGACCTGGAACCGCGGATGCGTGAGCTGATCGACACGGCTCGGGCCCTGCCCGCCTCGCGTGCGGGATGGGAGCGCTGGGCGGCCGAGCCCCTGCCGGACTGGCGGAGCTGGTACCGAAACGGCGGCGGGGGCGATCAGGCCGTCCGGGAACAGGCCGACCGGGTCCGGGAACGGGCCGAGTCCTTCTTCGGCCTCACGAGCGCCGGACAGTTCGACGAGCTGTACGACGGCCGAGGCCCCGACGACGACTTCTCCGTCATGACCGACGTGTGGGGCCGGCATGACGAGCAGGTGAGGCCCTTCGCCGCCGTCCACTCCAAGGAATACCCGGTCGCGGCGCTCTTCCACGCCCTCGGCAGCCGCCGGGCCGCTCTCATACCGGGCTGGCTGGGGACCTTCCTCCTCTCCGCGGAGCAGGTGCGCGAGAGCCTTCCGCGGATCGAGGCGGCCTTCTCCTTCTCCGACGAGGAACGCGCCCTGGCCGAGGAGCAGATCTGGCTGGACGAGGACCCCGGGCAAGAAGGGGTGCTGGATGGCCCGCCGCGCTGCTGGCGCCAGGCGGCGGCACACGGGCTGGGGCTGTGCGGGGTCTACGTCCACATCTATTGAACCGGTGTACCGGCCGTCGGGCCGCGACCTGGCGGAGTCGCTTGTGCGCGCGGGGCCGGCCGGCGGTGCGCGAGCACGATCAGGAACAGGAGGGGCGGTGCGTACGACCGTAGACTCGCAGGTCGGGGCGGGACGAACGAGCCGGGCGGCAGCACCGGCCTTTGACGGACAGACGCGTGAGGGCAGCATGGTGAGGCGGGAGGAGACGGCGGCGGGGGCGCATCCGCCCCTCGGCGGCACGCCCCCGCATGGCCTGCCCGCCGACCGTGCCTCCGGGGGGCCGGGGCAGGCCGCTCTGGTGCGCTGTGCCGCGGTGTTCCTGCCCGCCGACCCGCCGCGCGCCGGCGAGATCGCGTTCTGGCGGCCTGACGGCGGCCCGTTGCCGTACAACGATGCCTACGCGGACGATGCCTACGCGGTCGGTATGGGTGCGGACAGTCCCTCCGCCTCGAAGTCGTACGCGGTCGGGGCAGTCGATGGAGGTGACGGCCCGGTGGGGGCGACGCGGCTCACGGTGGCGCGTCGCCACGGCAACGGGGCTCGCAGCCGTACCGTCCCCGCCGTCGTGCTGTCCATCGCTGACGCCGTCCCGCTGCTGGCCCGGGCCCGGCACGACCCGGCGGCGCACCCTGCCACCGCCTGCTGGGGCGCCGCGGCCCTGCACGCGCTGCACCTCGCCGCCCGCGGGCGGCTGCTGCCCGGCCTGACCGTCCAGGACACCGACGCCTGGCGCGCCGGCCCACTGGATCCCGAGGACATCGCCCACCTGCGCGCCATCGCCGCGGCCCTGCCCGCCGAGGGGTACGCCGTTCCGCTCCCCGGCAGCCGCCCGCTGCGCCTTCCCGACCCGGGGGCCTTGGTGCGCGCCCTGGTGGACGCCGTGATCGACGCTCTGCCGCGTACTCCCGCGGCGGCGGATGTGGCCGGTACCCCGTTCGCCGCGCGCGGCCCGCAGTATCTGCCCCAAGCGCGGGAGTGGGCCGCCGAGGTCGCGGCAGGAGTCGACGCGGGCGTACGGCTGTCACTGCGCCTGGATCTGGACCCGGACCGGCTCTTCGACTTCCGGGAGGGAGAGACGGACCCCGGGGCGGGCTTGGGGACCGGCTTGGGGACGGACGCCAGGAGCCACGACGGCGATGACGGCGTGGCTGAGGAGCATGACGGCATCCATGACGGCATCCGTGACGGGCGTGACGGCATGGGCGACGAGCATGACGGACCGAGCGATCTGTACGGCACAGAGCTTGCGGGCAGCGGGCGCGGGGGAGGCGGCGGTGCGCAGGAGCGCAGTGCGGCGGCCGTCGTCCTTCAGGTGCAGAGCCTCACGGACTCGACCCTCATCAGTGACGCCCGGGACCTGTGGGAGGGCGAGGGCCCCGACCACTTCGGGCCGCGGGCCCGCGTCGACACCCTGCTCGCCCTGCGCCGCGCCTCCCGCGTCTGGCCGCCGCTCGCCCGCCTCCTGGAGCGGGCGGTCCCCGACGTGCTGCCGCTCACCGAAGAGGAGCTGTACGAGCTGCTGGGCGAGGCCACACCGCGCCTGAACGCCGCCGGGGTCGCCGTCCACTGGCCCAGGGAGCTGGCGCGCGGGCTGACCGCCGCGGCCGTTCTACGCCCGGCGCCCGGCTCGGCCGCCGACGGCTTCGGTTTCTTCGACACCGACCGGCTCGCGCAGTTCCGCTGGCAGGTGGCGCTGGACGGGCAGCCGCTCACCGAGGCGGAGATGGACGCGCTCGCCGAGGCGCATCGCCCCGTCGTACGGCTGCGGGACCGGTGGACGCTGGTCGACCCGGCGCTCGTCCGCAAGGCCCGTAAGCGCGAACTGGGCTACCTGGACCCGGTCGACGCCCTCGCCGTCACACTCAGCGGTACGGCGGAGGTCGACGGCGAACAGGTCGACGTCGTACCCGTAGGGGCCCTAGCCGTCCTCCGTACCCGTCTGACCGGCGACGTCCGGCCGCTGCCGCAGCCCGCCGGACTGCGCGCCACCCTGCGTGACTACCAGCTCCGTGGCCTGGCCTGGCTGGACTTGATGACCTCCCTGGGCCTGGGCGGCTGCCTCGCCGACGACATGGGGCTGGGCAAGACCGTCACCGTCATCGCCCTGTACCTCCACCGGCGACCCACCGCTCCCGTGCTGGTGGTCTGCCCGGCGTCCCTCCTCGGCAACTGGCAGCGGGAGATCGAACGCTTCGCCCCTGGCGTCCCCGTACGCCGTTTCCACGGTGCCGGCCGCAGCCTGGAGGACCTGACCGCAGGCTTCGTCCTGACCACGTACGGCACGATGCGTACGAGCGCCGCAGAACTGGCCGGCCGCTCCTGGGCGTGGGTCGTCGCCGACGAGGCACAGCACGTCAAGAACGCCCGGTCCTCGACCGCCAGGGCACTGCGCGACATCAAGGCGCCCGCCCGGATCGCCCTCACCGGCACGCCCGTGGAGAACAATCTCTCCGAGCTGTGGGCCCTCATGGACTGGACCACTCCCGGGCTCCTCGGATCCCTGAAAACCTTCCGCGCCCTGCACGCACGGGAGGTCGAGGGCGGCGAGGACCCGGATGCGGCTCGGCGACTGGCCCGGCTGGTCCGCCCCTTCATCCTGCGGCGCAAGAAATCCGATCCCGGCATCGCCCCCGAACTGCCGCCCAAGACCGAGACCGACCACCCGGTGGCGCTCGGCCGCGAACAGGCCGCGCTCTACGAGGCGGTGGTGCGCGAAACACTCGCCCGGATCGGGGCCGCCGAAGGCATCGCCCGCCGCGGCCTGGTGATGAAGCTGCTCACCGCCCTCAAACAGATCTGCAACCACCCCGCGCAGTACCTCAAAGAAACCGCCCCGGGCCTGGCCGCCCGCTCCGGCAAGCTCGAACTGCTCGACGAACTCCTCGACACGATCCTCGCGGAGGGCGGGGCGACGCTGATCTTCACCCAGTATGTGGAGATGGCGCGGCTGCTCGAAAAGCACCTCGCCGTCCGAGGTGTCCCGCACCAGCTCCTGCACGGCGGTACACCCGTCGGGCAGCGCGAGAAGATGGTCGACCGCTTCCAGTCGGGGCAGGTCCCCGTCTTCCTGCTCTCCCTGAAGGCGGCGGGTACGGGCCTGAACCTCACCCGCGCCGGGCACGTCATCCACTACGACCGGTGGTGGAATCCCGCCGTGGAGGAACAGGCGACGGACCGCGCGTACCGCATCGGGCAGACCCAGCCCGTACAGGTACACCGCCTCATCGCCGAAGGCACGGTCGAGGACAACATCGCCGAACTGCTGAGCGCCAAGCGGGCCCTGGCCGATTCGGTCCTCTCCGGCGGGGACGCCGCACTGACCGAGCTGACCGATGAGCAACTCGCCGACCTGGTCTCCCTCAGGAGGCCCGCATGAGCCCCGACCCGCGCCCGGACGACTCCCCGGCTGCCGCCTCCTGGCCCTCCGGCCGGCTCAGCCGGACCGGCCGGTCGGGCCGGCCTGATCGCACCGGTCGTATCGGCCGTACCGGTGCCACCGGCCGCACCGGCCGTTCGGGCAGCGCCGGCCGCAGCGACCGGTCCGACCGTTCGCGTACGTTCCCGCCGCTGCCCGTCCGCTCCGGTGACCAGGACCCGTTCGCCGAGTCGTGGTGGGGCAGCGCATGGCTGGACGCGCTGGAGACCACCGCGCTGGACACCGCGCGCCTGGCCCGCGGCCGGACATACGCCCGCGACGGCAATGTCGACACGATCAACGTCACACCGGGCCGTATCGCCGCCTCCGTACGGGGCAGCCGGCCGCGCCCGTACAGCGCGGAGGTCCGCCTACAGGTCCTCACCGACGACGAGTGGGCCGTGCTCCTGGACACCATTGCCGCCGAGCCGGAGCATCTGGCGGCGCTGCTTGCGAAGAAGCTGCCCCGTGCGCTCGCCGAGTCGGACGTACGGCTGCTGCCCGGGCCGGGCGACCTCCTCCCGCGCTGCTCGTGCCCCGACCGGGGACATCCGTGCAAGCACGCCGCCGCCCTGTGTTTCCAGACGGCCCGGCTCCTGGACGCCGATCCGTTCGTCCTGCTCCTGATGCGCGGTCGCGGTGAGAGGGAACTCCTCGACGAACTTTCCCGCCGCAGCGCCACCCACGCCGCGCTCGAAAGCCGTCCGCTGTCCGCCGCCCCGCGCGCGGCACGCCTCGGCGGCCGTGACAGGCCGGTCGGCGAGGACGCCTCCGCCCGGCCCGGCGCGCCCGCGCGGCCCGGCATGTCCACACAGCCCGGGGCACCGGGAGACTCCGCGGCGGCTGAGCGTGCCGCCACGGCCCGGCGCGGCGAGGCGTGCACCTCCTCGGCGGCGTCACCCCCGAGGGGCCGCAGACACCCCGAGCCGCGACCACAACCCGGGCCCGTCATGGCCACGACCGCGATGCTGCTCACGCCTCAGACGCTGCTCACGCCTCACTCGGCGGCGCCGACCAGGGCGTTCTCGCCCGCGTCGCCCTCTCCGAACGGCTGCTTCCGGCACTTCCGCCGCCCATGCCCGTGCCGGACCGTCCGGGCCGGGCCCCGGCTCTCCCGGAGGCCGTCGGCCTGCCCTTCGACGCCGGGTCGCTGGAGTTCCTGGCCACCGACGCCGCCGCCCGCGCCCACGCGTACCTGGCCGCCCAGCCCGCCCGTCCCGACGCACCCACCGCATCCGCCCCTCGCCCCTCAGCCGCTCACTCCTCCACCGCCCCCACCCCCGCCGTCCCCGAGGCCGTCCGCAGCCCCTTCCCGGCGCTTACGGCATGGCAGGACGCCGTCCGGCTGGCCGCCGGCGCCCATCCCACGGCCGGCCTGACCGCCACGACCCGCGGCCTGTACCGGGACCTGGCCGCGGCCACCGGCCGTACGACCGCGGACGTGGCCCGCGCGGTCGCCGCCTGGCGGCAAGGCGGTGCCGAAGGACTCGTCCTCCTCGACACCACCTGGAACCCGCCGGCCGGGGACTTCGACCGCGCCCGCAGCGCCCTGCTCTCCGCCGGCCTCCCCGACCTCCCGGTCCTGCGCCCCCGCTACAACCACCTCACCGACCCCGCCCGCAGCATCCAGCTCCGCTTCGGCCACGACAACCGCTGGTACCCCTACGAATCCGACCCCGGCCGCGAGGACTGGTGGCCCACCGGGCGCGCCGACCCCGACCCCGTGGCGGCCCTGACCGCCCTCCTGGCACGATGACCGGCCGCGCTGACTACCCTCGGGGCCGTGGAAGGTCTCGACACGCTCACCCGGTCCCTCGCGCAGCGCACCCCCGAACAGCTCGCCGCCCTGCTCACCCGCCACGCGGAGCCCCTCTCCCGGCAGCCCGCGCCCACCCGGCTCCGCGCCCTGGCCGCCACACTGTGGTCGTACGAGACCCTCCACCACGTGGTCCTCCACCTCGATCACCCGCGCCTGCACCTGCTGGCCGCGACCGCCCGCATCAGTCAGGGCCTCGCCAAGGAGAGCGCTCCGGTTCCCGCCGCCCCGGCGCCCGGGGCGGACTACCAGTCGCTGATGGCGCACCGTCTGTCCTTCGCGCACCTGGCCACCGAGCCCGTACCGAGCGAGGAGATCTACGCCGCCCTGGGCGCGGACCGGGCCGGTCCCGCCCGCGACGCCGCCGTCGCCGCGCTGCGATCTCTGTACGAGGACGGGCTGGCGGCACCCACCGAAGACGGTCGCGTCGTCGTGCCCCCTCGCACGCCCCAGCTCCTGGGCACGCTCGACCTCGGCCCCTTCACCCCCACCGCGCCCATCCCCGACGCCACCTCCGACACCGCTCGCGGGCCGCAATCCGCCGTCGGGCACGCCGCCGTCGGGCACGCCGCCGTCCCTTTCCCCGCCCCCCGCTCGCCCCACGCCGAATCCCAGGCCGCCGCCTCCGTACTGGCCGCCGCACTGGACCGGCTGCTCGCATCCCTCGCCGGCCGGCCCGCCGCGCTCCGCAAAGCAGGCGGCCTGGCCCTGCGCGAAATCAAACGGCTTGCGAAGGACGCCGGCACGACCGAGGCGCAGTGCCGCCTGCTGCTCGATCTGGCCCTGGCCGCCGGACTGATCGCACTGACCCGTACGCCGGCGGGCACCACCGCACTGCCCACCAGCGCCTACGACGACTGGCTGACCCGTACCCCCGGCGCACGCCTGGCCCCGGTCCTCGCCGCCTGGCTCACCCTCTGGGCCATCCCCACCCATACGCCGGAGGGCGAAACCCCGACCGCGCTGGTCCGCGGTCACGACCGGCACGCCCCCGCCCTGCGGTACGCGCTCCTCGCCACCCTGGCCACCCTCCCCGCCGGCACCGGACTTCCGCCCCTCCGTACCGCCCTTCCGCCCCTCGACGCCGAGCCCCAGCCCCTCTCCAAGGGCATACAGGCCGAGGACACACAGGAAACCCGGGGCACGCAAACACCCCACCACAACGGCCCGGTCCCCTCCTCGGAGAGCCGCCCCGCCGCCTCGCACCCCCTGCTCCGGGCCGCCGCCTGGCACCGTCCGCTCGCCGTCACCGACCAGCCGGCGGCCGAAGCCCGCGCCGCCCATACGCTCCAGGAAGCCGCCTTCCTCGGCCTCACCGCCCACGGCACCCTCACCCCGCTGGGCCATGCCCTCCTCACGGCCCCGGACGCCGCCCGCACCGACGCCACCGACGCTCACAGCGCCCCGGCCGACGGCCTGCCGGCCGACGACTCCCCGCTCCACGCCGCCCTGCGCGACCTCCTGCCACCGCCCGTACACAAGGCCCACTTCCAGGCGGACCTGACAGCCGTCGTCCCCGGCCCGCCCGCCGCCGACCTCGCCGCTCTGCTCGCCGCCACGGCCGACCGGGAGTCCGAAGGCCACGCCGTGACCTGGCGGTTCGGCCCCGGCTCCGTACGCCGCGCCCTGGACGGCGGTTACCGGGCCGACACCCTCCTCGCCGGCCTCACCGAGGCATCGGCGACCGGGACGCTGCCCCAGCCGCTGATCTACCTCGTCCAGGACGCCGCCCGCGCCCACGGCCGTATGAGCGTCCTACCCGTCGGATGCTGCGTCCGCTCCGACGACCAGGCCCTGATCCGCGAACTCGCCGCCCACCGGGCGCTGCGCCCCCTCGGCCTACGCGCCATCGCCCCGACCGTCCTGACCAGCAGCAGCGAGCCCGCCGCCACCCTGGAAGCGCTCCGGGCCGCCGGGTACGCCCCCACCCTCGAATCCGAGACCGGTACCGCCACGATCGAGCGCCTCCCTTCTCATCGCGCCAACACCCCGCCCCCGGCCCGCAGATCCGCCGCCGCGCTCGCCCTCACCCTCGCCCAACGCCTGCTGGCGACACCGTGAGGCCATGAGGATGTGAGGCCATGAGGACGTGAGGCCATGAGGACGTGAGGTTTTGAGGCTATGACGCGTGTGAGACAGCGACATCACATTTCTCCCCTCCCGTCCCCTCCCCACCCCCTCCGCGTCCGCCCCCGCCCTCCCGCTCACTCGTACTCCGTACCACCCTTACGCGTCAGGTAAGCACCGCTGACCACCTTGGCGATCGCACGCCCGCCCAGCTCCTCGCTGTACCGGTCGGTGAGCGGGCGTACGACGACACCCTCCCGGATGTGCACGCCACGCCCCGAGACCGTCTCGCGGCCCTCGGCCAGCTCCAGCACCCGCCGCGCGTCGTACGGCCCGGTGAACAGCGTGGGCACCAACGGCAGTTGCCCGCCCAACACCGCCGTCAGCTCCTGCGGGTCCAGCCACCGCACCCGCCCGTCGACCTCCACCGCGACATCGAACACCGCGTAGGCCGGTACGCCACGCCGGCTGTCGGCGCCGTACCCGAGATCCTGCACCCCGTCCCCGTACACCTCGCCGTAGATCCCGACCCGCGCCGCCCCCAGCTTCTCCGCCAGGAATGCCGCGGCCTCGGGTATGCCGTGCCCGCGAACGGCCCGCCAGTACAGGTTCTTTTCGTCCTCCTTCAACGCCAGCCGCTGCGCACCGAGCCCCTTGGACGTCACCCGCGTGACTTCGCTGCCGGCCGTGTACGTCACACAGCACGCGGTGCCGTGCACCTTCTCCGTCACCGCTACCGGCTCGCCCTCCGCGAACACCTTCGGGTAGCGCTTCAGATTCTCGATGTCGATCCACGGCAGCACATCAGGCGCCGACTCGACATCCCCGCTCATCGAGACAGGCACCGGCGGCACCCACTTCACAATCCCGAGCACCTCGGCGAAATCGGTACCGTCAGCCGCCGCCCGTTCCAGGTCCGTATCCGCCAATGCCCGAGGACGGCAGACAATTCCCTGCGACAGCTCCCCGCGCAACCGAATGGCCTTCACCCGATTGCCCGCGGCCCCGGCGAGCTTCCCGCTCAGCCCCAGCTCCTCCACCAGGTCCTTGGGCAGTACGGCCTGCTCCGGCACGTACACCGCGAAGTCGCCCGTACGGTATACGCCCTTGGCGACCACCGCCCGATACAGCCCCACCTGCGCCAATTCCAGCGCATCGGCATTCGGATGCCCGTGAATCGTCAATTGCTCGGCCGTGACCCGCAGCGTCGACACGACAAAACCCTTCTCCCATAACCACACGGACCGCCACCCACCGCAACAGCCACCCTCACTCTGCCCGCCCCACCCCTCACTCGGCGAACCGTTTTCCGCCCCACTTCTCTGCCCGCTGCCTTCAGTCCGGCGAATTCGCCAATCCCCTGGGGCCGTGGTCGGTCCGGCAGCGTCCGCGCCCGGGCAGGCCGGCCTCTCCACCTATGGAGGTCGCCTGTTCATGTATGGAGGACGGCCTGTTCACGTATGGGGGACGGCATGTCCACGTATGGGGGACGGCCTGTTCAAGACGGGGCTGGGATCTCTACCGTGGCGGGAACGGATAGGTGCCGGTGCCGTGTGTACGGCGGGCCGGGATGGAGGGGGAGCGATGGAGGCGGAGTTGGTGGCGCTCGCTACGGCGGGGGCTACGGCGTTGGTGCAGCAGATGGCTGCCGAGGGGTGGGCGCAGGCGCGGGAGCGGGTGGTGGCGTTCTTCGCGCGGCGCCGGGGAGCCGGTGAGGAGGAGGCGCTCGCGGGCGAGTTGGAGGTCTCGCGCGGGGAGTTGCTGGCGGCCCGCGAGGAGGGGGACGACAGTGGGGCGGTGGATGTGGAGGCCGAGTGGCGGGTGAGACTGCGTCGGCTGCTGCGGGAGGATCCGGCCGCCGCCGAGGAGTTGCGGGAGCTGGTGGACGCGTGGCGCGAGGAGAGCGGTGGTGTGCGGGTGCGGGACGTGCACAACAGCATCACTGGCGGGGTACACCACGGGACGGTGATCCAGGCGGGGGTGATCGCCGGGCTGACGCGGGAGGGGCGGCGGGACGCGCGACAGGACGGTCGGCGGGGCGGGCGTGCTCCGGATGATCACTGATGGAGTGGGGGAGGGGCTCGGGGAAAGCGCTGCGGCCAGTGGGGGCACGGAGTTGAGTGGGGACGGGTTGAGGCGTGGGACCGGTGGTGGGGCGCGGGTGAGCAATGAGGTCAGCGGGGGGACGATTCACGGGAACGTGGTGCAGGCACGGAGCGTGGGAACGGTAGTGTTCGAGGCGGTGGCGCCGGCGAGGGTGCCGGGGGCGCCGGTGCCGCGGACGGTGCCCGGGGTGACACGTCTGTTCGTCGACCGGGAAGCCGTGGTGGACGAGGTGACGGCGTTATTGGACGGTGCGGACCGTGCGGGCCCCGGCGCGGGTGGCGGGCCGGTCGTGGTCGTGCTGTGGGGGCCCTCAGGGGTCGGGAAGACGGCCACGGCGCTGAGACTGGCGGCGGCGTTCGGGGACCGGTTCGAGGAGGCGCAGCTCTACCAGCCACTGCGCGGCGCGTCGCCCGACACGGCGGTCAGTCCCGCGGACGCGCTGGTGCATCTGCTGCGTGATCTGGGCGCTCACCGGGAATGGATAGGAACCGACCAGGAGACGCTGGAGCGGCAGTTCCGCAGTCTGACGGCGGGGCGGCGTGTTCTGACGGTGCTGGACGATGCCCTTTCTGCCGCTCAGGTACGTCCTTTGCTGACCGCTTCGCCTTCCTCCCTGACCATTGTGACCAGCCGGCACCACCTCGGTCGCCTGGTGGCGGAGCACGGCGCCCATGGGCTGCGCCTCGGTCCGTTGGGGACCCGTGACGCGGTGGGACTGCTGGCCCGTATGGGAGGCGCGGGAGCCGGGGTCGAGGCGGTGGCGCGGCGCTGCGGCGGTATGCCCCTCGCGCTGTGTGCGGTGGGGGCGCGGGCCGCCGCGCGGCAGGAGCCGGACTGGGAGCTCCTGGAACGCGAGATGGCTGAGAGCGAACGGCGGGTCGTGCGGTCGATGACGGACGAGGCGGAGCGCGGGCGCGATGCGCCGGAGGAGGGCGGGCACGGGAGCGGGCGCGATGCGCCGGAAGGGGCCGGGAGCGGGCGCGGTGTGCTGGATGTGGCGGTGCTCGCCGCGTCGTACGAGGAGCTGCCCGAGACCGTGGCCCGTGTGTACCGCCTGTCGGGACTGCGGCCGTGGGCCCATGTGACAGCGGCCTCGGCCGCGGTCGCGGCGGGGGTCACGGAGGCGGAGGCCGCGGCGGCTCTGGAGGAGCTGGTCCGGCGGCGGATGCTGGAGAGGGAAGAGGAAGAAGAGGGAGAGGAAGAGGGGGACGGAGAAGGGGAGCGGCGGCGGTATCGGTTTCATGATGCGTGGCGGGAGTACGCGCAGGAGCGGGCGCTGGCGCGGGACGGTGCCGCGGGCGTCGCGGCGGCGCTGCGCAAGGTCCTGCTGTGGTACGTACGGGCTGCCGCCGCGGCGGACGCCTGTGTGCTGCCGGGCCGCTGGCATCTGGGGCCTGCCTACGCGCGTCTGGAGGGCAGGCCCGCCGCGTACGCCGACGGGCACAGCGCACTGGAGTGGCTCCGCGAAGAACGCCAGAACCTGGCGGAGGCGGTACGGGCCGCGGCCGACTACGGCCTGGACGAGGTGACATGGCAGTTGTGCGAGGCCATGTGGGGACTGCATCTGCGGCTCGGGTTCCACCAGCAGTGGGTGGGCACCCACCGGCTCGGCGTCCAGGCCGCGGCGCGCTGCGCGGAGGAATGCCCCGAGGCGGAAGGGCGGATGCGGGCCCAACTCGGCTTCGCCTATATGGGGCTGGGGGATTTCGCACGGGCGCAGACGGAGTTCGAGGAGGCCGCCGCCGCGGACCGGCGGGCCGGTCACGTACGGGGTGAGGCGACCGCGGTGGAGTCACTGGGGCTGCTGCGGCTGCGGCAGGAACGGTGGGCCGATGCCGTGGACTGCCTGGTGACGGCGCGGGAGCTGGCCCGGCAGGTCGGTGACCCGAGGGCGCTGGCCCTGTTGGAGCACCATCTGGGGCGGGCGCTCCAAGGGGCGGGCCGTCATGAGGCCGCCGTCGCACAGTTGGAGCGGGCGCGGGAGCTGATGCGCGCGCTGCCCGATCCGTACAACGAAGGCCGGGTGCTGATGAGCCTGGGCCGGGCGCTGCTGGAAGCCGGGCAGGGCCCCGCCGCCGAGGAGCTGCTCACGGAGGCGGCGGCGGTGATGGCGGCGGAGGGCGCGGTCATCCAGCAGGCGGACGTCGCCGAACTGCGGGCGCTGGTGGCACGGCGGGCGGGGGACGCGGAGGCCGAGGCCGGACATCTGCGGGCGGCGCTCGCTTTCCATGAGGCGACGGGGGCGCCGGGCGCGGTGACGGTCCGGGCGCGCCTGGAGGAGCTGGGGGAGCTGGAGGGGCGTCAGAGCGCAGGGAGTTGACGGGGTGGCGAACAAGAAGGGGGAGCTGGAGGGGCTATACGGGGGACGCGATGACGGAGAGCTTGATGTGGTGGCGGGTGCGGCCCGTCACCGTGACGAAGCCCGGTGCGAGGTCCTTCAGGGGGCGGCCCGCCTCGTACCAGGCGTAGAGCGCCGAGGCGTAGGCGGTCGGGTCGCACGGATCGCGGTAACCGTCCGGCCCGGGGGCCGCCTCCAGCGTGAGGAGATGTCCGTCCGCCGTCCGTATGAGACAGCTTCCGGGCGTGGTGACGCAGGCCGCCATCGCACAGTGCGGATGCCGGCGCAGGGCGTCGTGTGTCCATGCCTCGGGTTCGGACCGGGCGTGGTGCAGGACGATGTCCGCGAGCGCGAGTTGGCCGGGGTCCGGGGTGTCCTCGTGGACGGCGGTGTGGGCGCTGGGGTGGAGGTCCGGGGCAGGGTCACGCCGGTCCCGGCAGGCGCTTTCGTATGCGTACGGGGACGAGGGGGGCGGCGTGCCGGCGCAGCGGGTGACCGCTATCTCGGGCGTGCCGTCCGGGCCGGGGCCGAGGAGACGCGTCAGGGCGCCGAGGGGGGCCGGCGGCGGGCAGAGCGGGGCCGTCCCGGGCGGTGGGTCCAGGAGGCGGGGCAGACAGGCGGGCGTGCGGGGCTCGGGGAGGCTCAGGAGGCGGTAGAAGGCCCGGCGGAGCAGGGTGGCCGATGCGCCGGGGGCGGAGGTTGTCTGCTCGGCGAGCCGGGCGTAGCGGTCCGGGTCGTGGGTGGTCAGGAGGGCGTCGAGCTGGGGGAGCAGAGGTTCCTGCGGGCGCAGGCGCGGCGCGAGGCGGCCGAGCGCGGCGACCGGGGAATCCGGATCGAGGTCCTGGGGCGGGAAGGCGCCGAGGAGTACGGGCGTGCCGATGGCGGCGGCGTAGTAGGTGACGCTGCCGTGGTCGCCGATGACGGCGTCGGCCGCGGCCAGCACCTGGCGCCAGGGGCCCAGGGGCGGGACGAGGGTGAGGCCGGCCCGCTGTGCGGCGTGCAGCCAGGCACGTACCTGGCCGGGGCCGTGACCGTGCCAGATGTTGGGGTGGAGGACGGCGCACAGGCGGTACTCGTCGACGGGGAGTTCGGCGGGGAGACGGGCGAGCAGCCAGGGGAGGATGTCGTTCTCGTCGCCGAAGAGGGAACGCGGGCCCCAGGTGGAGTTCAGGACGATCAGACGGCGGCCGGGGGCCGTGCCGAGCGCGCGGCGGAACCGGTCGCGGTAGGGGAGCGCGGCCAGCAGACGGTCGAAACACGGGTCGCCGGCGAGGACCGCGGTGGGCACGGCCTCGGGGCATGAGGCGCGCAGCCGGGCGAGCTGTTCGGGGTGGGACAGGACGGTCGCCGCGGCGACCGGCTCGCCGTCGTGCAGCAGCCACTCCGGGGACAGACCGAAAACCGGAGCCGGTGTCCGGTGTCCGGTGTCCGGTGTCCGGTGTCGGCAGTCTCTTATTGTAGCCAATGCCGTGCGACAGGACGGCCAACTTTCCCTTGAAATGGTGCAGTTCGCCGCCGTAGCTGGCGCTGATCGCCAGGTCCACGGCGGTCTCCCGGGCCTGTTCCCACGGCAGTACGGGCAGCCCGGCGTCGGCCAGCAGTTCCGGCACACCGGCCAGGAAAGGGGACGAACCCGTACACGTGGCCAGGCACTGTACGCGGGTGTCGTCGTGGAAGAGCGGCAGGACGTCCAGCAGCCGGGTCGCCGAGGTGACGTTGTGCACGATGAACAGGACCCGTACGGTCCCGGCCCGCGTCGACCACCGCGCGCTCTCGGGCCCCACCGGCACCCGAAGCCACCCCGCGACCTTGCCGCTCCCCGTCTCTTCCCCCATCTCCCTCTTCCCCCTCCACCCTCGTGCCCGCCCGTCACCCCGGCCCCGGCGGCCACCCTAATCGCCGGACCGGCGCGCCCGGCAGAATGGGGGAGTGCGGCTTGAATCGATCACCTGGGAACGGCTGGCCGACGCGCTGGCCGGGCGGATCGCCGGCATGGCGGCGCGGGACGGCGGCCCGTGGCTGCGGGTGGCGGTCGACGGCGCGCCGGCCGCCCGGCCGAAGGAGACGGCCGGCCGGCTGGCGGAGGCCCTGCGGGTGCGCGGGCGTGCCGTCCATGACGTGGACACCCACGGTTTCCTGCGCCCCGCCTCCCTGCGCCTGGAGTACGGCAGATACGACCCCGACGCGTACTACGGCGAGTGGTTCGACCGGCAGGCACTGTGGCGGGAGGTCTTCGGACCGCTGGAACCCGGCGGCCCCGGGCGGGTGCTGCCCGATCTGTGGGACCCCCGTACGGACCGGGCGACACGCAGCCCGTACGTGCAACTCCCGCCCGGCGGCGTGCTGTTGCTGCACGGGCCGTTCCTCTTCGGCCACTGGTTCCCCCTCGACCTGTCGGTCCATCTGAAGCTGACTCCCGCCGCCCTCGCCCGGCACACGCCCGAACAGGAACGATGGACGCTGCCCGCCTTCGCGCGGTACGAGGACGAGGTGCGGCCGGAAGAGGCTGCCGATGTCGTCGTACGGGCGGACGATCCGCGGCGCCCGGCGTGGAGCGGCCTGGACTGAGCGCGGCCGGGCCCGGCGAAGACGGACCGGTCAGGCGTCGGCCAGGGCCAGGAGTTTGGTCACGGTGTTCCAGTTGCGTGCCGTGGCCGTCACCCCCAGGGGTATTCGGGAGACGGCCTCGGCGAGCTTGGAGCGGCCGATGCCGCCGGGGCACCACAGATACAGCTCGCGGCCGGTCAGCCGGAACCGGTCCGGCGCGTAGCGGGCGGAATCGAGCGCCTGGAGCGCGCGCAGGCCGGTGGCGTCGGCCGGGGGCCCCGACAGGAAGGTGATGTGCAGGCTCTTGGGCTCCGGTACGGCCTGCGGGAAGGGGTTGGCGGCGACGGCGGCGGCCAGCTCGTCACGGGTACGCACCATCACGGGGACGGGGAAGCCCATTTCCTCGGCGATCCGGGCCTCAAGGGCCGAGGCGGTTTCCGCGGGCGGCGTGCCGGGGTCGGCGAAGACGATGTTGCCGGTCTGGAGGAGGACGGACACGTCCTCGTAGCCCAGGGACTCGAACACTTCGCGCTGCCGCGCCATGGGGAATTTCTTGTGACCTCCGACATTGATGCCACGCAGGAGAGCGATCTGACGGGACACGGCACGGCGCCTTTCCGGGGAGGGGGTGTTCGAGAAGAACCGGGCTGAGGAGAAGCGGGCCGACCAGAGACGGGTCGGCAGGAGGCGGGGTGATCAGAAGAGGGGCGCGGGCAGGACGCCCTCCAGGGCCAGCAGGAGCCGCTTGGTCTCCAGGCCGCCGCCGAAGCCCCCTATGCCGCCGTCGGCGGCCACGACGCGGTGACAGGGCACGACCACCGGCAGCGGGTTGGAGCCCATGGCGGCGCCCACCGCGCGGGCGGCGCCGCGTTCGCCGACCCGGTCGGCCAGGTCCTGGTAGCCGACGACGCTGCCGTACGGGACGCCGGCCGCCAGTTCACGCAGCACCCGCTCGTTGAAACCGCCCGACAGCGACCAGTCCAGCGGCACGGTGAAGGTGTGCAGTCGGCCGGTGAAGTACGCGGTGAGCTCGCTGACGGCCGTGGCCAGATGGGGCAGGTCCGCCAGCGGGTCCGTACCGAAAGCCTGCCGCAGACGTGTCACCGCCCGGCGGGTCGTGCGCTGGTCGCTGTGGAAGACGACCTGCGCCAGTCCCTCGCGCGTCACCGCGAGCAGCAGCGGGCCGATGGGCGTCTCCAGCACCCGCCAGGCCCAGTCGCGAGGCCGCGGCCCGGGCGTCGCGCGTGGCCCGGCGGCTTCCGTCGGCTCACCGTCCTGCGCCTCTCGCCTTCCCTGTGCTTCCTGCTCCGGCATCGTCATCTCCCGCTCCGCCCGCCGCGCTGTGAAATCGCCACGGAATCAGCGTATGGCCCGCCACTGACAACGCCCCGCGGGCCGCCCCCACCCAGCTTTGAGGGGGACGGCCCGCGGGGCGGCCACGGCGGCGGGCGACGCCTACCGGCGGCTCCTGCTGCCGGCCTCGTCGAGCGCGTCCCGTACGACGTCGGGCTTGTTGCTGATGATCCCGTCGACGCCCATCTTCGCGACCTTGACCGTGTTACGGGCGTCGTCGACCGTCCAGGTGTAGACCTCCATCGGGCGGCCGTGCGGGCCCTTCAGCGCGTGCACGGTGGAGACGTACGCCGCGTTGATCGTCCCGTGGTTCGGGTTGATCTGGTCGGCGAACGCCTGGTACTTGGGGAGCTCGGAGACCGCGGGGGTGCCCAGGAAGCCCGTCTTGACGTCGGGACGGAGCTGGTGGACCTTCTTCACCGAGTCGGCGTTGAAGCTCTGGATGATCAGCCGGCGCTTGACGTGGTGGCGGTCCAGCCAGCCCTCGGCCCGCAGCTCCCTCAGGGCCTGGCGTTCGACGCCCGGATACAGCTCCGGAGCCTTGAGTTCCATCAGGAGTTTCTGCCCGTTGTTCTCGACGGCGTCCATGTACGCCTCCATGGTCGGCACACGCTCGCCCTTGAACTGGGGCCCGAACCAACTTCCCGCGTCCAGCTTCTCGATCTCCCGGAGCGTGAAGTCGGAGACGTTCCACGGCGCGCGACCGGGGAATACCTGTTCGACGTTGGTCGTCCGGGCGAGCGAGGTGTCGTGCATGATGATCAGTTCGCCGTCCTTGGTGCGCTGGACGTCGTTTTCCACCCACTCGATACCGAGTCTGTCGGCCGCGTTGACGGCGGAGATCGTGTTCTCGGGGGCGTAGGCGGAGGCGCCGCGGTGGGCGAGGACCACCGTCCCGTCGTGGTGGGTCGCGGCCCCGGCGGAGGCGGCCCGGGCGGAGGCCGTGGACAGGATGAGTGCGGACAGGCCCAGGAGCGCACCGGTGGCGGTGGCGGCGGAGCGGATACGCATACGGACTCCTCGTGATCGCGCGAAGGCGGACTGCTGCGGGGAAGGACATGACTGGGTGGGGCGGAACGGGACTGGACGGCCAGAGGGTCGCAGGTGGGGTGGACCGGAAGATAGGCGAGCGATGGACAGAGATTGAACGAGAAGTGTTCTGTGCCCGGTGTGCGAACCGGGGACACCCGTCACCGGTGACGCCCGTACGCAACGGATGCCGGGCCCGGCCCCGTATCGGGGGAGGAGACCCGGCTTCCGCGCGCATCGCCGACGGACCGCCCGTGGACCGCCCGTGGGGCGACCCGTGACCGACTCGACTACGTCCTTGACGGGTGGGCGGTTCCGGCCCGGCCGGCGAGCGGTGCGCTGGGCGAGCCCTCGGCGCCCGGGCCCGTGCACCGGCAAAGTGCCTGGTCGGAGGTGTTGCCCGGCCCGTTGTCAGTGGGGGGTCGTACGGTGGATGCCATGCGGCCCGTATCCAAGATCGAACGCACGGTGGCACCTTTCGAGGTCGTCAGCCCGTATCAGCCCAGTGGCGACCAGCCGGCGGCCATCGCCGAGCTGGAAAAGCGCGTCCGGGGCGGTGAGAAGGATGTCGTCCTCCTGGGCGCGACCGGCACCGGCAAGTCGGCGACCACTGCGTGGATGATCGAGAAGCTGCAACGGCCCACCCTTGTCATGGCGCCGAACAAAACCCTGGCGGCCCAGCTCGCCAATGAATTCCGCGAGCTGCTGCCGAACAACGCCGTTGAGTACTTCGTCTCCTATTACGACTACTATCAGCCCGAGGCGTACGTGCCGCAGTCCGACACGTACATCGAAAAGGACTCCTCCATCAACGAGGAGGTCGAGCGGCTGCGGCACTCCGCGACGAACTCCCTGCTCACCCGGCGCGACGTGGTCGTGGTGGCGTCGGTGTCCTGCATCTACGGCCTGGGTACGCCCCAGGAATACGTGGACCGTATGGTGCAGCTCAAAGTGGGGCAGGAAATCGACCGGGACCAGTTGCTGCGCCGGTTCGTCGACATTCAGTACACCCGTAACGACCTCGCTTTCACGCGCGGCACTTTCCGGGTGCGCGGCGACACCATCGAGATCTTCCCGGTCTATGAGGAGCTGGCCGTCCGGATCGAGATGTTCGGCGACGAGATCGAGGCGCTGTCCACGCTCCACCCGCTGACCGGCGAGGTGATCAGCGACGACCGGGAGCTGTACGTCTTCCCGGCCAGCCACTATGTGGCGGGCCCGGAGCGCATGGAGAAGGCCATCGCCGGCATCGAGGCGGAGCTGGCCGAGAGCCTGGCCACGATGGAGAAGCAGGGCAAGCACCTGGAAGCCCAGCGGCTGCGGATGCGTACGACGTACGACATCGAGATGATGCGTCAGATCGGGTCCTGCTCCGGCATCGAGAACTACTCGCTGCACATCGACGGCCGTGAGCGCGGCTCCGCGCCCAACACGCTGATCGACTACTTCCCGGAGGACTTCCTCCTGGTCATCGACGAGTCGCATGTCACCGTGCCGCAGATCGGCGCGATGTACGAGGGCGACGCCTCGCGCAAGCGCACCCTGGTCGACCACGGCTTCCGGCTGCCGTCCGCGCTCGACAACCGCCCGCTGAAGTGGGAGGAGTTCCTGGAGCGGGTCGGCCAGACGGTCTATCTCTCCGCGACGCCCGGCCCCTATGAGCTCTCGCGGTCGGACGGCTATGTGGAGCAGATCATCCGCCCGACGGGCCTGGTCGACCCCGAGGTGATCGTCAAGCCCACCGAGGGGCAGATCGACGACCTGGTCCACGAGATCCGTACCCGTACGGAGAAGGACGAGCGGGTCCTGGTCACCACCCTCACCAAGAAGATGGCCGAGGACCTCACGGACTACTTCCTGGAGCTGGGCATCCAGGTCCGCTATCTGCACAGCGATGTGGACACGCTGCGGCGGGTGGAGCTGCTGCGCGAGCTGCGGGCCGGCGAGTTCGACGTCCTGGTCGGCATCAACCTGCTGCGGGAGGGACTGGACCTGCCCGAGGTCTCCCTGGTGGCGATCCTGGACGCCGACAAGGAAGGGTTCCTGCGGTCGGGCACGTCCCTGATCCAGACCATCGGGCGGGCGGCGCGCAATGTGTCCGGCCAGGTGCACATGTACGCGGACAAGATCACCCCGGCCATGGCGAAGGCCATCGACGAGACCAACCGCCGCCGGGAGAAGCAGCTCGCGTACAACAAGGAGCGCGGGATCGACCCGCAGCCGCTCCGTAAGAAGATCGGGGACATCGTCGCCTCGCTCGCCCGCGAGGAGATCGACACCCAGGAACTGCTGGGGACGGGCTACCGCAAGGCGGCCGGTGACGGCAAGGACGCCAAGGGCAAGGCGCCGGTCCCCGCGCTCGGTGGCAAGGCGGCGAAGGGCAAGAAGGGGAAGGCCGCAGCCGCCGGCACGCCGACGGACCGGCCCGCGGCGGAGCTGGCCGAGCTGATCGAGCAGATGACGGACCGGATGCGGGCGGCGGCGGCCGAGCTGCAGTTCGAGGTCGCGGCCAGGCTGCGGGACGAGGTGGGCGAGCTGAAGAAGGAGCTGCGTCAGATGCGGGAGGCGGGGCTGAGCTGAGAAGCGCTACGGGGCTCCGGCCGGAGACCGTGGCTGCGGCTGCGGCTGCGGCTGTGGTTGCGACGGCGGTGGCGGCCGGATCCGGTGGCGGGCCTGAGCCCGGTTCAGGCGCGTGAGATGCCGTACGGGCCGAGATGCCGTACGGGCCGTGTACGGGAACGGTCGCCCGGCCGTCCGTACGCGGCCCGTACGGCGTCCGCCCGTCGTCCGTACGGCGTCCGCCCCCGCCGTGCGCGCCTTGCCGCGGGATGTCTCGGGGCTCCTGACCAGGGAGTTTACCCAACTCTTTACTATTCCTTGGTTTTCCTTTACTCTTTTTCCGCGGAGGGGAGTACTCCCGATGCGGCGTTCCCGTCATCACGGATCGGGGGAGTGGGGAGATCCCGGGACGCCGGCCCGGACCGCTTACCGCGAGGCGCGCGGTCCCGGGTGGAAGAGACCTCCGGCAGCGACGACGCTGTGTGCCGCACGACTCTGCCGGAGGAACAGTGGACGTTTCCCTGAACCTGTGGGTGCTGACCGTTCTCGGTCTGTGCGCCCTGATCGCCGCCGACTTCTTCATCGGCGGCCGAAAACCGCACGACGTCTCCGTCAAGGAGGCCGGGACATGGACGGCCGTCTGGGTTGTCCTGGCCGCGCTCTTCGGGCTCGGACTGTTCCTGTTCGGCGGCGGCCGGCCCGCCGGTGAGTTCTTCGCGGGCTTCATCACCGAGAAGTCCCTGAGCGTGGACAACCTCTTCGTCTTCGTGCTGATCATGAGCAAGTTCGCGGTGCCGTCGAAGTACCAGCAGCGGGTGCTGCTGGTCGGCGTGCTGATAGCCCTGGTGCTGCGGGCCGGATTCATCGGCGCGGGCGCCGCGATCCTCGCCACCTTCTCGTGGGTCTTCTACATATTCGGCGCCTTCCTGATCTGGACGGCCTGGAAGCTCATCCAGGAGGCGCGCGCCGGGGAAGAGGACGAGGAGTTCGAGGAGAACCGCTTCCTGAAGATGGTCGAAAAGCGGTTCCCCTCGACCGACAGGTACCACGGGACCAGGCTGTTCATCGTGGAGAACGGCAAGCGGCTGATGACGCCGATGCTGATCGTGATGCTGGCGATCGGCACCACCGACGTCCTGTTCGCGCTGGACTCCATCCCGGCGATCTTCGGTCTCACCCAGGACCCGTACATCGTCTTCACCGCCAACGCCTTCGCGCTGATGGGGCTGCGACAGCTCTACTTCCTCATCGGCGGGCTGCTGAAGAAGCTGGTCCACCTCTCCTACGGCCTGTCGGTCATCCTGGGCTTCATCGGTGTGAAGCTGGTGCTGCACGCGCTGCACGAGTCGGGGGTGAGCGTCCCGGAGATCAGCATCCCGGTCTCGCTGGGCGTCATCTGCGCCGTCCTGGCCGTCACCACGATCACCAGCCTGCGGGCCTCCCGGAAGCAGGCGGCAAAACAGGCGGCGAAGCAGGCGGCGGCCGGAACGGATGAGCGGCGCACGGGCCGTGACCAGGACCGGGACCAGGGCCGTGACCAGGACCGGCTGGAGGTCTGAAGTCTGAAGGACACCGCCGGAGAGCGGTCGAATATCCTGACGCGGTCACCGATCACGCACATCCCGAGGGGGACCATGCGTCACCGCATCCATGCCGCCGCCGCTGCCGCGCTCGCCGTAGGCACGATGGCCGCAGGTCTGGTCGTGGCCGCGCCCGCGTCCGCGGCCGGATCCGTACACATCACGAAGATCTACTACAACAGCCCGGGCCGGGACGACCGCTCCAACCGGAGCCTGAACGGCGAATGGGTGGAAATCAAGAACTCCACCTCGCGGAGCGTGAACCTCAAGGGCTGGACACTGACGGACGCCTCCCGGCACAAGTACACCTTCGGGTCCTACAGCCTCGGTGCGGGCAAGTCGGTGAAGATACGCACCGGCCGGGGGACGGACACCGCGGGCAACCGCTACCAGAACCGCCGTGCGTACGTCTGGGACAACGACAAGGACACCGCGACGCTGAAGAAGGCGTCCGGTGCGCGCGTGGACCGGTGCAGCTACAACAACAGGCACCGGGAGTGGGTCGCCTGCTGAGGTGACGCCTTTCCCGGCACCGTCACGCCGCCCATAGGCCCGTACGGCTCCCGTACGGGCCTATGGGCCCGTAGCGGGACGGGTGGACGACCGACCGGGCCGTCCACCCGTCCCCGGGTCACCAGCCGCGCTCGCGCCACTCGGCGAGGTGCGGACGCTCGGCCCCGAGCGTGGTGTCGGCGCCGTGGCCGGGGTAGATCCAGGACTCGTCAGGGAGCCGGTCGAAGAGCTTGGCCTGCACATCGTCGACGAGACGGGTGAACGCCTCCGCGTCGCCCCAGGTGTTGCCGACGCCGCCCGGGAAGAGGCAGTCACCGGTGAAGACGTGCGGATGGCCGTGCGGGTCGTCGTAGATCAGGGCGATGCTGCCCGGGGTGTGCCCGGTCAGATGGCGGGCGGTGAGCTCGACCCGGCCGACGGTGAGCGTGTCGCCGTCCTCGACCAGGACGTCGGTGGGCACGGGAATGCCCTCGGCGTCGTGCCGGCCCGCGTACGTACGGGCGCCGGTCGCCTCCACCACCTCTCCCAGCGCGCCCCAGTGGTCACCGTGCTGATGGGTGGTCACCACCGAGGCGATCCCGCTGTCCCCGATCAGGCCGAGCAGGGTACGCGGCTCGGCGGCGGCGTCGATGAGCAACTGCTCGTCCGTCGCACGGCAGCGCAGCAGATAGGCGTTGTTGTCCATGGGACCGACCGCGACCTTGGAGATCATCAGGTCGGTCAGTTCGCGTACGTCGGCCGGTCCGCCGACCTTCACCGCTCCGGTATAGGGCATGGATCCACCTTAAAGTGGCGGGACGGCCGGCAGCGGGCCGCCCTCGGTGGTGAGTCCGCCGCCCGCGCTGCGCCCGGTGAGCCAGCCGACCAGGGCGGCCGGGGTGCCGGTGACCACCACCGGCGCGGCCCCCGCGGCGGCCTCCGTGCCGTTGGACCCGGCCGTTCCCCCCGCCCGTCCCGTGTGCCACCGCCGACCGTTCTCGGCGCGCAGTTCCAGCGCCGGCACCTGGGGGTGGCCCGCGAACTTCACGGTCGTCAGGAAGTCCAGCTCGGCGTCGAGGAAGGACCCGGGAAGCTGTTTGACGGAGTAGCCGACGCCCAGGTCGATGTGGTGCAGTTCGGCCTCGGCCAGGCGGCGGAAGGGCAGTCGTGCGGCCCGTTCGATCACTCCGTTGCGCATCTCCACCTCATACGGCCAGCGGTCGGCCGTCAGAGCAGCCGCCGCCGCATCGAAGCGGTCGGCGCTGGTACGCAGATCCTCCAGGTGTGCGGCGAGCGGGCGGTCGGCGCCGGCGGCGATGTCGGCGTCACGGGCCGCCGCGCTCGCGTACATCGGTGTACGGACGCCGGTACGTGCCCAGGTGAGCAGGTTGACCAGCGCGTCGGCGTTGCGCGCCAGATGGGCGAGGAGGTGGCCGCGGGTCCAGTCCGGGAGCAGAGACGGTTCACCGATCGCCTCGTCGTCCAACTTGCCCACGGAGACGAGAAGACGGTCGGTTGCCTCGCGGACGGCTGCCGCGTCGTGCGCGAAGTCCGGTGCGAAGGCGGGCGCGTTGTCGGTCATGGTCAGAAACTATCGCCGCCAGGGCTTCTCCGGGAGTCGGCCGGCACACGATCCGGGCGTGTGCGGGGATGTTCGTCCGCGACGGGCGGATGCGGTGCCGTCCGGCGGCGGCGGAAACCACCGGCTCACTCGCCGGTGAACACCCCGGTCTCGAACACGCCTGCGTCGACGGGTTCCCCGAACCAGCGTCGCAGGGCGTCGTCGAGCGCGTCCAGCCCGCCGGATGTCTCCCGCGCCCCTGGCACCTCCCGGGTCCCCGGCACCTCCCGCGCCCCCGGCACCCCCCGGGTCCCCAGCGCCTCCCGCACATCCGCTGCGCCCCGAGCGTCCCGTACGTCGTGCGCGTCCCGTATGTCCCGTACGGGGGCGGTGCCGTCCGCGCCCGGGACCGCGTCGGCGGCCCAGGCCGTGATGCCGTCCGGCCGTACCAGCAGTCCGGCCAGCTCCGGCCGCGCCGGGCAGGTGGCCGTCACCACCCGCACCCGGTCGCCGTACCCCGCGGCCCGCCGGCGCAGACCGGCGTCGTCGGCGAGGTCCAGGAGCAGCGCCCGTCCGTCGTGCATATGGGCGGCGAGCCGGGTGCCGTCGGCCAGTTCGAGGTCCGGGGCGCTGCGGCCGGTCAGCGGGTGGTCACCGGGCAGGTCGTAGCGCTGCCACACCCCGGAGATCTTCTTGGCGAAGAACGTGGTGCCGGCGACGGTACGGGACATCTCCGCGACCACCTCGCGCAGCGCGCGGGCGTGCGACTCCGGTCGCATCAGCGCCACTTGGGCCCGGGTCCACTCCAGCACCCACGCCCCGATCGGGTGCCGTTCGGCGGTGTAGGTGTCCAGCAGTCCTTCCGGTGCCCGGCCGCGTACGGTGGCGGCCAGCTTCCAGCCGAGGTTCATCGCGTCACCGATGCCCAGGTTCAGGCCCTGGCCGCCGAACGGCGAGTGCACATGGGCGGCGTCCCCGGCCAGCAGCACCCGGCCCTTGCGGTAGTCGCTCACCTGGCGGGCGTTGTCGGTGAACCGGGTCGCGGTGTGCACCTTGGTGATCGTGACGTCGGCCCCCGAGACGGCGCGCAGGGCCGCCTGCAACTCCTCGGCGGTGACGGGCGCCTCGCGGTCGGCGGGCGGCCCGTCGAACTCGACGGTCAGGATCCGGCCGGGCATCGGGCCGTGGGCGTAGGTGCCGGTCTTCGTCCAGTTCCAGCCGGCGCCCAGTGCTTGCGAGCCCTCCATCTCCACCAGGGCCTGGTGGCCGGTGATGCCCGGGTCCGTGCCGGGGAAGTCGAAACCGGCCAGTTTGCGGACCGTGCTGCGGCCACCGTCACAACCGACGAGCCAGCCCGTACGCAGTGCCCCGGCCGCCCCGGACGCCTCACGGGTGTGCACGCTCACGCCGTCCTCGTCCGCGTCGAAGCCGGTCAGCTCCACGCCCCGGCGGACCTCGACCCCCAGTTCCGCCGCGCGCTCGCCGAGCAGCCGCTCCAGTGCCTCCTGCGGTACGAGGCCGACGTCGCAGGCCGGTCCGGCGGCGGTGAAGTCGGGGTCGTCCTCGTCCAGGAGGTCGCCGCGGAGCATGATGCCCGCGAAGTGCCCGGCGAACCTGGGCGGCCGTCCGGTGGTGGTCGCGCCGGCCGCCTGCCGCTGACGTACGAAGGAGGCGAAATGCCCCAGCGCGCTCCGCTGCACCTCCGCCAGGTCCGGGAGCATCCCCCGCCGGTAGAACGCCTCGGCGCTGGGTGTGTTGATCGCTCCCGCCTTGATCGTCCGGTCGATTTCCGTCAGCCGCTCCAGGACGGTCACCGGTACCCCGTTCAGCGCGAGTTCGCAGGCGAGCATCAACCCGACCGGCCCGCCCCCGCGATCACCACGTCCGCGTCCGGCCGCCCGTCCGGTGCGCTGCCTGCCGTCGCGTCCGCCGATTCCGATACCTCGGAGGTGTTCCTCGTGATCCTCATGCGCTCACTATAGTGACTAAAAATTTATGGCGGCTAAAATTCTGGTCATGAGCGATGACGAGCACGAGCGCGCGAGCGGGGCCTATGGCACGCAGGGGGTACGGGGGGAGCCGGAGCCCGAGGGGCTCACCCTGCGCCAGCGCAAGAAGTTCCGGACGCGGCGGCGGATCTCCGGCGTGGCCACGCAGCTCTTCGTGGAGCGGGGCTTTGAGAACGTCACCGTCGCGGAGGTGGCGCGGGCCGCCGAGGTGTCCACGATGACGGTCTTCAACTACTTCCCGCGCAAGGAAGACCTCTTCTTCGACCGGGAACCGGAGATGGTGGAGCTGATCACCCGGGCCGTACGGGAACGCGGCCCGGGCCACCCGCCGCTCGCCGCCCTGCGCGACCTGGCGCTGGACCTGCTGGCGCGGCGGCATCCGCTGGGAGCGGTGGGTGAGGGGTTCACCCACTTCTGTCAGGTCGTGGTCGATTCGCCGGCGCTGCGGGCCCGGGCGCGCGAGGCGGTCGGGGAGATCGAGGACCTGCTGGCCGGGCTGCTGGCCGAGGCGGTCGGCGCGGACGCCCGCGATCACGGCCCGCGGCTGGCCGCGGCGCTCGTCCTCGCCGGCTGCCGTACGGCGTACGGCACCGCGGTGCGGCGGCAGTTCGCCGGGGATTCCGTCGAGGCCGTCGCCGCCGATCAGGCGATCCTCCTGAAGGAGACGTTCGCGGTGCTGGAGCCGGTGGTGGAGCGGGTGCTCCCGGGGGCGGCCCGGCCGGTGGCGGACGCCGGGCCGGAGGGGTAGGCGGGGCGGCCGGGCCGTCGAGGCCATGGGGGCGGTCGCGGACCGTCCCGGAGTGTGGCGAGGCGTTCCGAAGCGTGGCGGGGCGTCCCGGAGCGTGGCGGGGTGTTGCGCGGCGTGTGTGAGACCGCACCGTACGGATACGTGTTTCTCACGCGTCGTGTGCGGCACCTCTCTCACCAGCGGGGAAGTCAAGGGCGCCACCACTCGTTGGAGTGAAGGTAGCTGCCGACGGCCATAAATCGAATGCGCGTGCTATAGGCTCGTGTGTGGCATCACTAAGACAGTGCCGCGGCGGCCCCCATACCCTGGGGCGAGGGGCCCGCTCGGCTCCGCCGCCTCCGCCCAGTGCCGTGGCCGCGGAAGCAGAGCCGCGGCCCCCGCCCCCTCCAGAAAGGTGCCGACCGGCGTGGCCGACCGTCTCATCGTCCGTGGCGCTCGCGAGCACAACCTCCGGAACGTCTCCCTCGACCTGCCCCGCGACTCCCTGATCGTCTTCACGGGGCTTTCGGGGTCGGGCAAGTCCTCGCTCGCCTTCGACACGATCTTCGCCGAGGGTCAGCGGCGTTACGTCGAGTCGCTGTCCTCCTACGCCCGGCAGTTCCTCGGGCAGATGGACAAGCCCGACGTCGACTTCATCGAGGGCCTGTCGCCCGCGGTCTCCATCGACCAGAAGTCGACCTCGCGCAACCCGCGCTCGACGGTCGGCACGATCACCGAGGTCTACGACTACCTCCGCCTGCTGTTCGCCCGCATCGGCAAGCCGCACTGCCCCGAGTGCGCGCGGCCGATCGCCCGCCAGTCGCCGCAGGCCATCGTGGACAAGGTGCTGGAGCTGCCCGAGGGCAGCCGCTTCCAGGTGCTCTCCCCGCTGGTGCGCGAGCGCAAGGGCGAGTTCGTCGACCTCTTCGCCGACCTCCAGACCAAGGGCTACAGCCGCGCCCGCGTCGACGGACAGACCATCCAGCTCTCCGAGCCGCCCAAGCTCAAGAAGCAGGAGAAGCACACCATCGAGGTGGTCGTGGACCGCCTCACCGTCAAGGACAGCGCCAAGCGGCGGCTGACCGACTCCGTGGAGACCGCGCTGGGCCTGTCCGGCGGCATGGTCATCCTGGACTTCGTCGACCTGGACGAGGACGATCCGCAGCGCGAGCGGATGTACTCGGAGCACCTGTACTGCCCGTACGACGACCTGTCCTTCGAGGAGCTGGAGCCGCGCTCCTTCTCCTTCAACTCGCCCTTCGGCGCCTGCCCCGACTGCAGCGGCATCGGGTCGCGCATGGAGGTCGACCCCGAGCTGATCGTCCCGGACGAGGACAAGTCCCTGGACGAGGGCGCCATCCACCCCTGGTCACACGGCCACACCAAGGAGTACTTCGGCCGCCTGGTCGGCGCGCTGGCCGACGCCCTGGGATTCCGTACGGACATCCCGTGGGCGGGGCTGCCGCAGCGCGCGAAGAAGGCGCTGATGAACGGCCACAAGACGCAGATCGACGTGCGCTACCGCAACCGCTACGGCCGCGAGCGGTCCTACACCACCGCCTTCGAGGGCGCGGTGCCCTTCGTCAAGCGGCGCCACCAGGAGGCGGAGAGCGACAGCAGCCGGGAGCGCTTCGAGGGCTACATGCGCGAGGTGCCCTGCCCGACCTGTGAGGGGACGCGGCTGAAGCCGATCGTCCTGGCCGTCACGGTCCAGGGCAGGTCGATCGCCGACGTCGCGGCCATGTCGATCAGCGACTGCGCCGACTTCCTGCGGGAGATGACGCTCGACGCCCGCGAGAAGAAGATCGCGGAGCGGGTCCTGAAGGAGGTCAACGAGCGGCTGAAGTTCCTGGTCGACGTCGGCCTGGACTACCTCTCGCTCAACCGGGCCGCCGGCACGCTCTCCGGCGGCGAGGCCCAGCGCATCCGGCTCGCCACCCAGATCGGCTCCGGCCTGGTCGGCGTCCTGTACGTACTGGACGAGCCCTCGATCGGCCTCCACCAGCGCGACAACCACCGGCTGATCGAGACGCTGGTACGGCTGCGGGACATGGGCAACACCCTCATCGTGGTCGAACACGACGAGGACACCATCAAGGTCGCGGACTGGATCGTGGACATCGGCCCGGGCGCCGGCGAGCACGGCGGCAAGGTCGTCCACAGCGGCCCGCTGAAGGAGCTGCTGGCCAACAAGGAGTCGATGACCGGGCAGTACCTGTCCGGGCGCAAGACCATCCCCACGCCGGAGATCCGCCGCCCGGCCGACCCCGCGCGGCGGCTGACGGTGCACGGCGCGAAGGAGAACAACCTCCGCGACATCGACGTCTCCTTCCCGCTGGGCGTGCTCACCGCCGTCACCGGCGTCTCCGGCTCCGGCAAGTCCACGCTCGTCAACGACATCCTCTACACCCACCTGGCGCGCGAGCTGAACGGCGCCAAGTCGGTGCCGGGCCGGCACACCCGTGTGGCGGGCGACGACCTGGTCGACAAGGTCGTGCACGTCGACCAGTCGCCCATCGGCCGTACGCCCCGGTCCAACCCGGCCACCTACACCGGTGTCTTCGACCACGTCCGCAAGCTGTTCGCGGAGACGACGGAGGCCAAGGTCCGCGGGTACCTCCCCGGGCGCTTCTCCTTCAACGTCAAGGGCGGCCGGTGCGAGAACTGCTCCGGCGACGGCACGATCAAGATCGAGATGAACTTCCTGCCGGACGTGTACGTGCCGTGCGAGGTCTGCCACGGCGCGCGCTACAACCGCGAGACGCTGGAGGTCCACTACAAGGGCAAGTCCATCGCCGAGGTGCTGGACATGCCCATCGAGGAGGCGCTGGACTTCTTCGAGGCCGTGCCCACCATCGCCCGGCACCTGAAGACCCTCAACGAGGTGGGCCTTGGATACGTACGGCTCGGGCAGTCCGCGCCGACGCTCTCCGGCGGTGAGGCACAGCGCGTCAAGCTCGCCTCCGAGCTGCAGAAGCGCTCGACGGGCCGTACGGTCTACGTCCTGGACGAGCCGACGACCGGTCTGCACTTCGAGGACATCAGCAAGCTCATCAAGGTGCTGTCCGGACTGGTCGACAAGGGCAACTCGGTGATCGTCATCGAGCACAACCTCGACGTGATCAAGACGGCCGACTGGGTCGTGGACATGGGTCCGGAAGGCGGCAGCGGCGGCGGCATGGTCGTCGCCGAGGGCACGCCCGAGCAGGTTGCGGCGGTTCCCTCCAGCCACACGGGCAAGTTCCTGCGGGAGATCCTCGGCGACCGGGTCAGCGACGCGGAGCCGGCCGGCAAGCCGGGGCGGGCCGCGGCGAAGAAGACGGCCGCGAAGAAGAGCACGGCGCGCCGGACGGTGGCCGCGCAGGCGACGGCGAAGAAGACCGTTTCCGCCAGGACGGGGACGGCGTCGGCGACCGCATCGTCGGCGTCGGCTCCGGCGAAGAAGACGGCCGCGAAGTCCTCGGCCGCGAAGAAGACGGCTGCCACCAAGGCGGCTGCCACCAAGGCGGCGCGGGCCCGCCGGGCCTGAGCCCGGCGGCCCGTCGGCCCGGCCCCGGCAGCTCGGGAGACGGACTTCGGCCGGCCGGAGCGGGTGCGTTATCAGCGCCCGCGCCGGCCGGCCGAAGTGTGTTCCGTCCGGGCCCGGTGGCCGGTCGTCCTCAGTCCGTCGGTTCCGCCAGCTCCGCCGCGTACGGCGGCTCGGCGCCCGCGCGGGAGCAGGTGACGGCGGCGGCGCGGGCGGCGAAGCCCAGGATGTCGCGCCAGTCGGCGGCGCCCAGCGAGGCCACGGCCGCGTACGACAGCGCGTCGTGCGCGGCGAGCCGGTGCAGCAGCGCGGCGTTGACCGTGTCACCCGCGCCGATCGTGTCCACCACCTCGACCCGCTCGCCCGCGACGCTCACCTCACCGCCTCCCGGCGTCAGTACGGTCAGCCCCTCCCCGCCCCGCGTGAGCACGACCGCCGCGGGCCCCGCCGTCAGCCACTCCTTCAGCGCCGCCGCCAGGTCCCGGTTCCCGGCCAGCCACGCCGCGTCCTCCTCGGAGAGCTTGAGCAGTGCCACATGCGGCAGCCAGGAGCGGAAGCGGTCACGGTAGGCGTCGCCGTCCGGGATCAAGGTGGTACGGATGTTGGGGTCCAGTGCCGTGAACAGTCCGCGTCCGGCCTCCCGGCGCAGCAGGGACTCGTACGCGCCGGCGCCCGGCTCCAGGACGAGCGAGCAGGTGCCCAGCGACAACGCGCGGGCGTGGGCGGGCAGTTCGGCGGGCAGGGTGAACAGGCGGTCGGCGGTGCCCTCGACGTAGAAGCCGTAGCCGGCCGAGCCGTCCGCGCCGATGTCGGCGAGGGCGAGGGTGGTGGGCTCGGTGCCGCGCTGGACCAGCGAGGTGTCCACCCCGGCCGTACGCAGCCCCGCCAGCAGGGACCGGCCGAAGGCGTCGGTGGACAGCCGGGAGCAGAAGGCGGTGGGCGAGCCGAGCCGGCCGAGCGCCACGGCGGTGTTGTACGGGCCGCCGCCGCGCCGCGGCAGCAGGGCGGGCAGCCCTTCCGGCGCGGGTGGGGTCTGCGGGCTGGGGACGAGGTCGATCAGGGCCTCGCCGGCGACGACGATCACGGGGTGCGGTTCCTTTCCTGAGCCCGGCTGCCGGGCGCTGTGCTGTCCCCGCCGCGGGAGGCGGTGTGCTCCTGGCCGCCGGGCCCGGTGCGGGACCCTCCGCCGGGCCCGGTGCCGTCCTCGCGGCAGCCGCACGACGTACGGTGCACGAAGGTGCAGGGGAGGCGAAGGGTGCGGGGCGGCCGGCCCGGCTCCTCCAGCCGCTCCAGCAGCAGCCGGACCGCCGTCGCGCCGATCTCCTTGCTGGGCTGGCAGACCGCGGTCAGCCGCGGGGAGAACAGGTCGGCCCAGGAGAAGTCGTCGAAGCAGGCCAGTGCGATGTCGTGAGGCACCTCGCGGCCCAGGTCGCGCAGCGCCTGGAGGGTGCCGATGGTCATCGCGTTGTTGGCGGTGATGATCGCGGTGGGCGGCCGGGAGGCGGCCAGCAGATGGCGGGTGGCGGCCTCGGCGCCCCGGGCCTCGGAGTTGCCGCCCGCCAGCAGTTCGGGGACGAAGGGCAGCCCGCGGGCGCGCAGCCCCTCCCGGTAGCCCTGGACGCGCTCGGTGGTCGTGCTCAGTCCGGGCAGCCCGGCGACCAGGCCGATGCGGGTGTGCCCCAGGCCGGCCAGGTGCTCGACCAGTTCGCGTACGGGGGCGGTGTTCTCGGCGCAGACCTGGTCGTGCTCCTCACCGACGAGCCGGTCCAGGAAGACGGTGGGCACCGCGCGCCGGGTCACGTACTGGACCATGCCGGCCGGGGCGGCGGACGGCGCGACGATCATGCCGTCCACCCTGCGCTCGTGCAGCAGCCGGACGACTTTCAGCTCGTGCTCGGGGTCGTCGTGCGGGTCGGCGATCAGCAGGCTGTAGCCGGCCTCCAGCGCGCTGGACTCCACGCCCTGGAGGATCTCGGTGAAGTACGGGTTGCTGATCGCGGAGACCGCCAGGCCGATGGAGCGGGTGCGGGAGGTGACCAGGGAGCGGGCCAGGGTGTTGTGGGTGTAGCCCAGCTCGTCGATGGCGTCCAGGACGGCGGCGCGGGTGCCGGGACGTACCGTACGGGTCTCGTTGAGCACATGCGAGACCGTGGCCACGGACACTCCGGCGTGCCGTGCCACGTCGGCCATCGTCGTCATCCCGCTCTTCCTCCCCGAATGTCTTCGGCCGCGCCGGTCACCGCCGCGGGCCTGTCGGTACGTAGTCCATCACAGCCTAGACGTAAACGCTTGCGCAAGCGTTTACGTGCAC
Source organism: Streptomyces sp. MST-110588 (assembly GCF_022695595.1). Classification (NCBI taxonomy): domain Bacteria; kingdom Bacillati; phylum Actinomycetota; class Actinomycetes; order Kitasatosporales; family Streptomycetaceae; genus Streptomyces; species Streptomyces sp. MST-110588. Next base: position 6,465,390 of record NZ_CP074380.1, read on the forward strand.
GTTATGGTCCCGGCACCCCAACCGCACGAGGACGTGAGGAGGCGCCGTATGCGCGCCGTCGTGGTCACCCGGCCGGGAACATCCGGCAGCCAGGCCGAAACGGTTCTTCAGGAAGTTCCCGACCCCCGGCCCGGCCCGGGAGAAGTCGTCGTACGCGTCTCCTCGTGCGGCCTGTGCGGCACCGACATGCACATCCTGGGCGGCGAACTGCCCTCCGTCCGCTACCCGCTGACCCCCGGCCACGAGCTGACCGGCGAGGTCGTGGAGACCGGCGAGGGCGTCGTGACGCCGGCCGTCGGCGACCGGGTCGCGGTGGACCCCAACATGCCCTGCGGCGCCTGCCACTACTGCCGCATCGGCCGCGGCAACCTCTGCGAGGACTACCGCGCCGTCGGCGTCACGCAGGCCGGCGGCTTCGCCGAACTGGTCGCCGTACCGGCCCGCTGCTGCTACCTGCTGCCCACAGGCTTCTCCGAGGCCGCCGCCGGCCTGGTCGAGCCGCTGTCCTGCGCGGTGCACGGCCTGAACCGGCTGCCCCGCCGCCCCGGCGAGCACTACCTGATCTACGGCGCCGGAACGATGGGCCTGATGATGGCCGCGCTCGTACGGACCGCGGGCGCCGCCTCCGTCTCGATGGTGGACCTCAATGAGGACCGGCTGGCCTTCGCCGAGTCCTTCGGCGTGGACGCCGCCGTCACGCACGCCGGCGAGCTCGGGCGGGCGCCCGGCTTCGAGGTCGTCATCGACGCGACCGGCGTGGTCGCCGCCATCGAGGACGGCCTCACCCGGGTCCGCAGGGGCGGGACGTTCCTCCAGTTCGGCGTCGCCGACCCGGCCCGCACCGCGGCCTTCTCGCCGTACCGCGTCTACAACGACGAGATCGACATCATCGGGTCGATGGCGGTCCACCACTCCTTCCAGCCCGCCATCGACCTCCTGGCCTCCGGGCTGGACCTGGACCCGCTGGTCAGCGACGTCTTCGCCCTGGAGGACTTCGACGAGGCCGTCGCCCGCTTCCGCGCGGGCACCGGACGCAAGATCCACCTCGCCCCGCAGAAGAAGGGATGAGGGCCGTGCGACCCCGCGTGAAGAACGCCCTGATCTGGGTCTTCGGCGCCCTCGGCGGCATCCTGTGGGGCTATGACACCGGCGTGATATCCGGTGCCATGCTCTTCATCAAGGACGACATCGCCCTGACCCCGCTGCTGGAGGGCATGGTCGTCTCCGGCCTGCTCGTCGGCGCCATGCTCGGCGCGGGGCTGGCGGGCCGGCTCAGCGACTCCTGGGGCCGGCGCAAGCTGATCCTGGCCGCCTCCGGCGTCTTCATCCTCGGCACCCTCGGCGCGTCCCTGGCCACCGGCCCCTGGTCGCTGATCGTCTTCCGCTTCGTGATCGGCACCGGCGTCGGCATCGCCTCCGTCGTCGTCCCCCTCTACCTGACCGAACTGGCGCCCAAGCACCTGCGCGGCGGCCTGACGTCCCTGATGCAGCTCCTGGTCACGGTCGGCATCTTCCTCGCGTACGTCACCGACTACCTGCTCGCCGGTGACGGGGCGTGGCGCTGGATGATCGGCCTGGGCACGGTGCCCGCCGCGATCCTGGCGCTGGGCATCGTCACCCAGCCCGAGAGCCCCCGCTGGCTGGTCGGCAAGGGCCGCGACGAACAGGCCCGTACGGTCTTGAGGCAACTGCGCGGCGACGGCGCGGCGGCCGGGGCGGAGCTGGCCGAGATCCAGGAGACCGAGCGCGCCGAGCGGGCACAGAGCGTGCCCCTGAGCCTGCGGGACCTGCTCTCACCCCGGCTGCGGCCCGTCCTGGCCGCCGGGATGCTGCTGGTCTTCTTCCAGAACTTCGTCGGCATCAACACGATCATCTATTACGCGCCGACCCTGCTCACCGACATCGGCTTCGGCTCGGACGGCGCCATCCTGGCCAACGTCGGCATCGGCCTGCTCAACATGCTCATGACGCTGCCCGCCATGCGGCTGATCGACCGCCGGGGCCGCAAGCCGCTGCTGCTGGGCGGCGCGCTGGGCATGTGTACGGCGATGGTCCTGCTGGCCGTCACCAACCTTTCCGGCCTGGGCTACGGCCCGCTGCTCTCGGCGCTGACGCTGGGCGGCATCGCCCTGTACATCGCCTCCTTCGCCGTCTCCTGGGGGCCGGTGCAGTGGGTGATGCTGCCGGAGCTGTTCCCGATGCGCATCCGGGCCTCGGCCGTCAGCCTGTGCGTGCTGTTCAACTGGCTGTTCAACATGATCGTGGCGCTGGTCTTCCCCTCCCTGCTGCACGCCTGGGGCGCGGGGGTGAACTTCCTGTTCTTCGCGGTGACGACGCTGGCGGCCTTCGTCCTGGTACGGAAGGTGCTGCCGGAGACCAAGGGGCGCAGCCTGGAGGAGATCGAACAGGAGCTGCTGCGGCAAAGGCCGGGCCGGTCCCGGGCGGAAGGATCTGTACCGGTATCGTCAGGTGCCGACGCCCCCAGGTGAGGCCCCCATGTGACGCCTGACGCCCTTTGGTGACGCCCTTTGGTGACGTCCTTTCGTGGTCCCTTCTGTGACCGCCCGCGGTCACCTTCGAGCACTGGAGTACGCCATGAGCCAGCCCCCCGCCCGCCGGACCGTGCTGCGAGGGGCGGCGCTCGTGGGCGCGGCGGGCTTCGGCGTCGCCGCCTGCTCCTCCGGCGGGTCCAAGGAGGCGTCCGCGGTGCCCACCGCGCCCGTCGAACTGGGGGCGGCCTCGGAAGTGCCGGTCGGCGGCGCCAAGCTCTACCGCGAGAGCCGGCTGGTGGTCTCCCAGCCCGCCAAGGGGCAGTTCAAGTGCTTCGGGGCCAAGTGCACCCACGCGGGCTGTGTGCTGGACAAGGTCGACAAGACGGAGGGGCACTGCCCCTGCCACGGCAGCCGGTTCGACGTGGCCACCGGTCAGGTGATGCAGGGCCCGGCGACCAAGCCGCTGCCGGAGGTCCCGGTGAAGGTCGAGAACGGCAAGCTCGTCGCGGGCTAGCGACGGCCCTTCGCCGGGGAAGTCTCCGGCGGTCGACGGGGCGAGCGGCCGGCGCCCGCGGGCCGTACGGACCGGACCGGGGCGCTCAGCTCGGCTCGGCCGAGCCCGGCTGGCTCGGCTCGGCCGAGCCCGGCTCGCTCCGCTCAGCTCCAGTCCCAGCCGATCCCCAGGATGCCGGGCCGCACCACCTGCTCGATCAGATGGACGCCGCGGTGGGCCCCGCTGAGCGTCAGCTCCTGCTGCGCGCCGCGCGGCGCGCCCGCCGAGACCTGGGCGAAGCGGCGGCAGCGCACCGGCAGCGCCGCCTGGTCGAAGCGCACCTGGAGCACGTACTGCCCGCCCGCGAAGCTGAATCCCCGTACGTACTCGGTGCTGGGGCCGCCGCTGCCGTCCTGGATGCCGTACCCGAAGACATGGGTCTCCCCGGTCCGCAGCCGGGTGTCGAAAAGCAGCTCGGCGACCACCACCCCGCTGACCGCGTCCCCGCGCACCCGGCCCGTCCGGCAGTTCTCCGCCGCCCGCACCACCACCCGCGAGGGGTCGCAGCCCGGGTCGCCCCGGTGGATGGCGACATAGCGGTCCACGCCGTCCCGGTGGGCGCGGACGACCTGGAAGGACTCCCGGCCGCGCATCTCTCGCCCGGCCCCTATGAAGACCCGCTCGTGATGGGTGACGGTGTGCAGTCCGCCGTCCGTGGGGGACTCCAGTTCGGCGAGCAGCCGGTGTACGGAGTCGGCCGAGCCGACCAGTGAGCGGTAGGAACGGGCGGCGGGCCGCTCGGTGACCGGTCCGGCGCCGCCCTCGGGGACCAGCAGCCGCAGCAGGGAGTGCGCGGGCAGCTCCAGCACCTCCTCCAGCGCGCGTACGGCCCGCAGCGACTCGGGGCGCTGCGGGCGGCGGGCGCCCTGCTGCCAGTAACTCAGGCTCGTCACGCCGACCTTGACGCCGCGCTGTGCGAGCCGGTGCTGTACGCGGTGCAGGGCGAGGCCGCGTACCGCGAGCGCGGTGCGCAGCGCCAGATGGAAGGGGCCGGTGCGCAGGATGTGCGCCAGTTCCGGCGGGGCCGTCGGTGCCGCCGGTGCCGCCGGTCCAAAGGTGTCCTGATTCATCGCCCCAACCCTTCAGCGCGCGTGGTGAATGTTCACAACCGGATCGCGCGCCTTGCACTACCCCCGCTTGTTCACTGCGGTACGCCGGGCGCGCGCCGTTCACAGGCGGCACCTGCCGTCCACACCCCCGTACCACCTGCATTGAAGCGTGTTGACCTGCTCCCGACAACACCCGATGCTCCTGGTCAGCATCCGGATGCGCTCCTCCGTCCCACACCCCTCGCTCGGGAGGAACGCCCATGACCCGTGCAGCACGCACCCCCCGCGACGCAGACACCTGTCGGCCGCGGCACTCGGCGCCACCGCGCTGATCGCCGTCTCCGTGGCCCCGGCCGCCGCGTCCCCCACCGCGGCCACCGCAGCCCCCGCCGTGACGACCGCGTCCCCACCGCGGCCGTCGACACCTCCACGGCGGCCGGTCCCCGGTTCGCCGCCAACCGGCTCGACATCACCATGCAGGCCCAGGAGAAGACCAACTGGTGCTGGGCCGCCTCCGGCAACACCATCGCGACCTGGTACGGCAGGAACTACAGCCAGAACCAGTTCTGCAACGCCGCCTTCAACCGTCAGCAGGGCACCACCTGTCCCAACAGCCAGGCCACCCTGGGCAACGTCCAGACCGCCCTGAGCTGGGCGGGCATCAGGCCCGGCTCGTACGTCTCGGGCTATCTGCGCTACGGCACCGTGCAGAGCGAGATCAACGCCCGGCGGCCCGTCGAGACCCGCATCCAGTGGTCCTCCGGCGGCGGCCACATGCACGTCGTCTACGGCTACGACACCGCCAACAACTGGATCTACTGGGGTGACCCGTGGCCCAACAACTACCGCTACAACTGGGGGGACTACAACTACTACGTCAACGGCGACTCCTTCTCCTGGACGCACTCCCTGTACCGGATCGGAGCCTGAGACCATGACGAAGAAGAGCGCCGCACGGAACCTGGCCGCCGGGGCCCTGGCCGCCGTCGTCATCGGCTCGACGGCCCCGCCCGCCCTGGCCGACGCGGCCCCCGCCGCCCCGCCGGCCCCGCCCCGCTCGGCCGTCACCGCCGCCCACGACGCGGCGGCGGCCCCCGCCACCCTGGAGACCCTCTCGCGCTTCTTCGCCCGCGACGGCGCGATCAGCCGCACCAGGGCGCAACCCAGGATCGAGGGGCGGACCGTGCCCGTCTACGTCCTGTCGCCCGACTTCGTGCGGGGCAGGACCGGCGCGCCGGTGTCCCGGCTGGAGTTCCTGGCCAGCAAGGCCGTCTCCGCCGACGGCCAGAAGGCGTCCGTATGGACCGTACGCACCGGTGGCAACTGGAAGGTCGTCAACATCGCCACCGGTGACGACGAGACGCGCCACGCCGCCGCTGGCGGTGGCGGAACGGTCTTCCACGAGCCGCAGATCGACGCCTGGTACGTCCAGCGCGGTGCGCGGATCCTGCCGCTGGAGGACAGGGCCAAGCGGGCGATCGGCGCGCGGGGCACCACGGTCGCCGCCTACCAGAAGCGGGTGGCGAAGGCGTACGGCGACAAACTGCCCGGATCGGCGTACGACAAGCGCGGCGAGGCGGGCGGCTACGGGCCGGGCGCGGCACCGGGCGGCGGCGCGTCCGGCCCGGACGGCACCGCCGTGCGGGCCGCCGGAGCCGGAACCGCAGCGGAGACCGGGGCCGGTGACGCCCGGCAGCAGCCCGTCGCGGCCGGTGAGATGGGGGGCGGTGACGGCGCGGTGACCGCGGCCTCGGCCGTGGCGGGCGTCGCCGCGGCGGCGGCCCTGGGCCTCATCTCGACCGCGGCCGTACGCCGGCTGCGCCGCCGCTGAGCCCGTACGCGGGGCGCATACCCCTTCCTCACCCCATCGTGTGAACGGCGCGGCCCCGGCCGGATACCCCCGTACGAGGGACATCCGGCCGGGGCCGCGCGCCGTGCGGACAACCGGTCTCAGTGCAGGTACGAGGCCCCGTTCAGGTGCAGCACCGCGCCCGTCGCCCATTCGGCCTCCGGCGAGGTGAACCAGGCCACCGCGGAGGCGATCTCCGACGGGTCGGCGACCCGGCCCAGCGGGTGCTGGGCCAGGACCGCCCGGGACGCCTCGGGGTCCTCCAGGAGGTCCGCCGTCAGGTCGGTGCGGGTGAAGCCGACGGCCAGCGCCGCGACCGCGATCCGGTGCGGCGCCAGAGCGACCGCCAGCGACTGCGCCAGGGAGTGCAGGCCGGCCTTGCTCGCCCCGTACGCCGGCACGTGCGGCTCGCCGCGGTAGCCGCCACGCGAGCCGATCATGACGATCCGGCCGCCCGCCGGGCCCTGCGGCCGGTGCAGCAGATGGTCGACCACGCACCAGGAGGTGTTGGCGGCGGCGATCAGGTTGACGTCGATGTGGCGGCGCCACAAGGACTGCCACTCCTCGTAGGAGGTGCCGGCGATCGGGTGCTCGATGTAGATGCCGGAGTTGTTGACCAGGACGTCGATGCCGCCGAGGCCCTCGACGGCCTCGCCCACCACCCGCGCCACCTGCCCGGGGTCGGCCAGGTCCCCGGTGACCGTCAGATGCCCCTCGCCCGGCAGCTTGGCCACCACCGCCTCGCCCGCCGCGGTGTCGGCGCGGCAGTGCACGGCCACCGCGGCGCCCCGTGCCGCGTGCGCGGCGGCGACTGCGGCACCGATGCCGCTCTCCCGGGACGCGCCGGTGACCAGCACCCGCTGCCGAAGACCCGGCTGCGCACCGCCCCGCCTGCCGTCCCACGCACCGTCGCCCGCGGTGTCCGTGGCGCTCATACGGCACTCCCTCCGCTCTCCCCGCGGTTTCCCTCACGGTGGTCCGTACGGTCCGCCATACGGTCCTGAGTCACCCGCCGCATCCGGTGCGCGGCCTCGTACACCTCGGTGAACCGGGTGGACAGCGCCACCGGCGCGATACGCACCCGGTCGGGGAGGGAGTGGTCGACGAAGACACCGGCCTCGGCGAACAGCGGCACCAGCTCCCGGGCCAGGGGATGTCCGTAGGTCAGATGCGCGCCGCGGGCCGCCGGGTCGGGCGGGCCGGCCAGCCGGAACCCCAGCGGCACCAGCAGCGTCTCGGCGAGCGCCTGGAAGAAGCCGGTCAGCGCCACACTCTTGGCGCGCAGCCGTTCCAGACCCGCCTCGGCCAGCAGATCGAGCCCCGCTCCGGCCGCGACGGCGGACAGCACCGGCGGACTGCCGGTCAAGAAGCGCCGGATGCCGGGGTCCGGGTCGTACTCGCGCCGCATCGCGAGCTGCTCGCGATGGCCGTACCAGCCCTGCACCGGCTGGGTCGTGCGGGCCTGGAGGCCGCGGCGCACATACAGCAGGGCCGGCGAGCCGGGGCCCGCCAGCATGTGCTTGTACGTCGAGGCGACGGCCAGGTCCGTGCCGCACGCCGTCAGAGAAAGCGGCACCGCGCCCACCGCGTGGCTGAGGTCCCACAGCACCAGCGCGCCCGCCGCGTGCACGGCCTCGTTGACCGCCGCCATGTCCAGCAGCGCGCCGGAGCGCGGGGAGACCAGCGACAGACAGACCACGGCCACGCTCTCATCGAGCGCCGCCCGCAGCACCTCCAGGTCCAGACCCAGGTCCGGATCGGCGGGCACGGTGCGCAGCTCGCCGCCCGCGTCCTGGGCGACCCCGGCCATCACGTACCGGTCGGTGGGGAAGTTGTCGTCCTCCACGACGACCGTCCGGCGCCCGGGGCGCGCCCGCAGCGCCGCGACCGCCAGCTTGTAGAGGTTCACACTGGTGCAGTCGCTGACCACCGCCTCGCCCGGCTCAGCGCCCAGCACCACCCCGGCCATCCGGTCGCCCAGGTGCCGCGGCAGGTCCAGCCACTGCGTACGGGCCTGCGCGAGCCGGTCCCCCCACTGGCCGCGGACCACCTCCTCCATGAGGGCGGCGGTGGCCGCGGGCAGCCGGCCCAGCGAGCTGCCGTTGAGGAACAGCGCGCCCGGCGGGACGGGGTGGAAGCGCCCGGCGAACCCCGCCAGCGGGTCCGCCGCGTCCCGGCGCCGGGCCTCCTCCAAGGTGGGCGCGGGCAAGGTGGGCGCGGGCCGCCGTGTCGTGGTCACAGCAGCCCCCTGGCGGCCCACAGCTCCGGGAAGAACCGGTGCTCACTGATCCGGCGCAGCCACGCCACGCCGTGGGTGCCTCCGGTGCCGGGCTTGAAGCCGATGACCCGCTCGACGGTCAGCAGGTGGACCGCGCGCCAGCGGCAGGCGGCCTCGGCCACGTCCATCAGGGCCTCGGCCAGGAGGAAGGCGGGATCGGTGGGGTCACCCGCCCGGTAGACCTCCGCCCAGGCCCGTTCGACGTGCGCGCTGGGCTCGTACGGCAGGGAGAAGTCGCGCTGCAGGTGCTCCCGGGGAATGTCCGCGCCGCGCCGGGCCAGCAGCGCCAGCGCCGCGTCGTAGACGCTGGGGGAGTGCAGCGCCTCCTGTACGGCGTCGTTGACGTGCGGGACGTTCCGGTGGGGGCGGGCCAGTTCGGCGACCTTGTTGCCCAGCACGTACTCCACCATCCGGTACATGTACGACTGGAAGCCGGACGCCTTCCCCAAGTGGTCGCGGAAGGCGTTGAATTCGGTGGGCGCCAGCGTGCCCAGCACGTCCCAGCAGCCGACCAGGAGTTCCAGCACGCGCCGGGAGCGGCGCAGCGCCCATACGGCGTCCGGGACGCGGTCCTGCTCCAGCAGCCCCCGGATCCGCACCATCTCCTCGTACACGAGCTTGAAGAGGAGTTCCTTGACCTGGCCCAGGATGTAGAAGGTCGGCTCGGAGGGCGCCTGGGAGCGCGGGTGCTGGAGGGACAGCAGGACGTCGATGCTCTGGTAGTCGATGTACGGGGTGCTGTGGCCCTCGAAGTCCAGCAGCGGGCCGCCGCCGGTGACGGACGCGGTGGTGGCCCGCTCGACGTCGCTGCTGACTCCGAGGTCCGGTGGGGTCAGATCCGGTGGTGTGCTGCTCACTGGTCTCCTTTTCCCGCTTCGTTTGCTTCTGCTTCGGTTCTTTCTGCCTCGGTGGTTTCTGTCTCAGTTCTGTCTGCCTCGTCCGCTCCCCATTTCGCCTGGGCCTCCTGGAAAACCTGGGCGAAGAACGGGTCGGGAACCGAACCCTGGCGGTAACGCTTCCCGTACCGCCGGCGGTAGGCGTCGAACCACCGCGGATCGGCGTTCAGGAACATCACGTCGTGGAAAGCCATGTGGCGCAGCGCGAACATCGGGACGGGCGAGCGCGACACCAGGAGTTCCCGGTTGCGGGCGGCCCGTTCGTCGCATTGCGGATGGAACTGGCCCAGCATCAGGCCTTCCCGTGCCAATGTGGTCTTCCGGCGGGCGTGGGCCGCGTCCAGTACCCGGTAGCGGTCGGGACCGATGCCCCGCAGGACGACGACCAGGGCACGCAGGGTGCGGTTGCGCCCGGCCCACTCGATATGGTCGAAGGTCTCCCGCATGCGGTCGATGACGCCGACCACGCCCGGCACATCGATGTCCGGACCGACGTCCCATTCCCGTACGTCCAAGGTGCCGGCTTTCATGGACGGTTCCACGAACGGGCACACCGGACCCGTACGGCCGATATGTCGGTGGGGTTTGGTCAGATAGTCGGTGAACCACTGATGCGCGAGGTCCAGTGGTGTTGGTGCTGGGCAGTGCGGAGAAGTCACGCCGACCCCCGTCCGGCTCTTCCGTATCCGGCCCGCTTTTCCGATCTCCAGGGACCGGCAGGCTCAGAATTTCGCTGACCGGCCGGGCCGTGGGAGGCGCTTCCGCGACAAATGACGGATCGGGAACCGGAAACCGATGCGGCTTTCGCTCCGGTATGCCCCGCATAGGGATCTTGTGGTCGTGTGCCCCTTTAGCGTGCCGTCCTTCCCTGACGAGCCGTCATGGGGGCATGGGCGGCGGCGCACGGACTGTGGCCGACAACCACCCTTGTGGGCGCTGCGCCGAGCTGCTAACAGCCGGGCGGGCGACGGCACGATGAGGGAACAATGAGCGCCCCAGCGCGCGCACCCTCCACGGGAGACCGGCCACGATGATCCTCGCCCGCCGCCTCGTCCACCTCTACGCCGGGCTCGCGCTCTTCGGCGTCAGCGTCGCCCTCCAGCTCCGGGCCGGCCTCGGCCTGAACGCCTGGGACGTCTTCCACCAGGGCGTCTCCCGGCACACCGGCCTCTCCCTGGGCACCGTCGTGATCCTCGCCTCGGTCGCCGTGCTGCTGCTGTGGATCCCGCTGCGCGAGCGCCCGGGGATCGGCACCCTCTCCAACGTCGTACTCGTCGGCCTGTGCATCGACGCCACGTTGCACCTGCTGCCCTCCGTACGGGCCCTGGGTGTCCGTGTCCCCCTGCTCCTGACCGGCGTCGTGCTCAACGCACTGGCCACCGCCCTGTACATCTCCGCGCGCTTCGGCCCCGGGCCGCGCGACGGCCTGATGACCGGTCTGTGCCGGCGCACCGGCAGGACCACGCGGCTGGTGCGCACCGGCATCGAGCTGACGGTGCTGGCCCTGGGCTTCGTGCTGGGCGGGACGATCGGGGTCGGCACGGTCCTGTACGCGCTGGCCATCGGGCCGCTCATCCAGTTCTTCCAGAAGTACGTGAGGATTCCCGGGCCGCCGGACACGGCGGCGCTGACCACGGCTCCGGCCGACTGATCCGTAGGGCCCGGGCGGCGGACCGGGGCGCGGGAAGGCGGCGGACCGGGGTGCGGAGGCGGCGGACCGGGGTGCGGGAAGGGCCGCCGGTGCGGGCCCGACCCCGGCGGTCCGCTGATTGTCACAGGCGGTCAGTAGGGTGGTGGTCATGGCAGACCCCAGCAGCTACCGACCCAAGCCGGGAGAGATCCCCGACTCGCCGGGGGTCTACAAGTTCCGCGACGAGCACCGCCGCGTCATCTACGTGGGCAAGGCCAAGAGCCTGCGCCAGCGGCTGTCCAGCTACTTCCAGGACCTGGCCAACCTCCACCCGCGTACCCGCACGATGGTCACCACCGCCGCATCCGTGGAATGGACCGTCGTCAGCACCGAGGTCGAGGCGCTCCAGCTCGAATACACCTGGATCAAGGAATTCGACCCGCGCTTCAACGTCAAGTACCGGGACGACAAGAGCTACCCCTATCTCGCCGTCACCCTCAACGAGGAATTCCCCCGGGTCCAGGTCATGCGCGGCGCCAAGAAGAAGGGCGTGCGCTATTTCGGCCCGTACGGCCACGCCTGGGCCATCCGCGAGACCGTCGACCTGATGCTGCGGGTCTTCCCCGTGCGGACCTGCTCCGCCGGGGTCTTCAAGCGCTCCGCGCAAATCGGCCGCCCCTGTCTGCTGGGCTACATCGGCAAGTGCGCGGCGCCCTGCGTCGGCAAGATCTCCGCCGAGGAACACCACGAACTGGCCGAGGACTTCTGCGACTTCATGGCCGGCCGCACCGGCGCGTACATCCGCCGCCTGGAGCGGCAGATGCAGGAGGCCGCCGAGGAGATGGAGTACGAGAAAGCCGGCCGGCTGCGGGACGACATAGTGGCGCTCAAGCGCGCGATGGAGAAGAGCGCCGTCGTCCTCGCCGACGCCACCGACGCGGACCTGATCGCCCTCGCCGAGGACGAGCTGGAGGCCGCCGTCCAGATCTTCCACGTACGCGGCGGCCGGGTGCGCGGCCAGCGCGGCTGGGTCACCGACAAGGTCGAGGCCGTCACCACCGCCGACCTGGTCGAACACGCCCTCCAGCAGCTCTACGGCGAGGAGAGCGGCGACGCCGTCCCCAAGGAAGTGCTGGTCCCGGCCCTGCCCGACCCCCTCGAACCGGTCCAGCAGTGGCTCGCCGGGCGCCGCGGCTCCCACGTCTCGCTGCGCATCCCGCAGCGCGGCGACAAGAAGGACCTGATGGCCACGGTCGAGCGCAACGCGCAGCAGGCCCTGGCCCTGCACAAGACCAAACGCGCCTCGGACCTGACCACCCGCTCCCGCGCGCTGGAGGAGATCGCCGAGGCCCTGGGGCTGGACTCGGTGCCGCTGCGCATCGAGTGCTTCGACATCTCCCACCTCCAGGGGGACGACGTGGTCGCCTCGATGGTGGTCTTCGAGGACGGCCTGGCCCGCAAGAGCGAGTACCGCCGCTTCCAGATCAAGACCTTCCAGGGGCAGGACGACGTCCGCTCCATGCACGAGGTCATCGGCCGCCGCTTCAAGCGCTACCTCCAGGAGAAGCAGCGGACGGGGGAGTGGCAGGAGGAGGGCCCGGAGACACCGGCGCAAGCTCCCGACGGCGCGCCCGGGCCCGCCGAGGAGGCGCCCGCCTCCGGAGGGGACACCGGACCCGCCACCCCCGGCACCGGCCCCGCACCCCTGGACGAGGACGGCCGGCCCAAGCGCTTCGCCTACCCGCCCCAGCTCGTCGTGGTCGACGGCGGCGCGCCCCAGGTCGCCGCCGCCCAGCGCGCCCTGGAGGAGCTGGGCATCGACGACGTCGCCGTATGCGGCCTGGCCAAGCGCCTCGAAGAGGTCTGGCTGCCGAACGAGAACGACCCGGTCGTGCTGCCCCGCAGCAGCGAGGGGCTCTACCTCCTGCAGCGGGTCCGTGACGAGGCCCACCGCTTCGCCATCCGCTACCAGCGCACCAAACGCGGCAAGCGCCTGAAGGCCGGACCGCTGGACGAGGTCCCCGGCCTCGGCGAGACCCGGCGCCGGGCCCTGCTCAAGCACTTCGGCTCGCTCAAGAGGCTCAAGGCCGCCACGATCGAGGAGATCTGCGAAGTGCCCGGTATCGGCCGCAGGACCGCCGAGACGGTCGCCGCGGCCCTGGCGGGGCGAGCGCGGGCGGCCCGGCGGTGAATACCGCCACAGGCGAGATCATTGAGGATGACGGGGCCGTACCGGCCGTGTTGTCGCAGTCGTCGGACGGCGCGGGCACACCGGCCCCGCCGTCACCGGAACGGGGGCAGAACCTATGAGCAGCAGCACGCCGCACAGCGGCTCGACACCACACGGCAGTACCACGCCGCACGGCGGCAGCACACCGCACGGCGGTACGCAGCAGGACAGCACACAGCAGGAAATCGAGAGAGACGGTGCAGCACAGGTGAGTACGGGCCCGATGCGCGACTCCGATCAGGGCGAGAGCGCCGCGATCCCCGAGCTGGTGATCATCTCCGGCATGTCCGGGGCCGGCCGGAGCACGGCCGCCAAGTGCCTGGAGGACCTCGGCTGGTTCGTGGTCGACAACATCCCGCCCGAGCTGATCCCCCCGATGGTGGAGCTGGGCGCCCGCTCCCAGGGCAACGTGGCCCGTATCGCCGTCGTCGTGGACGTCCGGGGCCGCCGCTTCTTCGACAACCTCAAGCAGTCGCTGTCCACCCTGGACGCGCAGAACGTCAAGCGCCGCATCGTCTTCCTGGAGTCCTCCGACGAGGCCCTGGTGCGCCGCTTCGAGTCCGTACGCCGCCCCCACCCCCTCCAGGGCGACGGCCGGATCGTGGACGGCATCGCGGCCGAACGCGACCTGCTGCGCGAGCTGCGCGGCGACGCCGACCTGGTCATCGACACCTCCAGCCTCAACGTCCACGAGCTGCGCGCCAAGATGGACGCCCAGTTCGCCGGCGAAGAGGTCCCCGAGCTGCGCGCCACCGTCATGTCCTTCGGCTTCAAGTACGGCCTGCCGGTCGACGCCGACCTCGTCGTGGACTGCCGCTTCATCCCCAACCCCCACTGGGTCCCCGAGCTGCGCCCCTACACCGGGCTCAACGAAGAGGTCTCCGGCTACGTCTTCAGCCAGCCCGGCGCCAAGGAGTTCCTGGACGGCTACACCGAGCTGCTGCGCATCGTCGCCGAGGGCTACCGCCGCGAGGGCAAGCGTTATGTGACCATCGCCGTGGGCTGCACGGGCGGCAAGCACCGCAGCGTGGCCATGTCCGAGAAGCTCGCCCGCCGCCTGGTCTCCGAAGGGGTCGAAACGGTCGTCGTCCACCGGGACATGGGGCGCGAGTGACCGCCCGTACCATGCGACTGCGCCGCGTCCGCCGGCTCGTCCCCGGCGGACGTACGGCCAAGGGCGCCACGCCCAAGGTCGTCGCGCTCGGCGGCGGCCGGGGCCTGTCCGCCTCCCTGGCCGCGCTGCGCCGGATAACCGGAGACCTGACCGCCGTCGTCACGGTCGCCGACGACGGCGGCTCCAGCGGCCGGCTCCGCGACGAGCTGGGCGTACTGCCGCCCGGCGACCTGCGCAAGGCGCTGGCCGCGCTGTGCGGCGACGACGACTGGGGCCAGACCTGGTCCCGGGTCATCCAGCACCGCTTCACCAGCGAGGGCGAACTGCACGACCACGCCGTGGGCAACCTGCTGATCGTCGCCCTGTGGGAGCAGCTCGGCGACCACGTCCAGGCGCTGGACCTGGTCGGCAAGCTGCTGGGCGCCCACGGCCGGGTACTGCCCATGTCCGCCGTCCCCCTGGAGCTCCAGGCGCTGGTCAAGGGACACGTCAAGGGCCGCCCCGAGGAGATCTCCACCGTCCGCGGCCAGGCCACGGTCGCCCTGACCCGCGGCGAGGTGCAGTCCGTCCACGTCGTACCCGAGGACCCGCCGGCCGTCCCCGAGGCGGTCGAGGCCGTCCTGGACGCCGACTGGGTGGTCCTGGGCCCCGGCTCCTGGTTCTCCTCGGTCATCCCGCATCTGCTGGTGCCCGAACTGCGCCGGGCCCTTGAGGAGACCAAGGCCCGCAAGGTCCTCTCGCTGAACCTGGCACCCCAGCCGGGTGAAACCGATGGCTTCTCACCGCAGCGTCATTTGGAGGTTTTGGCCCGACACGCCCCTAAACTCGCCTTCGACGTGGTGCTGGCCGACAAGGCCGCCGTACCCGACATCGAAAGCCTGACGGCTGCCGCCAAGCAGTACGTCGGCAGCGAGGTCGAACTGGCGGCGGTGGCGGCGGGCGGCGGATCCCGGACACCATCCGGGGCCGCCCCCGCCAAGCACGACCCGGAGCTGCTGGCAGCCGCGTACGACCGTATTTTTCGGATGCATGGAAGGATCGGCCCATGGCGATGACGGCAGCGGTGAAGGACGAAATCCCCCGGCTCCCCGTCACCCGGACCTGCTGCCGGAAGTCGGAGGTCTCGTCGATCCTGCGGTTCGCCGGAGGACTGCACCTGGTCAGCGGACGCATCGTGATCGAGGCGGAGCTGGACACCGGCATCGCGGCCCGACGGCTGCGCAAGGACATCCTGGAGATCTTCGGCCACTCCTCCGACCTGGTGGTGATGGCCCCCGGCGGCCTGCGGCGCGGCAGCCGCTACGTGGTCCGGGTCGTCGCCGGCGGCGACCAGCTCGCCCGCCAGACCGGCCTGGTCGACGGCCGCGGCCGGCCCATCAGGGGCCTGCCCCCGCAGGTCGTCTCCGGCGCCACGTGTGACGCCGAGGCGGCCTGGCGCGGCGCCTTCCTCGCGCACGGCTCACTCACCGAGCCCGGCCGCTCCTCCTCCCTGGAGGTCACCTGCCCCGGCCCGGAAGCGGCCCTCGCCCTGGTCGGCGCGGCCCGCCGGCTGGGCATCAGCGCCAAGGCCCGCGAGGTGCGCGGCGTGGACCGCGTCGTCGTCCGCGACGGTGACGCCATCGGCGCCCTGCTGACCCGCCTGGGCGCCCACGAATCGGTGCTGGCCTGGGAGGAGCGGCGGATGCGCCGCGAGGTGCGCGCCACCGCCAACCGGCTCGCCAACTTCGACGACGCCAACCTCCGCCGCTCGGCACGGGCCGCGGTCGCCGCGGGCGCGCGCGTCCAGCGGGCCCTGGAGATCCTCGGCGACGAGGTCCCCGAACACCTCGCCGCCGCCGGCCGGCTGCGCATGGACCACAAGCAGGCGTCCCTGGAGGAGCTGGGCGCCCTGGCCGACCCGCCACTGACCAAGGACGCGGTCGCGGGCCGTATCCGCCGCCTGCTGGCCATGGCCGACAAGCGGGCCCAGGACCTGGGCATCCCCGGCACGGAATCCAACCTCTCCGAAGAAATGGCCGACGGCCTGGTCGGCTGACCCCCGCTTCTTCCGGCCCGCCCACCCGGCCCGCACCACCGCCCCCGACCCGGCCCGAGTGCTGCCCGACCCGCCCCGAGCAGGGTCCGGTCCCGTCCAGCCACCGGGTACGGTCCGGGCAGCCGCAAGCGTGGTCCGCCCGCCCGAGTACGACCACCGGATCCGGCCCGAGCCGACCGGCCACCGTACGGCCCGAGCAGACCCGAGCGCGGTCCGGGCTGATCCGAGGGAGACCCCGGGGCGGGCCTGAGGGAGTCCCGGGGCTGGTCCGAGTGCGGTTCGCCCCCGGGCCGTTGGGTATCCCCCCGATGGGGGTCTGGCGGCGTTCGATTTGCCCTGTAGGGCGTGACCCTGCCGTGTGGCCCGTGTGCGGTCGGGGGCCCGTGTGCGGTTCAACCCCGGGCTGCCGGGTATCCCCCGGTGGGGGTTTGCGGCGTTCGATTCCTCCTGTAGGGGCGCGACCTGGCCGCGTGGCTGGTGTCCAGTGACGTCGAAGTCTGCGGATTGAAGCTTCACTTTGCGGGGGATCTTGCGGACTGAAGGGTTACCTTGCGGTGAGGGGCGGGGTCAGCCGGACGTGGTGCATGCGTGAAAGGTCCTGTCGGGTGGTTCTGCCGGGCCGCCGGCGGACGGATTCGAGGTCGCGTACGTAGCGCCGGACGGATCGGAGTTACGGCGCCCGCCAGCGGACGCGTGGGTGGTGCCGTTGGAGCACGCCTTCCCCGTAACCCTGATATGTGAAGTGGGAGGGCACCATCTGGCACAGCACTCGCACCGACGACTTCATGAAGCAAGAGGTTGCGAGAAAGCGACAGGAGCTCGGCCGCGGAGCAACGGAGTGAGCGGCGGGCCGTGCGGGCCCGTGCGGGGCGGGTGCTGCGGGGTGTGTGAGTTATCGCGTTGCATGGACGTCGGAGGGGCCTTTACCCTGTTTGAGTTCCGCCCGTGCCCGTTCCGGGGCTCCGGCGCTGTGTTTCGAGGTGACGACTTATCTCCCAGGCCAAGTAGCCGTCCGCAGTTCCCCACGTTCTGATCGTTTGAACGTGTCCGGGGGCGGACGTCGCGCTGGCCTGAGTTGCGTCACCCACCCCCGCGTTTCCCTGTCATTTTCCGGGTGCAGCTCTGCCGTCTGCCCCGGGTTTCGTGTTTTCCGGCCCCGGCACGGCTGACGGCAGGGCTCCCCGACTCCTTGTATCAGGAGCCCCCGCAGTGCCTTCCCCCGCGCTCGACAACGAGCCACAGCACACCACCTCACCCCCGAACCACCCCGCAACCGGACTGTCGAAGATGGGCCTGGCCGCCTGGATTGCCCTCCTGGTGCTCCTGGGCGCCGAGCTGATGGACATGATCGACCAGTCGGTCGTCCTGACCGCTCTGCCCGCGATCCAGGAATCGACCGGTGCCGGACCGGACGCGGTGCAATGGCTGACCACCGGCTATTCCCTGCCCATCGCCGTCGGACTGATCACCGGCGGACGCCTCGGCGACCTCTACGGCCGGCGCAGGATCCTCCTCATCGGCACCGCCGTGTTCACCACGGCCTCGCTGCTGTGCGGCCTCGCTGCCGGGCCGGGCGTGCTGATCGGCGCCCGCGCCCTCCAGGGCATGGGCGTGGCCATCATGATCCCGCAGATCCTGGCCACCCTCCACGTCACCTTCGAGGGACGCAGCCGCAGCAAAGTGTTCGGTCTGTACGGGGCCATCATGTCGCTCGCCAATGTCCTGGGCCCGGTGATGGGCGGCCTGCTCACCGAGGCCGACCTGTTCGGGCTGTCCTGGCGGCCGATCTTCCTGGTCAACGTGCCCGTCGGCCTCGCCGTGCTCCTCCTGGGACGCCGGTTCATCCCCGAGTCGACCGTGAAGAAGGCCCACCGGCTCGACCTCGCCGGCATGCTGCTGTCCGCCCTGGCCATTGTCCTGATCGTCTTCCCGCTCAGCGAGGGGCACCTCCGTCACTGGCCGCTGTGGTGCATCGCCATGCTCGCCACCGGTCTCCTTGCCCTGGGCGTCTTCCTGCGCCACCAGCAGCGCAAGCAGAACAAGGCGCCCCTTGTGCCCCTGTCCCTCTTCCGGGGCAGGCAGTTCTCCGGCGGCACGGCCGCGCAACTGATGCACGGCCTGCTGTGCGGGCTGTTCTTCATGACCTGGACCCTCTACCTCCAGCGCGGACTGGGCATGAGCCCCCTCCACGCGGCCCTGGCCTTCGTGCTGCTCTCCCTCGGAGAGCTGGCCGGCGCGACGCTCGCAGCGAAGAGCGGCGGGCGCTTCGCCCGCAGGCTGCCCCAGGCCGGAGCCCTCATCGCGTCCGCTTCGATGGCCGCCTACGGACTCCAGGCCGCCACAGCCCAGGAGGACCTGACCCTGCCGGCGATGACCGCTCCGGTGGTACTGATCGGCTTCGGTCTCGGCATGGTCAGCGGCCCGCTCGCCGACCTGTCGCTGGCCCGCGTCCCGCACGATCACGCAGGGGCCGCCTCGGGCCTGTTCAACACCGCCATCCACCTGGGCATCGCGCTGGGCACCGCGCTGACCGCCCTGGTGTTCTTCGCCGCCACCGGCGGCTCGCCCGACGCCGGACTCAACCGTGACGCGTTCATCACCGTGCTGTGGTGGGTCGGCAGCCTCCTCACCCTGATGTGGGCCCTGATGTTCTTCCTGCCCAAGCACACGAAGAGCCGGGCCGGCTGAGCCGGTTCCCCAAGGCGGCGGCACCTCCCAGTGCCGCCGTCTGTCCCGTACGCCCCACACAGCCACGAGTAGCCAGGATCAACAACGAGACCAGTGACACCTACGAGCACGGGAAAGGAAGAACGAACGAGCCGGGCCACCGCCCGAGAAAACGACAGGTAGAACTTCACAACCTCGACGCACGCTCTGAAGACACACTTTTCGCCTCGCTGATCACCTCATACCGCGGCGCAGCCTTCGGCTGCACCGGACAGCTTGAGTTCGGAGCGGGTGCCGCAGGTTCGTCGTCACCCCGCAGAACACTGTCCGGCCACCGGGCACCGTCCGTGGCAGACCCGAGTACGGTCGGTGCCAGCCGTGTGCGCGGTCGGGGGTGACCTGAGCGCGGTCGGGGCGGCCCGTGTGCGGTTCGCCCCCGGACCGATGGGTATCCCCCCGGTGGGGGTTTGGTGGCGTTCGATTTGCCCTGTAGAGCGGCGTGACCGGCCACGTGACCCGGGCGCCTCCCCGGACCGGAGCCGTTCGATCCGGGTGCGTCCCGAGCCGGAACCGCTCGCCCCGCCCGTCTCCCCGGCTCACCCGTTCCCCGGTTCACCTGGCCCGTCCGCCTGATGTGTCCGCTTCCCGCGTACGCTCGCTCGCTCCCTGGCTCATCTGCTTTCCGCGTGTCCCTACCCGCGGCCCGCCTGTTTCGCGCGTACGCCCGGCCTGACCCGCCCGCCTCTCATACGCACATCCGTACCCACAGTCCCCACTTCCCTCGTACACCGGTCCGCACCCATGGCCCCCGCCTCCCTCGTACGCCCGCCCGCACCCACAGTCCCCCCGTCCCCGCCTCCCCCGTACGCCCGTACCCGGCGTCCCGAACGGGTGCCGGAGGCGCAAGCGCGCGCCGCCACGGTCGGTATTGACATGATCATGCAGGGTCACGAGTCTGTGTCTGCCGTCCATTGAGGCGGACCACCGCAAGGGGGGTTCATGAGACGTAAGGCGAGAGCGAGATCCTTATTGACGGCGGCTGCGCTGCTGCTCGCGGGAGTGGCGAGCGCACCCGCCGCCCACGCGCAATCGGACCCTGGCGACGCCCGCCGGCCCGACCATGCCCGCCAGCCCAACACCGCCCGCCCGTCCGGCGACGCCGGTGACGCCATCGGTGTCTGGACCGCGTCGGTCACCAAGGCGCAGGTCCCGCTGCTGCTCAAAGCGGGCGCGGACGGGCACGAGCTGAGCGGCCGGGTGCCCGGCAAGGGAGCGGCGAAGGTCGAGCTGTACCTCTCCGGCAACCAGGCCGCTACGTTGCGCCGGCAGGGTGTGGAGCTGACCCGCAAGGCCGTCTCCGAGGAGACGCAGCGCCGGCTCAAGGCCCAGGGCGACCGGGTGTTCCGGCCGTACACGGGAGTCAACGGCCTGATGAAGGAGATGATCGACACAGCCCGGTTCAACCCGAAGCTCGCCAAGGTCGTCAGCATCGGCAAGTCCCTCAAGGGCCGCGACATCATGGCCCTGAAGCTGACGAAGGACGCCGGGAGGAGCGAGGACGGCTCCAAGCCGGCCGTGCTCTACCTGTCCAATCAGCACGCCCGCGAGTGGATCACGCCGGAGATGACCCGCCGGCTGATGCATTACTACCTCTCCGGTTACGGCAAGAGCGACCGCATCACCAAGATCGTCGATTCCACCGAGCTGTGGTTCGTGCTCTCCGCCAACCCGGACGGCTACGACTACACCTTCGAGAGTCCGCAGAACCGCCTGTGGCGCAAGAACCTGCGGGACAACAACGGTGACGGCAAGATCACGCCGGGGGACGGCGTCGATCTCAACCGTAACTTCTCCTACAAGTGGGGTTACGACAACGAGGGTTCCTCGCCGGATCCGGCCAGTGAGACCTACCGCGGCACCGGCCCGTCCTCCGAGCCCGAGACCAAGGTCCTGGACGCCTTCGAGAAGCGCATCGGTTTCCGGTACGGCGTCAACTACCACTCCGCCGCCGAGCTGTTGCTCTACGGTGTCGGGTGGCAGGTGGCCACCCCGACTCCCGACGACGTCCTGTACCGTGCGCTGGCCGGCACCCCCGAGAAGCCGGCGATCCCCGGCTACCGCCCGCAGCTCTCCTCCGAGCTGTACACCACCAACGGCGATGCCGACGGCCACGCGGCCAACGTCAACGGGATGATGATGTTCACCCCGGAGATGTCGACCTGTCAGACGGCTTCCAACGTCGACCCCAACGATCCCTGGAACCCGGCCGACTGCCAGTCGGTCTTCAACTTCCCCGACGACGAGAAGCTGATCCAGGCGGAGTTCGAGAAGAACATTCCCTTCGCCCTCTCGGTCGCCGAGACCGCGGTCCACCCCGACCGGCCCTCCTCCTCGGTGGGCCTGGAGGCACCCGACTTCACGCCGCACGCCTTCACCACCTCCTACGCCCGCGGCGAGGATCAGGAAGTCGCGGTCACCGCGCGCAGGTCCGTACGCGACAAGACGCTCAACTACCGCGTCAACGGCGGGCCCCGGCAGACCGAGGACCTGCACGCCTGGAAGGGCGGCGAGCGGTACGGCGGCGATGACAACATCCGCTTCGACCAGTACCGCGGCGTCGTCGAGGGCGCGGACACGGGCGACAAGGTCGAGGTGTGGTTCAGCGGCCGTACGCGGGAGGGCAGGCCCACCCGCAGCACGCCCTTCACCTATACGGTCGCCGAACGGCCGCGCGCCGACACGCTGGTCATCGCCGAGGAGGGCGGTACGGCGCCCGCCCGGCACACCGCCGTGTACGTCAAGGCGCTGGCCGACAACGGCCACCGGGCGGCGGTCTGGGACGTGGCCACCCAGGGCCCGCCGCACGCGCTGGGCGTCCTGAGCCACTTCGAGAACGTCGTGTGGTACACCGGCGCGAGCCGGCCCGGCGGCGCCACCCTGCTGGCCGTACGCGACTACCTCAACGAGGGCGGGAAGCTGCTGACCGCCGGCGAACAGGCCGGTGGCTCCTCGGTCGTCGGCCCCGCGCTGACCGACGACTTCAGCCAGTACTACCTGGGCGCGGGGGCCGGATCTCCCTGAAGAACCCGCCCCTCTTCAAGGGCGCCGGCAAGCTCGCCGGCGCGGACGCCAAGCTCACCGACGCCCCCGGCAACCCGCTGGACACCGCCGGCGCCTATCAGGTGATCTCCGACGAGCTGCCCCCGGACCGGTTCCCGCAGTTCGCCTCCGCCGCGGCCGGTGACTACCCCGGCGTACGGACGCCCTTCCAGCCGTACGAGGGCGAGTACTTCGCCGCCGCCCAGCACCGGGACAACTCCTGGATGCGGCTGGCCCGCACGGTCGACCTGACCGGCGTGAGCGCCGCGAGCCGGCCGCGCCTGCAGTTCATGATCAGTTACGACACCGAGGAGGGCTACGACAACGCCGTCATCGAGGCGCACACCGTCGGGCAGGACGACTGGACCACGCTGCCGGACGCCAACGGCGGGACCACCAGCCAGGTTCCGTCCGGGTGCGAGGAGGGCTTCTACATCGCCGCCCACCCCTTCCTGCGGCACTACCTCACGCTGGACGGGACCGCCTGCCGGGCGAGCGGCACCACCGGGAGCTGGAACCGCTTCACCGGCACCTCCAACGGGTGGCGGGCCGTCTCGGCGGACCTGTCCGCCTACGCCGGCAAGAAGGTCGAGCTGGCGATCTCCTATGTGACCGATCCGGGTACCGGCGGCCGGGGCGTCTTTGTTGACAATGCCCAAATCGTGGTGCCCGGCACGAGTGAGCCCGTCGAGGGGTTCGAGGTCTCGCTGGGCCCCTGGACGGTCCCCGGAGCCCCGCCCGGCAGCCCCGCGAACACCCGTGACTGGGTCCGC
Organism: Streptomyces sp. MST-110588; assembly: GCF_022695595.1. NCBI lineage: Bacteria > Bacillati > Actinomycetota > Actinomycetes > Kitasatosporales > Streptomycetaceae > Streptomyces > Streptomyces sp. MST-110588. Next base: position 6,488,055 of record NZ_CP074380.1, read on the forward strand.
TCAAAAGAGCTTTTCCACTCCTCCGCCGCGGTCACCACTGGTGACACCGTGTTGCTGGGCTTTGGTCTGGAACACGTACAGACCGCGACAGAACGAGCCGGGCTGGTCCGTGCGGCGCTGCGTGCCCTGCGCGACTGATCACTTTGCGTGACGGTACGGCGATGGTGCGGCCCGATCCCGAGAGTGGGCTCGGGCCGCCCCTGTCAATGTCACGTACGTCTCGTCCAGGGGTAGGGTCGGAGGCGGTCGGGGACAGTCCATACAGCTCGCCGGTGTTGTGCCGGCGTACCAACGAGGAGATCGGTTCGTGACGATCCGCGTAGGCATCAACGGATTCGGCCGCATTGGTCGCAACTACTTCCGCGCGCTCCTGGAGCAGGGCGCGGACATCGAGATCGTCGGTGTCAACGACCTGACCGACAACGCCACCCTGGTCCACCTGCTGAAGTACGACACCATCCTGGGCCGCCTCAAGCAGGACGTCAGCCACACCGACGACACCATCACCGTCGGCAGCATGACCTTCAAGACGATGGCCGAGCGTGACCCGGCGAACCTCCCCTGGGGCGAGCTGGGCGCCGACATCGTCATCGAGTCCACCGGTATCTTCACCAAGAAGGCCGACGCCGAGAAGCACATCGCGGCCGGTGCCAAGAAGGTCCTGATCTCCGCGCCCGCCAAGGACGAGGACATCACGATCGTGATGGGCGTCAACGAGGACAAGTACGACGCGGCCAGCCACCACGTCATCTCCAACGCGTCCTGCACCACCAACTGTGTGGCGCCGATGGCCAAGGTTCTGGACGAGAACTTCGGCATCGTCAAGGGCCTGATGACCACGGTCCACGCGTACACCAACGACCAGCGCATCCTGGACTTCCCGCACAAGGACCTGCGCCGCGCCCGCGCCGCCGCGGAGAACATCATCCCGACCACGACCGGTGCCGCCAAGGCCACCGCCCTGGTCCTCCCGCAGCTCAAGGGCAAGCTGGACGGCATCGCCATGCGCGTCCCGGTCCCCACCGGCTCCGTGACCGACCTGGTCGTCGAGCTGGAGCGCGAGGTCACCAAGGAGGAGATCAACGCGGCCTTCCAGAAGGCGGCCGAGGGTCAGCTCCAGGGTGTCCTGGAGTACACCGAGGACCCGATCGTCTCCTCGGACATCGTCAACTGGCCCGCCTCCTGCACCTTCGACTCCTCGCTGACCATGGCGCAGGGCAAGAGCGTCAAGGTCATCGGCTGGTACGACAACGAGTGGGGCTACTCCAACCGCCTGGTGGACCTGACCACCTTCGTCGGTGGCCGGCTCTGATCTCCCCCGGCCGGCACAGGTAAGGTACCCCTCGCTTTCCCGGGGCGCCCAGACGTGAGGAAGGGGCTCGTACGGCGCACCGACGCGCCGTGCGGGCCCCCTCCCATGAGGGAACCACTCACCGGAGTTACGGAGTCAACGGAGTCACCATGAAGACGATCGACGATCTCGCCCAGGACGGCGTCGCGGGCAAGCGGGTCTTCGTCCGCGCCGACCTGAACGTGCCGCTGGACGGTACGACCATCACCGACGACGGCCGTATCCGCGCCGTCGCCCCGACGATCGCCAAGCTCATCGGGCTCGGCGCCAAGGTGATCGTCGCCTCCCACCTGGGCCGCCCCAAGGGTGCCCCGGACCCGGCCTTCTCGCTGGCGCCGGCTGCCCGGCGGCTGGGTGAACTCCTGGGCCAGGACGTGGCGTTCGCCACCGACACGGTCGGTGAGTCCGCCAGGTCCGTGGTCGCGGACCTCTGCGACGGCCAGGTCGCCGTTGTGGAGAACCTGCGCTTCAACGCGGGCGAGACCAGCAAGGACGACGCCGAGCGCGGCGCCTTCGCCGACCGGCTCGCCGAGCTGGCGGACCTGTACGTGGGCGACGGTTTCGGCGCCGTGCACCGCAAGCACGCCTCCGTGTACGACCTGCCGGCCCGCCTGCCGCACGCCGCCGGTGACCTGATCGCCACCGAGGTCGGCGTCCTGAAGAAGCTCACCGATGACGTCAAGCGCCCGTACGTGGTCGTGCTCGGCGGCGCCAAGGTCTCCGACAAGCTCGCCGTCATCGACGAGCTCCTCGGCAAGGCCGACCGGCTGCTGATCGGCGGCGGCATGGCGTACACCTTCCTGAAGGCCAAGGGGTACGAGGTCGGCATCTCCCTCCTTCAGGAGGACCAGCTCGCCACCGTGACCGAGTACATGGAACGCGCGGAGAAGAACGGCGTCGAGCTCGTTCTGCCCGTCGACGTCCTGGCCTCGGCCGACTTCCCCGACCTGAAGACCAAGGCTCCCACCGACTTCGTCACGGTCGACGCCGACAAGATCCCCTCCGACAAGGAGGGCCTGGACATCGGCCCCAGGACCCGCGAACTGTACGCCTCGAAGCTCGCCGACGCCGCCACCGTCTTCTGGAACGGCCCGGTGGGCGTCTTCGAGCACCCGGACTACGCGGGCGGCTGCCGCGCGATCGCCCAGGCGCTCGCCGACAGTGACGCCTTCACCGTCGTCGGCGGCGGCGACTCGGCCGCGGCCGTCCGTACGCTCGGCTTCGACGAGAACGCTTTCGGCCACATCTCGACCGGCGGCGGCGCCAGCCTCGAATACCTCGAGGGCAAGACGCTCCCCGGCCTCGCCGCTCTGGAGGACTGAACCACCGTGACTGACCGTACCCCGCTGATGGCGGGCAACTGGAAGATGAACCTCAACCACCTTGAGGCCATCGCCCACGTCCAGAAGCTCGCCTTCGCGCTCACCGACAAGGACCACGAGGCCGTGGAGGTCGCGGTGCTGGCGCCCTTCACCGACCTGCGGTCGGTGCAGACGCTGGTCGACGGCGACAAGCTCAAGATCAAGTACGGCGCCCAGGACCTCTCCGCGCACGACTCCGGCGCGTACACCGGTGAGATCTCGGGCCCGATGCTCGCCAAGCTCAAGTGCACGTACGTGGCCGTCGGGCACAGCGAGCGCCGCCAGTACCACGGCGAGAACGAGGAGATCTGCAACGCCAAGGTCAAGGCGGCCTTCCGCAACGGCCTGACCCCGATCCTGTGCGTGGGGGAGGGGCTGGACGTCCGCAAGGCGGGCAACCAGGTCTCCCACACCCTCGCCCAGGTCGATGGCGCGCTCAAGGACGTCCCGGCCGAGCAGGCCGAAACCATCGTGATCGCGTACGAGCCCGTGTGGGCGATCGGCACCGGTGAGGTGGCCACGCCCGAGGACGCGCAGGAGGTCTGCGGTGCCATCCGCGGCCGTCTCGCCGAGCTCTACAGCCAGGAGCTGGCCGACAAGGTCCGCATCCAGTACGGCGGCTCGGTCAAGTCCGGCAACGTCGCGGCGATCATGGCGCAGCCCGACGTGGACGGCGCCCTGGTCGGCGGCGCGGCACTGGACGCCGATGAGTTCGTGAAGATCGTGCGCTTCCGCGACCAGTAGCGGCTATGACGACGGGCCCGGCCCGTCGTACCCTGTCGGGGCCGGGTCCGGCGTCCTACGCGCCGCCCCGGCCCCGCACCGTCCGCTCCTCCGGTCGCGGCGGTGCGTCCCGTCCGTCAGTCCTAGAGAGTTGGTCCAGCCGTGGTCATCGGGTTCTCGGTCGCCCTCATCGTCTTCAGCCTGCTGTTGATGATGCTGGTGCTCATGCACAAGGGGAAGGGCGGCGGCCTGTCCGACATGTTCGGTGGCGGTATGCAGTCCTCGGTCGGCGGCTCCTCCGTCGCGGAGCGCAACCTGGACCGCATCACGATCGTGGTCGGCCTGCTGTGGTTCGCGTGCATCGTCGTCCTCGGCGTCCTGATGAAGCTGGACAACTGACATACCGTTGAGGACGCGGCCTATCATGGGAGCGGCGTCCTCCGGTGGGGGGTAACTCCTGTCACTGGACGCGCGTTGGGCCTTACGTAGACTGGGGCGCCCGCAGCGCAGATGCTGTTAGATGCTTCGCAGCACCATTACGCAGGGAGTTACAACCGTGGCAAGTGGCAACGCGATCCGAGGGAGTCGGGTCGGAGCGGGGCCGATGGGGGAGGCCGAGCGGGGCGAGTCCGCGCCGCGCATCCGCATCTCCTTCTGGTGCTCGAACGGGCACGAGACCCAGCCCAGCTTCGCCGGCGACGCGCAGGTTCCGGACACTTGGGACTGCCCGCGCTGTGGTTTCCCGGCAGGCAAGGACCGGGACAATCCGCCGGACCCGCCGCGCACCGAGCCGTACAAGACCCACCTCGCGTACGTCCGGGAGCGCAGGAGCGACGCCGACGGCGAGGCGATCCTCGCGGAGGCGCTCGCCAAGCTCCGCGGTGAGATCTGACCGGACGGCAGACATGAGGACCGGCCCGGCCGGAGGGACACACCACCCTCCGGCCGGGCCGGTCGCGTTCAGGGGCGGCCGGGGAGCGTCGCTGACCTGGGGCTGTGTTCCCTGCGTTTCCTGCGTTCGCCATCTGAGGCAGCGGCTGAGGCAGTCGGCCGAGGCGATTGTCAGTGGTCGGCCCTACCGTCGTACGCGACCGGATGAACGGCGCGGCGGACGGGGCGGGCGGCATGACGAGCACACCGGCGGGTACGGGCGCGGACTCGGGTATGGACGTGGACTCGGGTACGGACCCGGGCGCGGGCGCGGGTACGGGCGCCGACGCGGGAACGGGCACGGGCGTGGAGGCCGGACGGCTCCCGTGGCGCGGGGGTTTCGGGCGGCTGTGGAGCGCGGCGGCGATCTCGCGGTTCGGGGACGCCCTGCGCGGCACCGCCCTGCCGCTGCTCGCCTACGCGCTGACGGACTCCCCGGTGCTGATCTCCCTGGTCACCGCCTGCGGCTTCGCGCCCTGGCTGCTGTTCGGCCTGGTGGGCGGCGCGCTGGCGGACCGGGTGGACCAGCGGCGGGCGATGTGGGCCGTCGATGTCCTCAGAGGGCTGCTGATGGCCGGGTTCGCCGTCGCCCTGTGGCTGGGGCAGGCCACGATCGGCCTGCTGCTCGTCCTGGCGTTCGTGCTGACGACCCTTCAGACGCTCTTCGACAACGCCGCCACCGCCCTGCTGCCGTCCGTGGTGCCCAAAGAGGCGCTGGAGGGGGCCAACGCGCGCCTGATGACGGGTCAGGAGGTGGCGGGCCGCTTCGTGGGCGGCCCGGTGGCGCCGCTGCTCATCGGTCTGGGCGTCGCGTTGCCGTACGTGGCCGACGCGGTGACGTACCTGGTGGCAGCCGCGCTGGTGGCCTCGCTGCGGGTGGCCGCCCCGCCGAAGGAGCCGGCCGCCGTCGGCCGCACGCTGCGGCGGGACATCGCCGAGGGCATACGGGCCCTGTGGGAGGACCGGGTGCTGCGGGCGTTCGCGGTGTCCGTGGCGCTGGGCAACATCGGCATCGGCGCGCTCGTCGCCACCCTCGTGGTGCTGGTCAAGGACGGGCTGGGCACCGGCGACGCCGGATACGCCGTGGTGACCACCGGGTACGGCATCGGCATGGTGACGGGCGGGCTGCTGGCGCGGCGCGTCGTCGCGGCCGTCGGCGGCCAGGTGCGCACGCTGCTGGTCGCCGGCCTCCTCCAGACGGGCGTACTGGTGGTGCTCGGGACGGTCCGCTCACTGGTGGCGGCGGCGCTCGCGCTGGCCGCGTTCGGCTTCGCGGGCATGGTGTGGAACGTCCTGGAGACGACGGTGATGCAGCAGCGCAGCCCGGCCCGGATGCTCGGCAGGGTCAGCGCCGCCTTCCGTACGGTCGCCGTTGCCGGGGCGCCCCTGGGGGCCGTGCTCGGAGGGGCGGTGGCCGCGGCCTGGGGTCCGGCCTCTCCGGCACTGCTGGCCGCCGCGCTGGTGGGCTGTGGCGTGCCGGCCCTGATACCCGCCCTGCGCCGGCTCTCCGGCGCGAAACCGGCAGGGACGCAGGCGTGACGCCGGCGGGACAGGGGACTCGGAGCCCGGACAGGAGGGGTGTCCAGGCGGGGCGGGGGCGCGATACCGGCGTTCGGGGGGCCGTCCGGGACGGGTGGCGTCTCCTCCCGACTCCTGATCAATTAGGTTGGAGTGTGGCAGGGCCGGTACGAGACGAAGAAGGCTGATGTCCGAGATGAACGCAGATAGCCGCAGCAGGCTCGACCAGACGCCGGAGTGGACCGCGCTGGGCAAGCACCGTGAGCAGCTCGGGGAGGTGCATCTGCGCGAGCTCTTCGACCAGGACCCCACCCGCGCGGACCGCTACACCCTCCAGGTCGGTGATCTGCACCTGGACTACTCCAAGCACCTGGTCACCGACGAGACGCTGCGGCTGCTGCGCGAGCTGGCAGCGGCCCGGGACGTGGCCGGGCTGCGGGAGGCGATGTTCCGCGGCGAGAAGATCAATGTCACCGAGGACCGGGCCGTACTGCACACCGCGCTGCGGGCGCCGGAGTCGGCCTCGGTCGCCGTGGACGGGAAGAACGTGGTGCCGGGTGTCCACCACGTCCTGACGAAGATGCAGGTCTTCGTCGACCGGGTGCGCTCGGGGGAGTGGAAGGGCCACACCGGCAGGTGCATCAAGAACGTCGTCAACGTCGGTATCGGCGGCTCCGACCTGGGCCCGGCGATGGCGTACGAGGCGCTGCGCCCCTACACCCACCGTGACATGCGGTTCCGCTTCGTCTCCAACGTGGACGGCGCGGACCTGCACGAGGCCGTACGGGACCTGGACCCGGCCGAGACGCTGTTCATCGTCGCCTCGAAGACCTTCACCACCATCGAGACGATCACCAACGCCACCTCCGCCCGGGACTGGCTGCTCAGCGGTCTGGGGGCCGGTGAGGAGGCGGTGGCCAAGCACTTCGTGGCGCTGTCGACCAACGCCGCGAAGGTCTCCGAGTTCGGCATCGACACCGCGAACATGTTCGAGTTCTGGGACTGGGTCGGCGGTCGCTACTCGTTCGACTCCGCGATCGGCCTGTCGCTGATGCTGGCGATCGGCACGGACTGCTTCCGTGAGATGCTGGCCGGCTTCCACCTGGTGGACGAGCACTTCCGTACCGCTCCGCCGGAGGAGAACGTCCCGCTGCTGCTGGGCCTCCTCGGCGTCTGGTACGGCAACTTCTGGGACGCCCAGTCGCACGCCGTCCTGCCGTACAGCCACTACCTGTCCAAGTTCACCGCCTACCTCCAGCAGCTCGACATGGAGTCCAACGGCAAGTCGGTGGACCGCCAGGGCAACCCGGTGGACTGGCAGACCGGCCCGGTCGTCTGGGGCACCCCCGGCACCAACGGGCAGCACGCCTACTACCAGTTGCTCCACCAGGGCACGAAGATGATCCCGGCGGACCTCATCGGCTTCGCCCGGCCCGCGGCGGAGCTGGCGCCGGGCCTGGCGGCCCAGCACGACCTGCTGATGGCCAACCTCTTCGCCCAGGGCCAGGCGCTGGCCTTCGGCAAGACGCCGGAAGAGGTCCGTGCGGAGGGGGTGGCCGAGGAGCTGGTGACGCACAAGACCTTCAAGGGCAACCGCCCCACCACCACGATCCTGGCCGCGGAGCTGAGCCCCTCCGTCCTGGGCCAGCTCATCGCCCTGTACGAGCACAAGGTGTTCGTCCAGGGCGCGATCTGGAACATCGACTCCTTCGACCAGTGGGGTGTGGAGCTGGGCAAGGTGCTCGCCAAGCGTGTGGAGCCGGCGCTGACCGGGGGCGCGGAGGTGGCGGGCCTGGACGCCTCCACGGCGTCGCTGGTCGCCAAGTACCGCGAGCTGCGGGGGCGGTGACCGGCGGTCCGCAGGCCGATGCCTCGATGACGCCGGCATGACGCCGGGGTGACGCCGACGGCCGGTGGAGGACGAGGTGACCGTACCCGTCCTCCACCGGCCGTCGATGTCGGCGCCGGCGCCGTGTGCCGTTACAGCGCTTCCAGGACCGTGGCGTTGGCCAGCCCGCCGGCCTCGCACATGGTCTGGAGCCCGAAGCGCGCGCCACGCTGTTCCATGGCGTTGACCAGGGTGGTCATCAGCCGGGTGCCGCTGGCCCCGAGCGGGTGGCCCAGCGAGAGCGCCCCGCCGTTGACGTTGACCTTGGCCGGGTCGGCGCCGGTCTCCTGCTGCCAGGCCAGTACGACGCTGGCGAACGCCTCGTTGACCTCGAACAGGTCGATGTCCGACAGCCCCAGGCCCGCCTTGCGCAGCACCTTCTCGGTCGCCGGGATGACACCGGTGAGCATCAGCAGCGGGTCCGAGCCGGTGACCGCGAAGCTGTGCAGCCGCGCCCGGGGCCGCAGGCCGAGCCGGGCCGCCATCTCACCGGACATGATCAGCACCGCGGACGCACCGTCGTTGAGCGGGCTGGTGTTGCCCGCCGTGATCTGCCACTCGATCTGCGGGAAGCGCTGTGTCATCGCTGGGTCCAGGTACGCCGGACGCAGCCCGGCCAGCACCTCCATGGACGTACCCGGACGGATCGATTCATCGGTGGTGACCAGGCGGCCCTCCACCTCGACGGGCACCATCTCCGCCGTGAACCGGCCCTCCTCGGTGGCCCGGGCGGCGCGCTGGTGCGAGGTGACCGCGAAGGCGTCGAGCTGTTCGCGGCTCAGCGACCACTTGGCGGCGATCAGTTCGGAGCTGATGCCCTGGGACACCAGTCCCTCGGGGTACCGCGCGGCCACGCCCGGGCCCAGGAAGTCCGAGCCGGGAGAGACGTTGGACCACATGGGCACCCGGCTCATCGATTCCACACCGCAGGCGATCGCCACGTCGTAGGCGCCGGAGATGACGCCCTGCGCCGCGAAGTGCACCGCCTGCTGGCTGCTGCCGCACTGCCGGTCGACCGTGGTGGCCGGCACGCTCTCCGGCAGCCCCGCCGAGAGCACCGCCCAGCGGGTGATGTTCTGCGCCTGTTCGTCGACCTGGTCCACACAGCCGCCGATGACGTCGTCCAGCAGCTCCGGGTCGATGCCGGTGCGCTCCACCAGCGACCGGATGACCTCGGCCAGCAGTTCCACCGGGTGTACCGGGTGCAGGGCGCCGCCGGGCTTGCCCTTGCCGATCGGTGTCCGTACCGCGTCGACAATCACTGCGTCACGCATGTTGCTGCCCTTCAATCCCCGAGAGTTGGAAAATCCAACTCACCATTTCATCTGCTAGGTTGGAAATCAAGACGCAGTGACACAGGGGCGTTCGGCCGACCCGGCCATCGCCCCGGCCCAGCGAGGAGGACACCTTGGCGGCCACCGGAACCCGACCCCGTGCCTGCTCGATCGCCAACGCACTCGCCGTGGTCGGCGAGCGCTGGAGCCTGCTCGCGCTGCGCGAGATCTTCCTGGGGGTGCACCGCTTCGACCAGATCGCGCGCAACACCGGCGCCAGCCGCGACATCCTGGCCACCCGGCTGCGCACGCTGGTCGAAGCCGGCCTGCTGGAGAAGCGCCAGTACGAACAGCGCCCGCCACGCCACGAGTACGTCCTGACGGAAACCGGCCGGGCCCTGAACACGGTGCTGCTGACCCTCATGGACTGGGGCGACCGGCACATCACGCAGGGTGAACCGCCGACCGTATGGGAACACCGCTGCGGTGCCGTCCTGCGGCCCGTCACCGTCTGCGCCGACTGCGGCGACCCGGTCCGTACCGAAGACCTCAAGGCCCTGCGCGTCGACACTCCTGAGGCACCTGAGGCACCTGAGGCACCTGAGGTCCCCAAGGCCCCCTGAGGCACTCTCAAGTCCTGGGGCCCGACGTCCCTCAGAGCCCGCGTGAGATGTCCGGACACGTACAAAGCCCCGTGCCCCCTGAGAACAGGGGGCACGGGGCCTTGTCTGTACGGTGCCGGGCCGGACGCCGGACCTCAGGCCGAGGCCGGTGGGTACAGCGCGCGGGGAAGCTGCGCCGCCGCGGCCTCGTCCAGCAGCCACAGGGTCCGCCGGCGACCGCGTGCGCCGGCCGCCGGCGCCTGGATCTCGCCCGCGCCGGACAGCGCGATGGCCGCGGCCTTCGCCTTGTCCTCACCCGCCGCCAGCAGCCAGACCTCCCGCGCCGCGCGGATCGCGGGCAGGGTCAGGGAGATCCGTACCGGCGGCGGCTTGGGCGCGCCGTGCACGCCGACCACCGTCCGCTCGGTCTCCCGTACGGCCGGCAGCTCGGGGAAGAGCGAGGCGACATGGGTGTCCGGGCCGACGCCCAGCAGGAGGACGTCGAAGGACGGGACCGGGCCGTGGTCCTCCGGGCCCGCGGCGGCGGCCAGTTCGGCCGCGTACGCCTCGGCGGCGGCGTCGGCGTCGTTGCCGTACGCGCCGTTGGAAGGAGCCATGACGTGCACCCGGGCCGGGTCCAGCGGCACGCTGTCCAGCAGCGCCTCCCGGGCCTGGGTGACATTGCGCTCCGGGTCGCCGTCCGGCAGGAACCGTTCGTCTCCCCACCACAGGTCCAGCCGGGACCAGTCCACGGCGTCCCGGGCCGGGGCCTCGGCCAGGGCCGCGAGCAGCCCGTTGCCGTTGCGCCCGCCCGTCAGGACCACCGAGGCGGAGCCGCGGGCGGCCTGGGCATCCACGATCTTCGTGATCATCCGGGCCGCCGCGGCACGAGCCATCAGTTCCTTGTCGCGGTGGACGACGACCTGCGGGGCGTTCACTTGGGCGCCGCCTTCTTCGCGGCGCCCTTCTTGGGGGCGTCGCCCGCAGCGGCGTCGCCCGGGGCGTCATCCTGGCCCTGCGACTGGCCCTGCGGCTGGTCCTGCTGCCCGGACTCCCGCTCGCCGGAGCCGGCCGCGCCACCCTTGGCCCCGCCCTCGGAGGAGGCCGGCGCGGACGCCCGCTCCCCCCTCCCGGCGGGCCCGCCGAGCCGGTCCACGCCGTAGCGCAGCGCCGAGGCGTAGGTGTCGTCCGGGTCGAGCCGGCGCAGCTCCTCGGCGAGCAGTTCGGCGGTCTCCCGCCGCTTGAGGGCCACCGCGCGGTCCGGCTGCCCCTGCATGCACAGCGTGGCCAGCGAGCCGTCCGCCCGGTCCAGCACGATCGGCCCGCAGTCGGTCTCCATGCGTACGGCCGTCAGCCCCGGGCCCGCCGAGACCGTGCGCTTGACCGGTACGTCCAGCCGGGACGCCAGCCACATGGCCAGCAGCTCGCAGCTCGGGTTGAACTCCTCGCCCTCGACCTCGACCGAGGCGACCTGGCAGGGGTTCTGGTCCAGGGCCGCCGCCAGCATCGAGCGCCAGGGCGTGATGCGGGTCCAGGACAGGTCCGTGTCGCCGGGGGTGTAGGTCCGGGCACGCTCTGCCAGTTCCTCGATGGGGTTCTCGGCGGAGTAGGTGTCGGTCACCCGGCGCTGGGCCAGCGACCCCAGCGGGTCGTTGGCGGGGTCCAGCGGGGCGTTGACCGGCCACCACACGACCACCGGGGCGTCCGGCAGCAGCAGCGGCAGCACCACGGACTGGGCGTGGTCGATGACCTCGCCGTACAGCCGCAGTACGACCGTCTCGCCGGTGCCCGCGTCGGCGCCCACCCGCACCTCGGCGTCCAGGCGTGCCTTGGCGCGGTCGCGCGGCGACCGGCTGACCCGCTTGATGACGACGAGGGTGCGCGAGGGGTGCTCGCGGGAGGCGTCGTTGGCCGCCTTCAGGGCGTCGTAGGCGTTCTCCTCGTCGGTGACGATGACGAGGGTGAGCACCATGCCGATGGCCGGGGTGCCGATGGCACGGCGGCCCTGGACCAGCGCCTTGTTGACCTTGCTGGCCGTGGTTTCCGTCAGATCGATCTTCATGGCCGACGCCAGCTCCGTCCGTCTCGTGCGAGCATTTCGTCCGCCTCACGGGGGCCCCAGCTCCCGGCCGCGTACTGCGCGGGCGTGCCGTGCCGGTCCCAGTACGCCTCGATCGGGTCGAGGATCCGCCAGGACTGTTCGACCTCCTCCAGACGCGGGAAGAGGTTGGCGTCGCCCAGCAGGACGTCCAGGATCAGCCGCTCGTACGCCTCCGGGCTGGACTCGGTGAAGGACTCGCCGTACGCGAAGTCCATCGAGACGTCCCGCACCTCCATGGAGGTGCCCGGCACCTTGGAGCCGAAGCGCACGGTCACGCCCTCGTCCGGCTGCACCCGGATGACCAGGGCGTTCTGCCCCAGCTCCTCGGTGGCGGTGTGGTCGAAGGGGGAGTGCGGGGCGCGCTGGAAGACCACCGCGATCTCGGTGACGCGACGGCCCAGCCGCTTGCCCGTCCGCAGGTAGAAGGGGACGCCCGCCCAGCGGCGGTTGTCCACCTCCAGCTTGACGGCCGCGTAGGTGTCGGTCTTGGAATGCGGGTCGATGCCCTCTTCCTGGAGGTAGCCGATGACCTTCTCGCCGCCCTGCCAGCCGCCGGTGTACTGCGCCCGCACCGTCTCCTTGCCGAGGTCCTCCGGCAGCCGGACGGCGCCGAGCACCTTGCTCTTCTCGGCGACCAGCGCGTCCGCGTCGAAGGAGGCGGGCTCCTCCATGGCGGTCAGCGCGAGGAGCTGGAGCAGGTGGTTCTGGATGACGTCGCGGGCGGCGCCGATGCCGTCGTAGTAGCCGGCCCGGCCGCCGATGCCGATGTCCTCGGCCATCGTGATCTGTACGTGGTCGACGTAGGAGCGGTTCCAGATCGGCTCGAACATCGTGTTGGCGAAGCGCAGCGCCAGGATGTTCTGGACGGTCTCCTTGCCCAGGTAGTGGTCGATGCGGAAGACCTCTTCGGGCGGGAAGACCTCGTGGACGATCCGGTTGAGCTCCTGGGCGCTCTTGAGGTCGTGGCCGAAGGGCTTCTCGATGACCGCGCGGCGCCAGGAGTTCTCCTTCTGGTCGGCCAGCCCGTGCTTCTTGAGCTGCTGGACGACCTTGGGGAAGAACTTGGGCGGCACGGACAGGTAGAAGGCGAAGTTGCCGCCGGTGCCCTGGGCCTTGTCCAGCTCGTTGATGGTGTTCTTGAGGGTCTCGAACGCCTCGTCGTCGTCGAAGTTGCCCTGGACGAACCGGCAGCCCTGGACGAGCTGCTGCCAGACCTCCTCGCGGAAGGGCGTACGGGCGTGCTCCTTGACCGCCTCGTAGACCTCCTGCGCGAAGTCCTGGTGCTCCCACTCGCGGCGGGCGAAGCCGATCAGGGAGAAGCCCGGCGGCAGCAGGCCACGGTTGGCCAGGTCGTAGACCGCCGGCATCAGCTTTTTACGGGACAAATCGCCCGTGACGCCGAAGATGACCAGGCCGGACGGCCCCGCGATACGCGGGAGCCGCCGGTCCTGGGCGTCACGCAGCGGATTGCTGCTGGTCAATTCCCTACGCCTCCGAAGCAGGAGCGAGGCGCTTGAGCTCCGCCTCGGTGGACTTGAGCAGGTCGTTCCAGGACGCCTCGAACTTCTCCACGCCCTCGTCCTCCAGGAGCTGCACGACGTCGTCGTAGGAGATCCCGAGTCCGGCCAGCGCGTCCAGGTCGGCCCGCGCCTGCTCGTAGGTGCCGCGCACCGTGTCGCCGGTGATCTGCCCGTGGTCGGCCGTGGCCTCCAGCGTGGCCTCGGGCATCGTGTTCACCGTGCCCGGCGCGACCAGCTCGTCCACGTACAGCGTGTCCTTGTAGGCCGGGTCCTTCACACCGGTGGAGGCCCACAGCGGACGCTGCTTGTTGGCGTGCGCCTTGTCCAGGGCGGCCCAGCGGTCGGAGGAGAAGACCTCCTCGTACGCCTGGTAGGCCAGCCGGGCGTTGGCCAGGGCGGCCTTGCCCTTGAGGGCCTTGGCCTCGTCCGTCCCCAGCTTCTCCAGGCGCTTGTCGACCTCGGTGTCCACGCGGGAGACGAAGAACGACGCCACCGAGTGGATCTTGGACAGGTCCAGGCCGGCGGCCTTGGCCTTCTCCAGACCGGCGAGGTAGGCGTCCATGACCTCGCGGTAGCGCTCCAGGGAGAAGATCAGCGTGACGTTGACGCTGATGCCCCGGGCGATCGTCTCGGTGATCGCCGGCAGACCGGCCCTGGTCGCCGGGATCTTGATCAGGGCGTTGGGGCGGTCCACCAGCCAGGCGAGCTGCTTGGCCTCGGCCACGGTCGCCTTGGTGTTGTGGGCCAGGCGCGGGTCGACCTCGATGGAGACCCGGCCGTCCTGGCCGTCGGTGGCGTCGAAGACCGGCCGCAGGATGTCGGCGGCGTCCCGGACGTCCGCCGTCGTGATCATCCGGATGGCTTCCTCGACGGTGACCTCACGAGCCGCGAGGTCGGAGAGCTGCTGGTCGTAACCGTCGCCCTGTGAGATCGCCTTCTGGAAGATCGAGGGGTTGGTGGTGACACCGACGACGTGGCTCTGGTCGATCAGCTCGGCGAGGTTGCCGGACGTGATGCGCTTGCGCGACAGGTCGTCCAGCCAGATCGCGACGCCTTCGTCGGAGAGGCGCTTGAGTGCGTCTGTCATGGGGTCTGCATCTCCTACTTGTTCGTGTACGGGCGTCAGCGCGTGGCTGCCGCGAGCGATTCCTTGGCGGCGGCGGTGACCGCGTCGGCGGTGAAACCGAACTCGCGGAAGAGGACCTTGGCGTCCGCCGAGGCACCGAAGTGCTCCAGCGAGACGATCCGGCCCGCCGAACCGACGTAGCGGTGCCAGGTCAGACCGATGCCCGCCTCCACGGCCACCCGGGCCTGGACGGCCGGCGGCAGCACGCTGTCGCGGTACCCCTGGTCCTGCTCCTCGAACCACTCCACCGACGGCATCGAGACCACCCGGGCCGGGATGCCCTGTGCCTGGAGCTGCTCGCGCGCCTCGACGGCGAGCTGCACCTCGGAGCCGGTGCCGATCAGGATGACCTGCGGCTCGCCGCCCTCGGCCTCCTTGAGGACGTAACCGCCCTTGGCGGCGTCCGGGTTGAGCTCGTACGTCGGGACGCCCTGGCGGGTCAGCGCCAGGCCGTGCGGCGCGGGCTTGGTCGCGTGCCGCTTGAGGATCTCTGCCCAGGCGATCGCGGTCTCATTCGCGTCGGCCGGGCGCACGATGTTCAGGCCCGGGATGGCGCGCAGCGAGGCCAGGTGCTCGACCGGCTGGTGGGTCGGGCCGTCCTCGCCCAGGCCGATGGAGTCGTGCGTCCACACGTACGTCACCGGGAGCTGCATCAGCGCGGCCAGGCGCACGGAGGGCCGCATGTAGTCGGAGAACACCAGGAAGGTGCCGCCGTAGATGCGGGTGTTGCCGTGCAGCGCGATGCCGTTCATCGTCGCGCCCATGGCGTGCTCACGGATGCCGTAGTGGACCGTACGGCCGTACGGGTCCGCCTCCGGCAGCGGGTTGCCCGCCGGCAGGAACGAGGACGTCTTGTCGATCGTGGTGTTGTTCGAGCCGGCCAGGTCGGCGGAGCCACCCCACAGCTCGGGGATCTCCGCGCCCAGCGCCTGGAGGACCTTGCCGGAGGCCGCACGGGTGGCGACGGCCTTGCCGGTCTCGAAGCAGGGCAGCGCCTTCTCCCAGCCCTCCGGCAGGTCGCCCGCCTGCACACGGTCGAAGGCGGCGGCGCGCTCGGGGTTGGCGGCGCGCCACTCGGCGAAGGACTTCTCCCACTCGGCGCGCACCGCACGACCCCGGTCGCCGGCGGCACGGGTGTGCGCCAGGACCTCCTCGGAGACCTCGAAGGACTTCTCCGGGTCGAAGCCCAGCACCTTCTTGGTCGCCGCGACCTCATCGTCACCCAGCGCCGAGCCGTGTGCGGCCTCGGTGTTCTGGGCGTTGGGGGCCGGCCAGGCGATGATGGAGCGGGCCGCGATGAAGGAGGGGCGCTCGGTCTCGGCCTGCGCCGCCTTCAGGGCCTTGGCCAGACCCACCGGGTCCAGGTCGCCGTTGGGCAACTGCGCCACGCGCTGGACGTGCCAGCCGTACGCCTCGTACCGCTTGAGGGTGTCCTCGGAGACGGCGGTCTCGGTGTCGCCCTCGATGGAGATGTGGTTGTCGTCCCACAGCATGACGAGGTTGCCGAGCTTCTGGTGGCCCGCCAGGGAGGACGCCTCGGCCGCGACGCCTTCCTGGAGGCAGCCGTCACCGGCGATGACCCAGATGGTGTGGTCGAAGGGGGAGGTGCCGGGGGCCGCCTCCGGGTCGAACAGACCGCGCTCGTAGCGGGCGGCCATGGCCATACCGACGGCGTTGGCCACACCCTGGCCCAGCGGGCCGGTGGTGGTCTCCACGCCGACCGTGTGCCCGTACTCCGGGTGGCCCGGGGTCTTGGAGCCCCAGGTGCGGAAGGACTTCAGATCGTCCAGCTCCAGGCCGTAGCCGGCCAGGTAGAGCTGGATGTAGAGGGTCAGGCTGGAGTGGCCCGCGGAGAGGACGAACCGGTCGCGGCCGGCCCACTTCGCATCCGCCGGATCGTGCCGCATCAGCTTCTGGAAGAGCAGGTAGGCGGCGGGCGCGAGGCTCATGGCCGTACCCGGATGGCCGTTACCGACCTTCTGCACGGAATCCATGGCCAGGACGCGGACGGTATCTACGGCCCGCTGGTCCAGTTCGGTCCACTCGAGGTCTGTGGTGGTCGGCTTGGTGCTCACCCTGAGTCAGGGCTCCTCTCCACATGTCGAATGCCGGGGACGGTATGTCCGCCGGGCGTTGTCGAGCCTACCCCCGCGGGAGCGTGCATCTTTTCGACTTCCGTCGACGGGTGTCGCGGTAAAAACTCGACGCTTTGGGCAACCAAATCCGGACTTGAATCATTCCCCGTCCGGCGTACGGCGCTCCTGTGGCCGCCGTGGTTCCAGGTTGCCGGGCGGCGTACGCCTTCGCCTCTTGAACGGCCACGCCGCCTCGTGAACATGTGCGGAACACGCGGGGAACGCAACCGGCCCGCATCCCGGCCGCCGCCCCGCTCCCGGCGGCGGTAGCGGCCCAACACGACCCACCCCCACGAAGGACGCCGTATGGCCAACGTCTAAAGTGGCGTGGTACGTGCAAGCCCCGTCCGGTCACAACCGCCGGAGGTGCTTGCTGGCCTTATTTCGCGGCGGAAGCCGCTGACGTTACTTCCAGGGGTGTGCGTGACGGCCGTCGAATCCCGTCCTGCGGGGGCTCTAGCAGCTCAGAGCCCTGGAGGCCCTGGTCACCGGCCGTTCGGGGCCCGGGTCAAGGCGTTCGTCGCGCTGACCAAACCGCGGGTCATCGAACTGCTTCTGATGACGACGGTGCCGGTGATGTTCCTGGCCGCCGGCGGCGTCCCCGACCTGTGGCTCGTGCTGGCCACCTGCATCGGCGGCTACCTCTCGGCGGGCGGTGCGGCGGCGTACAACATGTACATCGACCGTGACATCGACGCGCTGATGGACCGTACGTCCCAAAGGCCCCTGGTCACCGGCATGGTCTCGCCCCGCGAGTGCCTGGTCTTCGCCACCGCGCTCGCCGTGGGCTCCACGGCCTGGTTCTGGTTCCTGGTCAACCCGCTCTCGGCGATGCTCTCGCTCGGTGCGCTGCTCTTCTACGTCGTCGTCTACACGATGATCCTCAAGCGGCGCACCGCCCAGAACATCGTCTGGGGCGGCATCGCGGGCTGTATGCCGGTCTTCATCGGCTGGTCCGCGGTCACCAACACCGTCTCCTGGGCCTCGGCCGTCCTCTTCCTCGTCATCTTCTTCTGGACGCCGCCGCACTACTGGCCGCTGTCGATGAAGGCCAAGGACGACTACGAGCGGGTCGGCGTGCCGATGCTGCCGGTCATCGCGGGCAACAAGGCGGTCGCACGGCAGATCGTCCTCTACAGCTGGGTGATGGTCGCCGTCTCGCTGCTGCTCCAGCCGCTGGGGTACACGGGCTGGTTCTACACGCTGGTCGCGGTGGCCTGCGGCGCCTTCTGGCTCAAGGAGGCGCACGCCCTCCAGGCCCGAGCCAAGGCCGGGATCACAGGCCCCAAGCTCAAGGAGATGCGTCTGTTCCACTGGTCCATCACCTATGTGTCGCTGCTCTTCGTCGCCATCGCGGTGGACCCCTTCCTGCACTGGTAGCGGCGCTCGCTCCCTACGGCTCCCCGGCGCCGGCCCGACGCGCATCGCGTAGGGCCGGCGTTCGGCTTTCACGCGGTCCCATGTGTCCAGGCCTTCCGGACTACGGGTTCCCGGTGCCCGGCCGTGTACGGGTCCCCGCCCAGTTGCGGCCGGGTCCCCTTCCTCCGCTGATTACCGGCGGGTAGCATCCTGGTCATGGCAGACATCAAGCAAGCGGACGGGCAGGCGCCGGCGGCCGACGGTGCGGCACAGGAGGCTGCGGGCGCGGCGGGGACGGCGGGGACGGCGGGGGCCGACAAGCGGGCCGAGCGGGAAGCGGCCCGGCTCGCCAAGAAGGTCCACGCCTTCGCGGCCTCGCACGGCGGCGCCGAGGGCCAGCTCGCGCACATCGGCCGCGGCCGGACCCGGATCGCGCTCGTCGGCTCCGACGGCGAATGGGGCAACCTCGTCGCGAACTCCTACGGCGCTGCCGAGGGCGCCGTCCGCAAGGCCGGGGTCGAACTGCGCGAGGACTTCGACGGCGAGATGGCGGCCAAGGTCCGCACCGGCCCGTACGAGTGGTCCAGGATGGCCGGCCTCCAGATCGGCGGGCCCGCCAACACCTGATGAGCGGCGCGGTGGCGGTGGCCGGGCCCAAGGCGCCCGGGGGTTCGTCCGTGGTGACCGGCAGAGCCGGGGCTTCCGCTTGTGAGGACGGGGCCGGGCCCGATAACCGAAGAGCCCTTCGTCCGTTAAGCACACCGAAGGCGGCCTCCGTGCCGCCCCGGGGGCGCGTGGCGAGGAGGTCCGGACGATGACCGGACGGGTGCTGTTCAACGGTCCTGCGGGCCTTGCCGGTTCTGCTGGTCCTATCGGTTCCGCCGGTCCGGTGGGCCATGCCGGTCCGGGCGGCGGTGCCGGTCTCCTGGAGCTGGTCGATCAGCACAGCCTCGGAGCCTTTCACGGCGAACTGGGCCTGGGCTCCTTCGAGAGCCACCTGGCCGCCGCCGGTGGCGCCCGGGGCCCGGCACCGTACGGCACGTCCGCCTTCGACACCTGGACGGGCCTGGGTGTGCGCCGCTGGTGCCCGCCCCTGCTCGGCCTGGAGCCGCACTGCCCGCCGGCCCGCTACCTCGCCCGGCGCCGGGAGCTGGGGGCCTACCGGGCGGGCCGCCTTCTGCTGCGCGGTGCCGGCATCGGTACGTTCCTGCTGGAGACCGGCGCGCAGGGCGGCCCGGCCCCGGGCGCCGGTCCCACCATGGCCGACGGTCCCGCCGTGGCCGCTGCCGCGGATCCGGTCGCCCACCTCTCCTCGTCCCCCGAGCTGACCACCGCCTCCGAGCTGGCCGCCGCCGCGGAGGGGCGCGTCCATGAGGTGGTGCGGCTGGAGTCGCTGGCCGAACAGGCCGCCGACACCGCCGCGAGCGTCGACGCCTTCCTGGGGCACCTGGCCGAGGACCTCTACGCGGCGGCGCAGTACGCCACCGCCTTCGCCGTCGGCGTCACGTACTGCGACGGCCTGGCCCCGGGCGCCGGAGAGGTGCGCCGCGCCGCCGGGCGCTGGCTGGGCGCCCGCAGGCCGGGCCGGCGGCTCGGCGAGCCCGTACTCCTGCGGCATCTGCTGTGGAACGCGGTGGGCACCGGCCTGCCCGTACAACTGCACTGCCGCGACCCGAGGCCGCTGGCCCGCTTCCTGGCGGCCACGGCCGGGCTCGGTACGGACCTGGTGCTGCTGCCCGGGGAGCCCCACCACGTACGGGCCGCGCATCTGGCCGCCGTCCATCCGCACGTCTACGCGGACGCCGGGCCGCGGCCCGAGGAGACCCTCGCCCGGGCGCCGTTCGGCAAGCTGCTGTTCTCCACGGGCGCCCGGGGGCTGCCCGAGCTGTATGTGACGGGCGCGCGGTTCTTCCTGCGGGCCGTGCGGCAGGTGGTGGGAGAGTGGGCCGAGGAGGGGATGTGCGGGCGGGCGGACGCGCGGCGGATCACCGCGATGATCGCGTCCGGGACCGCCCGGCGGATCTACCGGCTGGAGGCGGAGGTGCCGGCCGCCGGCTGAGCCTTGGACGCCGGCTGCTTCCTGGACGCCGGCTGCTTCTTGGACACCTGGGACGTCTTGGACTTCTGGGACGCCGCCGCCCCGGTGCCGGCGGAGGTGCCGGCCGAAGCCGTCTCCCCGTCCGCCGGGGCGGGCAGTACCGCTTCCGCCTGGCCCGGCGCCTGCGCGTCCGATTCCGGCAGCGGGCCGCGGTCACGCAGCGACAGGTGGACCCGCAGCACGCAGATCCACACCAGTGTCGAGCCCAGCATGTGCAGGCCGATGACGATCTCCGGCAAGCCCGTGAAGTACTGGACGTAGCCGATGACGCCCTGGAACGCGAGGCAGCCGAACAGTTCCAGCACGGTGCGGCGGGAGGCGGCCGGCGCCTTGACGGCGCGCAGCGTGAACCACAGGGCGACGGACAGGCCGACGACGATGTAGACGAAGTCGACGTGGAGCTGGGTGATCTCGCGCCAGTCCACCGGGATGCGGTCCACCTTCTTGGCGTCGCCCGCGTGCGGGCCCGCGCCGGTGACGACCGTGCCGATGACGGTCAGCGCGCCGGTGGCCAGCACCAGCAGCCCGGCGAGCTGGCGCACCGGCCGGGCGACCAGGTCCCGCGGCTCCTCGTCCCCCTCCGCGGCCCGCCGCCAGGCCAGTACGGAGACCGTGAGCAGGGAGGTGGACAGGAGGAAGTGCGCGGCGACGAGGTAGGGGTTCAGGCCGGTCAGGACGACGAGGCCGCCCCAGACCGCGTTGCCCATGACGACCCAGAACTGCGCCCAGCCGAGCCGGGTGAGCGAGCGGCGCCGGGGCGCGCGGGCGCGGGCGGCGATGATGAACAGCCCGATGAAGGCGCACAGCACGTAGGTCAGCAGCCGGTTGCCGAACTCGATCAGGCCGTTGATGCCCATCGCGGCCGTCGGCGTCAGGCTGTCCGGGGTGCACCGGGGCCAGGTGGAGCAGCCCAGACCCGACTGGGTGAGCCGGACGGCGCCGCCCGTCACGACGATGACGACGGACATCACGACGCAGGCCAGCGCGGCCCGTCGCACCAGGCGCGCGGACGGCTGCCAGCGGCGGGCGATCCACTCAAGGGGGTTCAACGTGTTCGGCACGGAGCCATCGTAGGCGGCAGCTTGTGCAAACTTTCACGAGGGGGGTGGTAGCGGCGGGCCCGGCCACCCCGTACGGAGCACCGGCCACCCCCGTACGGCGGGTCCCTCGGCCCTTACGGCGGGACCGGCCACCCCGTACAGCGGGACCGGCCGTCCCGTGACGCCCGGACCGCTCACTCCCAGCGGAACCACTTCGCCGCGGCCCCCAGCCCCAGCACGGCCCATACGGCGAGGGTGCCCAGATCACCCCACGGCCGCCCCGCACCGTGCTGGAGGACGTCCCGCAGCCCGTCCGAGAGCGCCGCGATCGGCAGGAACTGGAGCACCTGCTGCGCCGCGTGCGGGAACTTCTCCAGCGGGACGACGACACCGCCGCCGACCAGCAGGAGCAGGAAGACCAGGTTGGCGGCGGCCAGCGTCACCTCGGCCTTGAGCGTCCCGGCCATCAGCAGCCCGAGGCCGGAGAAGGCCGCGGTGCCCAGGAGGAGCAGCGCCGCCACCGACGCCGGGCTGCCGTGCGGGGACCAGCCGAGCGCCAGGGCCACCGCCGTGAGCAGCGCGATTTGAAGGACCTCGGTGACCAGCACCGAGCAGGTCTTGGCGGTCATCAGGGCCCAGCGCGGCAGCGGCGAGGCGCCCAGCCGCTTGAGCACGCCGTAGCGGCGTTCGAAGCCGGTGGCGATGGCCTGGCCGGTGAAGGCGGTGGACATCACGGCCAGCGCCAGGATGCCGGGCGCCATGAAGTCCACGGCTGCCCCCTTGCCGCCGGCGGTGCCGGTGGGCACCGAGACGATGTCCACGGCGCTGAAGAGGACCAGCAGCAGCGTGGGGATGACGACCGTCAGCAGCAACTGCTCGCCGTTGCGCAGCAGCATCCTGGTCTCCAGGGCCGTCTGCGCGCGGATCATCTTCGGGAGCGGGGCCGCGCCCGGACGGGGGGTGAACGTGCCGGTGGCGGTCATGCCCGCAGCTCCTTGCCGGTGAGTTCCAGGAAGACGTCCTCCAGGGTGTGCCGCTCCACCGCTATGGCGTCCGGCATCACGCCGTTCTGCGCGCACCAGGAGGCGACGGTGGCCAGCAACTGCGGGTCGATGTTCCCGTTGACGCGGTAGGTGCCGGGCGTCAGCTCGGCCGCGGCGGTGTCGGCGGGCAGCGCCTTGAGCAGCGAGGCCACGTCCAGACCGGGGCGGCCGGTGAAGCGCAGGGTGTTCTCGGCGCCGCCCTTGCACAGCTCCTCGGGGCTGCCCTGGGCGATGACCTTCCCGGCGTCGATGATCGCCACGTCGTCGGCGAGCTGTTCCGCCTCGTCCATGAAGTGCGTGGTCAGCACCACGCCGACGCCGTCGGCCCGCAGCTCGCGTACCAGGTCCCAGGTCGCGTGCCGGGCCTGCGGGTCCAGGCCGGCCGTGGGCTCGTCGAGGAAGACCAGTTCCGGGCGGCCGACGACGGCCATGGCCAGCGCCAGGCGCTGCTGCTGTCCGCCGGACAGCCGCCGGTAGCTCGTACGGCCGCAGCTCCCCAGCCCCAGGCGTTCCATGAGGAGGTCCACGTCGACGGGATGGGCGTGCAGGGAGGCGGTGTGCCGCAGCATCTCCTCCGCCCGGGCGCCCGCGTAGACGCCGCCGGACTGGAGCATCACCCCGACGCGGGAGCGCAGGGCGGCGGCGTCGGCGACCGGGTCCAGGCCCAGGACGCGTACGGTGCCGGCGTCGGGGCGGCGGTAGCCCTCGCAGATCTCGATGGTGGTGGTCTTGCCGGCCCCGTTGGGGCCCAGGACGGCGGTGACCTGTCCGCGGGCGACGGTCAGGTCCAGGCCGTCCACCGCGGTCTTGACGGGCCTGGTGCCGTATCGCTTGACCAGGCCGACGACCTCGACGGCAGGCCCTTGGCCAGGGGTTCGGGGGTCGCCCCCCGAGGAGGTGCTGCGCATGAGCGGCAGTCTACGAAGGGAGGGGCGGCGTGTGTCGGGTGGCCCGGGAAGCGCTGCCCGCAGATGCACCGCCGCCCTTGGGGCCGCCCCGGCAGGCCATCGGGGAAGCCGCTTTCGCAGACGCCCCCGGAACCGGCGTCGGAAACATCTTCGAGGCGTCGGATTAGGTCACCCTTAGTGATCGAGGCCACCACACGTGATCCCGTCGGGGGTTGTCTCGCTCTGAGGAATTACGCAACAATGGCGTTGTGAAATACGCGAGCGAGGATCTGGAAGGCACCGCGGCCGGTACGGCCGCCGGGTCCGCCGCGTCCGCGCCGAGCGGGCACGGCGCGCGGTCCGCTCCCGCGCCCGAGGCCGGTCCCGCCCACGACGAACAGCGCGGCACCCGCAACCGCGTCGCCCGCTCCATCCTCGACCACGGTCCGTCCACCGCGGCCGAGCTGGCCATGCGCCTGGAGCTGACCCAGGCCGCCGTCCGCCGTCATCTGGACGCGCTGGCCGCCGAGGGCGTGGTCGAGCCCCGCGAGAAGCGGGTCTACGGCGCGCGCACGCGCGGTCGCCCCGCCAAGGTCTTCGCGCTCACGGACTGCGGGCGGGACGCCTTCGACCAGGCGTACGACAGCCTCGCCTCCGACGCGCTGCGCTGGATCGCGCAGGCCGCGGGCGGCGGGGAAATGGGCGAGGCCGCCGTCGCCGCCTTCGCCCGCGCCCGGATCGCCGCCCAGGCCGAGAGCTACCGGCAGGCCGTCGAGGCGGCGGCCCCGGAGAAGCGTGCCCAGGCCCTGGCTCAGGCATTGACCGCGGACGGGTACGCTGCTACGGCGCGTAGCGCACCGGTCGGTGAACAGCTCTGCCAGCACCACTGCCCGGTCGCCCATGTGGCCGAGCAGTTCCCGCAGCTCTGCGAGGCGGAGACCGAGGTCTTCTCTCGCCTGCTGGGCACCCACGTGCAGCGTCTTGCCACGATCGCCCACGGCGATGGAGTGTGCACGACCTTCATCCCGAAGGCCGGCAGGACGGCCCCCAGTAACACCAAGACCACCACAGCATCTGCAAGCACGGCCGGGAGGAACCCCGCATGACTCTCCCCACGGAGACTGCTCACCCTGAGCTCGAGGGCCTGGGCACGTACGAATACGGCTGGGCCGACTCCGACGTGGCCGGCGCATCCGCCAAGCGTGGCCTGTCCGAGGAGGTCGTTCGTGACATCTCGGCGAAGAAGAACGAGCCGGAGTGGATGCTCAAGCTCCGCCTCAAGGGTCTGAAGCTCTTCGACAAGAAGCCCATGCCCAACTGGGGCTCGGACCTGTCGGGCATCGACTTCGACAACATCAAGTACTTCGTGCGGTCCACGGAGCAGCAGGCCGCCTCCTGGGAGGACCTGCCCGAGGACATCAAGAACACCTACGACAAGCTGGGCATCCCCGAGGCGGAGAAGCAGCGCCTGGTCGCCGGTGTCGCGGCCCAGTACGAATCCGAGGTCGTCTACCACCAGATCCGTGAGGACCTGGAGGCCCAGGGCGTCATCTTCCTGGACACCGACACCGCGCTCAAGGAGCACCCGGAGCTCTTCCAGGAGTACTTCGGCACGGTCATCCCGGTCGGCGACAACAAGTTCGCCTCGCTGAACAGCGCGGTGTGGTCCGGCGGCTCGTTCATCTACGTCCCCAAGGGCGTCCACGTGGACATCCCGCTCCAGGCGTACTTCCGGATCAACACCGAGAACATGGGCCAGTTCGAGCGGACGCTGATCATCGTCGACGAGGACGCCTACGTCCACTACGTCGAGGGCTGCACCGCGCCGATCTACAAGTCCGACTCGCTGCACTCCGCGGTCGTGGAGATCATCGTCAAGAAGGGCGGCCGTTGCCGCTACACGACGATCCAGAACTGGTCGAACAACGTCTACAACCTGGTCACCAAGCGTGCCGTCGCCTACGAGGGCGCGACCATGGAGTGGGTCGACGGCAACATCGGCTCCAAGGTGACCATGAAGTACCCGGCCGTCTACCTGATGGGTGAGCACGCCAAGGGCGAGACCCTCTCCATCGCCTTCGCGGGCGAGGGCCAGCACCAGGACGCCGGCGCCAAGATGGTCCACATGGCCCCGAACACCTCCTCCAACATCGTCTCCAAGTCGGTGGCGCGGGGCGGCGGCCGGACCTCCTACCGCGGTCTGATCGAGATCGGCGAGGGCGCCGAGGGCTCCAAGTCCAACGTGCTGTGTGACGCGCTGCTGGTGGACACCATCTCCCGCTCGGACACCTACCCGTATGTGGACGTCCGCGAGGACGACGTGTCCATGGGCCACGAGGCGACCGTCTCCAAGGTCAGCGAGGACCAGCTCTTCTACCTGATGGCGCGCGGCCTGTCCGAGGACGAGGCCATGGCGATGATCGTGCGCGGCTTCGTCGAGCCGATCGCCCGTGAGCTGCCGATGGAGTACGCGCTGGAGCTGAACCGGCTGATCGAGCTGCAGATGGAAGGCGCGGTCGGCTGACGCACCGCGTCCGCACCGCACCCCGTTCCCGACCGCAGCGTCACCTTCAAGAAAGCGAGCTAGACGACAGCCATGGCTGAGGCTCAGATCATCCCGGCAGGCTCCACGACTGCCGGTTCCATCGCGGTGGCAGCGGAGTCCACCGTCGCCACCCGGATGAGCGCCCCGCCGTCCTACGACGTGGCGGACTTCCCGGTGCCGCACGGCCGTGAGGAGGAGTGGCGCTTCACTCCGCTCGCGCGCCTGAAGGGCCTGCACGACGGCACCGCCGTCGCCGGCGGCGCCGACCTGAAGGTCGACATCACCGCCCCGAAGGCGTCACCCACGAGCTGGTGGACCGCGCCGACCCCCGCGTCGGCAAGGCCGGCAAGCCGGTGGACCGGGTCGCGGCCCAGGCGTACAGCTCCTTCGAGAAGGCATCGGTGGTCACGGTGCCCAAGGAGACGGTGCTGAGCGAGCCGGTGCGCATCGCCGTGCACGGCCAGGGCGGCACCGCCTTCGGCCACCAGGTCATCGAGCTCGGCGCGTTCGCCGAGGCCGTGGTCGTCATCGACCACACCGGTGACGCCGTGCTCGCCGCCAACATCGACTACATCCTGGGCGACGGCGCCAAGCTCACCGTCGTCTGTGTCCAGGACTGGGACGACACCGCCGTACACGTCGGCCAGCACAACGCGCTGGTGGGCCGGGACGCCTCCTTCAAGTCCGTGGTCGTCACCTTCGGCGGCGACCTCGTACGGCTGCACCCCCGCGTCACCTACGCGGCACCCGGCGGCGAGGCGGAGTTCTACGGCCTGTACTTCACCGACCAGGGGCAGCACCAGGAGCACCGCCTGTTCGTCGACCACGAGGCGCCCAACTGCCGCTCCAACGTCGTCTACAAGGGCGCGCTCCAGGGCCAGGACGCCCACGCGGTCTGGATCGGCGACGTACTGATCCGCGCGGCGGCCACCGGCACCGACACCTACGAGCTCAACCGCAACCTCGTGCTGACCGATGGCGCGCGGGTGGACTCGGTGCCCAACCTGGAGATCGAGACCGGTGAGATCGTCGGCGCCGGCCACGCCAGCGCCACCGGCCGCTTCGACGACGAGCAGCTCTTCTACCTGATGGCCCGCGGCATCCCGGCCGACGAGGCCCGCCGGCTGGTGGTGCGCGGATTCTTCGCCGAGCTGGTCCAGCAGATCGGCCTGCCGGACGTCGAGGAGCGCCTGATCGCCAAGATCGAGGCCGAGCTGGAAGCGTCGGTGGCATGACGGCCTCATACGTACGCGCCTGTGGGCTCAGCGAGCTGGAAGAGGACACCCCCAAGCGGGTGGAGCTCAACGGCGTTGCGATCTCGCTGGTCCGCACCGA
Organism: Streptomyces sp. MST-110588; assembly: GCF_022695595.1. Lineage (NCBI taxonomy): Bacteria > Bacillati > Actinomycetota > Actinomycetes > Kitasatosporales > Streptomycetaceae > Streptomyces > Streptomyces sp. MST-110588. The sequence goes on from NZ_CP074380.1 coordinate 6,514,891, forward strand.
GGGCGAGGTGTTCGCGATCAACGACATCTGCTCGCACGCCAACGTCTCCCTCTCCGAGGGCGAGGTGGAGGACTGCTCCATCGAGTGCTGGCTGCACGGTTCGAGTTTCGACCTGCGTACGGGCAAGCCCTCCGGCCTCCCCGCGACGCAGCCCGTCCCCGTATACCCCGTAAAGATCGAAGGAGACGGCCCGGACGCGTCCGTGCTGGTCTCCGTCACCCAGGAGTCCTGAGTTCCCCATGGCAACGCTTGAGATCCACGACCTGCACGTCTCCGTCGAGGCCGACAACGGCTCGCGCGAGATCCTGAAGGGCGTCGACCTGACCGTGAAGCAGGGCGAGACGCATGCCATCATGGGCCCCAACGGCTCCGGCAAGTCCACCCTCGCCTACTCGCTGGCGGGTCACCCCAAGTACACGATCACCGGCGGCACCGTCACCCTCGACGGCGAGGACGTCCTGGAGATGTCCGTCGACGAGCGCGCCCGGGCCGGTGTCTTCCTCGCCATGCAGTACCCGGTCGAGGTCCCCGGCGTCTCGGTCTCCAACTTCCTGCGCACCTCCGCCACCGCTGTCCGCGGCGAGGCCCCCAAGCTGCGTACGTGGGTCAAGGAGGTCAAGGAGGCCATGGAGCGCCTCCAGATGGACCCCTCCTTCGCCGAGCGCAACGTCAACGAGGGCTTCTCCGGCGGTGAGAAGAAGCGCCACGAGATCCTCCAGCTCGAATTGCTCAAGCCCAGGATCGCCATCCTGGACGAGACCGACTCCGGCCTGGACGTCGACGCGCTGCGCATCGTCTCCGAGGGCGTCAACCGCGTCCGGGAGACCGGTGAGGTGGGCACCCTCCTGATCACCCACTACACCCGCATCCTGCGCTACATCAAGCCCGACCACGTGCACGTCTTCGCGGCCGGCCGGATCGCCGAGTCCGGCGGCCCGGAGCTGGCGGACAAGCTGGAGGCCGAGGGCTACGAGGCGTACGTGAAGGGTGGCGCGACCGCGTGACGACACTGCCGGGCCTCCTGGACACAGAGGCGATCCGCAAGGATTTCCCGATCCTGGACCGCCAGGTCCACGACGGGAAGAAGCTCGTGTACCTGGACAACGCGGCGACCTCGCAGACGCCGCGCCAGGTCATCGACGCGATCAGCGCGTACTACGAGCGGCACAACGCCAACGTCCACCGTGGGGTGCACGTCCTCGCCGAGGAGGCCACGGCGCTGTACGAGGGTGCCCGCGACAAGGTCGCCGCCTTCATCAACGCGCCGAGCCGGGACGAGGTGATCTTCACCAAGAACGCCTCCGAGGCGCTCAACCTCGTGGCCAACATGCTCGGCTGGGCCGAGGAGCCCTACCGGGTGGACGCGGACACCGAGATCGTCATCACGGAGATGGAGCACCACTCCAACATCGTGCCCTGGCAGTTGCTCTCGCAGCGCACCGGCGCGAAGCTGAAGTGGTTCGGCCTGACCGACGACGGCCGCCTGGACCTGTCGGACATCGACGAGATCATCACCGAGAAGACCAAGATCGTCTCCTTTGTGCTGGTCTCCAACATCCTGGGCACGATGAACCCGGTCGAGGCGATCGTCCGCCGCGCCCAGGAGGTCGGCGCCCTGGTGCTGATCGACGCCTCCCAGGCCGCCCCGCACATGGTCCTGGACGTCCAGGCGCTCCAGGCCGACTTCGTGGCCTTCACCGGTCACAAGATGTGCGGCCCGACCGGCATCGGCGTCCTGTGGGGCCGCCAGGAGCTGCTGGAGGACCTCCCGCCGTTCCTCGGCGGCGGCGAGATGATCGAGACCGTCTCGATGCACTCCTCCACGTACGCTCCCGCGCCCCACAAGTTCGAGGCCGGTACGCCCCCGATCGCCCAGGCCGTCGGCCTCGGCGCGGCCGTGGACTACCTGACCGGCATCGGTATGGACAAGATCGCAGCCCATGAGCACGCGATCACCGAGTACGCCGTCAAGCGGCTGCTGGAGGTCCCCGACCTGCGGATCGTCGGCCCCGTAACGGCCGAGGAGCGCGGCGCCACGATCTCCTTCACCCTCGGCGACATCCACCCCCACGACGTGGGGCAGGTGCTGGACGAGCAGGGCATCGCGGTCCGGGTAGGCCACCACTGCGCCCGTCCGGTCTGCCTGCGGTACGGAATTCCCGCGACGACGCGAGCGTCTTTCTATCTGTACTCCACCCCGGCCGAGGTCGACGCCCTGGTCGACGGGCTGGAGCACGTCCGTAACTTCTTCGGGTAGGCAGGACTGACGCGTGAAGCTTGATTCCATGTACCAGGACGTCATCCTGGACCACTACAAGCACCCGCACGGCCGGGGCCTGCGCGACGGCGACGCGGAGGTGCACCACGTCAACCCCACGTGCGGGGACGAGATCACCCTGCGCGTACGGCTGTCCGGCGCGACCATAGAAGACGTGTCCTACGAAGGGCAGGGCTGCTCCATCAGCCAGGCCAGCGCCTCCGTGCTCAACGACCTGCTGGTCGGCAAGGAACTGGGCGAGGCGCAGAAGATCCAGGAGACCTTCCTGGAGCTGATGCAGTCCAAGGGCAAGGTCGAGCCGGACGACGCCATGGAGGAGGTGCTGGAGGACGCGGTCGCCTTCGCCGGCGTCTCCAAGTACCCGGCGCGCGTGAAGTGTGCCCTGCTCAGTTGGATGGCCTGGAAGGACGCCACGGCCAAGGCCCTCTCCGAGGAGGCGAAGACCGCATGACCGACACCCCTGAGACCACGGTCACCGAGACCACGGTCACCGAGAACCCGGTCACCACGACCAAGCCGGCCACGGAGGAAGAGGTCCGCGAGGCGCTGTACGACGTCGTCGACCCCGAGCTGGGCATCGACGTCGTCAACCTGGGGCTGATCTACGGCATCCACATCGACGACGCCAACATCGCCACCATCGACATGACGCTCACCTCCGCGGCCTGTCCGCTGACCGACGTCATCGAGGACCAGGCGCGCTCCGCCACGGACGGCATCGTCAGCGAGCTGAAGATCAACTGGGTCTGGATGCCGCCGTGGGGCCCGGACAAGATCACCGACGAGGGCCGCGAGCAGCTCCGCGCACTCGGCTTCAACGTCTGATCGCCCGGTCCCGGTCCCGGGCCCGAGCACCCGCTCCATTCCGAAGGGCGCCCCGTTCAAGGGGGCGCCCTTCGGGCGTATGTGCGGCATTCTGTCGGGCATGGCCGTATCCCTGTACCAGATCGCCGTCGACGCCCACGACCCCGCGCAACTCGCCCGTTTCTGGGCCCGGGTCCTGGACTGGCAGGTGCTCTCCGAGGACCCCGAGGAAGTCGTCATCGGGGCCGACGAGCGGACCCTGCCAGGCCTGGTCTTCATGCCCGTCCCGGAAGGGAAGGCCGGCAAGAACCGGCTGCACCTGGACCTGGCGCCCGACGACCAGGCGGCCGAGGTGGCCCGGCTCCTGGCCCTGGGCGCCCGCCGTGCGGACGTGGGCCAGGGCCCGGACGTCTCGTGGACCGTACTCATGGATCCCGAGGGCAACGAGTTCTGCGTACTGACCCCGAAGAAACTGCCGGCCTGACGGCGCCGACCGCCACCCCACCCGCCGTTACGTACGACCGTACACACCGTTGTGTACGCTCGTACGCATGGCATATCTGACACTCGCCGGAGCGATCCTCTCCGAGATCCTGGCGACGACCTCGATGAAGTACAGCGAGGGCTTCAGCAAGCTCTGGCCCTCGCTGGGCACCGCGGCGGGCTACCTCATCGCGTTCTTCCTGCTCGCCCAGACGCTGAAGTCGATGAGTGTCGGAACGGCGTACGCGATCTGGTCCGGGGCCGGCACCGCCGTCATCGCCGCGATCGGCATGGTGTTCCTGGGAGAGGCGGCGAACGCGGCGCGGATCCTGGGAGTCCTGCTGGTCATCGCCGGGGTCGTCGTACTGAACCTGGGCGGGACGCACTGATGCCGCGCCGCTACGACCCCGACCGGCGGCAGCGCATCATCGACGCAGCGATCAGGGTGATCGGCGCCCGGGGTATCGCCGGGCTCGGCCACCGCGCCGTGGCCGCCGAGGCCGACGTACCGCTCGGCTCGACCACGTACCACTTCGCGACCCTGGACGACCTCCTGGTCGCCGCGCTGCGTCAGATCAACACCGCCTGGCTGGCCGAGGTCGGACGCTGGGCACGCCGCCCCGCCCCGCGCGCCGCCCTCGCCGAGGACGTCACGGACCTGATCGAACAGTCACTGGCCGGCGACCGCGCGCAGGTGGAGATGGAGTACGAGATCTACCTCGCCGCGCTGCGCCGCACGGCGGTACGGCCGATCGCGGCCGAGTGCCTGGATGAACTGGCGCGGCTGCTGACGCTGCGCACGGGCGACGCGCAGACCGCCCGGACGCTGGTGGCCCTGATCGACGGACTGCTGATCCAGTACCTGCTCACCGGCCGCCCGTTCGACCGGGCCGAGGTCCACGCGGCGGTGTCCGGGGTCTGCGGCCCCGCCCACCACGGACAGGCCCCCGACGCCCACTGACCGGGCCGCAACGCGCCACTGACCCAGCCGCCACGAATCGTCCCCGGGCCGCAACGAGCCCACTGACCGGACCGCGCCCGGACCGCCGCCCCTGAGACCGGTTCGCCTCGACGGGGGCCCTCCGGTTAGGTTTCGGGCATGACCGAAGCTGCTACTCCTCTCACGACCGGCGCCGTGGCCGCCGGGCTCGCCACCATCACCGACGACGGCACCGTCCTGGACACCTGGTTCCCCGCCCCCGAGCTCGCCCGCGAGCCCGGCCCCTCCGGAACCGAGCGGCTCACCGCCGAGCGCGCCGCCGAGCTGCTGGGCGAGGCCGCGCTCCAGGCCGTCGGGCCCGACCCGCGCCGCGGGGTGGAGGTCGTGGCCGTACGAACGGTCATCTCCTCGCTGGAGGACAAGCCGCTGGACACCCACGACATCTACCTGCGGCTCCACCTGCTCAGCCACCGGCTGGTCAAGCCGCACGGGCAGAACCTGGAGGGCATGTTCGGCCTGCTGGCGAACGTCGCCTGGACCTCGCTGGGCCCGGTGGCCGCCGACCGCATCGAGACGGTACGGCTCAACGCCCGCGCCCAAGGCCTGCACCTCCAGGTCACCAGCGTCGACAAGTTCCCGCGGATGACCGACTACGTCCTCCCCTCGGGCGTACGCATCGCCGACGCCGACCGGGTCCGCCTGGGCGCGCACCTCGCCGCGGGCACCACCGTCATGCACGAGGGCTTCGTGAACTTCAACGCCGGCACGCTGGGCACCTCCATGGTCGAGGGCCGCATCAGCTCGGGCGTGGTCGTCGGCGACGGCAGCGACATCGGCGGCGGCGCCTCCACGATGGGCACCCTCTCCGGCGGCGGCAAGCAGATCATCTCCATCGGCGAGCGCTGCCTGCTCGGCGCGGAGTCCGGCATCGGCATCGCCCTCGGCGACGAGTGCGTGGTGGAGGCCGGCCTGTACGTCACCGCCGGCACCCGTGTCACGATGCCCGACGGCCAGATGGTCAAGGCCCTGGAACTCTCCGGCGCCGACAACATCCTCTTCCGCCGCAACTCCACCACCGGCGCCGTGGAGGCCCGCCCCAACAAGGCCACCTGGGGCGGCCTGAACGAGGTACTCCACAGCCACAACTGACCCGCCGGCCGACGCCGGCCGCCGTCCTCGTCGAGCGCCCTTCCGCCGCCCTTGAGCGGCCCGGAAGGGCGCTTCGACGTACCGGGCGCCGTTCAAGCGGCCCATGTTGCCTGTCGGGTGACGGGCCTGAGCACGGCAGTGCGGGAGCGTTTCCGCCGAGGGGGGCCGCTTCAACGGCCCGCGGGCGGGCGGTGGCTGGTATGGGCTGGTGTCAGGACGGGGGTTATGGGTCACCATGGGGGTCGATGTCCCATGGAAGGCAATCCGGGAGGCGTCATGAGGCTGGGCAAGCCGCTGGCTGTCGGCATCGCGCGGGAATCGGTGGCCGGGGAGGAGAAGGCGCCGCCGGAGGCGGCGGTGACGGCGGCACGGGAGCAGGGAACCGTACGGGAGCGGGCCGGCGGCCCGGACGCGGGCGGGGAGCCGGTGGGGCGACGGCCCGTGGTGCCGGCCGGGCGATGAGGCTGCGGCTTCCCCAGGAGCGTCCCGAGCAGCCGCCGACGGGATTCAAACTGGCCCACCCGGTGCTGTCGCACGACGGGGCCCGGGCCGGTTTCGCCGGGGTGTCGATCGGGGGTGCGCTTCCGTACGGATTCCTCGACGACGCCCGGTGTGTCTACGGCCGGCGGCACCGCAGCCCCGCGCCGCGGTGCGACTGCGGTTTCTACTGTCTGCACGCGCGGGACGAGGCGCTGGCCCTGGCGTGCGCCACCGAGTACCGGCAGGCCGTACTGCTGGAGGTCACCGTGCTCGGTGCCTACATCCGCTTCGAGCGCGGAATGCGCTATGCGCGCCAGCGGGTGCGGGTGGCCCGGGTGGGCGCCTGCGCCTGCGGGCTGACGCCGTGCGCGTTCGTGGACGCGGGCTGGGGCCGGACGGGATGGCGGGTGCTGACGGCCGCCTGCGCCGGCTGTGCGGTACGGCGGGGGGCGCCGGGCGTCGCCGCACGGACGGCGGTGGGGTTCGCGGAGTTCGTACGGCTGGGGGGCGGACGGCTGCGGATCGTGGCCGAGGGGGAGCGGACCGGGGAGCAGGTGCGGTGCGACAGCCGGGCCCGGCGGACGGGTTCGAGTGGCCGGACGGGTCGGACGGGCCGGGCGAGGCGGATGGTCCGGGTGGCGGGCGGTCGTACGGACCGGGCCCGGCGGCCGGGTGTACGGTGCCGGAGCTGGCGGCCGAGGCGTCGCTGATGCAGGCCCGGCTCGACTGGCTGCAGCGGCAACTGGCCCGCTTGACGGGCGGGCGGCCTGCCCCCTGAAAGCCCGCCCTCGATGGCCCGTCTCTCACAGGCCCGACCATGGAAGGGCTCGAAAATGAGTGCGGGCGCCATGGATTCGTGGCACATCTACACTGACCGCCATGCGTGATCTCGTGGCGGGGCTGGGGTATGTGGGCAAGGGACAGCGCTGGGTGGCGCGGCACGGCCGGTGGTGGGGCTTCGGGCTGATACCCGCGCTCCTCACCCTCGTGCTGTACGCGGCGGTGCTGACCGTACTCGCCTTCTGGTCGGGGGACCTGGCGTCCTGGGCGACGCCCTTCGCCGACGACTGGAGCGCCTTCTGGCAGGGCCTGCTGCGCGGGCTGTTCGTCGCGCTGCTGTTCGCCGGGGTCCTGCTGCTGTCCGTACTGGCCTTCACCGCCGTCACGCTGGTGATCGGCGAGCCCTTCTACGAGAAGCTGTCGGAGAAGGTCGAGGAGTCCGAGGGGAACTGCCCGCCGGAGCCGGGCCTGCCGCTGTGGCGCGAGGTCTGGACGGCGCTCACCGACAGCGTTCACGTGCTGCTGCGCGCCGCCGGCTTCGGCATCCTCTTCTTCGCCCTGGGATTCGTCCCGGTGATCGGCCAGACCGTCGTCCCGGCGATCGGCTTCTGCGTCTCGGGGTTCTTCCTCACGGTGGAGCTGACCTCCGTGGCGATGCAGCGGCGCGGCATCCCGGTGCGGGAGCGGCTGGCGCTGCTGCGTGGCCGCAAGGCGCTCGCCGTGGGCTTCGGCACCCCGATCACGCTGCTGTTCCTCATCCCGTTCGTCGCCGTGGTGCTGATGCCGGGAGCGGTCGCCGGGGCCACTTTGCTCGCACGGGACCTGCTGCCCGCCGAGGAGGAGCCGGACCGGGCGGCGGGGGCGCCGCAGCCGGCTCCGGACGGTTCCGTGCCCTGGCAGCCGGACGGTCCTGCGCAGTGGGGGCCGCAGGGCCCCGGTCCGCGGGCCTCCATGCCGCAGGGTGCTGCTCCGCAGGAATTCAGGCCGCAGGGTTCTGGCCCGTACGGCTCCGGCCCGCAGGGTTTTGGTCCGTACGGCTCCGCTCCGCAGGGCTTTGGGACACAGCCTCCGCCGGCCGGCCCCGGACCGTACGCAGGACGGCCGTCAGCCGACCGGTGAGCTCGGGCCCGGCGGCTTGCAAGGGCGCGCGGACCGGGCCGGCGGGCAGGCCGAGGGAGTGCAGCAGAGCCTTGGCGGTGACCGTTCCGGGCACGCCGGAGGCCATCATCGCCTCGACGAGCGGCGCGAGGGCGAGGTTGCGGCGGGTCGCCTCGGCCGTCTCGCCCGCCTCGTATGCCTCCAGTACCGCGCGTACCTCGCCGGGCGCGGCGTTGCCGACCGTACTGACGCAGCCGACGGCCCCGACGGCGCGCAGCGCCAGGCTCTCCTCATCGCAGCCCGCGTAGTACGCCAGACCGGTCGCGGCCAGCACCTTCGTCGTCTTCCGGAGGTCGTGGGAGCAGTCCTTGACGCCCTTGACGCGGGGGTGTTCGGCCAGCCGCAGCAGGGTGTCGGTGGCCAGCGCGGTGCCGGTACGCGCGGGGATGTCGTAGAGCATCACGGGCAGCCCGGTGGCGTCCGCGACCGTCCGCAGGTGGTGTAGGACCGCCTCTTGGCCGGGGCAGGAGTAGGCGGGCGTGACGACCAGCAGGCCGTGCGCGCCGGCCCGTTCGGCGGCCCGGGCGAGGGTGACGCTGTGCCGGGTGTCGCCGGTGCCGACGCCGGCGACGACGCGGGCCCGGTCCCCGACGGCCTGGACGACGGCCCGTACGAGGGCCTCCTTCTCGGCGTCCGAGGTCGTCGGGGACTCGCCGGTGGTGCCGCTGAGGACCAGTGCGTCACAGCCGCCCTCGTCGACGAGGTGGGCGGCCAGGCGCTGCGCGCCGTCCGCGTCGAGTGCGCCGTCGGCCGTGAACGGAGTGATCATGGCGATGGCCGTACGGCCGAAGGGCGGTGGGGTCACATCAGTCATGCCGAGAGTGTGACCCCACGTCAGGATTCACGTCTACTTAGATGTGGTACGGCAACTGTTAAGCAGCGCTGGACGGAGCGCTGCCCGGGCGTCAGCGGCGCGGGCCGAACCGGGCGCGCAGCACCTGCGGGTCGTGGTCGCTGGCCTGGTCCGCGTACTCGGCGTTGATGTGGACGATGTCGTAGTCGACGTGCCGCAGGTGACGGCTGGTGAGCATGTGGTCCAGCACCTGCGCGTTGCCGTTGAAGACATAGCCGTAGCGCTCGGCGCGCGGCAGCCTGCCGACCAGGTCGGTGAGCACCCGGCCGTCGGTCAGCGCCTTCAGCGCGGGCGAGAACTGGTAGTCGTTCAGGTCGCCCGCGACCACCACATCAGCCTTGGGGTCGGCGGCCAGCAGCTCCTTGACGAAGCCGTTCACGGCCCGGGCCTGCTGGGTCCGCTGGACCTCGGAGGGACGGGCCGGCGGCTGGAAACGGCTGTCCAGGCCCTGGTCGCCGCCCTTGGAGTTGAAGTGGTTGGCGAGGACGAAGACCGTACGGCCCCGGAAGGAGAACTGGCCGGCCAGCGGCTTGCGGCTGTTGGCCCACGCGGCGTTGCCGGGGTCGATGCGGCCGGGGGAGGCGGACAGCGCGGCCGGGCCCTGCCCGTGGCCGCCCACGACCTTGACGGGCGTGGTGGCGTCGCCGCCGGGGATGTCGGTGAAGGAGACCCGGGCCGGGTTGTAGAGGAAGGCGACGCGGATGTTGCCGCCGGGCTGGCCACCGTCCTGGCCGTCGGCCGGGTCGATCTGCCGCCAGGCGTAGGACGGGCCGCCGGCCGCCTTGATCGCGTCGGTGAGCTGCCGCAGCGTGGCGCCGGCGGCGACCGTCCTGTCGTTGGCGGGGCCGCTGTTGTCCTGCACCTCCTCCAGGGCGACGATGTCGGGCGCCGCGAGGTTGTCGACCAGCGCCCGCGCCAGACGGTCGAACTTGGCCTGCGGGGTCCTGGGGGAGAGGTTCTCGACGTTGTACGTGGCCACGGCCAGCTCGTCCCGGGACTGCTTGCGGGTGGTCTCCCGGGCCGGGCCGCGGTCGGTGAGGCGGCCCAGGGCGGTCGCCTGGATCTCGTAGCCGCCGAAGTTGTCGTAGTCCAGGGGCCGGCGGTGGTGCCGGTCAGCTCGTCGCCGGTGTCGGCGACGGGGAAGGGGCGCTGCGAGAAGGGAATCAGCGAGGCCACCTTCACCCGGCCGGCGTTGGGGTCCTGGTACGAGGAGTACAGGACGCCGCCGCGGGCGGTGCGGTGGTGGTGGCGGTCGGCGGTCACCCACAGCTCGTTGTGCTCGCTGGTCGGGCCGACGACGGGCGCGTCGGTGACCGAGACCCGCATGCCCTCCAGGGACTCGTAGAGGTCCAGCGCGTAGGAGCGCGGGCGCAGCGGCAGCGACTCGATGTTCCCGCCGTTGCCGCCCTGCGCGCGGGGCGCGTAACGGGCCGGTACGGAGGCGGAGTCGAGGCGGAAGGCGGCCGGGAGCGGGTTGCCGGAGGACAGGACGGTCCAGGTGGCACCGGTGATCTGGGTGACGGACTGCAGACCGGCCTGCTCGCCGCCGGGGTAGTACTCGGTGACCGTGCCCGACAGCCGCAGCGCGTCACCGACGGCGACCTCGGGGGTCTGCTTGCCGGTGAAGACGAAGACGGCCTCGCTGGTGGCCCGGTCGTGGTCGGGGTGCGGGTCCTGGAGCCAGAAGCCGCGCGCCGAGCCGAAGGCGCGTACGGCCGTGACCGTGCCGGGTACGCCGGTGACCTGCTGTCCGGCCAGCGGGGATATCCGGGTGGTGCCCTGGATGTCGTGGATGCGGACGTCCGCGGCGACGGCGGACTGCGGGGCCGCGAGCAGGCCGGCGGTGAGGGCGGCGGTGACCGCCGCGGTGACGGCGGCTGGTCTGCGGAGCGTACGGCGGAAGGGCATGGTGGCCTCCGGAGAAGGGGAACGCGGGTGAGGGGGGTGGCCGTGCCGGGCGTACGGGGACGGGCCGGCCGAGTGAGGACGTGCCGATGCGGCAGGCGTGCTCGGTGATACTCGCGGTGCTTGCGGTGCGTGCAGTGCTTTCGGTTCTGGTGATGCTTACGGTGTCGATGATGCTCGGTGGTGCTCAGGTGTGCTCGAATGTGCTCTACGCGCGTCAATTTGTGGTGACGCCACGTCAGTTGTCAAGGCTTCTCAGGTGGCCGGACCAGGGCGGGCAGGTGAACTGCCCGAGATGCGGTTGATTCCGTCTACGCTGGGGCCTCGCACCAGCCGAAGTCCGTCCGAGGAGCTGAACCCCAGATGTCCGCAGACCGCCCCAACCTGCCGCCGGTGCGGCTGCACTCCGAAGCGGAGCTGGCCCGGGAGGCGCTGAGCGCACCGCTCTTCGCCCGCGCCGTCGAGCTCGCCCGCTGGTCCGAGGGCGGCGTGCCCGTAGGTGTCGGCGGGGAGATCCTCCAGGAGCGGCTGCTCGCCGCCACCGAACACCTCGGCCTGGAGAAGGACGAGGAGGGGCTCGCCCACGCCGCCGAGGCGTGGCAGCTCGCCGTGGACACCGGCCTGGTCCAGGTACAGGAGAGCGCCGAGGCGGAAGAGGACCTGCCCGAAGACGCCGCCGTCGGCACCGCCACCCCCGGCGAGGAGCTGGACCTGCTGACCTCCGGCGGCCCGCAGGACGTCCTGGACATCTGGCTCGGCGGCATGGAGACGGTGCTCGCCGACGCGGTCGCGCCCGACCTCTCCGACATCGCCGACCAGCTCGCCGCCGGCGGCGAGCTGGACCTGGACGCCATCGACTGGAACCCGGAGGAGGAGGCCGAGCTGCTGGACGGCATCCTCGGCAACCTCTACCTGCTCACCGCGCTCAACGACGGGCCGCAGCCGGACGTGCCGCTGCCGGCGCTCGCCGCTTCCATGATCGTCCCGGAGGACATGGACGAGCCCACCGACGACGTCCTCGAAGAGGTCTCCGAGGCGATGATGCGCCTGGACGAACAGTTCCGCGTCCTGGAGCCGATCGGGCTGGTCGCCTACCAGCCGGTGGACGAGGCACTCATCGAGGAGCTGGACGCGGACGACGAGGCCGTGCCGGAGGCCGCCGCGCCGGAGCCGGCGGAGGAGGAGGACGTCTCCCGCTACGGCCTGGTCCGCCTGACCCCGCTGGGCATCTACGCCGTACGGGCGCGGATGCTGGACGCGGGCGTGGACGCGCCGGCCGTCGGCGACCTGGCCGGACAGGACGCCGATGCGCTGCTGGCCGCGCTGCCGGCCTACCCCGAGAGCCTGGCCCGGGCCGAATCCGAGCAGTGGCTCGCGGCCCGTACGCCCGAGGACGCCGCCCGCGCCCTGCTCGCAGCGGCCCGCGGCGACGACCCCGGCGCGCCGCTGCGCCGGCTGTCCTGTCAGCAGACCCTCTCGCTGGCCGGCCCGGAGGCCGAGCCCGCGCTGCGCGAGGTGCTGGAGGACCGGCAGCTCGGCGGGCTGGCCCGGGTCTGGCTCGCCGAGCGGGGCGTGACCGGCATCCCGGAGCCGTCCCAGGACATGATCTTCTGGCTGACCGTGGACACGATCGCCGCACAGCTCGGTACGGCCGAGGAGGACGGGGCGGAGCTGCGGGAACTGCTCCAGGGGCTGGTGAGCGGGCACAACGGGTTCTTCGACGCGGTCTGGCGGGTGGACCACCCGGCGACGGCCGACGTACTGGAGGCGATGGGCCGGCTGCACCCGGACAGGAAGACCGCCAAGGAAGCCCGTAAGGCGGCTTTCAAGGCGCGGTCGCAGCGCGGGAGCTGAGGGCCGCCGACGATCCGCGGTCCGCGGATGACCGGTCCTGCGGTTCCCGCCGGTGGCCGGCGGAACCACAGGACCGCGCCGGGCCGTGAGCACGGCCCGGCGCGGCGGCGGGAGGACCGGCCGGGGCCGGCCCCGTCATGCCCGGTGCCTCAGCACGTCAAGTACGTCGGTACGCCCGCGAGCACATCGGCACGTACGTCGGCGCTCCAGTACGTCGGCACGTCGGCACGTACGCGTACCTCAGCACATCACCTGCGTCGTGTGGTTGAAGGTCGAGGACTGTCCGTTGAACCCGTACGTGCCGCGGTAGGACAGCGGCACCTGGAACTGGCCGATGATCGTGATGGTCGAGGCGCAGTTCCCGGGGCCGCCGGGGCGCTGCCCGTCCAGTCGCAACTGCGGGCCGATCGAACCGCCGGTGATGTTCCACGGTGCGCCGCAGATGCCGGAGGTGATCTGACCGCCGGTGACGACGTGCGGGTAGGTGTTGGGGTTGTAGGTGACCTCCATGTCGAAGGTGAGCGCTCCGTTGTTCAGCCTCATCTTCGCGGTGACCGCGAGAGCCTGCGGGGAGACGTCACGCTGCCTGGCGAACGCCTCGTCGCGGGTCTTGACCTCGGAGCCCTGGGCATTGACGTACTGGTGCTCGTACCCCTGCCCCTTCTTCTTCTGCGCTGCGCTGGTCATGGCTCTCCCTCGGTGTCTGTGGCGTCAGGCCAGTTGCTCGGCGATCTCGACGCGCAGCAGGGCGCGGACGTTCTCGATGTGGTTGAGCACGGTCACCGTCGAGGAACCCGCGAAGAGCAGCCCGATCGCGACGCTGTCCAGCGAGGTCACCAGCGAACCGGAGTCGCCGCCCGCGGAGATGTTCGTGGTCAGGATCTGGTCCTTGAAGCGCGCGGTGCCGGCCGTACCGTAGTTGACGTCGATCGTGGCGTCGGTGGAGATGATCCGGCCGAAGCTGATGTTGGTGGTCCGGCCGCTCTTCTTCACCAGGTCACCCACGGCGACGGAGGACTTGCGCCGCCAGGCCCGCGGCGGACCGCTGAAGTACTGGTCACGGGTGGCGTCCTCGAACTCGACCTTGGCCAGCGCCGCGTCGACGACGTTGTTGTGCTGCGGCAGCGGGACCTGCGGGGCGAACTGGATCGCGATGAAGCGGGCCAGCGTGCCGATCCGGTCGGCCGGGTCGGTGCCGCCGTCGAACCTGCCGGGCTGGAGCACGGGGCTGCCCAGCGGCGCCCGGTTGGAGTCCGCCAGGACGTGGTTGTTGCTCAGGATGTAGAACTGCGCCGGTATGCCGAGGCCGGGGGCCGGCGGGTTGGTCGCGGCGCCGGGCAGGAAGTCGTACACCACACTGCCCAGCGTGCCGGCGGTGACCTGTACGTTCCCGACCGAGAAGCCGGACGGGCAGGGGCGCATACGACGCTTGAGGAGCTGCGGCTCCAGGGCGCTGCCGAGCTGGCTGAGCTCTTCGAGCATGGGCTGCGTCAGCGAAGAGGTCAGTCCGCCGTCGGGGCCATAGCCGGCCTGCTGCTCCATCTGCTGCCTGCCGCCCTGCCCGCGCTGGGCATACGGCTGGGCCTGGGCCGCCACGTGGCCGACCGCGACGACGTCGGTGGGCGTGCCGTCGTCCATCACGTGCGGGATCACGTCCCGCTCGGGCAGCATCGACTCGGCAACCTTCTGGGTCACGAAGACGAGAACCGCTTCCTCGCCGGTCGGCTGTCCGTCGGTCCACTTCACGCCGTGGCCGAAGCCGACGACGTTCGCCAGCGGGTTCTGCGGGTGCATGAAGTCGGAAAGTGCCTGTTGACGGGAGGTGTCGCTGACCTGTCCGCCGGTGGGTCCGCGCATCATCTCGGGCTGGTTCACACCAGACCACCTCTTCCCCGGTGGGCGGGTCCCGTCCGGCTCCAAGCCGTACGCCCACGGACAGGGCCCGTACGCCCGTCAGTGGGGGGCGCGTACGGCCGCGGGGCGGGGCCACGTTCGCTTGACGAGTCCGGCCCGCCGCGGCGGGCGGCTCGGATGGAGGGCGGACACCCTGCACGGACGGACGTGCGTGCCGTGCGGCCGACGCGCGTGCCGTGCGGCCCAGGGTCCGCGCACTCCCTGTGGGTGATGCAGATCGGTGGAGCAGCTAGGTAGGGACTGTCTATTGCCGGGGCGGGCGGCGGTCAAGGCGGTATGCGGGAAATCTTGCACTAGCTGAGTGAATGCCCTCGTTGACCTTGTTTGCCATGGCTCCGAGGGTGAGTCAATCGCTGCCTGAACGACGTCCGGCGTTCAACTGGAATTCGCGGGGGGACGGGAGGGTGTGCCGCGCGGACGCCGCGTGCGCCGCGGAGACGGAGTGCACCGCGGAGACGGAGTGCGCCGCGGCAACGGTGTGCGCCGCGGCAACGGTGTGCACCGCGGAGACAGCAGAGGCAGCGCAGACAAGCAGGGACAGGCGCAGTCAAGCGCAGACAAGCGGGGACACGCGCAAGCAAGCGCAGACAAACGGGAACGAGAGCCGCACAGGGGCGGCGGAGACATCGGCCGGCCTTGCCCAGGAGATGACGGAGATGCCCATGCCGCTCACCCGGAGAGACTTCGCCGCACGTTCCGCCCTCGCCGGGGCGGGCATCGCGCTGACCGGCAGCACCGGCGTCCTGGCCACCGCGCCCGGCGCCCTGGGGGCACCGTTGCCGCAGGGCACGGAGACGGACCCACGGACACCAGGCGCCGCTCGTGACGCCTCCGGTGCGCACCGCCCCCGGCTCGGTTACGGCCCGCTGATCCCGGACCCGCGCGGCATCCTGGCGCTGCCGGCCGGATTCTCGTACGAGATCATCACCCGGGCCGGCGTGACCAGGCTGGAGAGCGGCGAGCCGACCCCCTCCCACCACGACGGCACCGCCGCCTTCCCGGGCCCGCGCGGGACGACCCTGCTCGTCAACAACCATGAACTCAAAGGCCCGCGCGCCAAGTGGCCCTACCCGGTGCCGCTCGCCGAGGGCCTGGTCTACGACCCCGCCGCGGCCGGCGGCTGCACGGTCGTGGAGGTCTCCCGGGACGGCGAGCCCGTGGGCGAACGGGTCGGCATCGCCGGCACCTCCACCAACTGCGCGGGCGGGCGCGCCCCTTGGGGTACCTGGCTGACCTGCGAGGAGACCGAGGACCAGGCCGGCCACAACGGTATGACCAAGGACCACGGCTATGTCTTCGAGGTCGACCCCCACGACCTGCGGGCCGCCCGCGACCCCCGGCCGGTCAAGGCGCTGGGCCGGTACGCCCACGAAGCCGTGGTCGTCGACCCCGAGCGCGGCCACCTCTACCTGACCGAGGACGCCTCCAACCCCAACGGCCTCCTCTACCGCTGGACACCCCCGCACGGCTTCACACACGGCCGCGGCCGGCTGCGCACCCTGGCCGAGGACGCCGGGGTGCTGGCGGCGTTCCGGTGCCACGACTCCGGGGGCCGCTTCGTGGACGACCTCTCCCGGGCCACGAAGAGCGGCACGGTGTACGGGGTGGACTGGGCGGAGGTCGCCGACCGCGACGCCCGTACGACCCCGGTGCGCCGGCAGTTCGCCGACGGGGAGGTCACCCGCGCCCGGAAGCTGGAGGGCATGTGGTGGGCGGACGGCGGCGCGTACGTCGTGGCCTCCTACGCCCGGGAGGAGAGCCCGGTGCGGCACGACGGACAAATCTGGTTCTACGATCCGCGCCGGCGCACCCTCACGCTCAAGGTCCGCCTCGGGGTCAACCCCGATCCCACGAACGACGGTGCCTTCGACGGGCCCGACAACATCACCGTCTCGCCGCACGGCGGCCTGATCGTCGCGGAGGACGGCGAGGGGCTCCAGCACCTGTTCGGGGCCACCGACGACGGACGTACGTACCCGGTCGCGCGCAACGAACTGAACCTGGGGACGCCGCAGGAGCCCGAGTACAGCGAGTTCACCGGCCCGGTCTTCTCACCGGACGGCCGTACGCTCTTCGCCAACATCCAGGAGCCGGGGATCATGCTGGCGATCACGGGGCCCTGGCGGCGCGTGTAGCGGGGGAGGAAGGCGGGCGACCCGCCGGGCCGCCGAACCGCTGATCCGGCGACCCGGCCAGGGACGGAATCATGCGCGCCCACGATTGTTGAACAGACATGTGAGCCCAACGACACGGCCGGCGCGCTCCACGGCCCCACCCAAGGAGCCTTCCGCGCCTTCCCCGCTTTCTGCTGCTTCCCCGCTTTCCTCTTCCTCGTCGGCGTACTCCGGTACGCGCTGGTCGGTCCTGGACCGCTCCCGGACCCGGCAGGGGCGGCCGGAGGCGGAGGCGCTGCGGGACACCGTACGGCTGGCGCGCCGGGCCGAGGAACTGGGGTACCACCGCTTCTGGGTGTCGGAACACCACAGCGTGCCGGGGGTCGCCGGGTCCGCGCCGACCGTGCTCGCCGCGGCGGTGGCCGCGGCCACCAGCCGGATCCGGGTCGGGACGGGCGGTGTGATGCTGCCCAACCACCGGCCGCTGGTGGTCGCCGAGCAGTTCGGCGTACTGGAATCGCTCTTCCCCGGCCGGATCGACATGGGACTGGGCCGGTCGGTCGGCTTCACCGACGGCATCCGCCGGGCGCTGGGCAGCGACAAGGAGGCCGCCGACCGCTTCGGTGAGCAGGTGGCGGAGCTGCTGGGCTACTTCACCGGCGAACAGCGCGCCCATCCGCAGGTGCACGCCCGCCCCGCCGAGGGACTGCGGGTGCCGGCCTTCGTCCTGGCCACCGGAGCGGGCGCGGACCTCGCGGCGGCAGCCGGCCTGGCCCTGGTCATCGGCGACCTGCGGGGCCAGGAGGCGATGCTGGCGGCGATCGAACGCTACCGGGCCGCCTTCCGCCCCTCGGCGCTGTGGGAACGGCCGTACGTGATCGTCTCGGGCACGGTCGCCGTCGCCGACACCTCCGAGGCCGCCCGGCGGCTGCTCCTCCCCGAGGCGTGGTCGATGGCCTACTCCCGTACGCACGGCGTCTTTCCGCCCCTGGAACCGGCCGACGCCGTACTCGCCCGCGAGCCGTACATGACCGCCAAGGAACGCGAGTTCTACCAGGCCGCGCAGCGCGGTCACCTCCACGGCACGGAGGACGAGGTCGCCGACGCCCTGCGCACCCTGTTGGACCGCAGCGGCGCCGACGAAGTACTGGTCACCACCAGCACCCACGACCGCGACGCCCTCCTGGACTCCTACGAACGCCTGGCACACCTGACCGGCCTGACCGGACCGGTGGGACGGGCAGCTTGACGAATCGACCGCGCTGTACGAGCAGCTCCGCCATCCATGAACCACGCGCTTGTGGCAGTACCCCATACCTGTTACCGCTCGATGGAAAGCGACCAGCGGACTGATGACGGGGCCGTTACCTGGACTGTGGCCCCTATACGCTTCCGCTCGAACCGAAATTCATTGTACGTGCCATTCACCTTGTCGCCTGTGCAGGTGAGCGGGAAACTCATCGGCTCGACGAAGACGGTCAAGGTGCCTTTCCCTGAACAATTGACCTGTATGGCCAGGCGTCCGGAGATTGTTCTGCTGCCGAGCGGTAAGTTCACACTTCCCTTGCGGGAGTGAGCGCTGAGCAGCACCGTATTGCCGGGGAAAGGCCTGGGTGCCCTGGTGACGCTTTCGCCGCCGACGCGATGAAACCAGCGGTCCCCGTCTGACTCCACTACTCATGACTCACCCTTCTCCAATGCTGCCAACGGCTACCGCGGTCGGCGGGCGTCAGGCGAAGGCCGGGCCCGTTTGCTGTGGGCCCGGCCTTCGCTGTTGTCGGGTGGCCGGCGGAGTGGGACGGTGCCGACCGGTGGGTTTTTCAGAGAGCTTGGGCGGCGGGTTTGACCATGCCGCGGACGGTGCGGGAGTCGACGAATTCGCCGAGGGCGGTCATTTCCCATTCGCCGGTGAACTGGCGGATCAATTTGGCCATCAGCACGCCGGTGCGCGGCTCGGAGCCGGTCAGGTCGAAGCGGACCAGTTCCTCGCCGGTCTGGGCGTCCAGGAGGCGGCAGTACGCCTTGGCGACGTCGGAGAACTTCTGGCCGGAAAAGGAGTTCACCGTGAAGACCAGGCCGGTGACCTGCGGGGGGAGGCCGCCGAGGTGGACGGTGATGACCTCGTCGTCGCCCGCGCCGGCGCCGGTGAGGTTGTCGCCGGAGTGCTGGATGGCGCCGTTGAGGATCGCCAGCTTGCCGAAGTAGCAGTTGTCGATCTTCTTGCGGTCCGGGCCGTACGCGATCACCGACGCGTCCAGGTCGATGTCCTTGCCGCGGAAGGCCGGCTCCCAGCCCAGGCCCATCTGTACGGAGTTGAGCAGCGGCTGCCCGCCCTTGACGAGCGAGACGGTCTGGTTCTTCTGGAGGCTGACCCGGCCCTTGTCGAGGTTGACCTTGCCGCCGGGCATCGCACCGGGGGCGGGGGCGGGTGCGGCCGGTGGGGCCGGGGGCATGGCGGACTGGGGCGGGGCGACGGGCGCCGGGGCGCCGGTCGGCGGGGCCCACTGGTCGGCGGGCTGCGGCGGGGCCGGGGGCGCGGCCGGCGGGGCGGCGGACGCCTGGGGCGCGCTGGGTGTGGCCGGGCCGGTGGGGGCGGCGGGTTCCTCGACGCTGACGCCGAAGTCCGTGGCGATGCCGGCCAGGCCGTTGGCGTAGCCCTGCCCCACGGCGCGGACCTTCCAGGCGCCGTTGCGGCGGTAGATCTCGACGACCACGAGCGCGGTCTCCGGCCCGAGCTGCGGCGGGGTGAAGGAGGCGATGACGCTGCCGTCGTCCGCGTTGCGGACCGTACCCGTCGGTTCGGTGCCGGCGAAGGTGGCGCCCGGCGCGTCCAGGCTCGCCGTGACGACGATCTTCTCGATGCCGGCGGGCACGGCGGCGGTGTCCACCGTGATCGTGTCCCCGGACCCGCCCGCGGTGCCGGAGCTGTGGGTCACGCCCGGTCCGCTGGGCTGGTTGTAGAACACGAAGTCGTCGTCGGAACGCACCTTGCCGTCGGCGGTGAGCAGCAGGCCCGACACGTCGAGCCGCACCGGGGCGGTGACGTCCACCGCCACCCGCGGGACGGAGAGCGGGAGGTTCGAGCCAGGAGTCATAGCGGTCATACCTGGGATAACGAACGGCCCCCTTTTACGGTTCCATTACCTCGCGGCCATCTGCCGTCGTTTTCGCCACACCGTCACCGGCGGGCCCGGGAGTTGCCGAACAGCAGGCGGTAGGCGATGAGCAGGACCAGCGCGCCGGCCACGGCGGCGATCCACATGGACGGGTCGTAGAAATCCTTCGGTATGGGCCGGTGCAGGAAACGGGTGGAGAGCCAGCCGCCGATGAAGGAACCGATGATGCCGATGAGCGTCGTGCCCACGAGCCCGCCCGGATCCCGGCCCGGCAGCAGCACTTTGGCGATCACTCCCGCGATCAGCCCCAGTACGAGCCAGCTCAAGATGCCCATGGTGTCTTCCTACTTCCCGGTTCAGCCGTGGACCGTGGTCAGCGGTCCGTTGTGCCGTGTGTGGTGGCGCCTGACGTGCGGTGCGTCGCGGTGTTGTCCGTCGCGCACCGGACGTTGTGCCTTGGAGGACGCGGAAAGAGGGCGCGGAGTTCATTGCGTACGGTGACGGATCGCCGTTGCCCTGGTTCGCCCGCCACCTCTCCCGCCGGTGCTCCGCGGGTTCTCCGCCGGTGCTCCACCGGGTCTCCTTACGGAGGCCGCTCACTTCACTTCGTACCCGTGAGATGGGCGAAGACCACCACGTTGCCCAGGTACTCCTGCCGGGCCTTGTCGAAGCCGCCGCCACAGGTGATCAGCCGGAGTTCGGGCCGGCGCGCGGGCCCGTAGACCTTCTTGTCGGGGAAGCCGGCGCCGTCGTAGACCTCGACGGCGTCTATGGAGAAGACCGCGGTCCGGCCGTCCTCGCGCCTGATCTCTACGGTGTTGCCCTTCTTGAGGGAGCCGAGGCTGTAAAAGGCGGCGGGCCCTTGGTGGTTGTCGACATGGCCGGCGACCAGCGCGGTTCCCGCGGCGCCGGGGGCGGTGCCGTCCCCGTACCAGCCGACGAGGTTCTTACGCCGTTCCGGAGGCACCTCCAGGCTGCCGTCCGAGGTCAGCCCCAGTTTCATCACCGGGGCGTCGACCTCGATGGCCGGCACCCGGACGCGGACGGGCGGGGACGGCGGGAGCGGGTCGGGCGGCGGGGAGGGGGCGACGGCCGTAGGGGGCCCGGGGGTGTACGGCGGTGCCGCGAAGCCCTGTGCGGCGGAGGGCTGCGGTGGGGAGTGCGGCCGGGCGCCGTCGGTGATCAGCCAGACGCCGGAACTCATCGCGATCGCGGTGAGCGCGGCGATGAAGGTGGCGTCGGCGCGGGTGAAGCGGGGGAGGGAAGCAGGGGACGTCAGGGGCGGGAGGGGCGTAAGAGGGGGAAAGGGGGAAGGGGGGCCATCGGCGTTCTCTTGCCTCCCGAGGAGCGGGCGCGGGCCGGCCTCCCGAGAACGGCGGACGTCTTCGGGAGGCCGGGACTGCTTGCGGTGGACCGGCCGGGACCGGGCTCGTCGGGAGCGGAGCCGTTCGCAGCCGTTCGCAGCCGTTCGGGCGTGTCGGGTCCGGGACTGTCGGAAGCGGGTCCGTCAGGACCGGTCGCCCGTACGGCGGCGCAGCATCCAGGTGCCTCCGGCGGCAGCGGCGAGCAGTACGGCCGAACCCGCGGCGATCTCGCCGGTGTCGACGCCCCCGCTCGTGCTGCCGATGCCGGTCCGTACCTTGCCCGTGGGGGTGGTCTTTCCGGTGCCGACGGTCACCGTGCCGGTGATCTCCCTGCCGTTGGAGCACTTGCCGCCGATGCCGTAATTGCCGGGCTTGGTGCTGGATGGCACCTTCAAGGAGCCCTGGACGTTCTCGTGGTGCGTCTGCCCCTTCGAGGACAAGGTGATGGTGCCGGCGCCGAGGGTGCTGGCGTCGACCGTGGCCGAGCCGTGCTTGCCGCAGGCGCTGCTGGTCAGATTGACCGTGCCACCGGCCTTTACCGGGTTCGGCGAGACTTCGATGGTCCCGAAGTCGCCGGCGAACGCCGCGGTGGCGGAGAGGCCGAGTGCGGCGACAGTCAGAGCGGCACCGGTGAGAACTCGAGTGGAACGCATGTGACGAACCTCCACGAAGCACGGACGCGACACACCGAAGTGCCGCAGGGGAATTGAGGGAGTCCCGTGCTTCCTGAGATCGAGATAAACCGCAGCGGGCGCGCCGAGCCTGCTGACGTTGCGTCAGGACCCGCCCCGCATGGCGGAGCGCCGGCCTGGACGGCCCCCGAATGCGCAGGTCAGAAGGTGTGCTTAAGTGATGGCTCGTAATCCGGCAAATTGGGATGAACGGGTGACCGGATGTCCTTGACAAGTGGCGGTGTGACTGTGCGTAGCCGGATTGGCGGGGCCGGGGAGTGCCGTACCGGTCCCGGTCCCCGGGCTCCGTTTGTCAGCCGGGTTCGACGAAGCCGCATTCGTACGCGGCGATCACCGCCTGCGTGCGGTCCCGCACCCCGAGCTTGGCCAGCACCCCGGCGACATGCGTTTTGACCGTCGCGGGGCCCACCGTCAGCCGGTCCGCGATCTCGGCGTTCGTCAGGCCCTTGGCCATCAGCCGCAGGACGTCCGACTCCCGGTCCGAGAGCCGCGCCCGCATCGCTTGCGCCCTGTCCCGCGTGGCGCGCGCGCCGGCG
Source organism: Streptomyces sp. MST-110588 (assembly GCF_022695595.1). Classification (NCBI taxonomy): domain Bacteria; kingdom Bacillati; phylum Actinomycetota; class Actinomycetes; order Kitasatosporales; family Streptomycetaceae; genus Streptomyces; species Streptomyces sp. MST-110588. The sequence continues at coordinate 6,537,311 of NZ_CP074380.1, forward strand.
TGCGCGGCGGCGAGCGCCCGTACGGCGGCGGGGAAGAGCAGGCTGTCGCTGCGGGCCACCAGCCGCACCGCCTGCACCAGGTCGTCGGCGCTCGTGCGTTTGAGCAGGAAGCCGCTCGCGCCGGCGCGCAGCGCCTCGTACACATAGGAGTCGTTCTCGAACGTCGTCACCACGATGACGCGCGGCGGCTCGGACATTCCCGAGAGCACCTGCTCGGTCGCGCGGATGCCGTCGATCTCCGGCATCCGGACGTCCATCAGGACGATGTCCGGACGCAGCTCGCGGATCAGTGGTACGGCTTCGGCGCCGGTCGACGCCTCGCCGACGACCTCCATGTCCGGCTCGGCGCCCAGGATCACGCGCAGCGCCGTACGCACCATCCGTTCGTCGTCCGCGAGCACGATCCGCAGGCGGGAGCCGGCCGTGCCGTCCGCCGCGCCGGTGCCGTTCGATCCGCTCTCCGCTCCTGTTTCCGTTCCCGTTCCCGTTCCTGCTGCCGTGTTCGTTCCCGTTCCTGTCGTCGCGTCCGTCATCGGGTCGCTCCCAGCGGCAGGCGAGCCGTCAGGACCCACACACCGTCCTGGACGCCGGCCTGCGCATGGCCGCCCAGCAGGTGGGCGCGCTCGGCGATGCCGTGCAGGCCGTGACCGCCGCCCGGGCGGGTCGGGGGCCCGCCGGACGCGGTTGACGCGTCCGGCATGTCCGGCGCGTCCGGTGCGTTCGATATGTCTCGCGTGCTCAGAGCGGTCAGTTTCTCCATCGGGCCCCGGCCCCCCGTGCTTGCCAACGGATTCTCCATGGTGATGTGCAGTTCCTCTTCACGGACCGTGATCCGCAGCCGCACCGGTACCGGCCCGGCGTGGCGCAGCGCGTTGCTGAGCCCTTCCTGGACGATGCGGTACGCCTCCCGGGAGACCACCGGCGCCAGCCGCCCGCAGCCCTTGTCGACGGTCGCCTCGACCCGTACGCCCGCCGCCCGCGTACGGTCCAGCAGGCCGTCCAGACCGTCCAGCGCCGGGGCCGGGGCGTACTGCGAGCCGTCCTCCTCCCGCAGCAGCCCCAGCACCGTGTCCAGCTCGGCGACCGCCTCGCGGGTGGTCTCCTCGATGGCGGCCAGTGCCTGGCGGACGAAATCGGCGTCCGCGTCCAGCACCCGGCGGGCCGCGCTCGCCTGGAGGGTGACCGCGCTGAGCGCGTGTCCCACCGAGTCGTGCAGCTCGCGGGCGAGGCGGTTGCGCGAGGCCAGGTCGGCGGCGCGCCGTTCGGCCGCGGCCAGCCGGTCGCCGGGCGTGGGCCCCAGCAGGACCGGCGCGCAGCGGGCCAGCAACGCGCCCGCCCCCCAGGCCGTGCCCACCACCAGACCGAGCAGCGCGAGCCCGAGGAGTGGGCCGAGGACGCCGTCGATGGCGGGCCGGCCCAGCCGGTCCAGGTCCACCAGAGGCGTGACCGGGAGCAGGAGCAGTACCACCGCGGCGGGCGGTGCCGAGAGTGTCATGCCACTGACGATGCCGCCGGCCAGCAGGTGCGCCACGAACCACAGGGCCGTACGCCACCGGGCCGCCCAGGTCTGGGCGGGGCCGTCGGCCAGTTGGTCCGCCCGCTCCTCGGGGAGGTCGCACAGGGACCGTACCGCTACCGCCTCCAGCGTTCTCACCGGCGGGAAGACGAGTGCGGAGAAGGCGGCGACCGGAAGGGCCGCGCCGAAGGCCACGAACTCCCAGATCACATTTCTGAAGGGGTTCGCGTCCTCGAAGGCGATCGGGACGAGGGCCGTCATCAAGAGGAAGAACGGCATCAGCAGCGCGCCGCCGAGGATGAGATGGCTCCAGCGCCGGAGCATCACCCGCACCGCGCGCCCCCGCTTCCGGCCCCGCCGCCGGCCCTGATCTCGGCTCCGGCTCGTGCTCCGTCCCGTACGCCGGCGTGCACACCCGCTCGCACCCTACCCCTCACGCCCTCCCACACGCCTTTCCGCACACCCTCCCGCACGCCCTTCCGACCCCGCACCCGGAGGAAACACGGGCACCGGCCACGGCGGCCGGTATCGCGACGATCGTCCGCACAGAGTAGGTCAGCCTCGTCATGGGCGGGGTGGGCGGTGCGAGGCCGCCTCCGGGCCCGCCGGTCAGGGGTTGGGTCGTAGCCGCCGGGCGGCCCGCGTGAGGTCGGCCCGGGCGTCGAGGAGTGCGTCCTTGACGGTCTGTTCGTGGGCCGGGGTCAGCCGGGCCGTCGGTACCGAGCAGCTCAGCGCGTCGCGCGCCGGGGTGCGGTACGGGATCGCCGTCCCGAAGCAGCGCAGCCCCACCGTGTTCTCCTCGCGGTCCTCCGCAAAGCCCCGTTCGCGTACCGCGCGGAGTTCCTCTATGAGCTGTTCGCGGTCGGTGATCGTGTGATCGGTGACGGGGGTCAGGGACGGCGGCAGCATCGTACGGATCTGTTCGTCGGTGTACGTGGCCAGCAGGGCCTTGCCGAGGGAGGTGGAGTGGGCGGGCAGCCGGCGCCCCACGCGCGCGCCGGGGCGCAAGTGGTGTCGCGCGGTGCGGGCCGCCAGGCAGACGACGTCGGCGCCGTCCAGACGTGCCAGGTGGACGGTCTCGGTGGTGTCGTCCGCCAGGCGGTCCAGCGTCGGGCGGGCGGCGGCCACGACCTCGTCACCGTCGATGTAGGACGTGCCGACCAGCAGGGCGCGTACGCCGATGCCGTAGCGGGTACCGGTGGCGTCCGTCTCGATCCAGCCGAGGTCCACGAGGGTGCGCAGCAGCATGTAGAGGCTGGACTTCGGATAGCCGACGGCTTCCTGGATCGCGGTGAGGCCGTGGGTGCCGGGCCGGGCCGCGAAGTATTCGAGCAACTCCACCGTACGGACGGCGGACTTGACCGGCGAACCGCCGTCCACGGGACGCCGGCCGGCGGCGCTCCCGGGGCTCTCGTCCGTAACCGGCATCGCTCTTGACCCCCTTGTTCGGACCCACCTAGAGTCCGGATTGTTCGCCCCATTCAGCATTCGGGACGGCGTTCAGCATAGTGAACGGCCCAGGGGATGCGGCAGGAGTTGCTCGGCCCGGAAGGAGCGCGGTGACCACGAAAGCGGCGGCGACGACAGCCACAGGAGCATCGGAACCGGTGTGGAGCATCGATCCCCGGACCGGAGCGCGGCGCGAACAGGTCGCCGCGGAGGCCACGGCCGAGGAGGTCGACGCGGCGGTACGCGCCGCGCACGCCGCCCGTGACGCGCTCGCCGACCGCGGCGTACGGGCCGCCCTGCTGCGCCGCGCCGGCGATCTCCTGGACGAGACCGGTGCGGACGTCATCGCAACCGCCGACGCGGAGACCGCACTCGGAACCGACCGGCTCGCCGGCGAACTGGCCCGTACGACCTACCAGTTGCGCGCGTTCGCCGACGACGTGGAGGAAGGCGCCTTCCTCGACGTACGGATCGACCACGCCGACCCCGGCCGCACGCCGCCCCGGCCCGACCTGCGCCGCTACAAGGTCCCGCTCGGCGTCGTCGCCGTCTACGCCGCGAGCAACTTCCCGCTCGCCTTCTCCGTACCCGGCGGCGACACCGCCAGCGCGCTGGCCGCCGGCTGCCCCGTCGTCGTCAAGGCGCATCCCGGCCACCCCGCCACCTCGGAACTGTGCGCATCCGTGCTGCGCCGCGCCGCGAGCGGACTCGGCCTTCCCGAGGGCCTGATCGGCCTGGTGCACGGCTTCGACGCGGGCGTGGAGCTGGTGCGGCACCCGCTGGTCGCCGCCGCCGGCTTCACCGGGTCCGTACGCGGCGGACGGGCCCTGTACGACGCGGCGGCGGCCCGCCCCCGTCCCATCCCCTTCCACGGCGAGCTCGGCAGCCTCAACCCCGTTGTGATCACCGAGGCCGCCGCCGAGGAGCGCGCCGAACAGATCGGCGCGGGGCTCGCGGCGTCGATGACGCTCGGCGCCGGGCAGTTCTGCGTCAAGCCGGGGCTGGTGCTGGTGCCGGCCGGCGCGGCCGGGGACCGGATGGTGAGCTCCCTGACCACCGCCGTGAGGAAGACCGGGCCGGGCGTCCTTCTGGACCGGCGGATGCGTACGGCCTTCCTGGAAGGCGTACGCGCCCGGACGACCGGGCTTCCGGATGTCCGTACGCCCGTGACACCCGGAGCGGCCGGTGAGCACGCCGTCGCCGCGGGCTTCCTCACCGTTCCGGCGGACCGCCTCACCACCGAGGGTGGGCCGTACGACCTGCTGCTGGAGGAGTGCTTCGGGCCGGTGACCGTCCTCGCGCGGTACGCGGACGAGGCCGAACTCGACGCGGTACTGGCCCGGCTGCCCGGCAACCTCACCGCGACACTGCACCTGGGGGCGGCGGAGTGCGGTGGGAGTGCTGAGAGTGCGGGGGTGGGCGCGAGTGGCGATCTGCGCGCGGGCGTGGGCGTCGGCGCGCGTACGGATGCGAGCGACGGCGTGCGTGATGGCGCGGGCGCGGAAGGGGGCGTGAAGTCCGATGCGGGCGCGGTCGCGAGTGCCGGAGCGAACGAAGGTACGGGCGTCGGCGCGCACGCCGGAGCGGTGGGCGGCGGGCGTGGTGCCCGGCTGCTGGCCGCGCTGACCCCGCTGGCCGGCCGGGTGGTCGTCAACGGCTGGCCGACCGGGGTGGCGGTGGCCCCGGCCCAGCACCACGGCGGCCCCTACCCGGCCACCACCTCGACCTCCACCTCCGTGGGCGGCACCGCCGTCGAACGCTGGCTGCGCCCGGTCGTCCACCAGGACACCCCGCCCGCCCTCCTCCCGCCCGAGTTGCGCGAGGACAACCCCCTCGGCCTCCCGCGTCACGTCGACGGCCGCCGAGACCCGTGAGCCGCATGTCCCCGCCCCCGCCCCGCGCCCCGTCCCGGCGGACGGCCCCGGCACGACCGTGCGCCCCGCAACCCCTGACGACCTGGACGCGATCACGCTCCTGCACGTCCGCGCCCGCGCCGCGTACGACCGGGCCCGCACCCAGGGCGCGGCGCACCCCGGCAGCCGCCCACCCGGCCCGCCGCCCGACACGTACGAAACTTCCGGCGCATCCGACGCGTACGGAACCCCCGCCACCCCCGGCACATACACAACTCCCGACCCTCCGGACACTCCCGGCGCTCCCGGCACGTACGGCCGTGTCCACCCCACAGCCGGCCACATCCGCGTCGATCGCACCCCCGCGGCCCCCGATCCTGCCGCCCCCGATCCTCCTGCCTCTGGTTCCGCCGCCTTCCGTTCCGCCGACCCCGCCCCCGCCGAGTACGTCCGCTTCCGTGACGCCTGGCAGCGGGCGCTGGCCCGCGCGGACACGACCGTGCTGTGTGCCGAGCGGGACGGCACCGTCCTGGGCGCCGCCGCCTTCCGTCTCGCGCCGGACGCGGTGGTGCCCGCCACGGCCACCCTCCGCCAACTGCACGTCGACCCCGCCCACTGGCGGCAGGGCATCGGCACCGCCCTGCTCCACGCCTGCCGGGACGCCTGGCGGGACCACGCGGTCTCCCGGGCCCTGCTGGAGGTGTTCTGGCACAACCGGCGCGCCCGCGCCTTCTACACCCGGCACGGCTGGCAACCGGACCCGGACCGTCCGCCCGCCCCCGACGCCACCCACCTGCACCTGTTCCTGCCGCTGGGCACCGCGATCACCGTCGCGCCGTAGCGGCATGACGAGCTCCTCGTCATCGAGGTGAGCGGGTGACGGTGAGCAGGAGCGGCGAATGGACGCCGAGCTGGGCGGCGGAGTCGGCGACGGCCTCGGCCAGCCATCCGACCGCGTCACACGACCACTGGGCAAGCTCCCCGCGCAGCACCACGCCGTGTCGGGGCGGACCGTTCCAGAGACTGTCGTCGAACGGCGGAGGGGGGACGTCGTGCCGGCCGGCGATGTCGTGGCACCTGCAAACGAAAACGTCCTGGCCGAGGTGGCCGAGGTGCTCGGTGAGCTGTGGTGCGACGGCGGGGATCACCGGGTCCCGGCCACTGTTGATGCCGACCTCCACCGGTGTCCCCGATCGCGGATCGCGCTCAGAGAACCAGGGGGCCGTCAGGACCGAGGGCACGGGCGCGTACGGTGGCCGCGCCGCGGGGTCGAGCCCCTGTACCGGCAGGAGGACCTGTACCGCGGACAGGTCCAGTGCGCCGGCCCGCGCTGACGCGTCCTCGGCGCACCGCAAGAAGGGCTGTACCGGTAGCGGCCGGTCGTCGGCCACCGCGCTGGCCTCGACCTGGAACCACGAGATCAGTCCCGCTCCCGAGGCGGCGGAGGGGTGGGTCCACCCGGCGTCGTTCATGGCCCACAATCCGGGTGCGCGGACCATGTGGTCCTTGCCGTCGCCCCCCGCCGACCTGTCGTCGAGCCAGCCCATGGCGAGCGACCGGTGATAGAACAGCGCGTAGGCGTCGAGCTCGGGATCGCGCCAGGCGTGCGGGACCAGCTCGCCGTACAGTGCAGCGAACATGGTGCCCGCGGTCCGACGGGCCGCGGGCACCACGCCCGGCTGTGCAGTGCCATTGCGCTCCGGCACGCTGGGTCGGTCCTCTCCGGGATGCTTCGCAGCCGCGCCGGTTCGCCCCAGGAAGCTCCTGAAGATCTGGAAAACGCTCCCGGCTCACCCCGGTTTACCCCGATCGCCTTTTCGGTGCGAACCCGAGCAATCCGGTCGGCCGAAGGAGGCCGGCCGAAGGAAGCCGGTCGGCCGAAGCCAGACTTTCAGGACATCCCTAGTGCACTAGTTCACCCGGCAGTTGACATCGGCCTGGCGGTACGGCCACTCACTGGTGTCACCCTCGTCGACCACGTTGACGTCCACGTGGTTCCGCCAGGACGTCACCGCGGTGTTGTTGCAGTCCTTGCGTGCCACCGTACGGTCGCCGCTTCCAGTGTACGGCCTGAGCCTCTTCTTCTCCGAACACGCCTTCTGGCGCCAGGTGTTGTCCGTGTACCACTCATAGAGGCAGTTGTACACATCGGCACGGTCGTTGCTGCAGTTCCCCTTCTTCCACCATCCGTGACCGGACACGGCCACGCCGGTGCCGGACCGATGGGGGTTGTCCCTGCCGCTGACGGGTGTGCAGGCCAATGCCGCTTCCGTGGTCGCGTCAGTCACGTCCATGGGAATCACCCGGCCCGAGCGGTCCAGGTAGACCGCGGTCGTCTCAGCGCCCAATGGGGCAACCCCGGGGACGGCGTCCTGGCGCGACGCGAACGGGTGAGTCGTGTTGGCGCGCGGCCCGGAGGGCTCCGCCGCGCCGACCGACGGGGCTGCGGCGACCGACGGCGTTGCGCCTGGATCGGCATGGGCCGCGAAGCTGGTGGCCGCGGTGGTACCAAGGATCGTCACAGCGCCCAGCAGGGCGAATAAGATCCGCTTGCCCAAGTTTTCGATCACCATGTCTCCAACTGGTGGATTTGACGTGGACAGGCCGTATAAGCCATATCGAACGCGACGAGGAGGTGCCGGGCAACGTACGCGACCGGGGCAGTTGATGCGGCCGGCCGTGCAGCAGTCCGTGCGACTTTGTCCGGAGCACGACTGCCTCGCCACACGCCCTACCGTACGGATCCCGAGCCTGCCGACCCTCGCCGAGCGCTCCCACACCGCCCCGAAGCCGTGCCGCGCAGCAGCCGGCCTGCTCGACCAGGCGCTGTGGGATGGTGGCCGGGTGAACCTGGAAGACCTCGTCCGGCTGCGCCGGGCCCGTGACCTGATGGACCGCGACTACGCCAAGCCGCTCGACGTCCCGGCGCTCGCGCGCTTCGCCCTCATGTCGCCGGGCCATTTCTCCCGCAGCTTCCGCGAGGCATTCGGGGAGACACCGTACGGCTACCTGATGACGCGCCGGATCGAGCGGGCCAAGGCGCTGCTGCGCCGGGGGGACCTGACGGTGACGGAGGTCTGCTTCGCGGTCGGCTGTACCTCGCTGGGGTCCTTCAGCTCGCGCTTCACCGAACTGGTCGGGGAGAGCCCGAGCGCGTACCGGGCCCGCAGTCATGAGGCGGGCGCCGCCATCCCGGCCTGCATCGCCAAGATGTACACGCGACCGGTCAGGAATGGAGAAGCCAAACCCGCTGATCCGCCCGTAGCGTGAGACGCATGGACATCAAACTTTCCACCTGCTTCATCGCCGTCGACGACCACGACAAGGCGCTCGCCTTCTACCGGGACGTGCTCGGCCTGGAAGTACGCAACGACGTCAGTTTCGAGGGGATGCGCTGGGTGACGGTCGGCGCGCCGTCCCAGCCCGGGGTGGAGATCGTCCTCGAACCTCCCCTCGCGGACCCGAACGCCTCGCCCGCCGACAGGGAGGCCATGGCGGAGCTGCTGGCCAAGGGTCTGCTGCGCGGTGTCATCTTCCGGACCGACGACTGTGACGCCACCTTCGAGCGGATCCGCGCCGCGGGCGGCGAGGTGCTGCAGGAGCCGGTCGACCAGCCCTACGGAGTCCGCGACTGCGCCTTCCGCGACCCCTCCGGCAACATGCTGCGCTTCAACCAGCCCCGCGGACAGTAAACGCTCTCCACAGCGCGCGGGCGGCCCGCCTCCGGTCCGCCCGCCGGGGCAGCCGCCCGGTCGTCTTCAGGGAATAGCCGGACCCTCTAGATGGTTGCCCATGCAACTATCAGCTCGTGGAAAGTTCAGTCAGCTCATGCGCGTCGAAATCTGGTCGGACATCGCCTGCCCCTGGTGCTACATAGGAAAGGCCCGTTTCGAGGAGGGGCTGGCGCGGTTCGCGCACCGGGACGAGGTGCGGGTGGTGCACCGGTCCTTCGAGCTGGACCCGCGGGCGGAGGCCGCCTCGGACGTGCCGGTGATCGACATGCTGGCCCGGAAGTACGGAGTGTCGCGGGAGCAGGCCGAGAGCATGGAGGGGCGGGTCGCCGGGGCCGCCGCGCAGGCCGGACTGGAGTACCGGTCCGACCGCCTGCACGGCAACACCTTTGACATGCACCGGCTGCTGCACCTGGCCAAGGCGCGCGGTGTGCAGGACGCCCTGCTCGGGGCGCTGTACCGGGCGAACTTCGCCGAGGCCCGGCCGCTCGGCGATCCCGCCACGCTCGTCGGGATCGCCGTCGGGGCCGGGCTGGACGCTGAGGAGACCGAGCGCGTACTGGCGGACAAGGGTGCGTACGCGGACGCCGTACGGGCCGATGAGCGCGAGGCGGCGGAACTGGGCGTCACCGGCGTGCCGTTCTTCGTCATCGACCGCCGCTACGGCATTTCCGGCGGGCAGCCGGCCGAGGTCTTCGTGCAGGCGCTGGAACGGGCGTACGCCGAGAGGGAGGGAAGCGGGGGCGGAGAAGGGCCGGTGGAGGCCGGGGCGGAGACTGCCGCTGATGAGATGTGTGCGGACGGTGCGGACGGGACGTGCGCCGTGCGCTGACAGAAGACTCGTACGTCGCATACGAGCTTGTGCGTCGTGTACAAGCTCGTACGGCTCATGCACGTTCATACGGCTCGGGAACGCTCTCCTCGACGGCCTGCCGGAGCCGGCGTACACCTTCCTCCAACTGCGCCGTGCCGGGCGTGCTGACATACGTCAGGCGCAGATGGGGAGCGGTTGCCTCGGCGGGGAAGTACGGGCCACCGGGGGTGACCGCCACGCCGTGGCGCAGGGCGGTCGCGGCGACGGCGCGCTCGTCGGTGCCGTCGGGCAGCCGCAGCCACAGGTGGTAGCCGCCGTGGGGCGGCCGGTGCGGCAGGAGGCCGGGCAGTGTGCTGCCCAGGGCGGCGAGCAGGGTGGTGCGGCGGTCGCGCAACGCGTCGGCGAGCGTACGCAGATGGCGGGTCCAGGCGGGCGAGCCGACCAGTTCCAGGGCGGTCTCCTGTAGCGGACGCGGGACGAAGAAACTGTCGACGGCCTGGATCGCGCGCAGCCGTTCCAGAGCCGGGCCGCGGCCGGTCAGGGCCCCGATCCGCAGGCTGGGGGAGGACGCCTTGGTCAGCGAGCGGACATGGACGACGACGCCGTCGAGATCGTCGGCGGCCAGCGGGGCCGGCAGCGGAGGAGAGTCGGCGTGCATCAGGCGGCGGGCGAAGTCGTCCTCGACGACGAAGGCGCCCGCCGCCCGGGCGATATCGAGCACGGCGGTGCGCCGCTGCGGGGACAGGACCGCACCGGTGGGATTGTGGAACAGCGGCTGGCAGACGAACACCCGGGCCCGGGTGGCGTGGAACGCCTCGGTCAGCAGGTCGGTGCGTACCCCGTCGGCGTCGACCGGTACGGGGACGGGCCGCAGCCCGGCGGCGCGGGCGACGGCGAGCGTGCCGGGGTAGGTGGGGGACTCGACCAGGACGGCGGAACCGGGGGCGGCCAGGGCGCGCAGCGCGGTGGTGAGCGCGCTTTGACCCCCGGCGGTGATCAGGACGTCGGAGGCGCCGAGCGGGCCGCGTGGCCCGCCGATGTCACGGGCGAACCACTCCCGCAGCTCGGTCAGTCCCTCCACCGGGGGGCGGGACCAGGTGCCGGGTCTGCGGCCGGCCCGGGCCAGGGCGGCGGCCAGGGCGCGTTCCGGCTGGAGTGCCGCGTGCAGATAGCCCCCGTTGAGGTCGATGACCTCAGGTGGCGGAGCGGTGAGGGTGGCCAGCAGCCCGGAGGCGTCCGCGCTGCGGGGGCCGGTGTCGGCGGTGGCGTACGGCGGGTCCGCGCTCAGTGCCACCTCCTGCCAGGAGACGTCACCAAGGGCGCTCGCGGCGCGGCGGGGAGCGGCCTTGAAGACACCGGCGCCGGGCCGGGAGGTGACCAGTCCCTCGGCGGCGAGGGAGGCGATCGCCCGGGAGACCGTCACCGGGCTGACCTGATGCCGTGTCACCAGCGCCCGGCTCGACGGCAGCTTCTCCCCTTCCGAGTAGCGGTCCAGCTCCTTCCGCAAGATCGCGGCTAGCTGTGCAACGCTGCTACTGTCTTTCATGACGGAACAAGATAGCGCTATCCATTCCTCGGCGATAACGGTCCGCAGCGATATCCGCGGCGACATCCGTAGTGATTTCCGCGGCGATACCCATGGCGGTATCCGCGGCGGCACTGTCCTTGCCGCCCTCGGGGTGGTCTCCTTCTCCCTGAGCTTTCCGGCCACCGTATGGGCCCTGGAAGGTTTCGGCCCGTGGACCGCGACCGGCGTACGGGGCCTGCTGGCCGGCCTGCTCGCCACGGCCTGCCTGCTCGGAAGCCGGGTGCCGGTGCCCGCGCGCCGGCACTGGCCCGGCCTGCTCACGGTGGCCGCCGGCTGTGCCATCGGCTTCCCGCTGCTCACCACGCTCGCCCTCCAGACCTCCACCACCGCCCACTCGGCCGTCGTCGTCGGCATGCTCCCGCTGGCCACCGCCGCCGTCTCCTCCGCCCTGACCGGCCGGCGCCCCTCGCGCGGGTTCTGGGTGGCCGCCGTCCTCGGCGCCCTCACCGTGGCCGCCTTCACCCTCCAGCAGAGCCACGGCCTGCCGACCCTGGGCGACGCGTACCTCTTCGGCGCCCTGCTGGCGTGCGCCGCCGGATACGCCCAGGGAGGCCGGCTCGCCTCCCATATGCCCGGCTGGCAGGTCATCGCCTGGGGCGTCGTCGCCGCCCTGCCGGTATCCGCCCTGGTCACGGCCCTCTCCTTGCCGTGGGAGCCGGTACATCTCACCACCAAGGCGGTCGTCGGTACGGCCTACATCGCCGCCGTGTCCCAGTTCGGCGGGTTCGTCCTGTGGTACCGCGGCATGGCCGCCATCGGAGTGCCCAAGGCCAGCCAGATCCAGCTCGCCCAGCCCCTGATCACCCTTGTGTGGTCGGTCCTGCTCATGGGGGAACGGCTCGCACCCCTCGCCGCCGTCACCGCCCTGATCGTCCTCGGCTGCATCGTGGTCACCCAGCGCGCCCGTGGCTGACCTCCCGCCGCTGTGCGCAAGGCGGGTGAGACAGCAAGGCAGGTAAGGGGTGGGGCAGGTAAGAGGAGTGGGGGGTGAGGGAGGGGCACCCGGGGCGGAAGAGGGAAACTCCGTGGACCGTGTGGCGTCGGGGCCCCAGAGTGGGGGCATGCAGCGACTTGAGCCATTGGCAGGGGCCGAATTCGCGCCCGTCACCACGTACCTCAACACCGCCTCCAGCGGGCTGATCCCCGCGCGCACGGCCGCCGCCCTGCACGCGGCCGTCGACGAGTCCCTCGACCACGGGACCATGGGACGGGACTACTTCGGTCCCGTGGCGGCCTCCCGGGCCGCCTTCGCCCGGCTGCTCCAGGTGCCGGCCGAGCGCGTGGCCGTCGGCGGCTCGGTGGCGGTGCACACCGCGTTCGTCGCGGCCTCCCTCCCCGAGGGGGCCGAAGTCCTCGTACCCGAAGGCGACTTCAGCTCCCTGGTCAACCCCCTCGCCGTACGCCCCGGCATCACGCTGCGCAGCGCTCCCCTGGAGGAACTGGCCGGGGCCGTCCGCCCGGGGACGGCGCTCGTCGCGCTGAGTGCTGTGCAGGCGCGCGACGGCCGGGTCGCCGACCTGGAGGCCGTACGGGCGGCGGCGCGTGCCCACGGGGCCAAGGTGCTCGTCGACGCCACGCAGGCCGCGGGCTGGCTGCCGCTGCGCGCAACCGACTTCGACTATCTGGTGTGCGGGGCCTTCAAGTGGCTGCTGTGCCCGCGCGGCGTCACTTTCCTGGCGTTCGGTGGCGAGGAGGGTGGTGCGGGGGCGTCGATGGCGGACGGGCCGCTCCCGCTGTTCGCCGGCTGGGTGGCGGGCGAGGACCCGGGGGAGTCCAACTACGGTGTGATCGACCGGCTCGCCGCCACCGCGCGCCGCTACGACCAGGCGCACGCGTACTACGCGTACGTCGGTGCCCGGGCGTCCCTCTCCCTCATGGAGGAGATAGGCGTACGGGCCGTATACGCCCACAACACCGCACTGGCCGACCGCTACCGCGCCGGCCTGGAGGAACTGGGTCACCGGCCGGTGACCGCCCCGGGCTCCGCGATCGTCGCGGTCCCGGGCCTCACGGGCGCGGCGGAGCGGCTGGAACGGGAGGGAGTACGCATCTCGGTACGGGCCGGGCACCTGCGTGCCGCCTTCCACCTCTACAACGGGCCGGCCGACGTGGACCGTCTGCTGGACCTCCTCGGCTGACCGCTCCGGAGGCCCGGTCCATTGCGACCGGGCCTCCCCGCTTCGGCGCATCCCCGGCGCATTCTCGGCGCATCCCCGGCATGTCCGCGAAACGTCCACAGCGTTCGCAGCGCCCGCGGCGGTGGTCAGCGTCCGCGGCGGTGGTCAGAGTTCGCCGCGGTTCATACGGATCAGGCGGCGCAGAACCGTTCCGTCACTGACCCGCAGCCCGTCGTGCTCCCACTCGTTGGTCACCCACGTACGCAGATTGCCGACGCGCTCGGCGGTGCGCAGCGAGTGGGCGAGGTCCACGTACATGTCGTCCGCGTAGACGGCCGCGGCGACCGGGACCTCGTTGGCGGCGAGCCGTACGGTGTCGTACAGATCGGGCCACTCCTCACGGGCGGCGAGTTCCTGCGCGGTCTCCTTCAAGGGGCGCAGGGCCGGGTCGGTGTCGAACAGCCAGGGGTAGATCATCTCGCCGGTGAAGTACAGCGGTCCGCCGCCCGCCAGGGCCCGGTCCGCGTCGAATTCCGGGAACTTCGCACGCAGGCGCTGCGCCGCCCAGCCGGTGGCACCGCGGTCCACCGAGCGCTGGGCGTAGATCGCCTCGTGCAGCACGGCGTACAGCGGAGTGGACGCGTACGAGAGATGACCCTGTACGGCCTGGAGGAAGGAATCGGCGAGCTCCGGCCCGGACGGGCCGGTCACCCACGCCTCCTCAAGCAGGTGGTGCAGGGCCGGCGATCCGGCGCCGGTGCCCAGCATCAGTCCCAGCGCCTGGAACGCCTCGACCGTCAGTACCCCGCCGCCGGGCAGCCGGGCCGGGCGTTCGCGCAGGTGCGCGGCGATCCGCAGGGCGCTCTCGACGTCCTGCGGGAAGCGCGCGTAGTGCGCGGCGTTCTTGCGCGCCACGCGTGGGTACGCCGCCCGGTAGACGTCCTCCGCGCCGGTGTCCAGCCCCGGCAGGCCGCCGGTGACGAACACCTCGCGCAGCCCCTCCGGCGCCCGGGACAGATAGGTCAGGGCGCAGAAGCCGCCGAAACTCTGCCCCAGGACGCTCCACCGGCCGGCCGCGGCCTCTCCGGTGCCGGCGCTGCCGGTGCTGCCGGTGCCCTCGCCCAGCAGGTGCCGGCGGAAGAGTTCGGCGTCCCGCACGATGGCGTCGGCGCGGAAGTGCGCCAGGTACGCGGCCTGTTCGCGCGGCCCGCCGCGCAGCGCGAGCGTCTGCCGGTTGGCCGGTGTCGAGCGCCCCGTACCCCGCTGGTCCAGGAGCAGTACGCGGTAGTGGTCAAGGGCGGGTACGAGCCAGGAGTCCCGGCCCAGGGGGCGCGGCGAGGCGCAGCCGGGGCCGCCCTGGAGGTAGACCAGCCACGGCAGTTCCTCGCGCTCCCGCCCGGCGGCCACCACCTCCCGGCCGTACACGGACAGCCGCTCGCCGTCCGGGACCGAGTGGTCCAGCGGCACGTCCAGGAAGTGATCGCGCAGTACGACGCCGGGCAGCCGGTCGACGCTCATGGAACTCCTCAGCTCTTGTCCGTATGCCGGCACTTGCCTGCATTCCGGTACTCGTCCGTACTCATCCGCACTCGGCGGTTCTCGTCCGTACTTGTTCGTGTCCTTCGCGTTCCCCTGGGGTGTCCGGGGCCCGGCGGCCCGGTCAGGGTAGCGCCGGGGCGGTTCCGCAATTCGGCCGGGCCGATGCCTATCGCGCGCAAGGACGGAAGGCTAGGAATGGCACCACACATTCATGAGGTGGTGCCGGTGGACGGGACACCCAGGTACCCGCCGCGTGACGAGGAGTCGCACCGGCGGCTGGTGTACGGCGAGGAGTCCGCGCTCGGCGAGGCGTACGACGCCTTCGGCGCGCTGGTGCGGGCGGTCGCCCGGCGCGTCACCGGCAGCGCGCACAGCGCCGACGAGGTGGTGCAGGAGGTCTTCCTGCGGTTGTGGACCTGCCCGTACGCCTTCGCGCCCGGGCACGGCTCGCTGCGTGCCTGGCTGAGCATGCTCGCGCACCACCGCGCCGTGCTCCGGATGCGGGACGCGGCCGGGGAGCCGGGCGAGCCCGGAGAATCCGAGGAAGCGGGGGAAGCGGGGGAGGAGGCCGGTGAGGCCGGGCGGCGGGCGCGCGACGCCGAAGCGGCGCTGATGCTGCACTCGGCACTGGCCGAACTCCCGCTGCCGCAGCGGGAGGCGATGCATCTGGCCTGCTTCGCCGGGCGGACCTGTCGTCAGGTCGCGGTGGAACTGGGCATCCCCGAGGAGATCGCCGCCTCCCGGCTGCGTACGGCGCTCGGTGGCCTCGCGGACCGTCTCACCGCACTGCCGGGCCATGTCCCCGCCGATCCCCGAACCTCTCAAAGCCCCCAGGAGTCACAAGAGACCCAAGAGCTCCAAGGGGCCCAAGAGCTCCCACAAGCATCACCCCCCGGCCCCGGCGACCCGGAAAGCAGCGCCGAAGACGACCACCAGGCCGTCAGCGAGCTGCTCGCGGCCTGGGTGCTGGGCGCGGGCATGCCGGGCGACGACGCCCGCGTACGCCGCCACCTGCGAAGCTGCGCGCCGTGCGCCGCGGAAGCCCGTCGGCTGGGCGAAGCCGTACGACTGCTCGACGAACCGGCGGAGAGCGGCGCGACGGAGGCAAAGGGTGCGAGGCAGGTAAAGGGTGTAAAGGGTGCAGGGAGCCGGAAAGGCGGCGGCAAGGGGGCCGTACGGACCGTACGCAAGGGCAACACCGGGGTCGCCCGCGGCCGGCTGATGGCCGCCGCCCGCACCGCCCGGCCCGGTCACGGCCCGCTGGCCGCGCACGCCGCCCCGTACGCCGGGGCAGTGGCGAGCCTGGACGCGCTGCTGCACGAACTGGACACCGCTCCGGCCCTGTGGGGCACCCCCGTCGTCCACGACTGGGACGTACAGGGCACCCTCGCCCATCTCGTCGCGGCCGACGAGGCGCTGGCCGAACGGCTGGGGCTGGCGCCGGTCACGATGACCGGCGGGAGCCAGGGCCCGGCCCGGGTGGCGATGCCGGGCGGCCCCTGGGAGCTGCGCTGGTCGGCGCGTACGGAAGAGGTGGTGGCGTACGAGCACACCCGGCCGACGGCCGAGACCCGCGAGGCATGGCGGACCCAGGCCCACGGCCTGCTGGCGCTGCCGGAGGCCGGTGACGAACAACTGGCCGCCTCTCCCACGGTGCTGATGGGACTACGGCTGCCGGTCGCCGACCACTATGTGCTGCGGGCGCTGGAGACCTGGGTGCACACCCGCGACATCGGACGGGCGCTGGGCCGGCCCGTACCGCCGCCGCTGCCGACGCATCTCCAGCGGTTCGTGGGACTGTCCATCCGCATCCTGGACCGCGCGCTGGGGCCGACCGCGCGGCCGGTGCTGCTCTCGGTGGAGGGCGAGGCGGGCGGCGACTGGGTGCTGGGCTCGGACGCAGAGCCGATCGCCGCCGAACTGGTCCTGGAGGCGGTGGACTTCTGCCTGCTGGTCGGCGGCCGGCGGATTCCGGCGGAGATCGCACGCGGCCACGCGGGCGACCCGGTCGCCTCCCAGCGGGTACTGGAGACGGCCGCATCGCTCGCATGGCTCTGACCCCGGTACCGACCCCGGCACTGTCGGGAATCCTGAAATCCCGCTGTCCGAGCGCCTGCTCCCCGTGCCCGAACCGATTGAATCATTATGATCGATTGATGGTCGGGCGTTCGGACCGGCTGTCCTCCCGGCGAGTGCCGCATTAGTCTGCCCGTATTCATGTGCCGCGGGGGCCGCCATGTTCTTGAAGACCTACGGGTGGGCAATGGCATGCTTCGCCCTGGTAGGTGCCGCGGTGGCGCTCCTGGGCGGCTGGGCTCACCTTGTGCCGCTGGTTCCGATCATGCTGCTCGGCTTCGCCCTGGGAGTGAACGAGGCCATTGCCTCGGTCGGCCCCCTCAAGCGGATCCCGGGGTTCTGGCAGCGCTTTTTTCTGCTGCCGGGAGTCATCCTCGCCGCGGTGATCGGCCGCCTGGGCGTCCCCTTTTTCGTCGTCACGCTCAGCTCCGGCGAACCTCCCGGCCAGGTGCTGAGTCTGGCTCTGCACGAACCGCATCGGTACGAGGAGATGCTCGCCGCGGCGGAACCCGCCGTCTACGCCTTCAGCGGCACCTTCTTGCTGCTGGCCTTCTTCGAATTCATCTTCATCGACCGGGAGGTGAAGTGGCTCGCCTGGCTGGAGAGGCCCTTGGGGCGAGCCGGAGGCATGCCGAACCTTGGGCTCATGCTCGCCATGACCGTCCTGCTGTGCACCGCCTGGTTCATCGGCGAGCGCCCGGCAGCCATCCTCACCGCCGGCCTGCTGGCCCTCCTGTCCTACGTGGTGATCCACAGCATCGCCGCGTTCCTGCGTGAGCGTGCACGCCCTGGCAGCCCAAGTAACGGGGAAAGCCGTGCCGTCGACGCCGGTACGGCCGGTGTGGCGATCACGCTCTCCAGCATCGAGGTGGCGGACATCGCCGTGGGGGCGGAGGCGAGTGCGGCAGCATTCATCTTCGACAAGAACATCTTCGTGATAGCCGCCGGGCTGGGGATGGCCGCCTTCGTCGCACGCTCCTCCGTCCTGCTGTGGACGCGCCGGCAGACCTTGCGCACCTGGGCCTACGCACGCCATGGCGCGGCGTACGGCACGGGAGCGATCGCCGCACTGCTCCTGCTCAAGACGGGCTATGCCGTGCCCACTTACGTCAACGTACTGGTGGTCGCCGTCATGCTCGGCGCCGCGCTGCTCTCCTCCCACCGCTTGGAGAAAACAACAGTGGAGCAGGCCGCATCAGAGGCCGAGGGCCAGCGCACACGATGAGCCGGCCGACCGCCGGCCGTACCGCGGCGGCGTTCGTACGGAACGGAACGCCGCCGCGGTACGGCCGCACGGAGTCACCGCACCGGCGTGAAGTCCCGTGCGCCGATGTACTCCGGGCGCCGCACCGGTGCCGCGAACGGTTCCACCGCCGTGTTCTCCACGCTGTTGAACACGATGAAGACGTTGCTGCGCGGGTAGGGGGTGATGTTGTCCCCGGAGCCGTGCATGGCGTTGCAGTCGAACCACGTCGCCGAGCCGGGCTTCCCGGTGAACAGCCGGATGCCGTGCCGGTCCGCCATTTCTGTCAGCGCCCGGTCCGAGGGGGTGCCGGCGTCCTGCATCTGGAGGGACTTCTTGTAGTTGTCCCGCGGCGTCTCGCCCGCGCAGCCCAGGAAGTGCCGGTGCGAACCAGGCATGATCATCAGGCTGCCGTTGGTGTCGTGGTTCTCGGTGAGGGCGATCGAGATCGAGACGGTACGCATCCGGGGCAGACCGTCCTCGGCGTGCCAGGTCTCGAAGTCGGAGTGCCAGTAGAAGCCCGAGGCACCGAAGCCCGGCTTGACGTTGATCCGGGACTGGTGGACGTAGACGTCCGAGCCGAGGATCTGACGGGCACGCCCCACCACGCGCGGGTCGGCGACCAGGCCCGCGAACACCTCACTGATCTTGTGCACCTCGAAGACGGACCGGATGTCCTGGGACTTCGGCTCGACGATCGAGCGGTCGTCCGCCCGCATCCGCGAGTCGTTGACCAGGCGGTCCAGTTCGGCGCGGTACACCGCGACCTCGTCCGCGGTGATCAGTTCGTCGATGGCGAAGAAGCCGTCGCGGGCGAAGTCCTCCAGCTCGGAGGGCCGGAACGGCCCGGCCGTCCCGGGCTGCGACCACACCACCGGGTCCTGACGCGGGGTGATCACCTCGGTGGCCCCACGGGTCGGGTACAGGTCGGCGGTGCGCTCGGGTGCGGTGGTCATGGTGTTGCCTTCCTCTCCTCTCGGACGTGCTTGCGCAGCGTGCGGCGGCGCGTGTGCGCTCTCGTACGGCTCCTGCGGGCTCGTACGGATCAGGCCGCGTCGGGTTCGGTGAGCAGCGGGTACACGCCGTTCTCGTCGTGGTCCTCGCGGCCGGTGACCGGCGGGTTGAAGACGCACACACAGCGGAAGTCGGTCTTCGGCCGCATGGTGTGCCTCTCGTGGCCGTCCAGGAGGTACATCGTGCCGGGCGTGATCCAGTGCTTCTCGCCGGTCTCGTCGTTGGTGAGTTCGGCCTCGCCCTCCACGCACAGCACGGCCTCGATGTGGTTGGCGTACCACATGGACGTCTCGGTACCCGCGTACAGAGTCGTCTCGTGGAGGGAGAAGCCGACGCGCTCCTTGGCGAGCACGATGCGCTTGCTCTCCCAGGTGCCGGACTTGGCCTTGACGTGGCGGTCGGTGCCTTCGATGTCCTTGAAGGAGCGGACGATCACGGTGATTCGGTGCCTTTCTGTGTCTTCTTCTACGAGTTCTACGAGTTCTAAAAGGTTCTTCTGCCGGCGTACGGACCCGGTGCGGGTGCGCTCAGGCGCAGTCCCGTACCGCGCGGGCGAGGGTGCGAAGGCCCTCGTCCAGCTCGTCGGGAGTGGTGGTCAGGGCCGGCAGCAGCTTGACGACCTCGCCCTGCGGTCCGGAGGTCTCGATCAGCAGGCCGAGTTCGAAGGCCCGCCGGGCGACCTTGCCGGCCAGTTCCTTGTCGGGGAACTCCAGGCCCCAGACCAGGCCACGGCCGCGGTACTCGCCGCCCAGTTCCGGGTGGGCGGCGACGATCGCGCGCAGGTGCGACTCGACGATCTCGCCGCGGCCCAGCGTCTGCTTCTCCATCTCACCGTCGGCCCAGTAGGTGTCCAGGGCCGCGGCGGCGGTGACGAAGGCGGGGTTGTTGCCGCGGAAGGTGCCGTTGTGCTCGCCCGGCTCCCACACGTCCAGTTCCGGCTTGAAGAGGGTGAGCGCGAGCGGGAGCCCGTAGCCGCTGATGGACTTGGAGACGGTGACGATGTCCGGCACGATGCCCGCCTCCTCGAAGGAGAAGAAGGCACCGGTGCGTCCGCAGCCCATCTGGATGTCGTCCACGATCAGCAGCATGTCGCGGCGCTCGCACAGGTCGGCCAGGGCCCGCAGCCACTCGGGGCGGGCGACGTTGATGCCGCCCTCGCCCTGGACCGTCTCGACGATGACGGCGGCGGGCCGGTTCAGGCCGGAGCCCTGGTCCTCCAGCAGCCGCTCGAACCACAGGAAGTCCGGGTAGGTGCCGTCGAGGTAGTTGTCGAAGGGCATCGGGGTGCCGTGGACCAGCGGGATGCCGGCGCCGGCCCGCTTGAAGGCGTTGCCGGTCACGGCCAGCGAGCCCAGCGACATGCCGTGGAAGGCGTTGGTGAAGGACACGATGGACTCGCGGCCCTTGACCTTGCGGGCGAGTTTGAGCGCCGCCTCGACGGCGTTGGTGCCCGTCGGGCCGGGGAACATGACCTTGTACGGGAGGTCGCGCGGGCGCAGCACGATGTTCTGGAAGGACTCCAGGAAGGCGCGCTTGGCCGTGGTGGACATGTCCAGGCCGTGGGTGACGCCGTCGCGTTCTATGTAGTCGATGAGCGCCCGTTTGAGTACGGGGTTGTTGTGGCCGTAGTTCAGTGAGCCGGCCCCGGCGAAGAAGTCCAGGTAGGTGTGGCCGTCCTCGTCGTACATCCGGCTGCCCTGCGCGCGGTCGAAGACGGTGGGCCAGCCGCGGCAGTAGCTGCGCACCTCCGACTCCACGGTTTCGAAGACGCTCAGGTCGGGCTGGGTGATGGTCACAGCATGCTCCTGGGAGATGGGTGGCGTGAGGAAGAAGAAGTCTTTGGGGGAGGTGGGGCGTCGGGCGGCCGGGCCGCGAGCGGGAGCGGGGGTGGGGACGCGAGCGGGAGTGGAAGCACGGGCGGGAGCGGGGGCGCGGCGCGGCGCCCGCCGGGGGTCAGGGCCGGTGCGCCGCGAGGGTGTCCAGGGGGCCGATGAGGTGCAGTACCTCCGGCTCGTGGCCCTGCTCGGGGAAGAGGCCGGCATCGAAGAGGACCTCGCGCCGGTGGCCGCCCGCATGGCGCTCGGCGAAGGAGGTGAACACCCTCTCGGAGGCTGTGTTGCCGGGGGTGACCGTGGTTTCCAGGTACCGGATGCCGTACTCCCGCGCGGCCCGCTCGGCCAGTCCGTCCACCAGCGCGGCGGCCAGCCCCCGGCCGCGGTGGGCGTGGTCGACGGCGAGCTGCCAGACCACGAGGGTTCCGGGGCGCTCGGGGCGCAGATAGCCGGTGACGAAGCCGGCCGGCTCGCCCCGCGCGTCGCGGGCGACGGCGGAGGTGGCGGCGAAGTCACGGCACCACAGGAGGTAGCTGTAGGACGAGTTCAGGTCCAGCGTCTTGGAGTCGCGGGCGATACGCCAGATCGCGGCTCCGTCCTCCACCCGTGGGGTGTCGAGCTTGAATCCCTCCGGCATTTCCCTGATGGCGCTGATGTCGCTGAAGTCACTACGAGATCGTGCACGGTCTGCTGGTGCGGCGGTCATGCGAATTCAATTTACCCAGGGAAAAACAAAAATGCATCGAGGATCGGGGTTACGCGGCCCGGGGTGGATGTGTTATCGCACGGGGGCGCTCGGGCGCGCGAGAGTCCTGAAAAATGTCACTGCTTGTCCGAAAAATACCGGGCAAAACGGGCGACATGTGGGGTCGATCACAGCCCTGTGACGCCGTTACAGGGCGCCCGGAACGCGCCGATTGCGGCTAGCGAAATTTTAGCGTTTGGGCTGCGCGAAACCGGGCAGGAGAGCACAGGAAGCTGTGCTTCCAAAGAATAGGGAATTCGCCGGTAAAAGATGCCGAGAGGTGCTGAGAGGTGTCGAGAGGCGCCTTGAAGTACCTCCAGGTGTACCGCGGGGAAAGGAGAATGGTCCGTGCCGTTACGGCCCGCGTTCCGGCCGGCTTTCCGGCCCGCGTCACGAGGTACGCCACCGCGTCGCGTGGCCCGGAGCGGTCGCGGATACCCGCGGACCCCCGTCCTGCCGCTGCGCATACAGTGCGTCCATGAGTGAGAGTGTGGTGCTGCACATCAAGGGGAGGGTCCTGGCCGGGCCGCAGGACGTGCGCGACGAACTCTGGGTCGTCGACGGGCGGGTGACCTATGAACGGCCGGGCGGGGCACGGGAGATCACGACCGTACGGGGCTGGGCGCTGCCGGGCCTGGTGGACGCCCACTGCCATGTCGGCCTGGACGCGCACGGCCCGGTGGACGAGGCCACCAGCGAGAAGCAGGCGCTGACGGACCGGGACGCCGGAACGCTGCTGATCCGCGACGCCGGCTCACCCTCCGACACCCGCTGGATCGACGACCGCGAGGACCTGCCGCGGATCATCCGCGCCGGCCGGCACATCGCCCGTACCCGCCGCTACATCCGCAACTACGCCCACGAGATCGAGCCGGAGGATTTGGTCGCGTACGTGGCGCGGGAGGCCCGCCGCGGCGACGGCTGGGTCAAGCTCGTCGGTGACTGGATCGACCGCGAGAGCGGCGATCTGGCGGCCTGCTGGCCGCGCGGCGAGGTCGAGGCGGCCATCGCCGAGGCACACCGGCTCGGCGCCCGGGTGACGGCCCACTGCTTCGCCGAGGAGTCGCTGGCCCCGCTCGTCGAGGCGGGCATCGACTGTATCGAGCACGCCACCGGCCTGACCGAGGAGACCATCCCGCTCTTCGCCGAGCGCGGCGTCGCGATCGTACCCACGCTCATCAACATCGCGACCTTCCCGACGCTCGCGGCGGCCGGCGAGGGCAAGTTCCCGCGCTGGGCGGACCACATGCGCCGGCTGCACGAACGCCGCTACGACACCGTACGGGCCGCGTACGACGCCGGAGTGCCCGTCTTCGCCGGCACGGACGCGGGCGGCTCGCTCGCCCACGGCCTGGTCGCCCAGGAGGTGGCCGAGCTGATGAAGGCGGGCATTCCCGCGGTGGACGCCCTCTCGGCGACGACCTGGAGCGCCCGTACGTGGCTGGGCCGCCCCGGCCTCACCGAGGGCGCCCCCGCGGACCTCGTCGTCTACGACAGCGACCCGCGCGAGGACGTCCGCGTCCTGGCGGCACCACGCCGGGTGGTGCTGCGGGGACGGGTGGTCGGCTAGGGAACCTTCCGTACAGGGACGGGCCTTACAGGGACGGGCCTTCCCGGACGGGGTGGCCGGTCGGCGGCACAGGACCGGGTCGGTGTCCGGCGCTGAAGCGGGCGGTGACCGCAGACGCGTCCGAGCCGGAGCCGTGCACGCCGACACCGACGCCGACGCCGACCTCCAAGGCCACCGCCCGGACCGCCCGGACCGCCGGCACGCCGGGCCGGCCCGGTCACGCTCCCCGCAGGCACAACCGAGCGCCGGCCCCAGGCCGTTGTGCGCACCACGCCCACCAACAGGGCATCCCCGGCGCCGCGGCGTCCGGACGCGCGCCGCACCGCCCGCCACCACCGTCAGCCTGATCGCCGCAACGGTCGGCGCGAAGCCCCGGGGCCCAGCGCGGAGCATGACGGAGGAGGCGGGTAGGGGAGGGAGCGGGTAACCCGTGCGCCTACGGGGTAAATCGAACGCCCCTGTCCCCCGGTCGGGGGTTACCCGGAGGGGCGGGTGCGGAACCCCCGCGCTGGACAGGGGCGGGGTGAGGGGGAGCGGGCGGAGGCAGAGCCCTTTCTTTCCCGTTGCTGCATGAGTGCGGCAGGGCTGGCTGGTGGATGAAGGGACGCCACGGTCGGGGACAGCGGACTCCGTCCGAAATGACCGTGCATACTCCGTCCACCCTGCGGGCTGGCGCTCGTATTTCCTCACCGGCGAGAGCAGGAAGCACATCTCTCCGCGCGCGCTTCGTGTACGGGCTCTTCGGCCGGTCAGGCGTGGCGGCACCGGGCGGGCGTTGTCGCCCTCAACGGCTCAGTGCGGCCCGGCTGTTCGTACGCTTCGGACAGGAGGAACTCAGAGCTGCACCAGGGCAAAGACGCACTTGGCCGTGGCGCATGCCACTGACCGCATCTGCTCGTCGGGGGCCGTGGGTGTCGGTCAGGCGGTCATGAGCCGGTGGCGTGTTGCATGCGTGCGGCGGTCCGGTGGAGGTAGGCGGTCACCTCGGGGTCGGCATCGAGGGTGTGGTCGGCGTCGAGGGCGGCGAGGGCCTGGGCGATGCCGGGGAGGTGGTTGCTGGAGAAGTCGACGGTGCAGGTGGCCTCGTCACGGGGGCGGATGCGGGCGGCCAGGGCCCAGGTGCGGCGGCGGACGGTGTGGGCGGGGGCGTGGACGGTGGCGATGGCGCGGTAGCGGGTCGGCGCGGTGGCGATCTTGTTGGCGACATAGGCGGCCGGATCGTTGCCGGGGACGGCGCGGGGGTGAAGTGGTGGCGGGTGGGGGCCGGGTTGGTGATGCGGTCGAGACGGTAGATGCGCCAGTCGTTCTTGTCGGTGTCGTGGGCGAGGAGGTACCACAGGCCGCCGGAGGCGATGAGGTGGTGGGGGGCGACGCGGCGGGCGGCGCAGCCGTTGTGTCGGGTGATGTAGTCGAAGGTGACGCTTTCGTGGTCGCGGCAGGCGGCGGCCAGGCTGCCCAGCAGCTCGGGGCTGACGCGCGGGCCGGGGGATTCCCAGCCGATGGTTGTTGTCGTCTGCTGTACGGCCGCGACCTGGGTGCGCAGCCGGGCGGGGAGGATCTGTTCGAGTTTGGCCAGGGCGCGCAGTGAGGTTTCCTCCATGCCGGTGAGGTGGCCGGCGGCGGTGCGCAGAGCGACGGCGATGACGATGGCTTCGTCGTCGTCGAGGATCAGCGGGGGCATGGCGGTGCCGGAGGCCAGGCGGTAGCCGCCGGCGTGGCCGGTGGTGCCTTCGACGGGGTAGCCGAGGTCGCGCAGGCGGTCGATGTCGCGGCGGATGGTGCGGCCGGTGACGCCGAGGCGTTCGGCGAGTTCGGCGCCGGACCATTCGCGGCGGGCCTGCAGCAGGGACAGCAGGCGGAGCATCCGGGCGGGCAGGTCGGTCGTCATGTCCTCCAGATTGCCCCTCTTTAGGGACGTGAGATGTCCTAAAAGGGTCCTAACTTGGACGGCATGTCCGAGAACAAAAGTCCCCGAAACACCGTGAATGCGGTTGATCCGCGCAGGTGGGCAGCGCTGGCTGTGGTGCTGATCGCCTCGTTCATGGACGCGGTCGACGTCACCGTCGTCCATATGGCCATTCCCCACGTCCAACAGGACATCGGCGCCTCGTCGGCGCAGGTGCAGTGGATCACCGGCGGGTATGCGCTGGCGTTCGCGCTCGGGCTGATCACCGGTGGCCGTCTGGGTGACCTGTTCGGCCGCAAGCGTGTCTTCCTGCTCGGCGTCGTCGGCTTCACCCTCACCTCGCTGGTCTGCGGCGTCGCCGGCGACGCGGAGATGCTGCTGGCCGGGCGCGTCGCGCAGGGCGCGACGGCGGCCCTGATGGTGCCGCAGGTGCTGTCGATCATCCACGTCACCTTCCCTGAGCGGGAGCGCGGCAAGGTCTTCGGCCTCTACGGAGCGGTGATGTCGCTCGGAACGATCGCCGGCCCGCTGGTCAGCGCGCTGCTGGTGCAGGGGGATCTGTTCGGGCTGGGCTGGCGGCCGATCTTCCTGGTCAACCTGCCGCTGGGCATCGCGGGGCTGATCGCCGGCGTCCTGGTGATCAGCAGGTCGCGGGCCGAGCATGCCGCCCGTCTGGACCTGGTCGGGGTGGTGCTGGCGACCATCGGGCTGCTGGCGCTGGTGCTGCCGCTGATCCAGGGCCGTGAGCTGGGCCGGCCTGTCTGGACGTACGTATCGATGGCCGCGTCCGTGCCGGTGCTGGCGCTCTTCGTCGCCTGGGAGCGGCGTCTGCTGCGGCGGGGTAGCTCGCCGCTGGTGGTGCTGTCGCTGTTCGCCCGGCGCAGTTTCGCCGGCGGGCAGGGCGTGCAGATGATGTTCGGTCTCGCCTCGGGGGTGTTCTTCCTGGCCTGGACCCTCTACCTCCAGATGGGGCTGGGCTGGTCGCCGCTGAAGGCGGGGCTGTCGGGGCTGCCGCTGTCGGTGGCGATGATGGCCGGGGCCGGGATGTCCATGCAGGTCCTGGTGCCCCGCTTCGGCCGCGTGGTCTTGCAGGCCGGCGCTTTGCTGGCGGCGGTGGGGATGCTGCTGTTCGCCTGCCTGGCCCAGCACTACGGCAACGCCATCGCGACGTGGCAGGCCATCGTTCCGCTGATCCCGATGGGCCTGGGCATGGGCCTGATCATCGCCCCGCTGACCGACGTGATCCTCTCCGAGGTTCCCCACGAGCACGCCGGCTCCGCATCCGGGCTGACCAGCACCACCGTCCAGCTCGGCCAGGCCGTCGGCGTCGCCCTGTCCTCGGTGGTCTTCTTCGCCCGCCTGGGCCACGGCGCCCCCGCTGCCCAGGCCGCGCAGATGCCGTACGCCTTCACCGGCTCCCTGTGGTACGTGGCGGTCGCGTTTGTCGCCGCGTTCTGCCTGCTGTTCACCCTGCCCCGCACCGTCGGCACCAA
This sequence comes from Streptomyces sp. MST-110588, assembly GCF_022695595.1. Classification (NCBI taxonomy): domain Bacteria; kingdom Bacillati; phylum Actinomycetota; class Actinomycetes; order Kitasatosporales; family Streptomycetaceae; genus Streptomyces; species Streptomyces sp. MST-110588. Next base: position 6,563,797 of record NZ_CP074380.1, read on the forward strand.
GAAGCCGGCTGCGGGCCCGGCCCGGCGGTCCGGGCAGCAGGACGTCACGCTTCCGGTGGCCTGACCAGCCGCGGGCTCCGTGCGGGGTCACTTCTGCGGTCCTGTACGCGGGCCCGCCCGTGGGGGCGAGCCAGGCTCGGCACGAAAGAACCCGTCCTGCGGCACATACCACGTTTGCGGTCGCACGAAAGGAACAATCTTGAGCTCCATGTCTCCCGGCCAGGTCGTCTGGTTCGAGATCGGCACCACCGACCCGAAGGCCGTCACCGGCTTCTACGGTCCCCTCCTCGGGTGGACGTTCGAGGCCGATCCGGATTCCTCCATCGACGGCCGCACCTACACCCGCATCCTCGCCCCCGGCGCACCGTGGCCGATGGGTGCGATCCAGCAGGGCGACATCGGCGACGAGGCCATCAACCTCTCCATCCTCGCCACCGACGTCCACGCCGAGGTGGAGAAGCTCACCGGCCTGGGCGCCACGGTGGTGGTGCCGGCCACCCAGGTGGGCGATGTGACCGTCTTCGCCCGGCTGAAGGATCCGCGCGGCAACCTGTTCTCCCTCTTCTCCCAGTCCACCTCCCAGCGGTTCAAGGAGCGCATCGCCGGGACCGAGGAGTACGTGCAGCAGGCCGCCTGCACCCCGCAGCCCGGCACGATGGCCGGCTTCGAGATCGGCACCACCGATGTGAAGGCCACCACCGACTTCTGCACCCGTGGCTTCGGCTGGCGGTTCGAGAAGGGCGACGCCCTCGGTGACGTGCCCAGCCTGGCCGTCTTCGGGCCCGGCGCCGAGCACCCTGCCGGCCTCTTGTGGGATCACAGCGGCGATCACGGCAGAGCGGCGGATTACCTCATGCCCACCTTCCTGGTCACCAACGCCTGCGCCACCGCCGCAGCAGCGCAGGAGCGAGGCGCACGCGTGGAGCAGCAGCCGCGCTCTGCGCCGGCCGGCCCGGACCGAGCCCGTATCCGCGACCCCCGCGGCAACCTCTTCGGACTCCTGTCCCAGCCCACCCCGCCCACGACCCGCTGAACCCTTTCGGCGCCTCGGCTACTCCTGTCGTGCTCTCGGCCGGAGCGGCCGGGCCCGGGCCGATGACTCACTCACCGCAAAGGAGACAAGAGATGAAGATCGCACTGCTGGGAACGGGTTTCGGGCAGGCGCACGCCGCCGTGTACGCCGCTCGTGGCGACGTGGAGGTGGTGATGTTCGGCCGGGACGCGGCCAAGACCGCAAAGGCCGCAGGCCAGTTCGGGTTCGCCTCCTCGACCGATATGGAGGCCGCGTTCGAGGACGGTTCCTTCGGCCTGGTCGACATCTGCCTGCCGGTCCCCTTGCACGCCCGTTACGTCCTGCGGGCGCTGGAGGCGGGCAAGCACGTGCTGGTCGAGCTGCCGCTGGCCGATGACATCGAGGACGCGAAGCGGGTGGCCGAGGCCGCCGAGCGCAGCGACAAGCACGTGTTCGTCGACATGTTCGAGCGATTCGTACCGGCCAACCAGGCCCTTTTCGACGCGGTGCAGCAGGGCACCTACGGGCGCCTGGAGCACCTGACGTTGTGGAACCTGACCGCGCACCTGTGGCCGGGCGCCTCGCTGGGACTGAAGGTCCTGCCGCTGGAAGCACTGCACAGTGACATGGACATCATCACCCGTACCCTCGGCCTGCCCCAGGTCACCACCGTCACCACCGTGGCACGCGGCGAGGACTCCGGGGCCATCGACATCACCTTCCGCTTCGACGGCGCGGCGGCCCGCAGCTCCGTCTCCTCGCTGATGCCCCAGGCGTGGGGAGCCCGCGGCGGCTACACCGCCACCTTCGAGCACGGCGTCCTGGACGCCACGTCCACGATGGGCTTCGACGGCAAACCCTCCGGCACCGTCACCGCCTACACCGCTGAGGGCGCGCACGAACTCCAGTTGCCGGCCGCCGACCAGTACACCGCCATGATCGGCCACGTACTGGAGGTGGTGCGCGGCGAAGCGGACAACCGGATCGCCCCCGCGAGCGTGCTGGATGCGCTTCAGCTCACCCTCGACCTGGACCGCCAGGTCAACAGCCCCGTCTGAACCCCGTCTCCCGGCCCCCACCGGCCTGTCCGCACGGCCCACGCCCCGGGGGCCGGTGCGGGGGCCGGCCAGACGTACGGACACCGCCCAGCTCCACGGCAACGAGGAAGCCGTCGGGCGGGCCCTGGGCCCTGAGTCTCGATACCGATGCCGGCGTAGGTGAAGGTGGCGGGCAGGCGCTCGGCGAAGCACTTCAGGTGGTCGGAGGCTTCCGCCCCGGCGTGGCTGTCCAGGTTGAGGTTGTGCAGTTCGTCCACCAGCATCAGGCCGGCGTGGACGTGGGCGGCGGTGGCGCAGACGGCGTCCACGATGTCGGTGCGGATGGCCCGCGTCTGGAAGCACAGCCCGAGGAAGCGGGCGGACTCCCTCGCGAGCATCTTCGGCTTCGCGATCGGCCCATCCGGGTCCGGCGCGATCATCTAGTGGGCGGCCTGGCGCAGGCCCACCCTTCAGAGGCGCCGGGTTGCAGCCGTGCGGTCCGGTAGGGGCGGCGTCAGGCGTGTCGAGAACGTCTTTACGCCGAGCAGCCGCGGTACCGCCGTGCCCAGTCGGTGGAGTGTACGGGCCGTAGCAGCTCGACCGCCCTGGCCGCGGTTTTTGATCTCTCCGGCAGTGGGAAGACCGTGACGGTCCGGCGTGGCATCCGGCCGGGGGCGGGGAGATGGCCCCAGGACGCCGGTGCTCGCCAGGTCGTCGTCCTGTGTGCTGTTGGCCGTCCCCGCTCCGTTGTTTCGCGCAGCGTTGTTCCATGCACCGTTTTTGTCCTGTCCAGGGCCGCGGAGGGTGGTCTCCGCGTGAACGGCTGTCGCGCACCGGCGGGTTGCCGAAACCACACCCCCCCTCGCACAACCATTCGGTGGTGTTGGTGTGTCATGTGAGGGACGGGCACACGTCGGTGGGCTCATGAGTACGGAACAGGGGCGGGAACACACCCATGACGCAGAACAACCGGATATCCCGGCGCGCCCGTGGCGCGCTCACCATGGCGACGGCCGCGGGAGTCCTCGCGCCGCTCGCCGCCGTGGCGGCACCGGCCGCCGCCGCGCCCGCGGCTCCCAAAGTGGTCTGCACCTCGGCCAAGGCGGGGCTGGCCGCGAAACTGACCAAAGACATCACCTCGGCGCTGCGCAACCGGCGCGCCACCACGGCCATCGCTTTTGAGGATCCTGCCACCAAGACCTCCTGTTTCTTGCGCAAGGACAGCAAGTTCGACTCCGCGAGCGTGGTGAAGGCGACGGTCCTGGCCACGCTGCTGTGGGACGCCAAGAAGCACAACCGTCACCTGACGGCCCGTGAGGCCAAGCTCGCCAAGGCCATGATCACCCAGTCGGACAACGCCTCCACCAGCGCCCTGTGGCGGCAGCTCGGCGTCTCCAAGGTCAAGGGGTTCCTCGCGGCGGCCAAGATGACGCGGACCGTGCCCGGCAGCGGCGGCTACTGGGGTCTCACCCAGATCACCGCCGGTGACGAGCAGAAGCTGCTGAGGCTGCTGACCAACCGCAACGCGGTGCTCAGCGACAGCTCCCGCAAGTACGCCCTGGACCTCATGGGGAAGGTCGTGACCTCGCAGCGCTGGGGCACCTCGGCCGGCGCTCCGCGCGCGGTCAAGGTCCAGGTCAAGAACGGCTGGCTGCCGCGCGCCACGCACGGCTGGCGGGTGCACAGCATCGGCGCGTTCACGGGTCCCGGGCGCAACTACACGATGGCCGTGCTCACGCACGACAACCGCACCATGAACGACGGTGTGGCCACCATCCAGGCCGTGGCCCGCGCGATCCACAACGACATCAACCCGCGGGGCCTGGCGCCCTCGTACAGCCCGACGACGGCTCCGCAGGAGGTCGTGCCGCCGATGCCCCGGTCCTGATCCGGCGCGGACGCGCACAGCCCCTGCCCCTGCCCCCCTCCGCCTCTGATGATGAGGGCGAGGGTGAGGGTGAGGGTGAGGGTGGGGGTGGTGTCGGCCTTGGCGGCCTGTTGTGGTCGTCGGGGCCGATGTCGTGTTCGGGGAGGTTTTCGGTGCCGTGGTTCGCGGCCGAGCCGATGCCGATGCCGGTACTGATGCCCGTACCGATGCCGGTACCGATGCCCGTACGGACGCCGGTACCGCGGCCCGGCTCAGTCCCCCAGGGGCCGCGCACGGCATGAGGGGTGCTCAGGGGGTACGGATGTGCGGTCCTTCCCCGGCGTCCGAGGGAGCGTCGGGCCGCAGGAAGCGGCGGAGGGTCAGGCGGAGGGTGGGGAGCTGGTCCGCCGGGCTGAAGGACGGATCGGTCGCGGCGCCGGTGTAGAGGGCGGCGATCAGAGCCATGATCCACGCCGCGGTGGCGTCCGGGTCCAGGCCGGGGTCGATCCGGCCCGCCGCTGCCGCGTTCCGCAGCAGGGCGGTGATGGTGGACCGTTCTTCCTCGTTGTCGCGGCTCAGCAGCGCTTCGAGTTCGGGGTCGCGGTAGGTCTGGATCATCGCCTCCATGACGAGGGCGGGGACCAGTGGCTCCGCGGCGGGGGCGGCGAGAAGGTCCACGGTCTCGAAGAGGGCGGTCCACGGGTCCTCGGCGGTACGGGCGGCGGCGAGACGCTCGGCCTTGGTGGTGCCGTCGTGTCCGTCGTCCTCGAAGACGGCGTGGAAGATGGCGCGCTTGTTGGGGAAGTAGTGGAACAGGTTGCCGGCGCTCATGCCGGCGGCCTTGCAGATCTCTGCCGTGGTGGTGCGTTCGAACCCCTTGGCGGCGAAGAGCTGGGCCGCGGTGTTGATGATGTGCCGGCGCCGCGCTCGGTGCTTGGCAGGGTCGACCGTCCTCATCCGGGCTCCTTCTGGTCGTTCCCGAGTTCTCCTGGTCTGCTGTCTCAATAATAGACCGAGCGCTCGGTCTATTATTGAGCTCAGAAGTCGGAAGAGGATTGAGGGGGACATGGATACGCGTACGAAGCGCGACCGGGAGCGGCTTTCACGGGACGGCCGGCTCACCGTGCTCGGCGAGTCGGCCTGGGGCACGGCGGGCGTCTACATCGTCTTCGTGCTCGCGGGAGCGGGAGCCGGCCGGCTCATCGGCATCCTGGCCGACTGGCTCGTGACGCTGCCCTCGGCGCCGTTGCGGGGGCCGGCCGAGCTCGTGGCCTCGATTCCCGGTGTGCTGCCGCCCGTCGCGGGCGCGGTGGCGGGGCTGGCCCTCGGGCTCGTCGCCCAGCACGACCAACTGGTGACCCGCCTGTCCGATGAGCATGTCGTGTTCCTGCGCAAGGGCCGGGAGCGGGAGTTCTCGCGGGACGCCGTCGCCGCCGTGTTCCGGGACGGCAAGCAACTGGTCCTGCTCGGTCATGACGGTGGCGAACTCACCCGGCAGGAGTGCGGCCTGGACGTCGGCCGTGTTGCCGACGCCTTCGCCGGACACGGGTACGTATGGGTGGAGGCCGATCCGTATGAGAACGAGTTCCGCCGCTGGGTTCCAGGCACCCCCGGGCTTCCGAAGGGTGCGGACGCCCTCCTCAAGGCCCGCCAGGGGGCGCTGGAGAAGAAGGGTTTCTCCGATGACGAGGTTCAGGAGCTCCGTGAGGAACTGGCCCGTCTCGGCGTCGTCGTGAAGGACGGGAAACGGCGTCAGTACTGGAGAACCGTCCGGCGGGCAGAGCCGGAAGGGCGGGATTGACGGAAATGGCGGGAATGACGGTGACGCGGGACCGTACGGCGGGGAGGCCGGGGCCTGCTCGGTGAGACCGGGCTCCTGCGGCCGGTTCACGGCCGCAGCAGCCCGGCCGGAGCGTGCGGACGCCCGCGAGTACGCAACTCGCGGGCGTCCGTTCGCGTATGAGCGTCAGGCCGTCAGGCCAGCGTCGCCAGCGCCTGGTTGAAGGTCGCCGACGGGCGCATGACCGCCGCGGCCTTGGCCGGGTCGGGCTGGTAGTAGCCGCCGATGTCGGCCGGCGAGCCCTGTACCGCGATCAGCTCGTCGACGATCGTCTGCTCCTGCTCGCCCAGCGTCCGGGCCAGCTCGGCGAACGCCTCGGCGAGCTGGGTGTCCTCGGTCTGCTTGGCCAGCTCCTGCGCCCAGTACAGGGCCAGGTAGAAGTGGCTGCCGCGGTTGTCGATGCCGCCCAGGCGACGGCTGGGCGACTTGTCGTTCTCCAGGAACGTGGCCGTGGCACGGTCCAGGGTGTCCGCGAGCACCTGGGCGCGCGCGTTGCCCTTGGTCTGCGCCAGGTGCTCGAAGCTGACCGCCAGCGCCAGGAACTCACCCAGGCTGTCCCAGCGCAGGTAGTTCTCCTTGACGAGCTGCTGTACGTGCTTGGGCGCCGAGCCGCCGGCACCGGTCTCGAACAGACCGCCGCCGTTCATGAGCGGGACGACCGAGAGCATCTTGGCGCTGGTGCCCAGCTCCAGGATCGGGAACAGGTCGGTCAGGTAGTCACGCAGGACGTTGCCGGTGACCGAGATCGTGTTCTCGCCGCGGCGGATGCGCTCCAGGGAGAACGCGGTCGCCTCGACCGGCGACATGATCTTGATCTCCAGGCCCTCGGTGTCGTGCTCGGGCAGGTACTGCTTGACCTTCTCGATGAGCTGGGCGTCGTGCGCGCGGTTCTCGTCCAGCCAGAACACCGCCGGGTCGCCGGTGGCGCGGGCGCGGGTGACGGCGAGCTTGACCCAGTCCCTGATCGGGGCGTCCTTGGTCTGGCAGGCGCGGAAGATGTCACCGGCGGAGACGGCCTGCTCCAGGACGGCGTTCCCGGCCGCGTCGACCAGGCGGACCGTGCCGGTCGTGGGGATCTCGAAGGTCTTGTCGTGGCTGCCGTACTCCTCGGCCTTCTGCGCCATCAGGCCGACGTTGGGGACCGAGCCCATCGTCGCCGGGTCGAAGGCGCCGTTGGCGCGGCAGTCCTCGATGACGGTCTGGTAGACGCCGGAGTAGCTGCTGTCCGGCAGGACGGCGAGGGTGTCGGCCTCCTGGCCGTCCGGGCCCCACATGTGACCGGAGGTGCGGATCATCGCCGGCATCGAGGCGTCGACGATCACGTCGGACGGCACGTGCAGGTTGGTGATGCCGCGGTCGGAGTCGACCATCGCCAGCTCGGGGCCCTCGGCCAGCTCGGCGTCGAAGGACGCCTTGATCTCGGCGCCCTCGGGCAGCGACTCCAGGCCCTTGTAGATGCCGCCCAGACCGTCGTTCGGGGTCAGGCCGGCCGCGGCGAGGGTCTCGCCGTACTTCGCGAACGTCTTGGGGAAGAAGGCGCGCACCACGTGACCGAAGATGATCGGGTCGGAGACCTTCATCATCGTGGCCTTGAGGTGTACGGAGAACAGCACGCCCTCGGCCTTGGCGCGGGCGATCTGCGCCGAGAGGAACTCGCGCAGCGCGGCCACGCGCATCACGGAGGCGTCCACGACCTCGCCCGCCAGGACGGGGACGGACTCCCGCAGCACGGTGGTGGAGCCGTCGTCGCCCTTGAGCTCGATACGCAGCGAGCCGGCCTCGGAGATCACGGCGGACTTCTCGGTGGAACGGAAGTCGTCCACGCCCATGGTCGCCACGTTCGTCTTGGACTCGGGGGTCCACTTGCCCATGCGGTGCGGGTGGGCCTTGGCGTAGTTCTTGACCGAGGCGGGGGCGCGGCGGTCGGAGTTGCCCTCGCGCAGGACCGGGTTGACGGCGCTGCCCTTGACCTTGTCGTAACGGGCGCGGATGTCGCGCTCCTCGTCGGTCTTGGGGTCGTCCGGGTACGCGGGCAGTGCGTAGCCCTGCTCCTGGAGCTCCGCGATCGCGGCCTTGAGCTGCGGGATCGAGGCCGAGATGTTCGGCAGCTTGATGATGTTGGCCTCGGGCGTCCTGGCCAGCTCACCGAGCTCGGCGAGCGCGTCGGGAATGCGCTGCCCCTCCTGGAGGAACTCCGGGAAGTGGGCGATGATCCGCCCGGCCAGCGAGATGTCACGAGTCTCCACAGTGACACCGGCCTGCGACGCGTACGCCTGGACCACCGGCAAGAACGAATACGTCGCCAGGGCCGGGGCCTCGTCAGTGTGCGTGTAGATGATGGTCGAGTCAGTCACCGGGTGCTCCGCTCCACGTCTGCAACATTGCTCGACATCAAGATATCTCGTGATCGCACCCCTCTCGACAGGGCCCCGTACCGGTCCGGTGGCCGGGTCACCGCCTGAGCGATCACCGCCCGTGTGATCGCCACTCGCGCGATCACACGGGCGGCGGCGCGTCGGGGATCTCGCCGAGGACCTCCGCGAGGGCGGCGGCGAACCGGTCGGTGGTGGCCCGGTCCCGGACCGCCAGCCGCAGCCACCCGGGTCCCAGCCCGGGGAAGGTGTCCCCGCGCCGGACCGCGAAACCCAGCCCGCGCAGCCGCTCCCGTACGGCGGCGGCACGGGGCAGCCGGACCAGCACGAACGGGCCCGCGGCCGGCTCCACGGCCCGTACGTCTGCGAACCCGCCCAGCCGCGCCAGAAGGTACCCGCGGTCCTCGGCGATCACCTCCGCCGCCTGTGCCGCCTCCGCCAGCGCGGCCGGGCCGCAGCACGCCTCGGCGGCGGCCAGCGCGGGGGAGGAGACCGGCCACAGCGGCTGGGCCCGCTCCAGCTCCGCCACCGTCCCGGGCTCGGCCAGCACGTACCCCACCCGCAGCCCCGCCAGCCCCCAGGTCTTGGTGAGGCTGCGCAGTACGACCAGGCCCGGCAGGTCCGTACGCGAGGCCAGCGACGCGTGCTCGCCCGGCACCGCGTCCATGAACGCCTCGTCCACCACCAGCGTCCGGCCCGGACGCGCCAGCCCCGCGATCTCCTCGGCCGGGTGCAGGACGGAGGTGGGGTTGGTCGGATTGCCGATGACGACCAGATCGGCGTCCTCGGGGACGGCACCGGCGGCCAGCCGGAAGCCGTCCCGCTCCTTGAGCAGCACCCGTTCCACGCTGTGACCGGCGTCCCGCAGCGCCGCCTCGGGCTCGGTGAACTGCGGGTGCACCACGACCGGCCGGCGTGCCCGTACGGCCCGGGCGATCAGTACGAACGCCTCCGCCGCGCCCGCCGTCAGCAGCACCCGCTCGACGGGCAGGCCGTGCCGGGCCGCGACCGCCCGGCGGGCCGCCCGGCCGTCGGGGTAGGCCGCCAGCCCGTCCAGCGAGGCGGCGATCCGGGCCTTGAGCCAGGCCGGGGGCGTCCCGGTACGGACATTGACCGCCAGGTCGGTCAGGTCGGCCAGGACGCCGTTCCCGTCGCGGACCTCGGCGTCGCCGTGGTGCCGCAGGTCCGGCTCGTGGGGCTCGCCGGCCGAAGGATGTGACGTGGCTGATGTGGTGGACATGGGTGCCTTGCCGGTGGTGATGGAGAGAGTTGGAGAAGTGGGGGAAGTGGGGGAAGTGGGGGAAGTGGGGGGAATCGGAAGAATCGGGGATGTGCAGGGGCTGGGGTCGGCGTCGTGGGTGGCTGTGGGGAGGGCCGGGTGCGGGCGGCGGCGGGCGACGGCACAGGTCGCCCTGGCCGCGCGCCCTGGAGGCGCCGACTTGCGCTTGGGAACCAGCAGTACGGCTCCGGGCCCCGCGGCCGTCAGGGCGGCGGCCTCCGCCACGCTCGGTGTCCCCACGGCGTCCGCCGCCGCCCGGGAGGGATGGGGAACGCCCACCTTGGCCAGCGCCCCTGCCCCGTACGACCGCAGCGGCACCCCCAGCCGCGCCGCCGCCGCGACCAGGCCCGGCTCCGCCGCCTTGCCCTCCACCGTCGCCAGCACGGCGACCGAGCCCGGCGTCAGACCCGCCGCCGCGAGCGTCTCCTCGACCAGGCCCAGCACCTCCGCCGCTGACACGCCCCGGCCGGCCCCGACCCCGACCGCGACCTCGGCCTCGGCCTCGGCCTCGGGACCGGTCTCCGCGGAGCCCCCGGATCCTGCCGCGGCCCCGGCACCGTACGGGCCGGACCTCACGGCCGGAACCCCGCCGGCCCCCGGTACCGGACATGCGGAACCGCCGGACGGTCAGTAAGCAGGTGACAGGGGAGCCGGGACCCGGGCCACGGGAAACGGCATCCGGACCGCGGGACAAAGGATCCGGACCACGGGAAGGAGGTGGGAGCGTGCCGGTGGCCATCGCACTGGGCGCGTTCTTGATGACGCTCTTCGGCGGCTGGGTCGCCCATCGCGTCACCGACCGCAGGCATCTGATCCTGGGCCTGGCCGGCGGGCTGATGCTGGGCGTGGTGGGCCTGGACCTGCTGCCCGAGGCGCTGGACGCCGCCGGGCAGACCGTCTTCGGCGTGCCCGCCGCGCTGCTCTGCTTCGTCCTGGGCTTCCTGGCCGCGCACGCGCTGGAACGGCTGCTGGCCGTCCGCAAGGCCGCCCACGGCATGGACCCGCACCAACGGGCGCCGCAGGTCGGGCTGACGGCGGCGGTCGCGCTGGTGGTGCACAGCATGATGGACGGCTTCGCGATCGGTCTGTCCTACCAGGTGGGCCGGGACATGGCGGTGGCGGTGGCGCTCGCCGTCATCGCCCACGACTTCGCGGACGGCTTCAACACGTACACGATCACCAGCCTGTACGGGAACGCCCGGCACCGGGCGCTGCTGATGCTCGGCGCGGACGCGCTGGCGCCGGTCGCCGGTGCCGCCGCGACCCTGCTGTTCACCCTTCCGGAGCAGCCACTCGGCCTCTACCTGGGTTTCTTCGGCGGGGTGCTGCTCTACCTGGCGACCTCCGACATCCTGCCGGAGGCCCACCACGACCATCCGGCGCTGTCCACGCTGGGCTGCACGGCGGCAGGCGTGGGCTTCATATGGCTGGTGGTCGGCTTCTCCGAGTGAGGTGTACGAGTACGCGTACGCGCCGGGTCGGCCGCATGAGCCGTACGAGGCGCGTGAGCCGTACGAGCCGGATGGGCCGGGCCGGCCGTCGGCCCGGTCACGCACGGCGGGTTCCCGGCGTTCCAGCGGTTCCCGGCGTCCCGACGGCTCGGGCGCCGGCCACCAGCCGCCACGCCAGGGACGGTTCGGCGGCCCAGTGGACGTGCAGGTACGAGGCGTGCACGCCGCCGCGTACGAATCCCTCGACCCCGCGCCGTGGATGTGTCACGCCCCAGGCGGGCCGCTCACCCGCGCCCGGCTCCAGCACCGTCCGGTGGAACTCGTGCCCGCGCACCCGCGTCCCGGCCACGGCCAGCGCGCTGTCGTGCAGGGCCACCGCCTCCCGGTAGCCGAGCGTGAGCCGGTCGGACATCCGGGCCTCGGCCGGGAGCACCCCGCACATGGGCTTGCCGTCCAGCGACCGGGACAGGTACAGCAGCCCCGCGCACTCGGCGGCGACCGGCGCCCCCGACTCCGCCAGGGCCGCCACGGCCGCGCGCAGCGGCTCGTTCGCGGACAGCTCCGGCGCGTACACCTCGGGGAAGCCGCCGCCGATCACCAGCGCACGGGTGCCGGCCGGCAGCCGCTCGTCGCGCAGCGGGTCGAACACGGCCACCTCCGCGCCGGCGGCGGTCAGCAGTTCGGCGTGCTCGGCGTAGGAGAAGGTGAACGCGGCACCGCCCGCCACGGCGATCACCGGCTTGTCCGCGCCGGGGTCCGGGCCCGTCCCATATGCGCCGGGGTCCGTCTGATCCATGACGGGGTGCCCGTCCCTGCCCCGGTCCCCGGCGCTCGGCGGCGCCGGGTCCCAGGCCGGGCCGGTCAGCGGGGGAGCGCTGCGGGCCAGCGACAGCAGCGCCTCCAGGTCGCAGCCTTCGCGGACCTGCTCGGCCAGGGCCCGTACGGACTCCACGGCCTCCGCCTGCCGCTCGGCGACCGGGACCAGGCCCAGGTGCCGGGAGGGCGTACGGACCTGGCGGGCACGCCGCAGCGCCCCCAGGACCGGGACGCCCGAGGCGTCCAGCGCCTCCCGCAGCAGCTCCTCGTGCCGGTCCGAGCCGACCTTGTTCAAGATCACTCCGGCCAGCCGTACCTCCGGGTCCCAGGACGCGAAGCCGTGCACCAGCGCCGCCACCGACCGCGACTGCGAGGAGGCGTCCACGACCAGGACCACCGGCGCCCGCAGCAGCTTGGCGACCTGCGCGGTGGACCCCAGCTCGCCCTGCCCCGCGGCCCCGTCGTACAGCCCCATCACGCCCTCGACGACCGCCAGGTCCGCGCCCGCCGCGCCGTGCAGGAACAGCGGGGCGACGCGGCCGGGACCGCACAGGTAGGCGTCCAGGTTGCGCCCGGGGCGGCCGGTGGCCAGGGAGTGGTAACCCGGGTCGATGTAGTCGGGGCCCACCTTGTGCGGGGAGACCGCCAGGCCCAGGCGGGCGAAGGCGGCCATCAGGCCGGTGGCGACGGTCGTCTTGCCGCTGCCCGAGGAGGGCGCGGCGATGACCAGCCGCGGCACCGCGACCGCCGCAGCGGCGGCCGAGGACCCCTGGGACGTACCGGGCGCGCCGGATGCAGTGCTCAAGAAACGCCCACCTGAGCCGTACGAGGACACACGCCCACCTGAGCCGTACGAGGACACACGCCCACCTGAGCCGTACGAGAACACACGCTGACCTGAGCCGCAGGAGAAGGAGCGCTCACCACTCGATGCCCCGCTGGCCCTTCTGGCCCGTGTCCATCGGGTGCTTGACCTTGGACATGTCGGTGACCAGGTCGGCGAAGTCGACCAGCTCCTGCGGGGCGTTGCGGCCCGTGATGACCACGTGCTGGGTCCCCGGGCGGTCCCGCAGCACCGAGACGACCTCGCTCGCGTCCACCCAGCCCCAGTGCATCGGGTAGGCGAACTCGTCCAGTACGTACAGCTTGTACGTCTCGGCGGCGAGGTCCCGTTTGACCTGCTCCCAGCCCTCGCGCGCCGCCTCCTCACTGGAGGCCAGGTCGCGCTGCACCCAGGACCAGCCCTCGCCCATCTTGTGCCAGGCGACGGTGCCGCCCTCGCCGGAGTCGCCCAGGACGCGCAGCGCCCGCTCCTCGCCGACCTTCCACTTCGCCGACTTCACGAACTGGAACACCCCGACCGGCCAGCCCTGGTTCCAGGCCCGCAGCGCCAGCCCGAAGGCGGCGGTGGACTTGCCCTTGCCGACGCCGGTGTGGACCAGGACCAGCGGGCGGTTGCGCCGCTGGCGCGTGGTGAGCCCGTCGTCCGGTACGACGGACGGCTGTCCCTGTGGCATTACGCGACCCTCCGGGTGTCTTGAGCGTTCCGTACATGCGCTGCGTTGCGTGCGTGCTCTGCGGTACGTGCGTGCGCTGCGTTCGTTGTGTGTTCCACGTTGCGTGCGTGTTCCGCGTGCCGTGTCCGGCGGGTCCGCGACGCCTCCGGGCCGCGGTGTGCGTCGCGTACGTCGCGGACCTGCCGTACGTCCCGTACGAGCGCCGAGACGCTGTCCGCGCGCAGTTCCTCCAGCGTGACGGCGGTGGCCCCCAGGTCGCGGGCCAGTTCGCCCGCGAGCCCGAGCCGTACCGGCCCGCTCTCGCAGTCCACGACCACCGACGCGACACCGTCCCCGGCCAGCAGCCGGGCCGCCCGCGAGGACCGCTGGAGCGGCTCCCGGCCGCCGGTCGCCCGGCCGTCGGTGACGACCACCAGCAGCGGGCGGCGCGAGGGGTCCCGCATCCGCTCGACCCGCAGCACCTCGTGGGCCTTGAGCAGGCCCTCGGACAGCGGCGTACGGCCGCCGGTGGGCAGCTTCTCCAGCCGGGCCGCGCCCGCCTCCACCGATGAGGTCGGCGGCAGCGTCAGCTCCGCACCCGTACCGCGGAAGGTGATCAGCCCGACCTTGTCGCGCCGCTGGTAGGCGTCCAGGAGCAGCGAGAGCACCGCGCCCTTGACCGCGCTCATGCGCTGCCGCGCGGCCATCGACCCGGAGGCGTCCACGACGAAGAGGACGAGGTTGCCCTCGCGGCCCTCGCGCACCGCCTCGCGCAGATCGTCCCGGCGCAGGACCAGGCCGCTGCCGGCCCGTCCGCGCGCCCGCTGGTGCGGGGCGGCGGCCTGGACGGTGGCCGCCAGGTGCAGTTTGCCCAGCGCGCCCCGGGGGCGGCGGGCGCCGGTGGTGCGGCCGTGTGCCGTACGGGCCCGGGAGCGGCGGCCGTCGGCGCCCTCGCCCAGGCCCGGCACGTCCAGCCGCCGGGTCCTGAACGGCTCGGCCGCGCCGACGGCGGCCTTCTCACCGCCCCGGCCGTCCTGGCTGTCCGCGCCGGCCTGGCCGGCGTCCTCGGGGCGGCCGGAGCGGGCCTGCGGGCCATCCGGCGCCGGAGCGCGGTCGGGCCCGGACGCGGGCGGCTGTTCGGGGAGCTGCGGCCGGTCGTGCGGGGGCCGCGCATCCTCGCCGGGTGCCCCGTCCGTACCGCCGTCACCGTCCTGCGGCGGCTGTCCGCCGCCCGGTCCGCCGGGCCCGTCCGGACCGTCGCCGTCCGGGTCCGGCTCCGGGCCGTCGTCCTCGTCCTGGTCCGCGGCGAACTCCTCCAGCGTCCGGTCGAGCTTGTCCTCGTCCAGGCCGGGGGCGTCGAAGGGATTGCGCCGGCGGCGGTGCGGGAGGGCCAGCAGCGCGGCCTGCCGTACGTCCTCCTCGCGGACCTCCGTACGGCCCGCCCACGCCGCCAGCGCGCAGGCGGTGCGCGCCATCACGATGTCGGCGCGCATGCCGTCCACCTCGAACGCGGCACAGACCGCGGCGATCTGACGCAGCGCGGCGTCGCCGAGCACCACGGACGGCAGCAGGGCGCGGGCGGCGGCGATACGGTCCCGCAGCGCCTCTTCCTCCGTGGCCCAGCGCGCGGCGAAGCCGGCCGGGTCGGCGTCGTAGTCCAGCCGGCGCCGTACGACCTGGACCCGCTGGTCCGGCTCGCGGGAGGCCGCGACCTCCACCGTCAGGCCGAAGCGGTCCAGCAACTGCGGGCGCAGCTCACCCTCTTCGGGGTTCATCGTCCCCACCAGCAGGAAGCGCGCCGCGTGCCGTACGGAGACGCCTTCGCGCTCCACGTAGGAGGCGCCCATGGCGGCGGCGTCCAACAAGGAGTCCACGAGGTGGTCATGGAGCAGATTGACCTCGTCGACGTACAGCACGCCGCGGTGCGCTTCCGCCAGCAGGCCCGGCTCGAAGGCCTTCACGCCCTCCGACAGCGCTCGCTCGATGTCCAGCGCGCCGACGAGCCGGTCCTCGGACGCGCCGATGGGGAGTTCGACCATTTTGGCGGGGCGCTCGACGCCGGCACCTGTCTGCTCGTGCGGCCCGTCCGGGCAGCCAGGGTCCGGCGCGGCCGGGGCGCAGGAGAAACGGCAGCCGGGCACGACGTCGACGTGCGGCAGCAGCGAGGCGAGCGCCCGGACGGCGGTGCTCTTGGCGGTGCCTTTCTCGCCGCGGACGAGCACGCCGCCCACGGCCGGTGAGACCGCGTTCAGCAGCAGCGCCAGCCGCAGGTCGTCCATGCCGACGATCGCGGTGAAGGGGTAGGGGTTGGTCACGTGCCGATCACTCCTTCGAGTGGCTTGCGAAGACTGCCGGCCGAACTACGGGCGCCGGGGAGCGATCTCGCAGCCTCGGCTCCGCCTGAGCGGAGGTGGTCCACTTCTGCACGAGCAGTTGGCTGGGCCGCTGCTGTGGTCCCCGCGTCCGCGGGGTTGCCGCCGGGGCCGCTCACGGCGCCCCCGGCGGTATGAACGGCAGCCCGTCCGGCACTCCGCCCTCGATGAGCCGCAGCAGCGCGTCGGTGTCCGCGTGCTCCTCGATCAGGTCGCCGAGGCGGTCCAACTGCTCCTCGCGCAGCGCCGCGAAGCTGGTGTCGGGAGCGGGCACGAACGCCCGGCCCGCGTCGGCCGCGACCCGCCGCAGGAAGGCCCGCCGGAAGGCGTCGCTCTCCAGCGAGCCGTGCCAGTGCGTGCCCCACACCACACCGGACCGGCAGCCGTCCAGGGCGGTGCCCGCGCCGTCGGTCAAGAAGGGCTCCGCGCCGTCGACCTCGGCCACGCCGTGGTGGATCTCATACCCCTCGACCGGCTCGCCCAGCGCCCGACCCGTCGGCCGGGCCAGCGTCTTGTCCACCGCGAACCGTACGCGTACGGGCAGCAGCCCCAGCCCCTGGACGACCCCGGCCCGGGACTCGACCTCGTCCTCGATGCGCTCGCCCAGCATCTGGTAGCCGCCGCAGATGCCCAGCACCGGGCGGCCCTCGGCGGCCCGCCGCCGTACCGCGTCGGCCAGGCCGCGCTCGCGCAGCCACCGAAGGGCGCGCACGGTGCCGCGGGTCCCGGGCAGCACCACCAGGTCCGCGTCGGCCAGTTCCTCGGGGCGGTCCACGAACCGCACCACCACGCCGGGTTCGGCGGCCAGCGCGTCCACGTCCGTGAAGTTGGACATCAGCGGCACCGCGGCGACCGCGACCCGCAGCACGTCCGCGCCGTGCGGCGGCGCCACCACGCTCTCGCGCACCGCGCCCCGCAGGGAGACCCGCAGGCCGTCCTCCTCGTCGATGCCCAGGCCGTGGGTGAAGGGCAGCACGCCCAGCGTCGGCCGGCCGCTCAGCCCCTTGAGCATGTCCAGCCCGGGTTCCAGCAGCGACACATCACCGCGGAACTTGTTGACGAGGTAGCCGGCGACCAGCGCCTGGTCCTCCTTGGACAGCAGCGCCGTGGTGCCGAAGAAGGAGGCGAAGACGCCGCCGCGGTCGATGTCGCCGACCACCACGACCGGCAGTCTGCCGGCCCGCGCGATGCCCATGTTCACGATGTCGGTGCGCCGCAGGTTGATCTCCGCCGGGCTGCCGGCCCCCTCGCAGATCACCGCGTCGTGGGTGCGCCGCAGCTCCTCCAGGCACGCCGTGACGGTGTCGAACAACTGCTCCTGGCGGCCCGCGTGGTAGCCCCGGGCACTCAGCTCACCCACCGGCTTGCCCAGCAGCACCACCTGGCTGCTGCGGTCGCCGCCCGGCTTGAGCAGCACCGGGTTCATCAGCGCGCTCGGCTCTACGCGGGCCGCGGCGGCCTGCATGGCCTGCGCCCGCCCGATCTCCGCGCCCTCGCGCGTCACGTACGAATTGAGCGACATGTTCTGCGCCTTGAAGGGCGCCACGCGGACGCCCTTGCGGGACAGCCAGCGGCAGATGCCGGCCGTCACCACGCTCTTGCCCGCGTCGGACGTGGTGCCCGCCACCAGCAGCCCACCACCGAGGGCGCCGCCCGGCGCCGTACCGCGGCTGCTCACGCTGTCCCGGCCGCTTCGGCCGTCGTGGTCACTGCGACCGCTCACAGGGCACTCCTCGCCATGTCCTCACCATCACGTCCCGCCACCGCAAGGCTGCCCGGAACCGGCCCGTGCGGCCCGTACGACCTGCCCGGTGCGTACGGCTCGGGCGCGCCGGGCAGGCCCGGCCCGTACGCTCCGTCCGGCGTCCGGGGGCGGGCCAGGGCCGCGCTCCCGCGCCGGCGCATCGCCGGCCGCCGCCTCACGACGACCGCCTCCTCGCGGCCGGCCGCGCGTTCAGCGCACCGGCCACGGCCCGCCCCGCGACGGTCACCGCCAGCGCCAGCGCGCTCACCCGGCGCGAGAGCGCCACCGCCCGCTCCACGTCCCGCACCGCGACGGCCCGCCCCGCGCCGCCGTTGAGCACCGGCCGGTGCTCGACGCGCCCGCCGTACGCCAGCGTGCCCCCAGCCGCAGCCCCAGCGCGCCCGCGAAGGACGCCTCCACCGGCCCCGCGTTGGGGCTCGGGTGGGCCCCGCCGTCCTGGCGCCAGGCGCGCCACGCGCCCCGCCGGTCCGGCCCGGCGAGCACGGTCAGGGCCGCCGTCAGCCGGGCCCCCGGCCAGCCGGCGACGTCGTCCAGCCGGGCCGACGCCCAGCCGAAGCGCCGGTAGCGCGGCGACTTGTGACCCACCATCGCGTCCAGCGTGTTCACCGCCCGGAAGGCCACCAGCCCCGGCACACCGGCCACCGCGCCCCATACGAGCGCGCCGACCACCGCGTCGGAGGTGTTCTCCGCGACGGACTCCACCACCGCGCGCGCGATCTGCTGCCCGTCCAGCGCCTGGGGGTCGCGCCCGCACAGATGCGGCAGCCGCTCGCGGGCCACCTCCAGGTCGCCCGCCTCCAGCGCGCCGCCGATCGCCCGCGCCTCGCGGCGCAGCGACGTGCCGCCCAGGACGGCCCAGGTGGCGGCGGCGGTCAGCGCGAGGGAGGCGCGGGAGGAGGACCGTACGGTACGGGCCAGCAGCGCGGCCCCGGCGGCGGCCCCGCCGGCGCACAGCGCGGCGTGCACCGCTCCGTACCCGCGGTGGTCGCGCCACAGCCCGCGCTCCACGGCGCCCGCGGCCCGCCCGAAAGCGGCCACCGGATGACCGCGCCGGGGATCGCCCGCGATCAGGTCACCGAGGAAGCCCAGGGCCGCGCCGCACGCGTACGTGGCGTGTTCGGCACGCATCGGATCAGGCCGCCGTCACGCCTTGGAGGGACGGTACGGCACGAAGGGATCTCGAACTGCGGCCGGGCATGGCGGTGTGTCCTCACTCAGGGTCCGCGCCCTGGTTCGACGTGAACGGCGACGAGAGTCTCCTGGCTCCCGGATCGGCGTCTCCTCCGGCCTTCCAGTCCGTACGCGCACACCCGAGGCGGGCGCGGGCCGGGCCGTGGCCTTCGCTGGAGGAACGCTCCCCGGTGACAGTGGCGGGACCGCGCCGGATTCTCACCGGACTTCCTCATCTGTCGCCGAATGGCTCCGGCAGTCCACCACGCTCCGCGAAGGCCCGTCAACTCGCCTGTGACCTGCGGTGAGGCCGGTACGTGGGCACTGTGGCGCGCGCCACAGGGTAAGGGGGGCGTCACATACGGTTGCCTGTGCCGCCGCTGGCGCGTCACTATCTGGTGCACGGCGGGCGATGGGGCTCGCCGGAAGGGGGCCGGGAATGCCGGACAGTGCAAGCCGCCGTGAGTTCCGCCTCAGGATCACGGGCACCAACAATCCGCACCAGGACATCGAGGACCTCAAGGCGTGGCTGGAGCGCGAGCCCTGGCTGGCCGGCCAGGGACACGAGTGGGTGGTGCGGCCACAGTCGGATGACGAGGGGCAACGGCCGGAAGGGGCGGAACGGGCGGAAGGGCTCGAAGGGGCGGAGAAATCCGGGCGGCCCGTACGGACCGGACAACCCGGGCGGCCCGTACGGACCGGACAACCCGGACGGCCTGTACGGACCGGACAGCCGGGCCGGCCGGACACCGGGCGCCGGGACATGGCGATCGGCGCGGACGAGCTGATCCTGGTGGTGACCGGCGCGTTCACCGCCGAGATCACCAAGAGCCTGCTCATCACCCTGCGGGAGTGGCTCAGACAGCGCCGCGAGGAGCGCGCCGCCGGCGAGGAGCCCGGCGTCGCGCTCGGTGACGGCGGCGGCCTGCGCGACATCGGCGACGCACCGCCGGGAGACCGGCCGCCCGGCAACCGGCCCTGCGGCAGCCGGCCCCCCGGGCGCCCGGATCCCCGCGCCGGTACGGACGAAGGCGGCGGCGCCGGCGAGGGATGAGCCGCGATGTCCGTATATGACGCGCGTGGCAAACGGAACCGGGCGCTGCTCATCTGTGTGAGCGACTACGAGACCCTCCCCAAGCTCCCGGCGGTCGAGGCCAACGCGGAGGAACTCAAACGCGCCCTGACCGACAAGAACACCGACCTGTTCACCGAGCGCGAAGTGCGCATCTGCCGGCCCCGGGAGCCCTGGGAGCTGGACCAGGCGCTGGACACCGTCGCCGCCGAGGCGCGCGGCCTGCTGCTCATCCACTTCTCCGGCCACGGCAGGGTCCGGCTCAACGGCGGCGACCTGCAACTGATGGTCGGCGTCTCACGGACGGGCCAGACCCACAAGGCGGTCTCCTGGCAGCAGACCGTCCTGCCCTATCTGGAACACTCGCGGGCCGACCGCGTCGTGATCATCCTGGAGTGCTGCTTCTCGGGCAACGCCGACGAGGGGTTCCACTCCCGTCGCAAACCCATGTCCCTCCTGATGGCCGCCCAGCCCAACCGGCGCATCTTCAGCGGCGAGGAGCCGTTGGGCGGCACGGTCTTCACCCGCGCCGCCGTCCAGATCCTGCGCGAGGGCATTCCGGGCCGGCCGTACGTGACCTTCGAGGACTTCGTACGGGCGCTGCGCGAGCGGCTCGCCGACGAGGAGACCCCGATGGGCGACGTCTGGGAGCCCCGGTCGGCCAAGCAGAACACCGTCGACGACGTCGTCCTCTCCTTCGCCACGCCCGAAGTCCGGCCCCCCACACCGCTGCGCATCCGGATCCGCCGCTGGTTCCGGCGGTACGTCCTGCGGCGCCTGCGGGTCCTGACGGCCATGGCGACGGCCGCGGGCCTGATCCTCGCCGGCCTCGTCGTGGCCGACGCGCTGCGCCCGGAGCCGCCCTGCCCGCCCGCACTCGAACTGCGCCTGCTGACCGCCCCGGAGGCGGAGCCCACGCTGCGCCGGGCGGCCCTGGAGTACGAGATGTCCGCCCTGAACACCCGTGCGCTGAAAGGGGAGGGAGACATCCCGGACGGCTGCCGGCGTGCGCAGATCACCGTCTACTCCGCGGCCAAGGACCAGGTCGTCAAGGGGTTCGCCGCCGCCGGCCGCTGGCAGGTACAGGCCGGTGGTGACCGGGCGCGGGGCCCCGGGAGTTCCGGGAGTCCTGCGAGCCCCGGGAGTCCCCAGGGCCCCACGAAGTCCGGGAACCCGAAGGGCTCCCAGGGGCCCGAGGACTCCGGCGGGCAGAAAGGGGGGACGGGCACCGACCCGCTGTACCGTCCCGGCCCCCAGCCCGACCTGTGGATCCCCGAATCCACCGCCGACTACCTCGAAGCCCGCCGTGGCATGGCGTCCGCCGCCGCCTCCCCGGCCGGCCTGGCCAACACCGGCCCGGTCGCCTACACCCCCCTGGTCGTCGGCGTGCCGGAGAAGAAACGGCCGGCCGACGTCGAACGGGTCGGCGGCGCCTGGCAGGCCCTCCTCGCGGCGACCGACCCCGACCACCAGAACCTCAAACTGCTGCGCCCCAGCCCCGTACTGTCCGGCACCGGCCTGATGCACACCCTCGGCCTCTACCTCGCCAACGACGGCTCCTGGAGCGGCTCCGGCAGCGCGCCCGACTCCTCGGTGGCCCGCACGGCCGAGCGCCGGCTGTCGGCCCCAGGCAGCCAGTACGCGGGCAGCACAGAGCTCCTGTGCTCGCTGCGCCCCGACTCCGGCCAGACCCAGGGCGCCGACCGGGCCCGCTCCGCCCCGCTGGTCACCGAGAAGTCGCTGATGGACTACAACCTCGGCCACGCCATCGGCAGTTGCCCGGCGAGCAGTGCCCCGCTCGCGCCCGGCGACCGCTACGCCGCCTACTACCCCAAGGGCGTCCCGGCCCTGGACCACCCGCTGGTGCGGGTCGGCTGGCAGGGCGCGAAGGACGGTACGGAGCGCCGGGCGGCCGTGGACAGCTTCGCGCGCTGGCTGCGCGACCCCTCCGGCGGGCAGCGCACCCTCGTCCAGGAGGGCTACCGGCCGGTGGCGGAGGGCACGGACCTCCGGCTCGCCGGGTCGCCGCTGCTGGACAGCCGCGCCGACGCCGACACCAACGCCCGGGTCATCCCCTTCCCCGCCGGCCGGGCCTACGAGTCCCAGGTGACACAGGTGCTGCGCAGATACGACCAGGCGCAGGAGTCCAGCCAGGTGCTGTTCCTCATCGACACCTCCTCCTCCATGGCCGACCACGGCAAGCTCACGGTGGCGCTGGACGCGGCGGGCCGGGCCCTGGAGATGGTGGGCACCGCCGGCCACACGTACGGCCTGTGGACCTTCCCCGACCGCGGGGACCCCACGGACCCCTACCGGTCGCGCCGGGCCGTACCCCTGGGCAGCTCCGACCGCGCCCCGGGCAAGGCGGCGCTGAACCGGATCGCCAAGGGGGAACTGGTCGAGCACGGCGCCGACATGGAGGAGGCGCTGACCGCCGCCGTACAGGAGACGAGGAAGGCGTCCGGCAGGAACAAGGCCATCGTGCTGATCCTCGACCAGGACGACGGGGCCCGCAACCGTGCGGAGGACGTGGAGAAGAAGCTGGCCACGCTGCTGGAAGGCACGCCGAGAATCCCCGTTCTGATGCTGGTGATGGGCAAGGGCGGCTGCAATCTGACGATGCGCGGCCTGGCGTCGACCTCCGGCGGCCAGTGCGTGGCGGCCGGCTCCGACGCGCCGGACCTGCTGGCCGGGCTCGTGGCCTCCGTGGGCACGGCGGGGAAGGAGACTCCGTGACAGAGCCGCGACGCAGAGCAGCGAAGGCCCGGAACCGGTGGGTGGTTACAGCGCTCGGCGCGCTGGTGGTGTGCACGGCGGCGGGCTGTACGGACGACTCGCCCGGCCCCGGACCGCGGAAGGGCGAGATCGTGCTGGCCACCGGCAGCGACCTGAGCAGCACCGGCGTACGTCAGGACCTGATCCGGGCCTGGGAGAAGAGGACCGGAAACACGGTCCGGATCGTCAAGCTCCCGGACACCGCGGACGGACAGCGCAGCCAGCTCCTGGCCGCCGGTCAGTCCGGCAACAGCGGCTACGACGTGCTGAACATCGACGTGGCCTGGACCGCGGAGTTCGCCGCCGCGGGCGTCATCCGCCCCTGGGAGGGCAAGCTGGACCCCGACTTCCTGGACAGCGTGGTGAAGACCACCCAGTACGACGGCAAGGTGTGGGGCGTGCCCTTCAACACCGACGCCGGGCTGCTCTACTACCGCAAGGACCTCCTTGGCGAATACCTCGGCGACAGCCGGCCGCCGGACAACTGGGGCGAGCTGAAGAACATGGCCACCCAGGTCACGGACGCGTACAACAAGAAGCACAAGGACAAGCTGGCCGGCCTGGTCACCCAGTTGCGCCCGTACGAAGGGCTGACCGTCAACACCCTGGAGGCGGCCTGGGCGGCCGGCGGCGCGCCGGAGGCGACCAGCTTCACCAAAGGGGAGCAGGTCGGCGCGCTCCAGCAGGGCGTAGCCGACCTGAAGACCCTGCTGAACTCGATCATGCCGCCCCAGGTGACGGCGATGGACGAGACGGAGAGCCGCCGCTGGTTCGCCGACGGCAAGGCGCTGTTCATGCGCAACTGGCCGGTGGAGTACGCCTCGGTCGCGGACAAACTCACCCCCGGCGAGCAGTTCGACGTCACCGAGCTGCCGACCCGCCCCAGGGACGGCAAGCGGCTGTCCGTACTGGGCGGGCAGAACCTGGCGATCTCGGCCGCCAGCGACCGGCCCGCACTGGCCCGTCAGTTGATCGAGGCACTCACCGGCCCGCAGAGCGAACGCTGCCTGCTGGAGCGCGGCTTCGCGGCGACCCGCGACTCGGCGTACCGGGACCCGGGCCGGGCCCCCGTCTGCGGTCTGCCGCCCGAGAACGCCGATCGCGGCGAGAGCGGCGGGCCGTCGCCCGCGGGAGGTGACGGCCGGGAACCCGCGTACAAGAAGACGCTGTACGCGGCGCTGCGCGCGGCCGAACCCAGGCCGCGCAGCGTCCACTACCAGACGTTCAGCAAGGTCGTGCAGATCCGGGTCTCGGAGTACTTGCGCAGACAGGACAACACGGCGGTCGCGGACGCTCTGGCCAGGGAGGCGGACAAGGCGCTCAACGGGCGCGGCTGAGGGGTCGTTCTTCGGGCAGGCCCGGGCGACCTGCGGGGGAAGCCGGTGCTGACCGTACGGTGAGACGTACGGAGAACAGTGCGATGCGGTGATACGCGCGGTGCGGTGGAACGCGCACGGAAAACGGCAGGCGGTCACCGGGGCGCGAATGGCCCCGGTGACCGCCTGCCGTTCAGTCTGTTCGAGCCTGTCCGAAGGCTTCTCAGCGGGCGACGATCAGGTAGATGCCGTACGCCACGGCCGCCGCGCACAGGGCGAAGGCGGCGTACGCGCCCGTACGGGCCGCTGCGGACGGTGCGGTGGTGGCCGGGCCGCCGGTCGGCGCCGCCCCGCCCGCCGGCCGGCGCTTGCGGGACGTGCCGACGATGCCGACGGTGAACAGACCCACGATCCCGACCGTCACCACGAGGGTGACGCCGAAGACCTGGCCCAGAGCTGCCCAGTCGATGCTCATGCGGGTGTCATTCCTTGGGTGCGGGAAGTGCGGGGGAGGGGGCGGTCAGCCGGCGGCCGTGGCCGCGGCGGGCGGGGCGGGGCGACGGGCTCGTGCGGCTCTTGCGCGCCGGCCGTCGGAACCGTCGCCGTGGCCGCGGCCGGCGCGCGGGGTACCGGGCCGGCGGGCGGCGGGGAGACGGCGCGCAGCGCGGTGGTGACCACGCCCGCCGGCTCGGCGGCCGGGCCGGTCCCGGCGTCCGCGGTGGCCGGGGTCTCGTTGACGTTGGTGTGGTCCACCGGCTTGCGGCGCGAGGCCCACCAGATCGCGCCGCAGGCGG
The DNA here is from genome assembly GCF_022695595.1 of Streptomyces sp. MST-110588. NCBI lineage: Bacteria > Bacillati > Actinomycetota > Actinomycetes > Kitasatosporales > Streptomycetaceae > Streptomyces > Streptomyces sp. MST-110588. Next base: position 6,588,231 of record NZ_CP074380.1, read on the forward strand.
CGAGCGCGAGGACGGCGACGGCCGCGACACCCCAGTCGCCCCGGCCCGCCAGGAAGGCGGCACCCGCCGAGACCAGACCGGCGGCCGGCAGCGTCAGCCCCCAGGCGATGACCATGCGGCCCGCCGTGGACCAGCGCACCACGCCGCCCTTGCGGCCCAGGCCCGCGCCCATGACCGAACCGGAGCAGACCTGGGTGGTGGAGAGCGCGAAGCCCAGGTTCGAGGAGGCCAGGATGGTGGCCGCGGCGCCGGTCTGGGCGGCGAAGCCCTGCGGCGGCTGGATGTCGGTGATGCCCTTGCCCATCGTACGGATGATCCGCCAGCCGCCCAAGTACGTGCCGGCGGCGATGGCCAGACCGGCCGAGGCGATGACCCACAGCGGCGGGTCGGAGTGCGGGGCGAGGACGCCGCCGGTGATCAGCGCGAGGGTGATCACACCCATCGTCTTCTGCGCGTCGTTGGTGCCGTGGGCCAGCGAGACCAGCGCCGCCGAGGCGATCTGCCCGGCGCGGTAGCCCTTGGCGGTGTCCTCCTCGTCGTGGTGGCGCGCCAGACGGTAGGTGAGGCGGGTCGCCGCCATCGCGGCCAGACCGGCGACGACGGGCGCGGCCACGGCCGGGATCAGGACCTTCATCACCACGGCGGAGCCGTGGACGCCGCCGGTGCCGACGGAGACCAGCGTGGCGCCGATCAGCCCGCCGAAGAGGGCGTGGGAGGAGCTGGAGGGCAGCCCCGCCAGCCAGGTGAGCAGATTCCAGACGATCGCGCCGACCAGGCCGGCGAAGATCACTTCCGGTCTGATTCCGGCGGTCTCGTCGATGATGCCGCCGGAGATGGTCTTGGCGACCTCCACGGACAGGAACGCGCCGACGAGGTTGAGGACCGCCGACATCGCCACCGCTGTCTTGGGCCGCAGTGCCCCGGTGGAAATGGTGGTGGCCATGGCGTTGGCCGTGTCGTGGAAGCCGTTCGTAAAGTCGAACACCAAGGCCGTGACGATCACGATCCCGATGAGAAGCGTGATGTGTTCCATTCACCCAGGCAATCAGTTCGATGGTCAATGACGCTCGGACCGTACGGACGGAGGGTGAACGGAAGGTGAACTGAGGCGGGCGTGACGGTGATGCCCCCGCGGGGTGTTCACGCGGGGGCGGTGTGGCGGACGTCCGGCGGCCGTGTGGCGGACGCTTTCCCGTCACCCGGTTCCCGGTCACGTTCCCGGCCGGGCTTTCGATCAGGGCCTCGATCAGGGCTTCGATCGGGGTCTCGGCCAGGGCCTCGTCCTCATCCTCTGGCGAACCTCTTGAGCTGCGCCACCGAGCCGTTCCACCGGTTCTGGTCACCGGGCAGCGCGCCGTCGTCGGCGTACTGCCGGAAGCTCACGAACGACCAGCCGGCGGGCAGCGGACCGGCGGCGCCGTGCCAGTCGGCCAGCCACAGCGGGTGGGTGCGGCCGAAGGACCGGTTGCCACCGGTGCAGCCGTTCCACCACCGGGCCGTGGTGTAGATCACGGGCGTCCGGCCCGTACCGCGCCGGACCTCCCGGCTGAACGCCCCGATCCACCGGACCAGGGCGGCCCGGCTCATCCCGAAGCAGGGGTTCTTTCTGTTGTACGGGTTGTGCTCGATGTCCAGTGCGGGCGGCAGCGTCCAGCCGTCGGCCGACCACCGGCCGCCGTTGCGCAGGAAGTACCGGGCCTGCGCGGTGCCGGAGGAGGCGGTCGGCACCGCGAAGTGGTACGCGCCACGCACCAGGCCGGCCCGCCGGGAGCCGTTGTACTGCTGGCGGAAGTAGGGGTTCCGGTAGGAGAGCGCCTCGGTGGCCTTGACGTAGACGAAGCGCGCGCCCTTGGCCCTGGCGCTGTGCCAGTCGACGTTCTTCTGGTGCGCGGAGACGTCGTGGCCCCTGAGCCGGATGGGGGCGGCCAAGGCGGTGGGGGCCGCGGCGAGGGTGGTGGTACCGAGTGTGGCGGCTACGACGGAGACGGCGAGCAGGGCGCGCCGGCCGCGCCGATCGCGGCGGTCGCGGCGGTCGAGGTACGACGGGTGGGTGGCTGTCGCTGAATGGTCCGGTGAGTGGAGCGGCTGATGATCACGAGCCATTGTTCCCCCCGGAAAACGGCGTCCATGACAAATCCACCAGAGGCTACCGGATGATCCCTAGAAGGCGGTCGATCTCCGGCCAATGCCTTGTAGGAGATGATGTATCGGTATATGACGGGAACGCCCGAATACCGGAGGATCGTCGTCCGCGCCCGGCGCCCGCCCTGTCCCGCCGTCCGCCCCGCCCGTACGGTGTCGACCGACAGGCCCGACACGCCACAGCGCACGGGAAAGGGATCCGTATGACGGAGCGGGAAGCCATCGAGGGCGCCTGGCGCGATCTGGTCGCCACGGCCCGGCGCACGGTCGCCGACGGGCTGGTCGTCGGCACGTCGGGCAATGTGTCCGTACGTGTCGGGGATCAGGTTCTCGTCACGCCCAGCGGCGTCCCCTACGACCGGCTGGGCCCCGGCGACCTCACCGCCGTGGACCTCGACGGCCGCCGGACCGCCGGCGCCCTGGAACCCACCAGCGAACTCCCCATGCACCTGGCGGTCTACCGCACCACCGGCGCCACCGCGATCGTGCACACCCACGCGGCCCACGCCACCGCCGTCTCCACCCTGGTCACCGAGCTCCCCCTGATCCATTACATGGCCGCGGCTCTCGGCGGCCCCGTCCGTGTCGCCCCCTACGCGCTGTACGGCACCGAGGAGTTGGCCGAGAACATGCTCGGCGCGCTGCGCGACCGTACCGGCTGCCTCCTGCGCAACCACGGCACCGTCACCTACGGCACCACCCTGGACCAGGCGTACGACCGCACCGCCCAGCTCGAATGGATGTGCCGCGTGTGGCTCGCGGCCAGTTCCGTACCGGGGCGTGAGCCGGCGCTGCTCTCCGCGGAGCAGGTGCGGGAGGTGGGCGAGAAACTCCGGGGGTACGGACAGCGCCGCCCCCAATGACCATCCGCCTGCGATGACCACCCGCCCGCAACGGGCATCCGCCCGCGATGACCACACGCCTGCGAAGACCATCCGCCCGCCTTCCGGGCGGGCCCGCTGTCATGGACGCGCGGTCCGTGGGCACGCGTGCCCCATGGATCACTCGCGCGCCGCCGCCCACTGGCCGCATCCGCCGGCCCTGCCCACACTAAGGAGGATGCGTCTGGGAACCGTGGCGGCAGCGACCGCAACCACCGTGATCGGGGCCGGCGCGACCGCGCTGGCGGTCGGCCGGTACGCCAGCGACGCCGCCCTGAGAACACCGTCCGGCCTGCCCTTTCCCGGTGATCCACGGATCACCGTGCAGGCCGTCGCCGACGGCTGGATCACCCTCGACCGCAACGCCGCCGCCCTGCGGCCGGGCACGTACGGGCTGACCGGCGACGGCTGCCACGCGGTCGTGGGCCCGCTGGCCGAGGACGCCCCGCACCCCGCCGGCGCCGTCGTACGCCGTCTGCTGCGCGTCAGCAAGGGCGCGCCGCGCCCCGGCGCCCGGATGCGGCTGACCCCGCAGGTCTACACCGGCCACCCGCGCGAGGCGCTGGAACTGGAGTGCTCCGACGTCGAGGTCCCCGGCGAACTGGGCCCGCTCCCGGCCTGGTTCGTGCCCGGCTCGCGGGACCTGTGGGTCATCATCGCGCACGGCCTGGGCACCACCCGCGAGCACCCCATGATCGTCATGCCCTTCCTGCACCGCTACCGGCTCCCCGTACTGGACCTCGCCTACCGCAACGACGCCGGCGCCCCGCGCTCCACCGACGGCGTCAGCCACCTCGGCGACTCCGAGTGGCGCGACCTGGACGCCGCGATCCGCCACGCCGTCCGCCACGGCGCCCGCCGCGTCGTCCTGTACGGCTGGTCCACCGGCGCCTCCATGGCCCTGCACGCCGCCGCCAACTCCGCGCTGCGCCACCACATCAGGGGCCTGATCCTGGACTCCCCGATCCTCGACTGGCAGGCCACCGTACGGGCCCTGGCCGCCGCCCGCGGCACCCCGCGCCCCCTGCTGAGCCTGGCCGTACGCGCCGCCGAGGGGAGTACCGGCCTGCACTCGGACCGGCTGGCCGGGGCCACCGACCCCGCCCTGCTGTCCGTGCCGACCCTCCTCCTGCACGGGCCGGACGACACCATCGCCCCGTGGGGGCCGTCCCGGGAACTGGCCGCCCGCCGCCCCGACCTGGTCACCCTCCACCCCTTCGCGCAGGCCCAGCACGCCGCCATGTGGAACACTGCGCCCTCCGCCTACGAAGAGACGCTGCGCCGCTTCCTGACGCCGCTCATGTAGCCCCGGCCGGACGGCCCTGCTTGTTCGTACGGCCCCTTGCATGCGTACGGTCCCCTTCGCGCCATCCCGTTCGTACGGTCCCCTTCGCACGGTCCTGTTCGTTCTCGTTCGCAAGGACCCGCTCGTACGGTCTCTTCGCGCGGACCCGGCCGCACGGCTCTCCCCGTACGGTCGTACGGCCCCGGCCGGATGGCCCGCCGCACCGTCGCGGCCGGGCCGGGCGGCCCCGGCCGGGGAAGAGCACGCGCCGGCCCACAAGGCGCAGGACGGGTTCCGATTGGGCTTTCGGGCCGTCAGCGGCAAGACTGCTCCTGTGACGTCCCGTACTCCGCGCGACTCCCGGCTCCGACTGGTCCCCCGTCAACCGATCGCCGCTGCCCGCCGGGCGGTGAGCACCCGGGCCGCCCGGCCGGCGCCCCGGCCCCCCGCGGGCATGCCGCCACCCGCCGAACTGGCGCGGCAGGCCCGGAGCTGCCTCGCCGGAGCCGTCCGGCTGGCCCGCTGGGCCGACGGCGGCCGGGGCGGATCCAAGGCCGGAGTGCGGGCCGGAGCGGACGGGGCACTTCCGGAGGCCGTCGTGGAGCGGGCCGCCGCCGGACTGGAACTGACGCCGCGGCAGGTGCGCGCGGACTGGGACCGGGCCAGGCTGGCCGGGCTGATCGAGCTGCACCAGGGCCTGGCCCGGCCCGGGTGGCGGCTGCGTGCCTGGGACCGCGACGACGCGGCGGCGCTGCGCGGCTGGGTCGCGCTCTTCGACGCCTGGTCGCTGGCGCGCCCCACGCCCCCCGGCGCCGCGCCGACCGTCGTCGCCGAAGTCGTCGAGGCCGTACCGCAGTTGCTCTCGCTGCTGCACCTGTCGGCCGGCCCGGTCCGGCTGCCGGTCCTGCTGGACCTGCTCGGCCAGCGCGTCGCCGAGCTGCGTACGGAGCGCTGCGAGGTCCTGTACGGACAGGCGGGCGGCGAGGGGGAGGACGGCGGCGCGCCGGGCGGCCGGGAAGGGACGCCGGGCGACCCGGCCGGGGTGCCCTTGGCGGCGCTCCTGGACTGGGCGCTGGACGGGCTCTCGACCGTGGGAGCGCTCGTGGTGCGCGGCGGTGCGAAGACCGGCGTACCCGCCGAGCGCGAGGCGCTGCTCACCCCCCTCGGCAACTGGTCGGTGTGGGTCAAGCTGGAACAGATCTGTGTCGCGGCCCAGAGCCCGGCCGGCAACATCGAACGCTCCGCCGAGGCGATGCTGCGCGGCTGCGCCCGTCTGACCCCGGGCCCGGCCCGCGCCGAATACCGGGCCTGGCTGGCGGCCCGGTCCGTCGGCAGCGCCGTCGAGGAGCTGCTGGAGGTGGCCCGGGGCGAGGACGCCCTGCTGCGCGGCCTGGCCTTCGAGGCGCTGCGCGCGGTCGGCGCGCCCGCCGAGCCCGCCGTGCGCGCCGCCGCCGAGGAGCCGGGCCTGCGGCCGTACGCCCTGCTGTGGCTGGTCGAACACGAGGGCGGCGACCCGGAGACCGCGCCGGACGTCCTGACCCGCGAGGAGGCCACCTGGCTGTGGGTGGACACCGCCGCGGCCGTCGCGGACCACGGCGAGAGCCAGCTCCTGGTCCGCCACCTCGACTCGGCGGTCCAGGGCTCGGTGCCGCGCCTCCTGGAAGAGGTACGGGCCGTGGGGCACCCGCGCACCGTGCAGGTCCTGGTCGCGCTGGCCGCGGCACACCCCGACCCGGCCCTGGCCAAGGCCGTCCGCCGGGCCGCCTTCCAGGTCCACACCGGCGGGGTGTGAACCGGGCGGGGCGGCCGGACGCACCGCACCGCACCGTATCGGCGGCCCGGCCCACCTGACCGTACCGGCGGCCGAGCCCGGCAGACCGGCCGGCCGTCAGCTCAGGGTCGCCCCCGGTGTGTACGTCCCGAAGGTCCACAAGTTGCCCTCGGCGTCACGGGCCGTGTAGTCCCGCGAGCCGTATTCCTGGTCCGTGGGCGGCGTCAGTATCTCCACCCCGGCCTGCTCGGCCCGCTTGTGGTGCGCGTCCGGGTCCTGGACGACGACATAGACACCGGCCGGCCCCGCGTCCCGCATCGCCTCGCCGTAGACGCCGCCGTGCCCTTTGGAGCCCAGCATCACCGTGCCGTTGCCGTAGGACAGCTCGGCGTGCAGCACCGTGCCGTCCTCGCTCTCGTACAGTGCGTCGCGGGTGAAACCGAACCCTTCGGTGAGCTGCCGGATGGCCGCCTTGGCGTCCCGGTAGAGCAGCGTGGGGAAGAGGGTGGGCGCACCCGTTGCGGTGTCGGCCATGATGATCACCGTCCTTCGTACGGTCTCTTCTTCGGCCTGTCGTGCGATCTGTGTCACAGTCTTGCACCGGGGTCTGACAACGCCCGCCGGACACCGGGCGCCGGGCCCCGGACCTGGCCGGATACCCGCCCGGAGGCCGGGCCGGAGACGGGCCGGGACCGTCGGCCGACGGGCACCTGCGGACGTCCGCAGGCACCTCCGTGCGTCCGCGGGCACCCCCCCGCACCCCCGGCGCGCGAGACCGACGGCCCGGGAAAACTGGTTGCAGCCCACCGCTAGACTGGTTTCCATGGCAATTCTCCTCGTGCATTAGACGGCGCCGGCCCGCCCGTCGCCCGGCCCCACCCTCTTCGGTGGCGCGCCGCGCACGGTGGTGTTCATCCCGTCCTTCCCGCTGTCCTTACCTGCCCTGGAGTCTTTCCGTGATCACCGCCTCCGGCCTTGAGCTGCGCGCCGGCGCCCGTGTCCTCATCGAGTCCGCGTCCTTCCGTGTCGCCAAGGGCGACCGCATCGGCCTGGTCGGCCGCAACGGCGCGGGCAAGACCACGCTCACCAAGGTGCTGGCCGGACAGGGTGCCCCCGCCGCCGGGACGGTCACCCGCTCCGGCGACGTCGGCTATCTCCCGCAGGACCCGCGCACCGGTGACCTGGACGTGCTCGCCCGCGACCGCATCCTCTCCGCCCGCGAGCTGGACAGCGTGCTGCGCAAGATGCGCGAGAACGAGGACCGGATGGCGAACGGCAAGGGCGCCACCCGTGAGAAGGCGATGAAGAAGTACGAGCGCCTGGAGACGGAGTTCCTGACCAAGGGCGGTTACGCCGCCGAGGCGGAGGCCGCGACCATCGCCGCCAGCCTGGGCCTGCCCGACCGCATCCTCAACCAGCCTCTCCACACGCTCTCCGGCGGTCAGCGCCGCCGCGTGGAGCTGGCCCGCATCCTCTTCTCGGACTCCGACATCCTGCTCCTGGACGAGCCGACCAACCACCTGGACGCCGACTCCATCGCCTGGCTGCGCGACTACCTCAAGACCTACCGCGGCGGCTTCATCGTCATCTCCCACGACGTCGACCTGGTCGAGACGGTCGTCAACAAGGTCTTCTACCTGGACGCCAACCGCGCCCAGATCGACATCTACAACATGGGCTGGAAGCTCTACCAGCAGCAGCGCGAGGCCGACGAGAAGCGCCGCAAGCGCGAGCGTGCCAACGCCGAGAAGAAGGCCGCAGCGCTCAACTCCCAGGCCGACAAGATGCGGGCCAAGGCCACCAAGACCGTCGCCGCGCAGAACATGGCCCGGCGCGCAGAGCGGCTGCTGGCCGGCCTGGAGGAGGTGCGGGCCGCCGACAAGGTCGCCAAGCTGCGCTTCCCGGACCCGGCGCCGTGCGGCAAGACCCCGCTCACCGCCGAGGGCCTGTCCAAGTCCTACGGCTCGCTGGAGATCTTCACCGACGTCGACCTGGCCATCGACAAGGGTTCGCGGGTGGTCATCCTCGGGCTCAACGGCGCGGGCAAGACGACCCTGCTGCGGCTGCTGGCCGGCGTCGAGAAGCCCGACACCGGCGAGGTCCGCCCCGGCCACGGCCTGAAGCTGGGCTACTACGCCCAGGAGCACGAGACGCTGGACCCGGACCGTACGGTCCTGGAGAACATGCGCTCGGCCGCCCCGGACATGGACCTGGTCGACATCCGCAAGACGCTCGGCTCCTTCCTCTTCTCCGGCGACGACGTCGACAAGCCCGCCGGGGTGCTCTCCGGTGGCGAGAAGACCCGGCTGGCGCTGGCCACCCTGGTCGTCTCCTCCGCCAACGTGCTGCTGCTGGACGAGCCGACGAACAACCTCGACCCGGCCAGCCGCGAGGAGATCCTGGGCGCGCTGCACACCTTCACCGGCGCCGTGGTGCTGGTGACGCACGACGAGGGAGCGGTGGACGCCCTCCAGCCGGAGCGCATCATCCTGCTGCCGGACGGCGTCGAGGACCTGTGGGGCCCGGACTACGCCGACCTTGTGGCGCTGGCCTGATCAAGGCCGTATGGATCATTCGGCCGAGGCGTGATCCATCATCTGAGTGAGAACGGCTCGTACACCGGCGAGTCTTCCCGGGAAGGCCGGGCCCCACCGGCCCGGCCTTCACCTGTTCCCTCCCGTACCGCTTGACCTGCTGCTTCCCTGTGGCTGTCGCTTCACGGCGGCGTACACCGCAAGCGGAATATCTGATTCCCGGCGTCAATCCGGCGCCCTTGACGGCAAACGATGTCCTACGGACCTTGCTGAATGGGTGGCCAGGAAGCCCGGGAGGGGTGATCATGAGAGTCCAGAGCGCACTTCCCATGAGGAGGCACGGGTGGCCGAGACTCTGAAGAAGGGCAGCCGGGTTACCGGCGCCGCGCGCGAGAAGCTCGCGGCAGACCTGAAGAAGAAGTACGACTCCGGTGCAAGCATCCGGGCGCTGGCCGAAGAGACCGGCCGCTCCTACGGGTTCGTCCACCGGATGCTCACCGAATCCGGTGTGATCCTGCGGGGACGCGGCGGAGCGACAAGGGGCAAGAAGGCCGCCTCGGCCTGACACGAGGCGTACAGCGCTTCCGGGACAGCCGATGGTGCCACCCGGTCGGTCGAGCAGACGACCGGGTGGTTACTGTTCAGTCACTTAAGCGCGTGCGTGCCGGTTCACTCCCGCGCGCACGGGTGTGGTCGGCTGACTCGGAGGCAATCCATGACTCTGCTCGACAAGGACGGTGTGCGGCTCACCGTGGACGACGCGATCGCCACGGTGACCCTCGCCAACGCGGCCAAGCGCAACGCGCAGTCGCCCGCCATGTGGCGGGCACTGGCCGAGGCGGGATCGCTGCTGCCGGGGAACGTACGGGTCGTCGTGGTACGCGGCGAGGGCAAGTCCTTCTCCGCGGGCCTGGACCGCCAGGCGTTCACCCCCGAGGGCTTCGAGGGCGAACCGTCCTTCCTCGACCTCGCGCGCGGTTCCGACGCGGAACTGGACGCCGCCATCGCCGGCTACCAAGAAGCGTTCACCTGGTGGCGGCGCCCGGACCTGGTGTCGGTGGCCGCCGTCCAGGGACACGCGATCGGAGCGGGCTTCCAGCTCGCGCTCGCCTGCGACCTGCGGGTGTGCGCGCAGGACGCGCAGTTCGCGATGCGGGAGACCAGCCTGGGGCTGGTGCCGGACCTGACCGGCACCCACCCGCTGGTCGCGCTGGTGGGCTATGCGCGCGCCCTGGAAATCTGCGTCACCGGGCGTTTCGTGTACGCGGACGAGGCCGAGCGCACGGGCCTGGCCAACCTCGTGGTGCCGGCCGGTGAACTGGACGGCGCGGTGGCGGACCTGGCGGCGGCGCTCACGGCCGCGCCGCGCGACGCCGTCATCGAGACCAAGGCCCTGCTGGCGGGCGCGGTCTCTCGACCATACGAGGAGCAGCGCGCCGCGGAACGGGCCGCGCAGGCACGGCGGCTGCGGGACCTGGCGGGCCTGGGGGAGTAGGCCGTACGGGCGGGAGCAGGCGTACGGGCGGAAGCAGGCGCGTACGGGCGCGGCTCCGGCCCCGCGGTCGGACGCGGCGGTCGGCGGTGATGCCGTAGCGGTCAGGCGGCGTCGACGGCGGTGATCAGCACCGCGACCGTGACCGGTCCGGGGGCCGCGTCCGCCGCCGCCTGCCGTACGGCCAGCGCCACGTCCAGCGTCCGGCGCCCCGCGCCCGCGGCCACCTGCACCAGCACATGACCCGGCTCCCGGCGTACCGCCTGTGACGAGCCGCCCAGGACGGGCGCCGGCCTGGAGACACCGGGAACCCGTAGGACCGCACGCGTCACCTCGTCGGCCGGGTCCGCGGCCGGCCCTCCCTCCGGGCCCGCGCCCGCATCCCCGGCCGTGCGCCCGGCCGGCGGATCGTCCAAAACCTCCCCGGTCCCCGAGGCGGTTCCCCAGGCCCGCACAGCCCCGGCAGCCCCCGCAGCTTCTCCCTCCTCCAGCAGCGCGGTGACCCGCAGATCCACCGCGGCCACCACCAGCCCCAGCCCGTCGGCCGCCCGCGCCAGCAGGGCCTCACGGAGCAGTCCGGCGGTGACGGGCACCGGCCGGTCCGGCCCGGCCGAGAAGTCCGCCGTGATGCGCAGCGGCCCCGGCGGCAGCGCGCTGGGCGGCGGCGGTACGGCCGCTCGCGGCGCCACGTCCGGGTCGGCCAGGGACAGCCGCAGCCGGCCCGGACGGATGCCCGGCAGAGCCCCGGCCGCTTCGCGCAGGGCCGCGGCGGCTGCCTGTTCGGTGATCCAGGAGCCGTCGCCGGGGCCGCCGAGCGGCAGCACCCGGCCGAGCCCGAGCTGCTGTCGTACGGTCCGTACCAACTGGTCCGCGTCCATCCGGCCGTCACCCCTTTTCCGTACGGTCCTACGGTCTTTCCACCCTGCCGCACTGTCGTCCCCGTGGCAGGCCGATCCCCCCGAACGCCGTCGCCGGACCCGCTCCCGGCGCATTCCCACCGCACTCCCGGCGGACTCCCAGCGCCTTCCCGGTGCGCTCCCACCGCACTCTTCTCGCGCCCCGGGCGCGCCGTGGGCGCCCGGCTGCACTCCGCTGCCGCATTCCCGCAGCGGTCCCGGGGAAGCGCACCTAATGTGGGAAACGGAGCCAAGAGTGCTTCTCCCCCCGGAAAGGGACGATCGGCGAAAGGGGCGATCGGCGATGAGTGAGACCGCGCAGCGCAGCCAGTCGGAGTCCGCCGGCCAGCAGCCGAAGGGCGAGGAACCACAGAAGGCGACGGGCGGAAAGCGGGGCGGCGGCGACCCCGCGTCGCGGGGGCGTACGACCATTGCCGACGGCGTCGTGGAGAAGATCGCCGGACTCGCGGCCCGGGACGTCATGGGGGTGCACGCGATGGGCAGCGGCTTCGCCCGTACGCTCGGCGCCGTCCGCGACCGGGTGCCCGGCGGCGGCAAGTCCGTCACCCGCGGGGTCAAGGCCGAGGTCGGTGAGGTGCAGACCGCCCTGGACCTGGAGATCGTCGTGGAGTACGGCGTGCCCATCGCGGATGTGGCCGCGGGCGTACGCGAGAACGTGATCTCCGCCGTCGAGCGGATGACCGGCCTGGAGGTCGTCGAGGTCAACATCGCCGTCAGCGACGTGAAGCTGCCCGATGACGAAGAGGACGACGAGAGCGAACAGCCCAGGCTCCAGTAAGGCATGAGGGCGCGGTACGGCGTGGAGGTGCGGGACCGCGCGAGCGCGCGGGACCGTCCGGAGCGGTAGCGAAGGAGGGCGTGATGAACATGGCCGTGGCTGGTCTGTTGGCCGGAATGGCGCTGGGCTTCGCCGGATACTTCGGCGGCTTCGGAGCGTTTTTGCTGGTGGCGGCGCTCGGCGTCGTCGGTTTCTTCGTCGGGCGGCTCCTGGACGGGGACCTGGAGCCCGGCGAGTTCTTCCGTACGCGCACCGGCGACCGCGACGCCCGGCGGCGGTGAGGCCCGGTGGCGACGGTGCTCCCGGCCGCCACGGCCGCCACAGCCGCCAGGGCTCCCGCCGTCGAGGCGGCCGGGCGCGGCGCGACGAGGATCGCGGACCGGGTCGTGGCGAAGATCGCTGCCCGGGCCGCGCGTGAGGCACTGCGTGCCGCCACCACCGACCCCACCGACGCCCACGCGACGGTGACCGTACGTCGCCGCGAGGGCCGGCAGGACCTGGGGGAGGCACGGGTACGGGTGGCCCTGGAGCTGTCCTACCCCTGCGACATCGGGGCCCGGTGCGGCGCGGTACGGCGTCATGTCACCGATCGCGTACGGGCGCTGGCGGGCATGGACGTGCCCGAGGTGGCGGTCGAGGTCGAACGGCTGCGGTCGCCGCGGACGGCGGAGCGGGCGGGCGGGGGAGGGTGCGATGAGCGACGAGGGCACCGGCCGCCCGGGGGACCCGCGCCGCCCCCTGACCCTGAAGAAAACCCCGGAAACACCCCCTGACACCGCCGCTGCATCGCCTGACACCACCGCCTCTGGCACCACTGCCTCTGGCACCACTGCCTCTGGGACCACCGCTTCTGACGCCGCGTCCCCCGGCGCCGCACCGGACCGCCCCGTGGAGCACTCCGGGCGCTCCGGGCGCTTCTGGGCGGTCCGCAGGGTACCGGCCGCGCTGGTGGCGCTGGTGCTGCTCGGCGCGGCCGGACTGCTGCTGTACGACGTGGCCGCGGTACGCGCCGACCGCCCGGCCATGGCCTGGCGCAGACGGCTCGCCGAGGAACTGGCGACCCGCCACCTGGACGACCCGTGGGTGCTGGCCGGCGCGGCCGTGGCCGTCGTCCTCGGCCTGTGGCTGCTGACGCTGGCGCTGACCCCGGGCCTGCGCGCCGTACTGCCGATGACGCGCCGGACGCCGGACGTCCGGGGCGCGCTGGACCGTTCGGCGGCGGCGCTGGTGCTGCGCGACCGGGCCATGGAGGTCCCCGGCGTCCAGTCCGTACGGGTGTCCGTCGGCCGCCGCAGGGCCAGGACCCGGGCCGTCTCGCACTTCCGCCCGCTGGAGGAGGTACGGGGCGACCTGCACACGGCGGTGGAGGACGGCCTGGCTCAACTGGGGCTCCAGCGGCGGCTCGCCCTGTCCGTACGGGTACGCCGCTCGGTGAAGAAGGGGTGAGCACGCGATGCGCAAGGTCCTCAGAACGGTCAACCGGGTCCTCCTCGCGCTGACCGGGCTGCTGCTCCTGGGCACCGGCGGGCTGGTCCTGCTGGGCGGGCTCGACCTGCCGGGCCGGTGGGGCTTCGGGCTGCCCGACCGGTGGCCGTGGGCCGGGCCCGGCGAGGTGCTGCTCACCGAAGCGGACCGCCGGCGCTGGACCGGCCACGGCTGGTGGTGGCCGGTGGTCATCGCCGCGCTGGCCGTCCTGGTCCTGCTCGCCCTGTGGTGGCTGCTCGCCCAGTTCCGGCGCCACCGCGTGCGGGAGGTCCTCATCGACAGCGGTGACGGCGAGGGCGCGCTGCTGCGCGGCCGGGCCCTGGAGGCCGTGGTGGAGGCGGACTCCCGATCGGTGGAGGGGGTGGAGCGGGCCCACGTCCTGCTGGCCGGCCGGCGCCGGGAACCCCGTATGCGTATCGGCCTCGCCCTGGCCCCCACGCGGAGCCCGCCACCGTGGTCACCCGCCTCACCGACGAGGCACTCACCCGGGCCCGTCACTCGGCCGGCCTGTCCCGTCTCCCGGCCGAGGTCCGGCTGCGCGCGGTCAGGCACCGCGCCGAACGGGTGAGCTGAACAGGCGAGCTGAACAGGCGAGCCATACGGGTGAGCTGACACGCCCGCCGGCTCACTCGTGGGCCGGTTCCCCCGTCGGGAACAGGATCGTGCTCAGCAGATGGGGCCTGCGGCCCGGCGCGGGTTTGTTGTGCATCTTGGCCGTGATGGCGCCGACGAGGTCACCGATCAGTTCGGCGAGTTCCGCCTCGTCGAGCCAGAGCGGGAACTGCCGGTAGGAGACCGAGTCGGCGGACGGGTCCGCGTGATCCCGGTCGAGGTAGGCGTTGAACTCCGTGAGCAGGGCGGCCATGGCTGCCGCGAACCCCTGGCGATGCTCGCTCAGGGTCATCGACGCGGCCGTCTCCCGGTCGATCACCGTCCGCGCCCGGTGCAGCCGGTAGCGGCGTTCGACCGCGCCGTGCACCCGCTGTTCGTCCTCGACCTCCAGCACTCCCGCCTCCGCGAGCAGGCCCACGTGCCGGTACACGGTCGTCTTGGGGACATCGGGGAGGTGCACGCACAGCTCGGACGTCGTACGGGTCCGGTCGCCGGACATGGCGTGCACGATGCGCAGCCGTACGGGGTGCAGCAGCAGGTCAAGAGTGTCCATCCCCGCACGGTCCCACATCTGGTACCGTTCCCAAAAATGGGAATGCAGCCCGGGTTTCCGGAGCCGGGCCGTCTTCTCCTGAATCGCGAGGGAGCCACCAGTGACGCCGAATCCGCCTTCGACGCCGAACCCCCCTTCGTCCGCGCCGGCCCGGCTGAGTGCCGAGGCGGTCCAGCCTCTGTCCCCGCCGGCCCCCGCGGGGTCGCCGGACGACCTCGGATGGCTGGACCGGGCGATCGGCGACGCACGGGTCGTGGCGATCGGTGAGCCCGCGCACTACAACCGCGAGTTCTACGAACTGCGCCACCGGCTGTTGCGCCACCTGGTCCAGCGGCACGGGTTCAGCGCCTACGCGACGGAGTCGGGATTCACCGAGAGCCGGCTGACCGACGACTGGGTACGCGGCGACGGCGCACGAGGCGACGGCGCACAAAGCGACGATGCACGAGGCGACCGCGTACGAGACGTCGGCGCACGAGGCGACGATGCACGAAGCGACGATGTAAGAGGCGACGGGGACGGCTTCGCGGACCCGCACCGGCTCGGCCCGGTCATGGCGCACGGCATGACCTCGCTCATGGGCCTGTGGACGCAGATGCGCGACCACCTGGAGTGGATGCGGCAGCACAACCGCACCGCCTCCTCGCCGGTCCGCTTCTACGGCATCGACCTGCCCGGCTCCGTGGTGTCCCTGCTGCCCGGGCTGGACGCCGTAACCGCCTATCTCGCGGAGGCCGACCCCGGATTCCATACCGATCCGGCCCTGCGGGAGCTGGCCTCCGTCTTCGCCGCGCCGTCACCGTTCTCCGCCCCCGGGCCCTGGCCGCCTACGCGGAACTCGCCCCCGAGGCCAAGGACGCGCTGACGGCGGGGCTCGCCGCGCTCCTCGCGCGCATGACGGACCGGCGCGCGGACCACCTGCGGCGGACGACCGTGGACGCGTATGAATGGGCGTACCGTTCGCTCCACCTCACCGTCACCCTCGACGCGGTGATCCGGGAGCTGGCGAGCGGCAGGCCCGACGGCCGGCAGCACGACCTCCGTGACGGCGCG
Organism: Streptomyces sp. MST-110588; assembly: GCF_022695595.1. Classification (NCBI taxonomy): domain Bacteria; kingdom Bacillati; phylum Actinomycetota; class Actinomycetes; order Kitasatosporales; family Streptomycetaceae; genus Streptomyces; species Streptomyces sp. MST-110588. The sequence continues at coordinate 6,603,734 of NZ_CP074380.1, forward strand.
ATGGCCGACACGGTCCGGTGGATCCTCGACCGGGAGGACCGGATCGTGCTGACCGCCCACAACGGACACATCCAGCGCTGCCCCCTGGCCCTTCCGGGCCTTCCCCGGGCCACCACGATGGGCATGCGGCTCGCCGGACAACTGGGCGGGGACTACCTGGTCATCGGTACGACCTCGGCGACCGGCGCCACCCTCACCACGGACGCGGACGGGTTCGCCGCCGGTGAGTTCTTCGTGGACATGGAGGAGCCCCGGCCGGGAAGCCTGGACGCGCTCATGGCGGCGAGCCACGACGGGCCCTTCGCCACCGATCTGCGGCGGTTGTCAGCGACCGACACCGAGACCCTGCGGACGATCTCCCGGCAGCGCTTCGGCGGCCTGTACGCCGATGTGAACCCCTTGGAAGCCTTCGACCTCGTCGTCCACCTTCCCCACGTCACCCCGGCCGAACCCGACCCCGCCGCGCTCGCACACGCCCCCCGCGAGGTGCGGGAGGCGTTCGCGCGCTGGAAGCCGGCCTGACGGAGCGGGCCTGACGGAGCCGGGCATGACGAACCGCCCGGCCACTCCGTGCCCGCGCGCGGCACCTCCCACTACCTGCGACATCAGTCCAATTCCAGCTCACCCACCTTCTGGTCCCCGCTCATCTCCCCTGTCGGCCGGAATCCGAGCCCCAGGTAGAAGCCCTCGGGGCCGCCCTCGCCGGGGTGCCAGGTGGTGGTGAGCCGGGTGCCGCCGCGGCGGCGGATCTCGGCGGCCACCGAGGCGACCGCGAAGCGGCCGTAACCACGGCCCTGTTCGCCGGCCGCGATGTTCAGGCGCCACAGGCCCGAGCGGAGGTCGCTGCCCTTGCCGTCCCCGGCGAAGTCGGCGCCGAAGAAGGCCATGAGGAAGCCGACCGGCCGCTCGCCGTCCAGGATGAGGCGGGGCCAGGCCAGGTCGCCGGAGACGTACGCCTCGGCGAGGGACTTCACGACCGGCGCGACCAGGTGCTCCTGATCGGGACGGACCTTCAGGCCGATCGCGGCGTCGAAGTTGTCGGCGGTGATCTTCTCCAGGCGGAGGGTGGCGGGCGGACGCGGTGTGGTCGTCAGGCCAGGAGGAACGGTCGTCATGGGCGGGCGCTCCCGGTCAGAAGCCGTGGCGGGCGCCGCCGTCGACCGGGAGCATGACTCCGGTGACGTACGAGGCCGCCGGGGACAGCAGGAACGCGGCGGCGCGGCCGAACTCCCGCGGGTCGCCGTAGCGGCGCAGGGGGATGGCGGCGGAGTTGCGGGCGCGGGCGGCCTCCGGGTCGGTGGACAGCTCGTCGAGCTGGCGCAGCCGGTCGGTGGCGATACGGCCCGGGAGCAGGCCCAGGACCCGGATGCCGCGCGGTCCCACCTCGTTCGCCAGGGACTTGGCGAAGCCCGCCAGGCCCGGGCGCAGGCCGTTGGAGAGGGTCAGGCCCGGGACCGGTTCGTGTACGGAGCTGGAGAGCACGAAGCCGATCACCCCGCCCTCGCCGAGTTCGGCCGCCGCCGTACGGGCCAGCCGTACCGCGCCGAGGAAGACCGTGTCGAAGGCCGCCTGCCACTTCTCGTCGGTGAGGTCGGCGGCGGAGCCCGGCGGGGGACCGCCGACGCTGATGAGGATGCCGTCGAAACGGCCGAAGCGCTCGCGGGCCGCAGCGATCAGCCGGGCGGCCGTGTCCGGGTCGGCGTTGTCGGCCGGCACGCCGAGCGCGCGGGCGCCCAGGGCGCTCGCCGCGTCGTGTGTGCTCTCCTCGCCGCGGCCGGTGATCACGACGTTCGCGCCGTCGGCGATCAGCTCCTGTGCGGTGGCCAGGCCCAGTCCGCGGGTGGCACCGGTGATGACGTACGTCCGGTCGGTGAGTCCAAGATCCATGGACTCAGTGTGCCCCGGCGGACCCGAACAGGGTGAAGGCGGTCTGGATCAGGCCGACGTGGCTGAACGCCTGCGGGTAGTTGCCGAGCTGGCGGCCGAAGGCGGGGTCGTACTCCTCGGCCAGCAGCCCGACGTCGTTGCGGAGCGTCAGCAGCTTTTCGAACAGCGCGCGGGCCTCGTGCTCACGTCCCGTCAGGTACAGCGCGTCGGCGAGCCAGAAGGAGCAGACGAGGAAGGCGCCGTCGCTGCCGGGCAGCCCGTCGATCGTCAGGCCGTCGGCGGTGGCGCCGTCGATGGTGTAGCGGCGCACGAGTCCGTCGGCGCCCAGCTCCCGGCGTACCGCGTCGACCGTACCGATCACCCGGGGATCCTTGCCCGGCAGAAAACCCAGGCGGGGGATGAGCAGGGTCGCGGCGTCCAGTTCGGCGGACCCGTAGGACTGGGTGAAGGTGTTGCGCTCCGGGTCGTAGCCCCGCTCGCAGACCTCGCGGTGGACGGTGTCACGCATCGCCCGCCACCGCCCCGGGTCCCCGCGCAGCGTGGGCCGGGCCTCCAGCGCGCGGACGGCGCGGTCCGCCGCGACCCAGGCCATGACCTTGGAGTGCACGAAGTGCCGGCACGGCCCGCGGACCTCCCACAGCCCCTCGTCGGGCTCGCGCCAGTTGCCCTCCAGGAACTCCAGCAGTGCGCGCTGGATGCTCCAGGAGTGCGGCTTGGCCGGCAGGCCGGCGGTGCGCGCGATGTGCAGGGAGTCCAGCACCTCGCCGTACACGTCGAGTTGACGCTGTTCGACGGCGGCGTTGCCGGTGCGTACGGGCACGGAGCCGCCGTAACCGCTCAGCCAGGGCAGTTCGCTCTCCGCCAGCCGCCGCTCGCCGCCCAGGCCGTACATGATCTGGAGGTCGGCGGGATCGCCGGCCACCGCGCGCAGCAGCCAGTCGCGCCAGGCGGCGGCCTCCTCCAGGTAGCCGGCGGACACCAGGGACTTCAGGGTCAGGCTGGAGTCGCGCAGCCAGCAGTAGCGGTAGTCCCAGTTGCGTACGCCGCCGAGCTCCTCGGGGAGGGAGGTGGTGGGGGCCGCGACGATGCCGCCGGTGGGGGCGAAGGTCAGCGCCTTGAGGGTGATCAGGGAGCGCAGCACGGCCGCGCGGTGCGGTCCGTCGTACCGGCAGCGCGCGGCCCACGCCTCCCAGTCCTCCACAGTGGACTCCAGCGCCTCGTACGGGTCGATGACGCGCGGGCGCGGCTCATGGGAGGGGTGCCAGGTCAGGACGGCGGTCACCCGCTCGCCCGGGGCGAGGGTGAATTCCGAACGGGTGCTGAAGTCCTGCCCGTAGGTCTTGACCTCGGGTTCGGTGCGCAGCCATACGGAATCGGGGCCCGCCACCGCGACCCGGCAGCCCTGCGCGCGGCGCACCCAGGGCACGACGTGGCCGTAGCCGAAGCGCAGCCGCAGGACGCTGTGCATCTCGACGCTGCCGCGCAGGCCCTCGGCGATCCGGACGACGTCGGGCGCCCGGTCGCGCTGCGGCATGAAGTCGGTGACCTTGACGGCGCCGGTGGGGGTCTCCCAGACGGTGTCCAGGACCAGCGAGTCACCGCGGTAGGACCGCCGGGGGCGGGCGTCGGGGGCGGCGGGCGCCAGCAGCCAGTGCCCGTTGTCCCGGTCACCGAGGAGAGCGGCGAAGCAGGCGGCGGAGTCGAAGCGGGGCAGACACAGCCAGTCGATGGAACCGCCGCGGCGGACGAGTGCGGCGGTCTGCAGGTCGCCGATGAGTGCGTAGTCCTCGATGTATGGGTCCTCGTTGTATGCGTCCTCGGTATCTGCGTGCACTCAGCGCTTTCTTCCCGCTGGGCGGGGGTGCTATTCGGTGGCGGCGGCTGTACGGGCGACCGGTCCGGTGGCGACGGCGGAGCCATCCGTGCCGTCCGGTTTGTCCGAGTCATTCGAACTGCCCGGGTCAACCGGGGTATCCGAGCCATCCGAACCGTCCGGGCCATCGGAGCCGTCCGGGTCCGTACCGGCTTCCCGGGCGGCGGCCTCCTTGGCCGCGGCCTCGGCCCGGTCCCGGCGCTCGCGGCGTACCAGGACGAACCACCCGACGGGCACGGCCGCGGCGAACAGCCACCACTGGACCGCGTACGCCATGTGCGGACCGATGCTGTCGTGGTCCGGCGCGGGGACCAGCTCCGGCTTGCCGCCGGCGGGCTCGGGCGCGGTCTGCTCGATGTAGCCGCCGAGCACCGGGCGCCCCAGGTGCTTGGCCTGCTGCTCGCTGTTGATCAGCATGAACATCCGGTCCGGCAGTCCGGCCGTGTCCTTGATGCCGCTGGATCCGGTCGTCTCGTCGGCCATCATGCGGCCGGTGACGGTGACCTTCCCGGCGGGTGCGGCGGGCACGTGGGGGAACTTCGTCAGGTCCCGGCCGGAGGCGATCCAGCCGCGGTTGACCAGGACCGACCTGCCGTCCCCGAGGTCCAGAGGGGTCACGACGTAGTAGCCGATGGACTGCTCGTCGGCGGCGGTGCGCTGGCGTACGACGATCTCGTGCCGGGTGTCGTACGTACCGGTGGCCGTGACCCGGCGCCACATGTCCCGGTGCGGCAGGGTCTTGCCGGGCGCGGTCAGGTCGGTGACCGGGACCGGCTTCGCGGTGAGATTGTCCGAGATGAGCTGGTTTTGTGCCACGCGGTGCTGATGGCGGTGGAGCTGCCAGTACCCCAGCTTGATCATGACGGGGATCAGGACGAGACCCACGAGGGTGAGGATCACCCACTGCCGGGACAACAGGAAGCGGTACACGGCTTCGACGGTACCTGGAGGGAAGTGGACCTTCGGCAGGGGGTCCCGGCGCGACGGCGATCGGCACCCGGCGCGCCCCGAGGGGCGGCGGGCAGGGCTCGTCGCCGGTGCGCCCAGGGCGCTGCGCCGACCGGGTAGAACCTTCCGATGGCAGCCCTGTCGGCTTGTCAGTGGGCCGGGTGCCCCCAACGATGCGGTTCATGACATGTTGCGAGGTGTGCGGGAACGACTATGAGCTGGCGTTCACCGTCACGACCCAGGACGGATCGGCGCACGTCTTCGATTCGTTCGCCTGTGCGATTCATCGTATGGCTCCGATCTGTGAGCACTGCCGGGTCCAGATCATCGGGCAGGGCGTCGAGGCCGACGGCCACTGGTACTGCGGGGCGCACTGTGCCCGCGCGGAAGGCAGGGCGGGCATCGTGGACAAGGTGGGCAGCGTCAGCGGGTAGGCCCGGACGCGGGCGCGGGGGCCACGTCCTGGAGGAGTTGCATGAACGCCGCCTCGTCGATGACGGGGGTGCCGAAGGAGCGGGCCTTGACGGTCTTGGAGGTCTGGGCTTCCGGGTCGTTGGTGACCAGCAGGCTCGTCAGGCGCGAGACGCTGGTGGCGACGTGCAGCCCGGCCTCGGTCGCACGGTCCTCCAGCAGCTCGCGGTCCACGGAGGTGTCACCGGAGAAGGCCACCCGCATGCCCTGGACCAGCCGGGCCCCCGGCTCGTACCGCCCGGGGTTGGGGTAGGGGCACGCCGGGCGCTTGCGGGCCGGGCGCCAGGAGGTGGGGCGGTAGGCGGAGGAGGGCTGCCGCCGTTGCGCGGGGACGTCGGACCACTCGGTGAGCGGCTGACAGGCCAGCAGGGGCAGGCGCAGATTCGCCTGCGCGGCCAGCAGCAGGCTGGGACGGAACGCCTCGGCCAGCACCCGGGCGTCGTCCAGGGCGTGGTGGGCGCGTTCCTGTACGACTCCGTAATGGGCCGCGAGGGACTCCAGTTTGTGGTTGGGCAGCGGCAGCCCCAGTTCCTTGGACAGGGCGATGGTGCACAGCCGCTGCCGTACGGGTGCCTCGGCCCTGGCGCGGGCGTACTCGCGGGCGATCATCGACCAGTCGAACATCGCGTTGTGGGCGACCAGGACGCGGCCTTCAAGGCGCCGGGACAGCTCGGGGACGATCTCGGGGAAGAGCGGGGCGGTGGCCAGCATGTCGCTCGTCAGACCGTGGATCCAGACCGGGCCGGGGTCCCGCTGCGGGTTGACCAGGGTGTACCAGTGGTCCTGGACCTCGCCGTGGGTGTCGAGCTGGTAGACGGCGGCGGACACTATCCGGTCGTCGCGGGCCAGGCCGGTGGTCTCCACGTCGACCACCGCGTACCCCTGCGGATACGCGGCCGGCCACGGGGCCGGGAGTCCCTGCGGGGACGGCTGCTGCCCGGTCGTCGGCGTGATCGGGCGGGCTGCTGCCATGCGGTCTTCGAGCATGGTCCCTGAGGATACGGGCCAGGACTGACAACGCCGCCGCCCTCCCCTCGTACGCGGCCCCCGTGGGCGCGGCGTGACCCGGACGTGACCCGGGCGTGACCTCGGCGGGTGGTGGCCCGGGCGGTGGTGGTGCGTGTCGGCCGGCTGTCAACGCGGAGGGGTACGGGGCGGATTGGAACCCGTACGGGCGACGAGGGAGTACGGGGAAGCGGGGCGGCGGGGTGATGCCGGGGTGCTGGAGGCCGGTCGTCGGCGGCTCATTTCATCAGGAGGCCGTCGACGAGTGCGCGTACGGAAGCGGCGAAGAGCTGTTCGGTGTCGGCGGGCCGGGCCAGCGCGCGGGCGAGGGCCGGGTCCTGGCCGGCGGTGGGGGAGGCCCACAGCTCGCTCTCGGTGGGGTGCTGGGCGGGGGCGCGCTCGCGATTCCGCTCCGTCAGGACAAAACCGACGACTTGGAACTGCACCGCTCGTACGGCCTCGGCGGCGAGCGCCCCGCGCAGCCCCGCCGCACCCACCTCGCGGACCAGCGCCTGCTGCGCGGGCAGGAACATCCGCTCCGTCAGCCCGCGTTCGTGGACCATCGCGATCAGATGGGGGCGCTCGCGCAGGGCACGGCGCAGGGCGCAGGCGACGGAGACGACGCGCTGCCGCGGGGTGGCGCCCGTCGGCCGGATCTCGCCCATGTCGCGCACCGTCCGCTCGACCAGGGCGTCCAGGAGCGACTCGCGGTTGCCGACGTGCCAGTAGATGGCGGTCACGGCGCTGCCCAGCTCGGCGGCGAGCGCGCGCATGGTCAGCGCCTGCGGCCCGTCTCTCGTGACGAGCCGCGCCGCGGCGTCCAGGACGTCCGCGCGGGACAGACCGGCGCGCGGCGCCCGTGCGGTCGATGCCGGTTCCTGTACAGAGGCCGGTTCTGGTGCGGGCGCCGGTTCCTGGACGGGGACCGGTTCCGGCGCGGGCGCAGGGTCTGGGGCGGGCGCCGGGTCCGGTGTGGATGCGGAGGGCGGCGTGGGCGCGGACGCCGGTGTCGGCATGGTGCCTCCCATCTGGTCCGTGCACATGTCTTTACCCTTCGGGCATCCCGCTGTAACCGTGTTACAGAACCACGCGGAACCCCCGGTGCGTCAGGACGGCGAAGGGCGGTACGGCATGGCACGCGTACGGTACGGACCGCGCGACGAGGCGGAGACCAGGGCGGCACGGGCAGCCGCCGGCCCGCTCCCGGAGATCTGGTCCACAGGAGTCACCGCCATCTGGGAGAGCGACCCGCAGGTGGTCGCGGCGGTGCTCCCGCCGCCCCTGGAACCGCCCGCCACGCCGCTCGTACGGGCACACATCGGCACGGTGGAGCTGCCCGGCGCGCCGCTCGGCGCCGGCTCGGTGGCCGTGGCCGCCCGGCACCGCGGGCGCGCGGGCTGGTATCCGCTGGTCATGCCGATGACGCACGAGCGGGCACTGACCGGCGGGCGCGAGGTGTTCGGCGAGCCCAAGAAGCTCGGCGAGGTCGTCCTGGAGCGGGACGGCACCGCCGTACGGGCGTGGCTGGCCCGGCACGGCGTGGCGTTCGTGGAGGTGAGTGGCGAGGTGACCGGGCCGCTGCCGCCGCCGGAGCCGGCCGTGAAGCTGGACTTCTACTTCAAGTTCCTGCCCGCCGTGGACGGTTCGGGCTTCGACGGCGATCCGCTGCTGGTGTACTGCACCCGCCGCGAGAGGGTCCGCCGCCTGGAGGCGGTCACCGGCGAGCTGGTGTTGCGCGAGTCGCCCTTCGACCCGGTGGCCGACCTGCCGGTGCGCCGTCTGGTGGAGATCACCGTCGCGGAGAAGACCACGGACCAGAAAGGCGAGGTCATCGAACGGGTGAGCGGTGCCGCGCTGCTCCCATACATCCACCAGCGGTACGACGACGCCGGGCAGATCCTGGACGGGCCGCCCCCGCCTCCGCCACCGCCGGCCGCCCCGGCCACCGCCTCCGGAGCCACCACCTCCGGGGCTGCTGCCTCCCGGCCGGCACCCGCCCGGCGCGGCGGGAGCGCCTGATGGAGCTGCGCGCCGGACAGACCGCCGTCGTCACCGGTGCGGCGAGCGGGATCGGCCTGGCGATGGCACGCCGGTTCGCCGCCGAGGGGCTGCGGGTGGTCCTCGCGGACGTGGAGGAGCCCGCGCTGGAGAAGGCCGCGGCCGAACTGCGCGCGGACGGCGCGACGGTGCTGGCCCACACCGTCGACGTCGCCGAGCGCGCGTCCGTGGAGGAACTGGCCGCCGCCGCGTACGAGACCTTCGGCGCCGTCCACGTGCTGTGCAACAACGCGGGCGTGGGATCCGGCGCCGAGGGACGCATGTGGGAGCACGACCCGCGCGACTGGGAGTGGGCCTTCGCGGTCAACGTATGGGGCGTCTTCCACGGTGTGCAGTGCTTCCTGCCCAGGATGCTGGCGGCCGGCGAGCCCGGCCACGTCGTGAACACCTCCTCGGCGGACGGCGGGATCGCGCCGCTGCCCACCGCGTCCGTCTACGCCGTCACCAAGGCCGCCGTCGTGACGATGACCGAGTCGCTGTACGCACATCTGAAGGCGGAGCGGGCGGCGGTGGGCGCCTCGGTGCTCTTCCCCGGTCCGCACATGCTCCGTACGGGCCTGTGGGCCTCGCACCGCAACCGGCCCGCGCGCTACGCCAAGTCACGCCCCCGCAAGACCCCTTACCGCAGCCTGGAGCAGTGGGAGGCGGCGATGGCGCGGGCCGGGCACGAGGTCGCCTTCACCCCGGTCGAGGAGGTCGCGGAGCTGGTCGTGGACGGCATCCGGGCCGGCCGATTCTGGATGCTGCCGGCGAGCGAGCGCAGCGACGCGCAGATCAGGGCCCGGTCGCAGTCGATGCTGGACCGCTCCGACCCGGCCTATTTGGAGAGCTTCATCCTCGACCGGGACTGACCGGGAGGCGGGGCAGGGGCCCAGGGTCGAGGGGCAAGGGCGAAGGCGAAGGAACTGAGAAGCGAAGGAACCGAGGACCGAGGGGTGCCGAGCGATGGAAGACCCGCACAGCCGTCCGTACCTGATCATCTCCTCCGACTGCCACGCCGGACCGCCCACCGAGGAGTACCGCCCCTATCTGGAGCAGCGGTTCCACCGGGCCTTCGACGACTTCCTCGCTCAACGTGCCGCGCGCCGCGCGGACATGACACGGCTGGGCATACGGAACGAGGCGTTCGCCGACAAGTGGTTCCGCGACCACGAGGAAGGGCTGCGCGGAGGCTGGGACGCCGCGCAGCGCGCCAAGGAACTGGACGGCGACGGAGTGGCGGCCGAGGTCGTCTTCCCGGACGCCGACGCCGTGGACAGCGGCACCGCCCCGCCCTTCGGAGTGGGCCTGGGCCTGACCGGCGACCACGACCCGGAGCTGGGCATGGCGGGCGCGCGGGCACACAACCGCTGGCTCGCCGAGTTCTGCGCCACCGACCCCGAGCGCCACTGCGGGGTCGCCCTGCTGCCCGTCACCGCCGAGCCGGATCTGGTCCTCGCCGAGATCCGCCGCGCCAAGGAGTCGGGCCTGGGCGCGCTGATGATCCCGGCGATGTGGGGGGAGCGGGCCCCGTACCACGACCGCCGTTACGACCCCGTGTGGGCGGCTGCCGCCGAGGCCCGGATGCCCGTCCTGACGCACTCCGGGGCCGCGCCCCGCCACGAGTACGGCGACCACCTCGGCATCTACGTCTCCGAGGTCACCTGGTGGCCGTCCCGGCCGCTGTGGTTCCTGCTGTGGTCCGGCGTCTTCGAACGCCACCCCGGGCTGCGGTTCGGCGTCGCGGAGTCGGGCTGCTGGTGGCTGCCGAACCTGCTGTGGTTCATGGACCGGCTGTACATGGGCGCGCACGGCGGCAAGAAACTCTCGCCGTTCCCCGGGCTCAAGCGTCCGCCGCACGAGTACCTCGACCGCAACGTCTTCATCTGCGCGACCAACACCAAGCGCCGCGAACTGGCACAGCGCTACGAGATCGGCGTCGACAACATCCTGTGGGGCTCGGACTTCCCGCATCCGGAGGGCACCTGGCCCGACACCCGTAGCTGGCTGAGGAAGACCTTCCATGACATTCCGATCGGTGAGACCCGCCGCATGCTGGGCGAGTCGGCGACCGAGATCTTCGGCTTCGACCGGGCCGCGCTGGAGCCCCTCGCCCGCCGCATCGGCCCCACGCCCGCCGAACTGGGCCAGCCGGCGAACCAGGCGCCGGTGGAAGCCGCCTGGCGCCGCGCCCGGACGACCGGCCGCCACTGGCTGACCGGCTTCGACTTCCCGTACGTGGGAGTGGGCGATGACTGACACCGGCGGGGGCGGGGGCGACAGGGTCCGGGGCGGTACGGCATACGACGACAAGGCATACGACGACAAGGCATACGACGACAAGGCATACGACGACAAGGCGTACAACGACAAGGCGTACGACGCAGGAAGCGCCCGGCGCGCGTCCGGCCGATACACCGTCATCTCCGCCGACTGCCACGCCGGCGCGGACCTCCTGGACTACAAGCCGTACCTGGAGTCCCGCCACCACGACGCGTTCGACGCCTGGGCCGCCGACTACGTCAATCCGTACGAGGACCTGCTCGCCGACACCGCCGACCGCAACTGGAACTCCCGGCGGCGGCTGGCGGAACTGGAAGCGGACGGCATCGTCGCCGAAGTGATCTTCCCCAACACCGTTCCGCCCTTCTTCCCCAGCGCCTCGCTGCTGGCCCCGGCACCCTCGCGCGCGGAGTTCGAACTGCGCTGGGCGGGACTGCGCGCCCACAACCGCTGGCTCGCCGACTTCTGCGCCGACGCGCCGGGGCGGCGGGCCGGCGTCGCCCAGATCCTCCTGAACGATGTCGGTGAAGCGGTACGGGAGGTCCGCAGGACCAAGGAGGCGGGACTGACCGGCGGCGTCCTGCTGCCCGGCACCCCGCCCGGCTCCGGCCTTCCCGAACTCCACTCCCGGGTGTACGACCCCCTGTGGGCGGTCTGCGCGGACCTGGGCATCCCGGTCAACCACCACGGCGGCTCCGCCTCCCCGCCCCTGGGCGAGGAACCCGCGGCCCGTGCCGTGTTCATGGTGGAGACGACCTGGTTCTCACACCGGGCCCTGTGGCACCTCGTCTTCGGCGGCGCCTTCCACCGCCACCCGGACCTCACCCTCGTCCTCACCGAACAGGGCTCGGGGTGGATACCGGGTGTCCTGGAGATGCTGGACTACTACTACCGGCGGCTCGTCGCGCACGTACCCGAGGAGAAGGCGACCGGGACGGGAACGCGGAGGGAAGCCACGGCGGGGGCAGGAACGCGGAGCGAAGCCACGGCGGGGACGGCCGAGGCCAAGTTCGGCACCGGCCTGGCCGCGTCGATGGGGGCCGCCCCGAGCGAGGTGTGGCGGTCCAACTGCTGGGTGGGCGCCAGTTTCATGCGCCCGCACGAGGTGCCGCTGCGCCACCGCATCGGCCTGGACAAGATCATGTGGGGCAGTGACTACCCCCACGACGAGGGCACCCACCCCCACAGCCGCGAGGCCCTGCGGATCGCCTACGCGGGCCTTCCCGAGGAGGAGGTCGCGGCCATGGCGGGCGGCAACGCGGCCCGTGTGTACGGCTTCGACCTCGCCCTGCTGGCGCCGGTCGCGGCCCGGGTCGGTCCCACGGTCCAGGAGATCGCACAGCCGCTGACGGCGGTGCCCGAGGGCGCCACCAGCCCGGCGTTCGCCCCTGGCGGGGCGGTCAGGGTGTGGTGATCCGGGTGGTCAGGGGGAGGTGATCGCGGCGGTCGGCGCACCGGGCCCGGCAGTGGGGCCGGGCCCGCGGGCGGTGAGCAGCCGGGCGGGCAGGGCCTCTTCCCGTACGGCACAGCCGCCGGCGGCGGCATCGGTGACCACCCGGTGCAGCGAGGCGCCCTCCTTGCGCGTGACGGCCTCCGCGAGGTGGCCGTCCACGAACAGTGCGGCGGCGCCGTCGTCGAGCGCCCACCCGCCGGGCAGGGCACCGGCGGCCAGCGCGGACCGATAGCCGCAGCGGCGGCCCGGCTCGCTGTCGTAGTGCGGACACAGGCTCCCGGGCAGCAGGCCGAGGCCGTCGGCGAGCGGGCGCAAGGGGCCGAAGGAGTCGGTCAGACAGCCCTGGAACCAGCAGCAGGCGCCGGCGCTGATGCCGCACAGCAGCACCCCGGACGCGTACGCCTCGCGCAGGATCTCGTCCAGGCCGTGCAGCCGCCACAGGGCGAGCAGGTTGGCGGTGCTGCCGCCGCCGACGTACACCACGTCCTGAGAGAGGATCAGGGAGCGCAGGTCGGCGTCGGTGCGCCGGAACAGCGGCAGATGGACCGTGCCGCAGTCGCCCCGGCCGCCCAGGACGTCGTGGAAACGGTCGATGTACCCCTGCGCGTCGCCGCTCGCGGTGGGCAGGAAGCAGACCCCGGGCCGCTCCCGCCCCGCCGCGCGGAGCACGAAGTCGTCGAGCAGGGTGTCGGGGTCGGTGGAGAAACCGCCACCGAGCAGGACGATCCGACGCGAGGCCGCCACGGGATCTCCTTCCGGCCGTCATCGGCAAGGCACCGCCACAAGGCGCCACAAGACGCCGCCACAAGACGTCACAGCGGCAAGACGTTACGCCCGTGCCGCCGTCCCGTCCCGTCGTTTTCACCGCAAGGGCCGGACAACTGACAACTTGTCTTACATACTTCTCGGTAACACCTCTAGCGGCGCCCCTGTCGGCGGATTTATGGTGCGAACATGCCGCACCTGCCCGATGTCGTGTTGTGGTCCGTACCGGCGTTCGTCCTGCTGACCCTGGTGGAGTTGGTCAGCTATCGCCTGCATCCGGACGAGGAAGCCGCCGGCTACGACACCAAGGACGCGGCGACCAGCATCACCATGGGGCTGGGCAGCCTGGTCTTCGACGCCCTGTGGAAGATCCCGATCGTCGCCATCTACTCCGCGGTCTACGAACTGACGCCGCTGCGCGTACCGGTGCTGTGGTGGACGCTGCTGCTGATGCTGCTCGCCCAGGACTTCTTCTACTACTGGTCGCACCGCGGGCACCACGTCATCCGCATCCTGTGGGCCTGCCACGTCGTCCACCACTCCAGCAAGCACTTCAACCTCACCACCGCGCTGCGCCAGCCGTGGACGACCTGGACGGTCTGGCCGTTCTACGTGCCGATGGTCGCCCTCGGGGTGCACCCGGCCGCGATCGCCTTCTGCTCCTCGGCGAACCTCGTCTACCAGTTCTGGGTGCACACCGAGCGAGTCGGCAAGCTCCCCAGGCCCCTGGAGTTCGTCTTCAACACCCCCTCGCACCACCGCGTCCACCACGCCTCGCAGGGCGGCTACCTGGACCGTAACTTCGGCGGCATCCTGATCATCTGGGACCGGATGTTCGGCTCGTTCGTGCCGGAGACCGAACGGCCGGTCTTCGGGCTCACCAAGAACATCGAGACCTACAACCCACTGCGGGTGGCCACCCATGAGTACGCCGCCATCGCACGGGACCTGCGGGCGGCCAAGAGCTGGCGGGAGCGCGCCGGGCGGGTGTTCAGGGGGCCGGGCTGGCAGCCCGTGCCCGTACGGCGGCCTTCGGCACCTGAGGAGCGGTCTGCCGGAACCGGGGCGGGTGCCGGAACCGGCACTCCCGCGCAGAGTCCGGCCGCGCCCGCGCCGCGCCCGTCCGCAGAGGAACGGGAACGCGTCGCGTGAGCCGGGCCCCGGCCCCGGCTCCGCCTCCCCGTCCGGCCCGGAGCCGCCGCGTACGCGGAAACTCCTCCGTACGCGCAAGGCTCCCCGTACGCGCAGACGTCTCCGCCCGGCTCCCGGCCCTCCTGTCCGCGCTCTTCCTCGTGCTGGCCGTCACCCACCTGGCCGCACTGCTCACCCGCGCCGTCCCCCTGGAACACCTCACCAAACCCGCCCTGATGCCGGTGCTGGCCGCCTGCGTCCTGGCCCGCGGCGCACCCCGGCAGCTCGCCGCCGCCCTGCTGTTCGGCTGCGGCGGTGACGTCCTCCTCCAGATCGGCGGCGATGTCCCGTTCCTGCTGGGCATGGGCTCCTTCGCGGCCGGTCACCTGTGTTACCTGCGGCTCTTCACACGACGGGGACGCTTCCCGGGCCGCCGCCCCGCCCTGACGGCCACCGCTGCGGCCCTGGTGTACGCGGCCGGCTGGCTCGCGGTGGTGGCGCTGCTGTGGCCGGGCCTGGCGGCGGACATGAAGGGCCCGGTGGCCGGGTACAGCCTGCTGCTCACCGGTACGGCCTTCCAAGCGGTCCGCCTCGGGCCGCGGGCGGCGCTGGGCGGTCTGCTGTTCCTGCTCTCCGACACCCTGATCGCCGGCGGCATCGCCCGGTGGCCGCAGCCGCCCGTACCGCAGTTCTGGATCATGCTGACCTATATCGCGGCCCAGTACGCGCTGGCGGACGGCGTACGACGGGCGTACGCGGCCGGTCCCGGCCCAGCTCACCGGACGACGGCTCGCAGGACGTACCGAAAGGCCCGTACGACCGTGTGACCGCGTCCGCGAACAGGCGGCAGAGCAAGCGGGGGAACGGGCGGCAGAGCAGGCGGCAGAGCAAGCGGAAGAACAGGCGGAAGGGGCCGGACCGAGGTCCGACCCCTTCTTCGTCAGCCGTCCGCCGTGGTGGCGGGTGCGGCGGATTACTCCGTCACGGCGTCGAGGGCGTCGACGATGCCGTAGCCGAAGTGGCTGTTGATGTGCTCGTTACCGGTGCAGGTGGTCTCGGTCGTGGCGCAGCCGGGGTTGTCCGCCTGGGCCTTGAGGAGCCACTGGATCTCCGCCGGGTTGGAGTCCGGGTGGGTGCTCTTGAGCAGCGCGGCGACACCGGCGACGTGCGGCGTGGCCATGGACGTGCCGGCCAGGTAGGCGTAGTCACCGTCAGGCATGGTGGACAGGATGTTGCCGTTCTTGGCGGGGGACGGCGGGACCTGCTTGCTGTCGCCGCCGGGCGCCGCCACGTCGATCACGTTCAGGCCGTAGTTGGAGTAGCTCGACTTGAGCTTCTTCACGCCCGTCGCGGCGACCGTGACCGTACCCGGGAGCTGCGTGGGGACGTCCCAGCAGGTCTTGGGGTTGATCTTGCGTTCGACCGGGGTGGAGTCGTTGGGGCTGGACTTGTCGACGAGGGAGTCGGCGTTCAGGTCCAGGTTGGAGTTGCCCGCGGCGGCGACGTTGATGGCGCCCTTGCGCTGGGCGTACTTCGCCGCCCGGCCGACCGCGTCAACGATGGCGCCCTGGTCGGCGTCATCCTTGCAGTTGAACATCCACGGGTCGACGTAGTAGCTGTTGTTGGTGACCTGGACGCCGTGGTCGGCCGCGAAGACGAAGGCGCAGACCACGCTCTCGGCGTAGAACAGGCTGGTCTTGGGCTCGCTGACCTTGATGGCGGAGACCTTCACGCCCGGGGCCACACCCGCCACGCCGATGCCGTTGCGGGCCGCCGCGATCGTGCCCGCGACATGCGTGCCGTGGTAGTCCGACTCGGGGTCGTACGGACGCCACGAGCCCTTGGTGGTGTCGGCGACGCCGCCCACGCAGTTGGCGGACTGCCGGGCCGAGAAGTTCGGCTTCAGGTCCGGGTGGGTGTCGTCCACGCCGGTGTCGATGACGGCGACGGTGACCTTCTTGCTGCCCGGGTTGACCTTGGCGGCCTTGTCGGCCTTGATGGCACCCAGGTCCCACTGGAGCGACTCCAGGGGCTCCTTGCCGCTCTTCTTGGCGGCTGCGGCGACGGCGCTGTTCTTGGCCGCGGCCAGCGCCTGCTTGGGCAGCTTGAGCTTCTGCGGCTTGCCGATGTCCGTGGTGCCCAGGGGCTTGAGCGGCGCGGTACGGGTCGCGCCCGCCGACTGCACGCCGGGGACCTTGCGCATGGTCGCGGCGAACTGCGGGTTGGCGGAGTGGACGACGATCACGCCGATCTTCTCGTAGGCGATGATCACCTTCCCGCCGGCCTCGGCTATCGCCTTCTTCACCTTGGTGACGGTGGCGTTGTCGGCGGTGGTGTTCACCACGTACGACAGCAGCGGCCCTTTGGTGGTGGCGGCCTTCGGCGCCACGTCCTTCGGCGCCGCGGTGGCGGCGCCCGGCAGGAAGCCGAGGGAGGCCGTCAGAGCCAGCCCGAGCGGGACGGCCAGCGCCCCCATGCGTCTGGATCGGGGAAGTGCCATGGGCAGGGGTACTCCACATCATCCGTGAGACCGCCCGCACACAGGTCGTGTACGGGCGGGTGCCTGTCCGGTGCCGCGCCGGTCCGCGGCAGGCCTGCGGACCGCGGCCGGACGGCGAGCCGCCGAAGCGGCTCCGCGCCGTCCCGCGCGGCAGGTTGCCAGTGAAGTTATCGGGCCGCACCGTCGAACATCAATGGACTACGGAGAAAACCTGTCACAAGCCGCGCATTGACGCCCTGTCAGCCCATCGCGGCACATGGCGCGGCACACGGCACGGCACCCGGCCCATCAGGGGGCGCACCACGGCGCCCGGCCCGCCGCATCGCGCACCACGGCGCCCGGCCCGCCACGGAGCACGCCGGGGCGCGCGGCCCGTCAGGGCGTCGTACGCCGCAGCGTGACGATGCTCAGCGGCGGCAGCGGCACCCGGGGCCCGTACCACCGCCCGGACGGCGCCGGACCGGCCGGGCGCCGGGTCAGCGGCCGGACCGCGACGGGGGCGGGCAGCCGCACGCTTCCGTACGGCCGGCGGTCGGGCCCTGGTGGCGGCTGGGGTGGCGGGGGCGTCACACCCGGCTCAACGAACGGGCTCTTGAGCGGTGGCGGCCACGGCGGCGCGTTCCTGCGGAGTTCAACCAACGCCCCCTGTCTTATCCGGTGCCACGCCTCTACGATGCGTGATCCACGTCACTTATCCGCGCTTTACTGTCGGGCTCCGTCACCCCCTTCCAGCCACCAGGAGAATCCCGTGAGCACCGCACCGCCCACCCGTCCGGGACCGCACGAGTTCCCGGACTTCACCGATGTCCAGTCCAGCGCGGAGTTCAGCGAACTACGCCGTGCCCACCGCTCCTTCGCCTTCCCGCTCACCATCGCCTTCATCGCCTGGTACCTGCTGTACGTCCTGCTCTCCAACTACGCCGGCGACTTCATGGGCACCAAGGTCTTCGGCCATGTCAACGTCGCCTTCCTCCTCGGCGTCGCCCAGTTCCTGACGACCTTCCTCATCGCCTGGTGGTACTCCCGCCACGCCGCCGCCAAGCTCGACCCCAAGGCCGAGGCGATCAAGTCACGCCTGGAGGGCGACGCATGAACGCCATGTACGGCACGGACCACGTGTACGGGACGAACGTCACGTACGAGCTCGCCGCCGGCGGTGCGGAGGAGCACCGCGCGCTGATCATCACACTCTTCGCCGTCTTCGTCGCGGCCACCTTGGCCATCACCGTCTGGGCCGGGCGCCGCACCAAAGGGGCCGAGGACTTCTACGCCGGCGGCCGTCAGTTCAGCGGCTTCCAGAACGGCCTGGCCATCTCCGGCGACTACATGTCCGCCGCGTCCTTCCTGGGCATCGCCGGAGCCATCGCCCTGTTCGGCTACGACGGCTTCCTGTACTCCATCGGCTTCCTCGTCGCCTGGCTCGTGGCACTCCTGCTGGTCGCCGAACCGCTGCGCAACTCGGGCCGCTTCACGATGGGGGACGTACTGGCCTACCGGATGCGCCAGCGCCCGGTCCGTACGGCCGCCGGCATCTCCACCATCGTCGTCTCGATCTTCTACCTGCTCGCCCAGATGGCGGGCGCCGGCGCCCTGGTCACGCTGCTGCTCGGCATCACCAGCGAGGCGGGGAAGATCTTCGTCGTCGTCCTGGTGGGCATCGTGATGATCCTCTACGTGTCCATCGGGGGCATGAAGGGCACCACCTGGGTCCAGATGGTCAAGGCGGTCCTGCTGATCGCCGGAACCCTGCTGATCACCTTCCTGGTGATGCTCAAGTTCCACTTCAACATCTCCACCCTCCTCGGCAGGGCGGCGGAGGTCAGCGGCAAGGGCGCGGCCTTCCTGGAACCCGGCCTGAAGTACGGCGTGAGCGCCACCTCGAAGATCGACTTCATCTCGCTGGGCATCGCGCTGGTCCTGGGCACCGCCGGACTGCCGCACATCCTCATCCGCTTCTACACCGTGCCCACCGCCAAGGCCGCCCGTAAGTCCGTGAACTGGGCCATCGGCATCATCGGCGCCTTCTACCTGATGACCATCGCCCTCGGCTTCGGCGCCGCGGCCCTGATCAGCCCCGACACGATCAAGGCATCCAACAAGGCGGGCAACACCGCCGCGCCGCTGCTGTCCCAGGAGATCGGCGGCGGTGCCGGCTCCACCGGCGGTGCGATCCTGCTGGCCGTCATCTCGGCGGTGGCCTTCGCCACCATCCTCGCCGTCGTCGCCGGCCTCACCCTGGCCTCGTCGTCCTCCTTCGCCCACGACCTGTACGCCAACGTCATCCGCAAGGGCAGGGTGACCGAGAAGGAGGAGATGGCCGCCGCCCGGTGGGCCACGGTCGGCATCGGCGCGGTCGCCATCGTCCTGGGCGTCTTCGCGCGCGGCCTGAACGTCGCGGGCCTGGTGGCCCTGGCCTTCGCGGTCGCCGCCTCCGCCAACCTCCCGACGATCCTCTACAGCCTCTTCTGGAAGCGGTTCACCACTCAGGGCGCCCTGTGGTCCATCTACGGGGGACTGGCCTCCTCCGTCCTGCTGGTGCTCTTCTCGCCGGTCGTCTCCGGCAAGGAGACCTCGATGTTCCCCGGCATGGACTTCCACTTCTTCCCGCTGGAGAACCCCGGCCTGATCTCCATCCCGCTGGGGTTCCTGCTGGGCTGGCTAGGTTCGCTGCTGTCCAAGGAGGAGCCCGACGTGAAGAAGTACGCGGAACTGGAGGTACGGTCCCTCACCGGCACCGGAGCGCACTGAGCGCCGCAGCGTACGGGGAGCCGGGGCGTACGGGGCGTACGGGGCATACGGGGCGCTGAAGCGTACAGAGCACCGGCGTGCAGGGAACCGAGGGCCGTGTCGTGGCCGCCCACGACGCGGCCCTCCGTGATCCGGTGACTCCTGGCTCCTGCCCGTTGTCAGACCCATCGCGTAGGCTCGAAGCCGAAGATCCGTGCTCGGGGAGGGGGCCCAGTGCTCATTGACACATTCGGTCGCGTGGCCACCGACCTGCGTGTTTCGCTGACCGACCGGTGCAACTTGCGGTGTACGTACTGCATGCCGGAAGAGGGCCTGCAGTGGCTCGCCAAGCCCGACCTCCTGACCGACGACGAGATCGTGCGGCTGATCGGTGTCGCGGTCACCGGCCTCGGCATCGAGGAGGTCCGCTTCACCGGCGGTGAACCGCTGCTGCGCCCGGGCCTGACCGGCATCGTGGAGCGGGTCGCCGCCCTCACCCCGCGCCCCCGGATGTCCCTGACCACCAACGGCATCGGGCTGGAGCGGACCGCCGCCGCCCTGCGCGCCGCCGGCCTGGACCGGGTGAACGTCTCCCTGGACACGCTGCGCCCGGAGGTCTTCCAGGCCATGACCCGCCGCAAGCGCCACGACGACGTGCTGCGGGGCCTGGCGGCGGCCCGTGCCGCCGGCCTGACCCCGGTGAAGGTCAACAGCGTCCTGATGCCCGGCCTGAACGACGACGAGGCCCCCGACCTGCTGGCCTGGGCGGTCGAGAACGACTACGAGCTGCGTTTCATCGAGCAGATGCCGCTGGACGCCCAGCACGGCTGGAAGCGCCAGGGCATGATCACCGCCGGTGACATCCTTGCCTCGCTGCGCACCCGCTTCGAGCTGACCCCCGAAAGCCGGGACGAGCGCGGCTCCGCGCCCGCCGAGCGCTGGATCGTGGACGGCGGCCCGCACCGCGTCGGCGTCATCGCCTCGGTGACCCGCCCCTTCTGCGCCGCCTGCGACCGTACGCGGCTGACCGCCGACGGTCAGATCCGTACGTGCCTGTTCGCCACCGAGGAGACGGACCTGCGGGCCGCACTGCGCTCCGGCGCCCCGGACGCGGAGATAGCGCGCATATGGAAGCAGGCGATGTGGGGCAAGAAGGCGGGCTCCGGCCTGGATGACCCGTCCTTCTCGCAGCCCGAGCGCCCGATGTCAGCGATCGGCGGCTGAGTTCTCGTCCGGTCCGTCCTGCCCGTCTCGCCGGTCCTGCCGGTCCTGCCATTCCTCCAGCGTGCACACATCCTTCAAGAAGCCCCGCACGCCAAGGAAATGGGACAGATGCTCACGGTGCTTCTCGCAGGCCAGCCAGGTCTTGCGGCGCTCGGGGGTGTGCAGCTTGGGGTTGTTCCACGCCAGCACCCACACCGCGTCGGCGCGGCAGCCCTTGGCCGAGCAGATGACGGCCTCGGCCGGGGAGTCCTTGCCGCCGGAGCCCGCCGCCTCTGGATTCGTTGAATCGGGGAAGTTCACGACCTCAACCCTACGTCTCACGGTGCTGCGTACCGCCGGGCAGTACCGCCGGGCACCGGAAGCGGACATGGCGACGCCGGGCAGCCACGGGGGGAGCCGCCCGGCGTCGGTCCGTCGCTCCGACGGGGGATGCGGAGCGCGTACGCAGTATGTCATGGGCGACCCGGCGCAGTGCACCGGAACCGCATGATTGATCTGAGCTTTTCTTGAGCTTTGCTGACCGCCCGGAGATCCGCGGAGGTCAGCTCTGCTCACGCCGGGGTTCGCCGAAGTCCGGCCGTGCGGCTTCCGGGACGGGTTCCGCCCGCCCGCTGTGGCCTCCGGGGCCCAGCATCGGCCGGGTGGGCGCGGGGATGAACGTCGACGGGAGTGAAGGGGCGTTCTCCCGCCCGGCGTTGGCGATCACGACCGCGATGTAGGGAAGGGCTATGCCCAGGACCAGCGTGGCGATGGCGACGTGACGCTCGATGTTCCAGAGCACGGCCGTGAGCACGACGGCCACCGTCCGCACCGACATGGAGATCACATACCGGCGCTGCCTGCCCCGTACATCCTCCGACAGCCCCCGACGGGCCCCGTGATCCGGATGGCCTGGGCGCCGGTCTGCTTCCGCATCACGTTCCACCACCTGCTTGTCGTGCCGGAATCCGCCTGCCTCCGGACGTATCCCACGTTACGCCGCGTCTGCGCAGCCTTCGAGACCGGGGCGCGACACACGGTGACCGGGTACGGACCGGCGTCGTGGGGAGCGGCCCGTCCGGCGTGCGGCGTAGCGCTCCGGGGCGAAACTGGCGGTGCACGGCCGCGTTGCGGCGCGCCGCTAGAGGAGGCGACATGACTTGGTTGTGGGCAATCATCGTGGGCCTGGTTCTGGGCCTGCTCGCGAAGGCCATCATCCCGGGCAAGCAGCAGATTCCACTCTGGCTGACCGTCATCTTCGGCATGCTCGGCAGTGTGCTGGGCAACTGGCTGGCGACCGGCATCGGAGTCAACGACACCAAGGGCATCGACTGGACGCGGCATCTGCTGCAACTCGTCGGAGCGGTCGTGGTGGTCGCGATCGGTGACCGCCTGTGGGCCGCCGTCCGAGGCAGAAGCACCACCTGAACCACCGATCGCAAAGAGCGGCAACAGTCACAGCAGCATCAGCAGATGAGGGCGGCCGGCGCACACCCAGCGCGCCGGCCGCCCTCATCCAAGAAGGGCGAACCCTGCCCCATGCCGTACCGGCGGTACTAGCGCCCTTGAAGCTGGGCCAGTTTGCGGCCGGCCTTCAGGTACGTGGTTCCCGGCAGGGCGGCCAGCTTCTCCGAAAGCACCTCGCCCAGCGGGCGGATCGCCTCCGCCTCGGAGAGCACCACCGTCTCCTGGCCCGCGTCGGACTCCACGACCAGCCGCAGCGCGTTCTGCTTGGCCAGCCGGCGGGCCGCCGAGGCACTGGGGGTGAATTCCAGGACCTTGGACAGCACCACCGTGACCGGCTCGGTGCCGTGCTCGGCCACGTCCACCACCGGCAGCGTCCCGACGTCCGCGAAGGACTTCTTGGAGAACTGGGCGGTGAACCCGGCGCGGGCCGCCATCGCCGCCTGCGGTCCGTACAGCGCGGAGACGACCTCACCCGCGAGGATCTTCTTGAGGTCCATCGGGTGCAGCGAGGAGTCCGCCAGCCGCGACCCTACGAGCGCGACCTCCTCGTCCGTCCACTCCGTCCACGCCTTCAGGTACGGCTCGACCAGCCGGTCCGGCACCGACATGATCTTGCCGAAGACGTCGTCGGCGGGCGCGCCGAGGCCGATGTAGTTGCCCTTGGACTTGGACATCTTGGCGCCCGAGCCGTCCGTGCCCTCGATCAGCGGCATGGTGACCACGAGCTGCGGGCGCTGGCCGCGCAGCTCCATGAGCTTGCGGCCCATCTGGAGGTTGAGGAGCTGGTCGGCGCCGCCCAGCTCCACATCGCACTCCAGCGCCACCGAGTCCAGCCCCTGCGCGATCGGGTACAGCAGCTCGGACATCGTCAGCCCGGAGCCCTGCGCCAGCCGCGTACGGAAGTCCTCGCGCTGCAGGAGCTGGGAGACCGGGACCTGGGCGAGCAGGGAGAGCAGCTCGGGGAAGGTGTAGGGCGCCAGCCACTCGCTGTTCTGCCGGAAGCTGACCTTCTCGAAGTCGAAGAAGGGGCGGACCTGCTCCTGGTAGCCGGCGAGGTTGCGTGCGATGTCCTCGTCGGTCAGCGGCGGACGCTCGGCGGTACGGCCGGTCGGGTCGCCGATCTTGGCCGTGAAGTCACCGATGAGCAGCGTGACGTCGTGGCCCATCCGCTGGAAGCGGCTGAGGATGATCATCGGTACGGCGTGCCCGAGGTGCACGTCGGCCGCCGTCGGGTCGATGCCCAGCTTGATGCTCAGGCCCTCGCCCGCCGACCGGCGCTCCTCGATCCGCTCGGCGAGCTTCTCGACGCCCGGCAGCACCTCCACCGTACGGGCGGCGATCAGCTCCGCCTGCTCCTTGGCCGTCAGGTCCGTCAGGTCCAGATAGCGCCGCGCGCCCGTCTCCTTGAGCAGCTCCTCGACCGTGGAGTCGGCGGAGAGATCTGCACGGAGCAGTGCGCTGGCGCGGGCGACGGATTCGCCGAGGCGTGTCATGGCGTTCCTGATCGATCGATGGTCCCGAATGGGAGGACGAAAGGAGAGTCTATTATCCGCACCTCCTCCGCCTCCCCGTCTCTTCCGCCTCCCGGCCTCTCACCGCCTCCCGCCTCTCCGCCTCCCGCCTCTTCCACCTGTCCCGCCTTCCCGGCGACGGGGCGGGCAGCGGATCACACCCCGGGGCTGACCGAACTCATGTTGAAGTCCGGAACGCGCAGCGGCGGCATGGCGGCCCGGGTGAAGTAGTCGCTCCACTCCCGCGGCAGTGTGCGCTCCGTACGGCCCGCCTCCACCGCCCGGGACAGCAGGTCCACCGGTGACTCGTTGAAGCGGAAATTGTTGACCTCGCCGGTCACCTCCCCGTTCTCCACCAGGTAGACGCCGTCCCGGGTCAGCCCCGTCAGCAGCAGCGTCGCCGGGTCGACCTCGCGGATGTACCACAGGCAGGTCAGCAGCAGCCCCCGCTCGGTGCCGGCCACCATCTCCTCCAGGGAGCGGGTGCCGCCGCCCTCCAGCAGCAGGTTGTCGATGCCCGGCGCCACCGGGAGGCCGGTCAGCTCCGCGCTGTGCCGGGTGGTGACCAGCCGGTTCAGCTCTCCCTCGCGGATCCACTCGGTGGGCTCCAGCGGCAGCCCGTTGTCGAAGACGGACGCGTCGTCGCCGGAGCTGTGCGCCAGGACGAACGGCGCGCACTGGAGCCCCGGCGCGTGCGGATCGCTGCGCAGCGTCAGCGGCAGCGCGCAGATCCGCTCGCCCAGACGGGTGCCGCCGCCGGGCCGGGAGAAGACGGTACGGCCCTCGGCGGCGTCCCGGGCGGCGGCCGACCAGATCTGGTAGATCAGCAGGTCCGCGACGGCGGTGGGCGGCAGCAGCGTCTCGTACCGCCCGGCCGGCAGCTCGATCCGGCGCCGCGCCCAGTCCAGCCGCCGGCTCAGCTCCTCGTCCATCGCCAGCGGGTCCACGTCCCGGAAGTCACGGGTGGAGCGCCCCGCCCAGGCCGAGCGGGCCCGGTCCGGGGACTTGGCGTTCAGCTCCAGCGTGCCGGTGGGCTGGTCGTGGCGCAGCCGCAGTCCGGTGGAGGTGCCGAGGTAGGAGGAGACGATCTCGTGGTGGGCGAAGCCGTACAGCTCCCGGTCGCCGGAGCGGGCCCGCTTGAAGGATTCGCCGAGCGCGGGCGCGAAGTCGGCGAAGACCTCGGAGGACGTCTCGGCCGGGGCGTCGGTGAAGTCGCCGCCGGGCGCGACGCCGGTCACCAGGGGGCGGGCGTCCTCGGCCGGGCCCGCGGCGCGCGCGGTGGCCTCCGCGGCCCGTACGAGCGGCTCCAGGTCGGCCGCGGTGACGGCGGCCCGTGAGACCACGCCGCAGGCCGTGCCCTGCGCGCCGTCCACGGTCGCCATGACGGTGACCGTACGGCCGCGGGTGACGCCGTTGGTGGTCAGCGCGTTGCCCGCCCAGCGGAGATGGGCGGTGGAGGACTCCTCGGCCAGGACCACACAGCCGTCGGCCCGGGACAGCTCCAGCGCCCGCTCGACGATCTCGTGCGGCTTCGTACGGCCAGGACCCATCGGCCTGCGCGGGCTCATCGGCCGGCCTCCTGCGTGGTGTTGAGGATGGTGACGCCCGTGAACAGGGCGGACGGGCAGCCGTGCGAGACGGCGGCGACCTGGCCGGGCTGTGCCTTGCCGCAGTTGAACGCGCCGCCCAGGACGTAGGTCTGCGGGCCGCCGACCGCGGCCATCGAGCCCCAGAAGTCGGTCGTGGTCGCCTGGTAGGCCACGTCGCGGAGCTGCCCGGCCAGCTCCCCGTTCTTGATCCTGAAGAACCGCTGGCCGGTGAACTGGAAGTTGTAGCGCTGCATGTCGATGGACCAGGAGCGGTCCCCGACGACGTAGATGCCGTCCTCCACGCCCGCGATCAGGTCGCGGGTCGAGGGCCCGGCGGGCGCCGGCTGGAGGGAGACGTTCGCCATCCGCTGGACGGGGACATGGCTCGGGGAGTCCGCGTACGCGCACCCGTTGGACCGTTCGAAGCCGGTCAGCCGTGCCATCCGCCGGTCGAGCTGGTAGCCGACCAGGGTGCCGTCCCGGACCAGGTCCCAGGACTGGGCGGCCACGCCCTCGTCGTCGTACCCGACCGTCGCCAGGCCGTGCTCGACGGTCCGGTCGCCCGTCACGTTCATGACCTGCGAGCCGTACTTCAGCGTGCCGAGCTGGTCGAAGGTGGCGAAGGAGGTACCCGCGTACGCCGCCTCGTAGCCCAGGGCCCGGTCCAGTTCGGTGGCGTGCCCGATCGACTCGTGGATCGTCAGCCACAGGTTGGAGGGGTCGATGACCAGGTCGTACGTGCCGGGCCGCACGCTGGGCGCGCGCATCTTCCCGGCGAGGTGGTCCGGGATCCGCTCCAGCTCCGCGTCCCAGTCGTGGTGCCCGCCGGTCAGGTACTCCCAGCCGCGGCCGACCGGCGGCGCGAGGGTACGCATCGAGTCGAAGCCGCCGCCGGCCGGGTCCACCGCGACCGCAGTCAGGCGCGGGTGCACCCGTACCCGCTGCTGCGTCGTGGTGGTGCCCGCGGTGTCCGCGTAGAACTTGTTCTCCTGTACGGCGGTCAGCTCGGCGTCCGTGTGCGCCACGCCCTCGGCGCGCAGCAGCCGGGCGCTCCACTCCTCCAGCAGCCCGGTCTGTTCGGCGTCCGGCACGTCGAACGGGTTGATCTCGTAGGAGGAGACCCAGGTGCGGTCCGGGTAGGCGGGCTCGTCCGCCAGCTCCACCCGGCCGCCCGCGCCGCCTTCCGCGCCGGCCGACTCGATCACCTTCGCCGACAGCTTCGCCATCGCCACCGCCTGCGAGGCCACCCGCGCCGCGGCGTCCATCGTCAGATCCACGCCGGAGGCGAACCCCCAGGCGCCGCCGTGCACCACGCGGACGGCGTAGCCGGTGTCGGTGGTGTCCGAGGCCGCTGCCGGACGGGCGTCGCGCAGCCGCCGCTCCGCCACCCGTATCCGCTCGAAGCGGAAGTCCGCGTGGTCGGCGCCCAGCGCCCGGGCCCGGGCCAGCGCCGCGTCGGCCAGCGCGCGCAGCGGCAGGGCCAGGAAGGACTCCTCGATGGGACGGGGAGCACCCGGCGCGGGGGTGCGGAAGATGTGGGGGGTGTATGAGGTGTGGTGGAACCAGGCGTGGGTGTAGCAGGCACGGCGTCCTCCCGTAGTAGGCGCCATGCATCATGCCCTGCCGGGCGGGCCCGGCCCACCCCACCGGGGTCGTGGCACGGTGTTGCCGCACGTCCCGCGTGCCGCCGGATGCGCGGTGTTCTGTAGGGACCCGACAGTGACCAGGGTGCGCCCCTGTCTGGGGTCGATTCTCCGTACGAGGCCGGTGACCGATAGTTTCGTACGGAACACAGGACGGACAGGACACGGAAAGGGTGATCTCTTGAGCCGCTCGGTTCTGGTCACCGGAGGTAACCGCGGCATTGGCCTCGCCATTGCCCGGGCCTTCGCCGAGGCAGGCGACAAGGTCGCCATCACCTACCGCTCGGGCGAGCCGCCCGAGGGATTTTTGGCCGTGAAATGCGACATCACGGACACCGAGCAGGTCGAGCAGGCGTTCAAGGAGATCGAGGAGAAGCAGGGCGCCGTGGAGGTGCTGGTGGCCAACGCCGGCATCACCCGCGACCAGCTTCTGATGCGGATGTCCGAGGAGGACTTCACCTCCGTCCTGGACACCAACCTCACCGGCACGTTCCGCGTGGTCAAGCGCGCCAACCGTGCCATGCTGCGGGCCCGCAAGGGCCGGGTCGTGCTGATCTCCTCGGTCGTGGGCCTGTACGGCGGCCCGGGCCAGGCCAACTACGCCGCCTCCAAGGCCGGCCTGGTCGGCTTCGCCCGCTCGCTCGCCCGTGAACTGGGCTCGCGCAACATCACCGTCAACGTCGTCGCCCCCGGGTTCGTCGACACCGACATGACCCGCGCGCTCACCGACGAGCAGCGGGAGGGCATCGTCAAGCAGGTGCCGATGGCGCGCTACGCGCAGCCCGAGGAAGTCGCCGCCTCGGTCCGCTTCCTGGCCTCCGACGAGGCCGCGTACATCACCGGAGCCGTCATTCCCGTCGACGGCGGATTGGGCATGGGTCACTGATCAGCATGAGTGGAATCCTCGCAGGCAAGCGCATCCTCGTCACCGGCGTGCTGACCGAGGCGTCGATCGCCTTCCACGTCGCCAGGCTGGCCCAGGAGGAGGGTGCCGAGGTCGTCCTGACCGGCTTCGGGCGGCTCTCCCTGGTCGAGCGGATCGCCAAGCGGCTGCCGAAGCCCGCGCCCGTGATCGAACTGGACGTCCAGAACAAGGAGCACCTGGACGGCCTGGCCGCCAAGGTCTCCGAGCACTTCGGTGCCGACGCCTCGCTGGACGGCGTCGTGCACTCCATCGGCTTCGCCCCCCAGGACGCGCTGGGCGGCAACTTCCTGAACACGGAATGGGAGTCGGTCGCCACCGCCGTGGAGGTCTCGGCGTACTCCTTCAAGGCCCTGACGATGGCGCTGCTGCCGCTGCTGGAGAAGCGCGGCGCCTCGGTCGTCGGCATGGACTTCGACGCGCAGATGGCCTGGCCCAAGTACGACTGGATGGGCGTGTCCAAGGCGGCGCTGGAGGCCACCTCCCGCTACATGGCCCGCGACCTGGGCCCCAAGAACATCCGCTGCAATCTGATCTCGGCCGGCCCGATCAAGTCGATGGCCGCCCGGTCCATCCCCGGCTTCGAGGAGCTGACCGACGTGTGGTCCACCCGCGCGCCGATCGGCTGGGACCTCACCGACCCCGAGCCGGCGGGCCGTGGCGTCGTGGCCCTGCTCTCGGACTGGTTCCCCAAGACCACCGGTGAGATCGTGCACGTCGACGGCGGCGTGCACATGATGGGCGCCTGACGCCTCATCTTTTGACGTACGCGTGATGCCCGTCCCGGACCGCCGGGGCGGGCATCACGCGTTCCCGGGTCGTGATCTTCGGGGCGGGCCCGCAGACTGGGGGAGTGCGCTGCTCCTGCCGCGCGCGGCAGCCCTGGCCATCACCCTGGCCGCCCTCCTGGGAGGCGCGGCCCCGGCCGCGCGGACCGCCCCGCTCCGCCGTCGGACGACTTCCCGGCCGCCCGCGCCTGGTGCCGTACCTCTGTTGCGGGCAGTACGGGCACCGCTACCGCCATGTGCTCCGACCCCGACGGCTCCGCAGACCGGGCCCGGCCGCACATCGAATGCCGCAGGCGGTACGACCCGGACGTGGACACCGACCCGGTGGTGGCCGGGCCCGCCCGGTACGTCACGCTCTCCGGCCGCTGCCGGCAGGAGGCCGAGGACCTGTGGGTCGGTCACGGCGCGGGCCGTCGAAGAACAGCCTGAATCGGCCGGTGCCCCTCCGTCACCCGGCTGTTCCGCCGGATTCCGCCCGGCCGCTCAGCCGCGGCGCGGGCCGTTGACCCGGCAGCCGAAGGGGTGCCGGCCGGCCTCGGCCGCCGCCCGCTCGCCGTCGCCCGCCCGGACGGTCTCCAGCAGCCGTGAGTGGTCCATGTACAGCTCGGGCAGCAGTTCCTCGCCGACGTCGGCGCGCAGGAAGTCGCGCAGCACCCCGCTGAGATCGGCGTACAGCTCCGTCAGTACGTCGTTGTGCGCGGCGGAGACGACCGCCATGTGGAACGAGGCGTCGGCCGCCACGAACGCCGCCGCGTTCCCGGATGCCCAGGCCGCCTCCCGGCGCTCCAGCAGCGCGGCGAGCTGCCGCAGGTCCTGCTCGGTACGGCGCTGGGCGGCCAGCCGGGCGGCCTCCGTCTCCAGGGCGCGGCGCAGCTCGGCGACGTGCCACGGATCGGCGTCGGCGAAGCGGCGGTTCATCACACCGGCCAGCTCACTGGTCGCCACCACGTACGTGCCCGAGCCCTGGCGGATGTCGAGCAGCCCGTTGTGCGCCAGCGCCCGTACGGCCTCACGGACGGTGTTGCGGGCCACGCCCAACTGCTCGACCAGCTCGGGCTCGGTGGGGATACGGGAGCCGACGGGCCATTCACCGGAGGTGATCTGGGCGCGGAGCTGCGTGATCACCTGGTCCGCCAGCGCGGAGCGCCGGGGCGAGGTCAGGGGCACGGCTGTCCTCCTGGGTACGGGGCGGGGCTGCGGTGAGGATAGCGGGACGGCCGGCCGTAAGCGCTGGACAGCCATTCATCCCATGATTCTATGATGTCGCTCATGGCTGACGACGAGCACGCTTCACCCGGCGCCAAGGGCACGGCCGCGGGCACCCTCCGTACCGCGGTCGGGGTTACGGGGCCGGTCACCGGAGCGGCGCGGGCCGCCGAGAGGGAGCATCCGGGAACAGGGGGGACCGACGGGCCGGAGGCGAGCCGGCGCGAGAGGAACGGCCTTCAGGTGAAAGACCCCAAGGCGAACGACGCCGAGGTGAACGGACCTGGGGTGAACAAACCCGGGGAGAACAACCCCGAGGTGAACAACCCCGAGGTGAACGGACCCGAGGTGAACGGACCGAGGTGAACGGCCCCCAGGCCGGGGGAACCGCGCGCGCCGGCTCCCTGGGGCGCGGCCTGACCTGGATCCTCACCGTCGGCATCGCGCTCGCCGCCCTCAACCTCCGCCCCGCCATCACCAGCCTGGGCCCGCTCCTCGAAGAGGCCAGGGCGGGTCTGGGCATGGGCGGCACGGTCGCCGGCCTGCTGACCTCCGTACCGGCCGTGTGCTTCGCGGTCTTCGGCATCGCCGCCCCCGCCTCGCCCGGCGGCGGGGACCCGGCCCGGTCGTCTGCGCCGGTCTGGCCGCCGTCGCGGCCGGTCTGGCGGTGCGGCCCTTCACCGGCGGGACGGCGGGCTTCCTCGCCGCCAGCGCGCTGGCCCTGGCGGGCATCGCGGTCGGCAACGTCCTGCTGCCGGTCGTCATCAAGAGCTGGTTCCCCGACCGTGTCGGCGCCATGACCGGCCTGTACTCGATGGCGCTGGCCCTGGGCAGCGCACTGTCCGCCGCGCTCACCGTGCCCCTGACCGGCGCGCTGGGCGGCGGCTGGCAGACGGGCCTGGCAATCTGGAGCGTGCCCGCCGCCGTCGCCGTCCTGCCCTGGCTCGCGGCCCTGCGGCGCCGGGGCCTTGCCGCGCCGCCCGCCCGCCCGGCCGCCGGCCCGGTCACCGCCCCCGCCACCCGGCCCTCCGGGAACGCCGGGAACATCCGGATCACCAGGTCGCCCACCGCATGGGCCCTGGCCGTCTTCTTCGGGCTCCAGGCCACCGCCGCGTACGTCGCCATGGGCTGGATGTCGCAGATCTTCCGCGACTCCGGGGTACCGGCCGGCCGGGCGGGGTGCTGCTCGCCGTCACGATGGCGATGGGCGTCCCGCTCTCCTTCGTCCTGCCGGGAGTGGCCGCCCGGATGCGGCACCAGGGGCCGCTGGTGGTGGGCCTGGGCGCGTGCGGGCTCGCCGGGTACGCCGGGCTGTGGCTGGCGCCGGCCGGCGGGGCCTGGGCCTGGGCACTGCTGCTGGGCCTGTCCAACTGCGCCTTCCCGCTCGCCCTGACGATGATCTCGATGCGCTCGCGCAGCGCCGAGGGCGTCATCAAGCTCTC
The DNA here is from genome assembly GCF_022695595.1 of Streptomyces sp. MST-110588. NCBI lineage: Bacteria > Bacillati > Actinomycetota > Actinomycetes > Kitasatosporales > Streptomycetaceae > Streptomyces > Streptomyces sp. MST-110588. The sequence goes on from NZ_CP074380.1 coordinate 6,634,585, forward strand.
CGCCTTCGCCCAGAGCGTCGGCTATCTGATCTCGGTCCCCGGGCCGCTGCTCGTCGGCACCCTCAACCAGCGGACCGGCGGCTGGGGCGCGCCGATCGCGCTGATGGCGGCCCTGATGGTGCCGCAGATCGTGGTGGGCGTCCTGGCGGGCAGGGACCGCCGCATCGAGGACGGGCACTGAGTGCGACACTGGGCCCATGCCAGTGCTCGAACCGAATCCGCAGGGCGGTCAGAAGAAGCTCCTCATCGTGCTGGGCGCGATGCTGGGCGTGACCCTCGTCATCGCCGTCATCGCGAGCCTCGCCTCACCGTGACGCGCCGGCCGTGCGGAGCGCCGTGAGGCGTTCGCCGTACGAGGACGCTGTGACTCACCGGCCGTACGGGATACCGTGGCCTGCCCGGACCGTACGGACGCCGGGATGCGTCGGCCGTACGGGAACGCTGTGGCCCGCCGGCCGCAGGGGATACCGGGGCGCGTCGGGATACCGTCGTGTGTCCCGTCCGGGGTGCCGAGGTCCCGCCCTTGCGTCCGTACCGCCGGACGGCGGGGCCGGTGGAGGTGGCCGGTGGTGGGGCTGCCCCCACCATCCCCTAGGGGGCGGGCGTCAGGGTTAAGTGGGTGGCTTCCCGGATAGGAACCGCCGCTCTTGATCCGTAGCTTGGGCAGTACACCGTGCCGCTGCGGTGGGCGCGGTCACCTCCCGTGGCCGCGTCGCCCCTTCGATCCCCTACGGAGGCGATCCCCATGTCCGCCGCGTCCGGCCGGTCAGACATCCCCACGGCCAGGGGTCTGCGCGTGCGGTTGCCGTGGTGGGCCCTGGCCCTGCCGGTGGTGTGCTTCGGCGCCCTGCTCGCGCTGATAGCGGCCCCTTCGCAGGCGCAGGCCGCGAGCCTGTCCCAAGGTCTCACCTCGCTCATACAGTTCTTCGCGCGCCTGTTTCACCTGAGCTCCTGACGTCTCATGTCACCCGGTCGTCACCCTGCCGGGGGAGCGCCCCAACACCCCGCGCCCCGCGCCGCGTTTCGTGCGAAGCTGGGGAACATGAGCGTCGATACACCTCGCCGGATCGTCCTTCTCCGACATGCCAAGGCCGAGTGGTCGCAGGAGAGCGACCATGAGCGCCCGCTCGCCGAACGTGGCCGCAAGGACGCCCCGATCGCCGGCCGCCGGCTCGCCGGAGCCGGCATCACCCCTGACCTGACCCTGTGCTCCACGGCCCTGCGCACCCGCGAGACCTGGAAACTCGTCGCCCCGGAGCTGCCGCAGCGGCCCCGGACGGTCTATGAGGAGCGGCTCTACGAGGCGTCGATCGGCGAACTGATCGCGGTGGTCAACGAGGTTCCCGACGAGGTGAACGACCTGCTGCTGGTCGGGCACAACCCGGGCATGCAGGGGATGGCCGACGTCCTGGCGGGCGAGGCGGAAGGCGACCTGCTGGTCCGGCTGAACAGCCGCGGCTTCCCGACCGCCTCCGTCGCGGTGCTGACCTTCAACGGCTCCTGGAAGTCCGTCGAGCCCGGCGTGGCCCGGCTGGTCGCCTACTGGCCGCCGCACGAGTAACCGGCCCCGGCCGTACGCGGCCTGTCCGGGCGCCGAGCCCGTGCCTGCCCTCCTGCCCGGGCCCGCGCTTGCCGTCCGGATGGCCGGATGCCCGGACGTCCGGACCGTCTGTTTCCTGTTTCCGCTGTTCCGACATGGTCAGGACCCCGGCGCCGAGTGTGCGCGGCCGGGGCCCTGACCGTACGGAGGAGGGCCCGCGCGGTCCGCCGTACGGGGCTCGGCCGCCGTACGTGTTCCCCGTGGTCCCGGCCGTTGTCCGCGACCTCAGTCGTCGTGGGTGTCCGCAGCCTCGACCTCTTCGCGGGTGATGCCCAGCAGATACAGCACGGTGTCCAGGAACGGCACGTTCACGGCGGTGTGGGCGGCCTCCCGTACGACCGGTTTGGCGTTGAAGGCCACGCCCAGGCCCGCCGTGTTGAGCATGTCCAGGTCGTTGGCGCCGTCACCGATCGCCACGGTCTGCGCCAGCGGCACCCCGGCCTGGCGCGCGAAGCTGCGCAGCAGCCGCGCCTTGCCCGCCCGGTCCACGATGTCGCCGGTCACCCGGCCGGTGAGCCGTCCGTCGACGATCTCCAGCGTGTTGGCGGAGGCGAAGTCCAGGCCCAGCTCCTCCTTGAGCGCGTCGGTGACCTGGGTGAAGCCGCCCGAGACCACGCCGACCTGGTAGCCCAGGTGCTTGAGGGTACGGACGAGCGTACGGGCGCCGGGAGTGAGCCGTACCTCCTTGCGCACCTTCTCCACCACCGAGGCGTCCAGGCCCTCCAGCAGCGCGACCCGGGCGTGCAGCGACTGCTCGAAGTCCAGCTCGCCGCGCATGGCCGCGGCCGTCACCTCGGCGACCTCCTCCTCGCAGCCGGCGTGCGCCGCGAAGAGCTCGATCACCTCGTCCTGGATGAGGGTGGAGTCGACGTCCATGACGACCAGCCGCTGGGCGCGGCGCTGAAGACCGGCGGCCACCACCGCCACGTCCACGCCCAGGACCGCCGCCTCGGTGGCCAGGGCGGTGCGCAGCAGGTCCGTAGGGGCGCCGGACACCGCGAACTCCACGGCGGTGACCGGGTACTTGGCGAGCCGGAAGATGCGGTCGATGTTGCCGCCGGTGCCGGTGATGGCGGCGGCGATCGCGGCGGTGGACTCGGCGGTGAGGGGGTGACCCAGGACCGTGACGTGCGAACGGCCGGTGCCGCGCGGCCGGTTGTCACCGATGCCGGAGATGATCTCCGCCTGGAGGCGGAGGGACTCGGCCCAACTGTGCACCGTGGCGCGCAGGTCGCCCTCGGTGGAGCCGGACGAGCCGACGGCGGGCGAGGGTGCGGTGATCAGCACGCACAGGACGATGCGGCCCCGGGTGACGACCTGCTCGATGTCCACGACATCGACGGAGTAGGCGGCGAGGGTGTCGAAGAGACCTGCGGTGATGCCGGGCCGGTCCTTCCCGAAGATCTTGACGAGAAGAGTCGGTACGTCATCGCCCGGTACGGCGGTGGCAGGCTGGGTCTGCGATGCGCTCATGGTGCTCTTACGGTATCCGGCGCGCGCCGGACGCCGTACGGGTGTCCGGGGTGCGGACGCTCCGGCCCGCCTCCGGACCGCTGCGCACCCCCCCCGTATCAGCGTCGGCCGCCCCCGGCTCAGCGCCGGCCGCCGGGCCGCCCCGGCGGCGGCGGTTCGCCGGGCGGCTCGTACCGGTCGCGCCGCGGGGGCTTGCGGGGCCGCGCCGGGGGCGGCATCGGTACGCCGCTCACCGTCGGCGCCGAGTACCGGTCCGGCGGCGGCTGCGCCTGCCCTGACTGCCCCTGTCCCGGCTGCTCCCGTTCCGGGGGCCACGCCTGTTCCTGACCTGAGGGTTCCGTCTGCTCCCGCCCTCCCGGCCACTCCTGCGGCCCCGGCGGCTGCGGTGGCTGCGGCGCCCCCGGCCACTGCGGCGGCTGGGAGGGCTGTGCGGAGGGTGGCGGCTGCGCAGGCGCCGGCGGCTGCGCAGGGCGGGACGGCGGCAGTGGTCGCAGATACGGATTCGTCTCGGCGTGCGGCGGCCGGTGCACCGGGGAGGGGGTGTACGGCCCCGGCTCGGCGGGCCCGTAACCGCCCTGTCCTTGCCCTTGCCTCCGCCCCCGCCCCCGCGTCTCGTACGTCCCGTAGGCCGCGGGCCCGTAAGCAGACGGCCCGGAGGCTTCGGGCATACCGGGCACCCCGGCGGGCCGCCCGTCCTCGTACCCGTATCCGTACCCGTCGTCCCTCCGGTCCTCGGGAGGCCGTGCCGCCACCATGGCCCGGTGCCCCGCGGCCCCCGTCGCACAGGCCAGCAGCGCGCCCAGCAGCCCCGCCGCCGCGCCCCACACCGCCCCCAGCGCCAGTGCCATCGGCACGCTGCCGCGCAGCTCGACACTCGCCCCCACGGCGTCGAACCCGAAGACCGAGAGTCCGGCGTCGGCCGAGACATGCGTCAGACGGACCAGCAGCGGCAGGGCGAGCGCGGTCGCCCCCGCCAGCGGCAGCGCGCAGCGGAGCGCGTACGACAGCACCGGTACACCCTTCCGGGGCGTGCGGACCGCCGTGAACACCCCGGCCAGCAGCATCGCCAGCGCCGCCGCGACGGCCAGCAGCCAGACCCGGCCGTCCAGCTCGGCCATCCGCCCGACGGTGATCACCTTGCCGTTCCCGCCGGCCAGCAGCCGGTCGACCGGGTCCGGCAGCAGATGCGTCAGTACGCCGGAGGCGGTGCCGCGCCAGGGGACGAAAAGGCCGAGCGGCAGGCCGAGCCAGACGCCGTTCGGGGCGCCGAGCAGGGCCCCGCCCAGGACCCGCCGCGGGTGGTCGTCACCGATCGCGGCGTACGCGCCCGCCGCCAGCCCGGCGGCCACCGCCAGCACCAGGACCGCGACGAGCGAGGAGACCGCGGGCTGTACGAGCCGGCGGGCGCGGTCCAGCGCGCGGGGGAGCAGGGCCCGCCGGTCGGCCGCGAGCGCGATGATCAGCACGCCCAGCACCCAGACGGCGCCGCCCACGAGCGAGGCGCCGGTGTTCACCTGGAAGCCCACGGCCGCCTTGGCGTCGATGAGGTCCGCGATACGGCCCGGGAGGCCGCCGTCGCCACCGTCCCCACCGCCACCGTCCCCACCGCCCCCGATTCCGCCGAGGCCGAGGTCGCCCAGGCCGTCCCGGAGCTTGTCGATCAGCCCTCCGCCTCCGCCCCCGGCGCCTCCCCCAGGCCACCCAGACCCCCCAGGCCGCCCAGCGTCTTGCCGTCGATTGTTATGGAGTCGTGTCCGGCCCAGGCCAGCCCGCCGAGCAGGGCCACGAACAGTGCCGCCAACACTCCGATGCGCACCGCCAGTTCGGGCCCGCCCAGCACGCCGGCCCGGCGCAGCGAGCGTACGAAGATCCATCCGAGCAGCAGAGCCCCCACGAGACTCACACCCAACGGCGCGATGTCAATGGCGGTTCTGGTCGCCTCACCTTTCAGTCCGAAGGCGCTCACATCGCCGGAAGGCGTCACGGAACCGCCCACGGCCAGCGCGACGGCCGCCGCCGTCATCGCGCCGAGCGAACCGGCCGCATCCGCGTCCAGCAGATGCAGTCCCAGCGCCGCGATGCCGGCCATCGCGAGAAAAGCCCAGCTCACCGCGGCGACGGCGGACAGCACCGCGTCACCCCAGCGAATCCGTGTGGTCTCCCCGACGGTCATGGCAGCCCCCGATCGGTACCGACTTGCCCGGAACGCGCATGATCCGTTGATCCGTACGGATCCATGGGCGCTTCCTACTCTCCGGGGGTGTTTCGCCGCCGTCAACGGGACCGTCGCACAGGCCCTCCACGGCCCGGTTTCCGCTCCGGGCACCGCGCCTGAAATAGTTCCCCACGATGTTCGCCATCCCTAGACTTCCCATACAGGGCGTCACTCGGGGGACTATGTAATGGGGCATGGAGTGCCTGAACTCGTACTCGAATTGAACGGAAGGACCTGGACGCTCGATCCGTCCCGGTCCTACAGCCTGGGCCGTGACCCGCAGGGCGACATGGTGCTCGACGACGCCAGAGTCTCCTGGCGGCACGCCACCGTCCGCTGGGACGGGCGCAGTTGGCTCATCGAAGACCAGGGCAGCACCAACGGGACGTACGTCCAGGGCCGGCGGATCCACCAGATGGAGATCGGCCCCGGCTCGACCGTGCACCTGGGCAACGCCACCGACGGCCCCCGGCTGACCCTGTCGGGCAGTGCCGCCCCGGCCGCCGACCTCTACAGCGCGCACACGGCCATGGCTCCGCGGCAGAGCCGGCCGGCCCCGGCGCAGCAGGGCGGCCCGGGCTGGGCGGCGCCGCCGCAGGCCCAGCAGCCGCCCGTACAGCAGCCGCCGCTCCACCAGGCCCCGGCCCAGCAGGGCTGGCAGCCGCCTCAGCAGCAGGCGCCGCAGGCACCGTACGTCCCGCAGCAGCAGTCGCCCTCGCAGCAGTACCCCCAGCAGCAGACGCCGCAGCAGCAGATGCCGCAGCAGGGGATCCCGCGTCAGGGCGCGGCGGCCGGGCAGACCCGGGAGCGCCCAGGGCGCGAGGGCGGCGCCGTGGGCCCGGGGCCGGGCGGTGCCGTGCCGCCGGTCTACGGCGACCGCAGCCCGACCACCTTCCACCGCCTGGACCTCGGCCGCGTCATGCGCATCGGCCGTGCCCTGGAGAACGAGCTGGTCGTCTCCGACCTCCAGGTCTCCCGCTACCACGCGGAATTCCGGGCCACGCCCGACGGCCGCTTCGAGATCCGCGACCTGGGCAGCCACAACGGTACGTACGTCAACGGCCAGCCGGTCCCCAAGTCCGGCAGCACCCTCATCGGCCCGAACGACATCATCGGCGTCGGTCACTCCACCTTCCGGCTGGTCGAGGACCGCCTGGAGGAGTTCGTCGACACCGGTGAGGTCTCCTTCTCGGCCCGCCACCTCACCGTCACCGTCGAGGGCGGCAAGCAGATCCTCAAGGACGTCTCCTTCGGCGTCCCGGAGAAGTCGCTGATCGCCGTCATCGGCCCGTCCGGCTCCGGCAAGTCGACCCTGCTCAAGGCGCTGACCGGCTACCGCCCGGCGGACCAGGGCGACGTCCTGTACGACAACCGGAACCTGTACAAGCAGTTCGCCGAGCTGCGCCAGCGCATCGGCCTGGTCCCGCAGGACGACATCCTCCACAAGGAGCTGACCGTCCAGAAGGCCCTGCGGTACGCGGCCAAGCTCCGCTTCCCCGGCGACACCGCCGAGGCCGAGCGCGAGGCCCGTATCGACGAGGTGCTGCGCGAGCTCAAGCTCGACATCCACAAGGACAAGAAGGTCACCTCGCTCTCCGGCGGCCAGCGCAAGCGTGTCTCGGTGGCCCTGGAGCTGCTGACCAAGCCGTCGCTGATCTTCCTGGACGAGCCGACCTCCGGCCTGGACCCGGGCATGGACCGCGACGTCATGCAGTTGCTGCGCGGACTGGCCGACGACGGCCGTACGGTCCTGGTGGTCACCCACTCGGTGGCCGAGCTGGCCCTGTGCGACAAGCTGCTGGTGATGGCGCCGGGCGGCGGCGTGGCCTACTTCGGCCCGCCCGAGGAGGCGCTGAACTTCTTCCAGTACGACACGTGGGCGGATGTCTTCTCGGCCTTCGAGAACTACCGGGACTACGACTGGATGGGCCGCTGGCGCGGCTCCCCGCACTACCAGATGTACGCGGCCGACATCGACGCCGTCGCCCCGCAGTCGGTGGCGGTCCAGCCGCCCCCGGCCCGTATGCAGAAGTCGCAGAGCTGGGGCTCGCAGTTGTGGACGCTGATGCGGCGCTACGTCTCCGTGCTCGCCTCCGACCGCGGCTTCCTGGGGCTGATGCTGATACTCCCCGCCGTCCTCGGCGTGGTCTCGATCCTCATCCCCAGCGACTTCGGCCTGGGCTACGGCCCGGTGAAGAAGGGCCGTACGAACCGCGACGCCAGCACGATCATGCTGATCCTGGCGGTCGGCATGTGCTTCTCGGGCGCGGCCAACTCCGTCCGTGAGCTGATCAAGGAGCGGGTCATCTACGAGCGCGAGCGGGCCACCGGCCTGTCCCGCTCGGCGTACCTGATGTCCAAGGTGATCGTCCTCGGCGTCGTCACGGCCGTCCAGGGCGTGATCATCGCGGCCATCGGCTTCACCCCGCGCAAGATGCCCACCGAAGGCGTCCTGTTCAAGGACCTGCCGGCCGTGGAGATGGCGCTGGCGATCATCGCGCTCGGCTTCACCTCGATGATGTTCGGCCTGATCATCTCCGCGCTGGTCAAGACGGCCGAGAAGACCATGCCGCTGCTGGTCATGTTCGCCATCGTCCAGGTCGTCTTCACCGGCGTCCTCTTCCAGCTCTTCGACACTGTCGGCGTCGCCCAGGTCGCCTGGCTGATGCCCTCGCGCTGGGCGGTCGCGGCGATGGGCGCCACCGCCGACATGAACACGCTGCTCCCGTGGGAGGCGGGCAACCCCGACCCGCTGTGGAAGCACACCACCGGCGTGTACGTGATGGACATGATCATCCTCCTCGGGCTGGGCGTCGCCCTGGCCTTCGTCGTGGCCCGGCTGCTGCGCCGCCACGAACCGGAGGTCATGCGCAAGTAACGCGCGCCCGTATGCGCGACGCCGAGGGGCGGCACCCTGTGGGTGCCGCCCCTCGGCGTCGTCATGCCGCTCCGTATGCCGCTTGGCCCCACCGCTTCGTCCGCGGCGCAGCGGTGTGCTCCCGTGGCTCAGTAGGCCGAGTTGACGTTGTCCATCGAGCCGTACGTCGCAGCCGCGTAGTTGCAGGCGGCGACGATGTTGGCGACCGGGTCGAAGATGTCCCAGGAGGTGCCCTCGACGTGGTATGCCTGGAAGGTCGGGTCGATGACCTGGAGCAGACCCTTGGACGGGGTGCCCTGCACCGCGTTGGAGTCGTAGTTGTTCACGGCCTGCGGGTTACCGGTCGACTCCCGCATGATGTTGCGGTAGAGACCGTCGTACGAGCCGGGGATGCCGTGCTTGGCCATGATGTCCAGCGCCTCCCGGATCCAGCCGTCCAGGTCGTTGCTGTAGGTCTTGGCGACCGGCGCGGGCTCCGGGGCGGCGGCGCGCTCGGCGGACCGGCTCGCGGCCTCCTTGTCCTTGCGCTCCTGCTCCGCCTTGGCCTTCGCGTCGGCCTCCGCCTTGGCGCGGGCCTCGTCCTCGGCCTTCTTCTTCTGGGCGTCCGCCTCGCCGCGCGCCTTCTTGGCCGACTCGTCGGCCGCGCGGGCGATGGCCTCCTGCTGGGCCTTGGCGGCGGTGTCCACCGAGCTGACGGCGACCTTCTTGGCGGCCGGGGCGGCGGCCTGGTCGCCGCTGGCACCGGCCGAGCCCGGGACGAGCGCGAAGACCAGGGCCGCGGCACCGGCCGTGGCGACGCCCGCGGCGGAGAGCTTGTGGGTCCGGTTCAGGCGGGCGTAGCCAGGAATGGGGTGCTTGGGCATGACGGAGTAAGACCTCTTCCAATGGGTGACGTCGCAGTGGCCGGGGCGGCGTCTGAACGCCGGGTGTCTGAGCCGCGGCGCCGTGCGACGGGAGCCATTGTTAGCGGTCGAAAATTAACTGGGCAACGACGTCATCTACGACCGGGGATAGTGGAACCCATCGGCCGCCGAATGCGTCCGCAGCGGTCGCAGCCCAGCTCACACAGCTTTTACAGGTCCACTAAGCGCGATCGTAAGTGACCTGCGTCCTATGTGCGGGCTCACACCGGGCGGGGGTGTGGCTCGCCCGGTGTGATCGCAGTTGCACATTCCGTCAGTGCTGATTTCCCCTGCGTGGCCGATCGGCCCGGGCCGCGGCCCGCGGGACCGGCCCGTCGGTCTCGCCGGTCGGTCCCGGGCCCTGGATCTCAGACCCCGGGCCCCGGGTCTCAGACCTCCACCAGGACCTGGTCCAGCGACTTGCGCACCAGATCGGGCACCTGGCAGTCCCGCGCCGGATAGCCCACCGGGATCACCGCGAACGCCTTCTCGTTGGCCGGGCGCCCCAGCACCTCCTGGAGGAAGCGCATCGGGCTCGGCGTATGGACCAGCGCCGCCAGCCCCGACAGGTGCAGCGCGGACAGCAGCATCCCGACGGCGATACCGACCGATTCGTCCACGTAGTAGTGCTTGCGCTTCGTCCCGCCGTCCCCCAGCCAGTACCGCTGCTGGAAGACCACGATCAGATGGGGCGCGTCGGTCAGGTGCGGCTTGACCTCGTCCGTGCCCAGCGGGCGCAGCGCCGCCAGCCACTCCTCGCCCAGCCGCCCCTCATAAGAGAGGCGTTCCTCCGCCTCCGCCGCCTCCCGGATACGGCGGCGTACCTGTGGATCCTTGACCAGGACGAACGTCCAGGGCTGCTGATGCGCCCCGGAGGGCGCGGTGGCCGCACAGGCGATGGCGTCCTTCACCACCTGCTCCGGCACGGGGTCGGGGGAGAACTGCCGTACGGTCCTGCGCCGGTCCATCCGCGCGCGCAGCTCGGCGGCACGGGCCAGCGACTCCTGGGCCGGCATCCGCTCGGGCCGGTAGGGGACCGGCCGGTAGGGGGTGCCGTGGGTCGGGGTCCAGTTCCTGTCAGGTAAAGGCATGGCCCGAGTCTGGCTCTCAGGCGGGCAGGATGAGGTGGAGATCGCCGAACTCGTGCCAGAGGTAGCGGTGCGCGACCGCCTCCGCGTAGGCCCGGCGCAGCGTCCCGGCGTCCGCCACCGCCTCCAGCATCAGCAGGTGGGACGCCTCCGGCTCGTGCAGCCCGGTCAGCAGCCCGTCCACCACCCGCACCCCGCGCTCCGGCGTCACCACCAGGTCCGTCCACCCCGACGCGGCCCGCACCCGTCCGCCCCCGGCGGCGGCCGACTCCAGGGCCCGTACGGCCGTGGTCCCCACCGCGACGATCTTCCCGCCCCCGGCCCGCGCCGCGTTCACCAGCCACGCCGTGGACGGCGGTACCTCGAAGCGCTCCGGGTACGGCGGCTCGTACGCCTCCGCCGACGCCACCCCCGCGTGCAGCACCACCGGAGCGAACTGAACCCCCGCGCCGACCAGGCGTGCCACGGAAGAGGGGGTGAAGGGCCGGGCCGCGCTCGGCATCTCCGCCGACCCCTCGCCGTCGGCCGGCTCCGTCGCGAAGACCGTCTGGTACGCGGACAGCGGCTGGTCCCGGTCGGTGTAGCCGTACCGGATCGGCCGGCCGTACCGCCGCATCACCTCAAGAGCGCCTGCCCCGTCCCCCAGGGCGCCGGCTCCGTCCCCCAGGGCGTCGGTCCCCTCCACACGCGCCCACCACAGCCGTACCGCCCCCGGGTCCAGCGGGGCCTCCAGCACCAGCCGCGCGCCGCCCGCCAGCCGTACGACCGTGCCCGGCGGCCCGCCGGCCCGCGGCCGGGTGCTGCCCCGGCCGTCCGGGGTACGCAGCTCCACCGCCCAGCGCCCGGCCGCGCCGTGCGGCCGGGGGTACCCCCGGTCCGCCCGCGTCGAGAAGTGCACGACCACCGGCTCGCCGCGCCCGCGCCCGTCCCCGATCCGGCCGTCCACCGCGGCCGGCAGCGTCCGCGAGGTGTTCACCACCAGGACGTCACCGGGCGCCAGCAGCCCGGGCAGGTCCCGGAAGGCGTGGTGCGCCACCGGAGCCGGACCCCGGCTCACCAGCAGCCGCACCGCGTCCCGGCCCCGGCCCGCGCCGCGCTGTTCGGCCGGCACCCGTGCCGCCAGCTCCGGCGGCACCGGCTCCACCCGGACGGTCATCACGCGCCGCCCAGCAGGGCCGGCGCGCTGTAGCGCCCGCTCGCCGCCCAGGTGTCCAGCAGCCCCAGCAGCGCCGGGACGACCGTGCCGGGCAGTGGGCGGGCGGACGCGTCCTCGGCCGGCACCGCCGCCTGGTACAGGTCCGTACGCATGTCGCCCGGGTCCACCCACCACACCCGCAGCCACGGCTCCTCCACCGCCAGCACCGCGGAGAGCTGGTCCAGGGCCGCCTTGGAGGACCCGTACCCGCCCCAGGTCGGATACGCCTCGACGGCGGCGTCCGAACTGAGGTTGAGCACCGCCCCGCCGCCGGACGCCTCTTCCCTGCCGGGCCCGTCAGCGGATTCGTCGGCGGATTCGTCGGCGGACCCGTCACCGGTCCCCTGACCGGCCCGGTAAGCAGAGGCCCGCAGCAGCGGCAGCGCCTCCTGCACCAGCCCCAGCGGAGCCACCACATTGACCTCCAGCGCCGCCCGCAGCCCGTCCAGGGAGTGGTCCGCCAGCCGCACCAGCGGCGCGTCCCCCAGCACGCTCGCGTTGTTGACCAGCAGGTCCAGGCCGCCCAGCTCGCGCGCCGCGGCGATCAGCGCGGCCCGGTGACCGGCGTCGGCCACATCGCCCGGCAGGGCCACCACCCGCGTTCCCGCCGCCCGCAGCACCCGCGCCGTCTCCTCCAGGGGCCCCTGCGACCTGGCATCCACCACCAGGTCCCAGCCGCGCCCGGCCAGGGCCGTACCGAGCGCCCGCCCCAGCCCCTTCGACGCCCCCGTAATGATCACTACCGGCATGATCCGTCCCCGCCTCTCCGACGCCTTCCGTGCTGCCCGTCACGTGCTGCCCGTCCCGTGCCGCTCGTCCCGTGCTGCCCGTCCCCGTACCGCTCGTTCCCGTGTCGTCCGGTTCCGCGATTCCGCGATGCCCGGCCGGCGCCCTCCACGCTAGGAACCGGCCGCCCGGCCCGCCTCGGGCAGCGGGCGGGCCGACCAGGGCATTTCGGCCTAGGCCGGGGGTCGTAAGCGAGCAGCGCCGGTGGTCCGATACGGCCCCTCGTGACGCGCCGGTACGGTGAAGCCATGACCAACGGACCGGGGGCCGGTATCCCCGCGGTGAGCACCGCGATCCTCGCCATGAGCAGACATCTGGAGGTGCGCGACGTCCTCAAGACGATCGTGGCCTCCGCCCGCGAACTGCTGGACGCGGAGTACGCCGCCCTCGGCGTGCCCGACGACCACGGCGGCTTCGCGCAGTTCGTGGTGGACGGTGTCAGCGAGGAGCAGTGGAAGGCGATCGGGCCGCTGCCCCGCCAGCACGGCATCCTCGCCGCGATGCTCCACAACGCCACCCCCGAGCGGCTCGCCGACGTCCGCCAGGACCCCCGCTTCGGCGGCTGGCCCGCGGCCCACCCGGACATGTCCGACTTCATCGGCCTCCCGGTCGCCGACGGCGAGGAGATCCTCGGCGCGCTCTTCCTCGCCAACAAGCGGTGCCCCAAGCCGGAGGGCGGCTGCGGCTTCACCGCCGAGGACGAACGGCTGCTGGGCATCCTCGCCCAGCACGCCGCCATCGCACTGACCAACGCCCGCCTGTACGAACGCAGCCGCGAGCTGACCATCGCCGGCGAACGAGCCCGGCTGGCCCACGAACTGCACGACGCGGTGGCACAGAAGCTCTTCTCGCTGCGGCTGACCGCACAGGCCGCCGCCGCCCTGGTCGACCGCGACCCGGGCCGGGCCAAGGGCGAACTCCAGCAGGTCGCCGCGCTGGCCGCCGAGGCCGCCGACGAACTGCGCGCCGCCGTCGTGGAGTTGCGGCCCGCGGCACTGGACGAGGACGGACTGGTGGCCACCTTGCGCTCACAGACCCAGGTGCTGGACCGCGCGCACGCCGCCCGGGTCACCTTCGAGTCCCACGGCGTACGGGCGCTGCCGGCCGCCCAGGAGGAAGCGCTGCTCAGAGTCGCGCAGGAAGCACTGCACAACGCGCTGCGGCACTCCGGTGCCCACCGGGTCGAGGTGACCTTGACCCGGCACGGCCAGGGCGCGCTGCTGCGGGTGGCCGACGACGGCCGCGGCTTCGACACCGGCGCGGTCCGCCGCGCCGGGCGGCACCTCGGCCTGGTGTCGATGCGCGACCGCGCGGGCGGGGTCGGCGGAAAACTGAGTGTGGAGTCGGCGCCCGGGAAGGGCACCGCAGTCGAGATGGAGGTACCCGGTGGCTGACAACGACAAGGGCGGCGTGGCACGCCCGGGCACCGGGACGGGGACGGGCGGGGGACCGGTGATCAGGGTCCTGCTGGTCGACGACCACCAGGTGGTCCGGCGCGGACTGCGCACCTTCCTGGAGGTCCAGGACGACATCGAGGTGGTGGGGGAGGCGTCCGACGGTACGCAGGGCGTCGACGCGGCAGAGCGGCTGCGCCCGGACGTGATCCTGATGGACGTCAAGATGCCGGGCATGGACGGCATCGAGGCGCTGCGCAAGCTGCGCGAACTGGACAACCCGGCCCGGGTGCTGGTCGTCACCAGCTTCACCGAGCAGCGTACGGTCGTCCCGGCGCTGCGCGCGGGCGCGGCGGGCTATGTCTACAAGGACGTCGACCCGGTGGCGCTGGCCGGCGCGATCCGCTCCGTACACGCCGGGCACGTCCTGCTCCAGCCCGAGGTGGCCGGCGCGCTGCTCTCCCAGGACGAGGCCAACAACGGGCAGGGGCGCGGCACTTCCCTGACCGAGCGGGAGCGGGAGGTGCTGGGGCTGATCGCGGACGGCCGGTCCAACCGGGAGATCGCCCGCGCGCTCGTGCTGTCCGAGAAGACCGTCAAGACACATGTCTCCAACATCCTCATGAAGCTGGACCTCGCGGACCGTACCCAGGCCGCTCTGTGGGCGGTCCGGCACGGAATGGGAGCCTGACCCGACGGCCGCGGGCCCTGCGCATCGGGCGGGAAGGCGTTGACCAGCGGTGAGTTCCGTCCCCACCGGGAGGCAGCGGCAAGGCTTCCGGGACGGATCCGACCGGTGTGAGCTTCCGGGAGGGGCTGAGCGTCACCATGACCGGCGTCGGCCATCGGGTCTCACTCGCGCCGGATCCGGGGCGGCAGGGCGTGGCGGCGGCCCTGACCCTGTTCGGTGCCGAGGCATCCGCAGGGTAGGGCATCCACGCGGGGAAGCATCCGGACGGTCGTATTCCGATCCGAGATTCATACCGTCGTGTGGATGTCACCCGAGTGGCGCAACCCGGGCGGGGCGCGGCCGTTCTTCATGGCGTGCCGCGGGAGTACGGTCCGCGGCGACCGCGAGGAAGGTCAAGCGCAATGAAGGACATCAAGAAGGCCATGGCCGTGACGATCGTGACGGGCGGCCTGGTCATCGCCGGAGCCGGCGTCGCCGCCGCCCACGGCACCCAGGCCGACGGCAAGGCCGCCAACTCCCCGGGCGTCGGCTCCGGCAACCCCGTCCAGGTGCCGGTGCACGTCCCGGTGAACGCCACGGGCGACACCGCCAACGTCATCGGCGCCCTGAACCCGGCGTTCGCCGACGAAAGCAACAACGGCTGACCGCGCCGCCGCCCGCGCCGCGTGCTCGTACGGCGTCGCGCGACGGGCCCGCCGTGTGACGTGCCCATGCGTCCGTATGAGCCGTTCCCGGGCGCCCGTCCGCGTCCCGCGCGGACAGCCACCGGCCCTGTCCCCGAGCCCGGGCCGACCCCCCCGTGACACCGCAATTCTCATCCAGGCTCCCTGCCGACACGACAAGTGAGGAACACTTGCCCATGAACACCGTCAAGAAGGCCGCCCTCGTCCTCGCCGCCGCCGGTCTCGCCGCCGGTGCGGCCACCGACTCCGCCTTCGCCGTCGACGCCGACGGCAAGGCCGGCGGCACCCCCGGCATCGGCACCGGCAGGGTGGACCAGGTCCCGGTGAGCGTCCCGGTGAACGCCGCCGGCCTCGGCGTCAACGTCGTCAGCTTGCTCAACGCCGTGACCGGCGGCTCTTCCACGGCCGGCTGAGACCGCCACCGGGCCGAGCGCCGCCCCGGAAGGACCGGCTGCCGGGGTTACGGCAGCCGGCAGCCGGGGCGCGGCAGCCGACGAGCCGGTGCCATCCCTCCGTGCCCGCGCCGCGCGTGCCGGCCCGGAGGAGGAGCCCCGGCCCGCAGGCCGCCGTCCGTCCCCACCCAAGACCCCGCCACCTCCGTTCCACGGCCGGCGGGGTCGTCCCATGTCCCTGGCCCCGCCACCCCCGCGCCGGTCACCGGCCCGCCCGAGGCCGCCCGAGCCCATCCCGAGGCCGCCCGAGCCGCCCCCGTGCCCATTCCGGGGCCGTCCGGATCGTCCCGAGCCTGCCCCGCACCCGTGGTGGCCCGCCCGTCAGCCCTGTTCCTGCCCCGGCTTGTCCCGACCCGCCCCTCAGCCCCGCCCCCGCTCCCGCTCCTCCACGTACGCGTTGTACGCCGCCACCTGCGCCCGTCTGGCCGTACGCTCCACCGGCCGCAGCGCCTCCGCCCGCGCGGCTATCTCCGAAGCACTCACCGCCCCGCCGTGCTCCCGGCCGTCGCCGCCCGCGTCCCGCGCGATGCCGATCAGCGCCCCGACCCGCTGCGCCAGCTCCAGCACCCGCACCGCGCGCGGCGGATACCCCGGCGCCAGCACCTGTCGCCCGGCCTCCGACCGCGCCCGGTAGGCCGCCAACGCCGCCTGCGCGACCGGTCCGGACCCGGCCACGTCGAGCCTCGCGAGCACCTCGGTCGCCTCCTGGAGCGCCTGGGCCAGTTCCCGCTCCGCCTCGCCCAGCGAGGGCACGTCCGCCGGCGGCGCGTCCCGTACCGCCATGCAGTGCCAGGTCACCTCCACATGGACGTCCGGACCGCTGACCGCGCCGTCCGGCCCGGCCTGGCGCACCAGTGGTACGAGCCCCACCGCGACCCCGCAGACCGTCACCGCCTCCCCGGCCTCCAGCGCCCGCGCGTTGAACGCCGCGGGGCCGCTCAGGCCCAGCGGATGCCCCGGCACCGGCAGCGCCACCCGCAGGCCGGTCGCTCCCAGCGCCCGCAGCCGCCCCAGCGCCAGCGTCAGTCCGACCGGCGCCGGTTCTCCGGGCAGACCTTCCACGCGGTGCACCGCGTCGTCCTCCGCGATGCGCTCCGCGGCGTCATCAGGTGAGACCAATCCGGCCAAAAGGGCATTTCCCCATGCGGCCAGCCGTCCCGAGCGAGGTTCATCGAGCATGGTCCCCAGCCTAAGGACAGGCACTGACAGCGAGTGGCGTAGGTTTGCTGGGGGGATGCGCCTGAAGGCGCACGCGAGGCACCGAGAAGCAATGGGAGACAACGCGGTCATGAGCGATGTGCTGGAGCTGGTGGACGTATCCGTGGTCCGCGACGGACGGGCTCTGGTGGACCAGGTCTCCTGGTCGGTCAAGGAGGGGGAGCGCTGGGTGATCCTCGGCCCCAACGGCGCCGGCAAGACCACCCTGCTCAACGTCGCCTCCAGCTATCTCTTCCCGAGCAGCGGCAGCGCCACGATCCTCGGCGAGACGCTCGGCAAGATCGACGTCTTCGAGCTGCGCCCGCGCATCGGCATCGCCGGCATCGCGCTCGCCGACAAGCTGCCGCGCAGCCAGACCGTCCTTGAGACCGTGCTCACCGCCGCGTACGGCATGACCGCCACCTGGCGGGAGAACTACGAGGCCGTCGACGAGGACCGCGCCCGCGCCTTCCTCGACCGCCTGGGCATGAACGATTATCTGGACCGCAAGTTCGGCACCCTCTCCGAGGGCGAGCGCAAGCGCACCCTCATCGCCCGCGCGATGATGACCGACCCCGAACTGCTGCTCCTGGACGAGCCCGCCGCCGGGCTGGACCTCGGCGGCCGTGAGGACCTGGTCCGCCGTCTGGGCCGGCTCGCCCGGGACCCGTACGCGCCTTCGATGGTGATGGTCACCCACCACGTCGAGGAGATCCCGCCGGGCTTCACGCACGTCCTGATGATCCGCCAGGGCAAGGTGCTGGCCGCGGGCCCGCTCGACCTGGAGCTGACCTCCAGCAACCTCTCCCGCTGCTTCGGTCTCCCGCTGATCGTCGAGCGCGTGGGCGACCGCTGGACCGCTCAGGGCCTGCCGCTCTCCTGACCCGCTCTCCGAACCCGGTGCCCTGACCCGCACTCCTGCTCCGGCCCGCACTCCTGCCCCGGCCCACACTTCCGCCCCGGCCGGCACTCCTGCGCCGGTCCGTGCTCCCGCTTCCGGATCCGCGGTCCCTACGGGCTCTGTCCCGGACCGGCCCGCGGACCTACCATGAACGCGTGGACCCATGGGTGTGGTGGCTGATCGCCGCCGTAGGGCTGGGCATCCCGCTCGTCGTGACCGCGATGCCCGAGTTCGGGATGCTCGCGGTCGGCGCCGTCGCCGGTGCCGTCACCGCGGCTGTCGGCGCCGGCACGGTGCTCCAGGTCATCGTGTTCGTCGCCGTATCGGTCGCGCTGATCGCCGTCGTACGCCCCATCGCCAACCGCCACCGCTCCGAGCGTCCGCGGCTGGCGTCGGGCATCGACGCCCTCAAGGGCAGAAGCGCCACCGTCCTGGAGCGGGTCGACGCCGGCGGCGGCGGACGCATCAAGCTGGCCGGGGAGATCTGGTCCGCCCGCCCGCTGGACGCCGAGCAGGTGTACGAGCCGGGCCAGAAGGTGGATGTGGTGGAGATCGAGGGGGCGACCGCCGTCGTCATGTGAATCCCCGCGATCACGGGCGACTCCGTACGGGGCCCTCGGCACGGCACCGTACGCACCCACCGGCCGGCCTCCGCGGCGGCCGGCCGCGCGGTCGCCCGCCGGAGCCGGCCGTCAACGCCTGAAAAGCGTCGTCACATAAGCGGAAGAAGAGCCGAACGCCCTGCATGACGGGCCGTGACTCTGAAAGACTGGATCAGTGGAGACACCGGCCCAGGCCGGTCAAGAGCCAGCAACCGAGGGGCAACGGGAGCCGCTGTGGAACCGATCATCATCGTCCTGATCATCCTGGTGGTGCTCGTGTTCATCGCACTCATCAAGACGATCCAGGTCATCCCGCAGGCCAGCGCCGCCATCGTCGAACGCTTCGGCCGCTACACCCGTACGCTCAACGCGGGCCTGAACATCGTCGTCCCGTTCATCGACTCCATCCGCAACCGCATCGACCTGCGCGAACAGGTCGTCCCGTTCCCGCCGCAGCCGGTGATCACCCAGGACAACCTGGTCGTCAACATCGACACCGTCATCTATTACCAGGTCACCGACGCCCGCGCCGCGACGTACGAGGTCGCCAGCTACATCCAGGCCATCGAGCAACTGACCGTCACGACCCTGCGGAACATCATCGGCGGCATGGACCTGGAGCGGACCCTGACCTCCCGCGAGGAGATCAACGCGGCACTGCGCGGCGTCCTGGACGAGGCCACCGGCAAGTGGGGCATCCGCGTCAACCGCGTCGAGCTCAAGGCGATCGAGCCGCCGACCTCCATCCAGGACTCCATGGAGAAGCAGATGCGCGCCGACCGTGACAAGCGCGCCGCGATCCTCCAGGCCGAAGGTGTCCGGCAGTCCCAGATCCTCACCGCCGAAGGTGAGAAGCAGTCCTCCATCCTGCGTGCCGAAGGTGACGCCAAGGCCGCGGCCCTGCGTGCCGAGGGCGAGGCCCAGGCCATCCGTACGGTCTTCGAGTCCATCCACGCCGGCGACCCGGACCAGAAGCTGCTCTCCTACCAGTACCTCCAGATGCTCCCGAAGATCGCCGAGGGCGACGCCAACAAGCTCTGGATCGTGCCCAGCGAGATCGGCGACGCCCTCAAGGGACTCAGCGGCGCCATCGGCAGCTTCAACCCCGCCGGAGGCAGCGGCGGGGGCGGCGGCAAGTCCGTCGGCCCGCACCGTGAGCAGCCCCCCATCGACTGACCAGCCTCCCACCGACCGATCAGGGGTTCCCTCACCGACCGGCCAGGTTCCCCCACCGGCTGACCAGCCTCCGTCGAGCCGACCGAACGGCTCCCCCTCGACCGCGCATACGATTCCTCGTGCATGATCGGTCCGGTATGCGCCGGCCACCGTGCACGAGGGAGTCCGTATGACCTTCTGGGAAGCTGTCGCCGTCTTCGCCGCGGGGATCGGTGCCGGAACGATCAACACCGTCGTCGGCAGCGGCACCCTCATCACCTTCCCCGTCCTGCTGAGCATCGGCCTGCCGCCCGTCACGGCGAACGTCTCCAACACTCTCGGGCTGGTGCCCGGCTCGGCGAGCGGCGTCCTGGGATACCGCCACGAACTGCGCGGCCGGCGCCGCCGCGTGCTGCGCTTCGGCGCCACGGCCCTGATCGGCGGCCTGACCGGCGCCGTACTCCTGCTGACCCTGCCCCCGGGCGCCTTCCACGCGATCGTCCCCGTCCTGATCGTGCTGGCCCTGATCCTGGTCGTCCTTCAGCCCAGGCTCTCCGCCGCGATCCGCGCCCGCCGCGAGCACACCGGCAGCACCGCCCACCCGGACGGCGGCCTCGTCCTGCTGACGGGCCTGCTGCTGGCGAGCGTGTACGGCGGCTACTTCGGCGCCGCCCAAGGGGTGCTGTACATCTCCCTGATGGGCCTGCTGCTGGATGACGACCTCCAGCGCCTCAACGCCCTCAAGAACCTCCTCGCGCTGCTCGTCAACGGCGTCGCGGCGGTCTTCTTCCTCTTCGTCGCCGACTTCCACTGGCCCGCCGTCCTCCTGATCGCCGCCGGCTCCGCCCTCGGCGGACTCATCGGCGCCACGGTCGGCCGCCGGCTGCCGCCCCGAGCGCTGCGCGCCGTCATCGTCCTCGTGGGCATCGCGGCGATCGTCCGCCTGCTCCTGGACTGACCATCCGCGCTCGGACTGACCGTTCGCGTTCGGGGCCGACCGCCCGGGCCCGGCCGCAGGACCGCCCGTGCCCGGCCGCATGACCGCCGGGCACGGGCAGCGCGAGCCGGTACCGCCCGGAGATGAAGAACCGGCCGCTCGGCGGGCGGAATCAGGCCGAGGCGCCCAGCCAGTCCGGCAGCTCCTCCCGTACGGACCCGGCGAGCGCCGCCACCAGCGCGTCCGCGGGAGTCGGCTCGAACGGCCGGCGCAGCAGCCGCATCCCCGCCTGCTCGGGCGTACGGTCCGCCTTGCGGTGATTGTCCTCGACGCAGGAGGCGACCGTGTTGAGCCAGGTGTCCCCGTCCCCGTGCGAGCGCGGCACGATGTGGTCCACGGTCGTCGCCCGCCGGCCGCAGTACGCGCACCGGTGCTGGTCCCGTACGAGCACACCGCGGCGCGACCACGGCGCCCGTCTTCGGAACGGCACCCGTACGTATCTGCTGAGCCGGATCACTTGAGGCACCGGGACGTCCACCGACGCGGCACGGACGCGCAGCCCGGGATGGGCCTGTTCGACCACGGCCTTGTCCTGCATCACCAGCACCACCGCACGCCGCAGCGACACCGTCGCCAGCGGCTCGAAGCTGGCATTGAGGACCAATGTCTCACGCATCCCGTCCACCTCCCGGACCCTGTTCGCCCCACGGCGAAGTGGCTCCACTGTGCAGGGGGAGAGATCCCCTGGACAACGCAATTTCCGCACGCCAGAAGGGAGATGAGGGGTTACGGGGGGATGGACGCAAGGTGCCCGGGACGGCCGGCGGGGAGGGACGGGACCGAGAGGGCGGCAGGGCGGCAGGGCGGTAAAGCGCCGAAGGCCGTCCGCGGCCGGCCTTCGGCGCTGGTACGCACGTTCCGGGCTCCCGCCCCCGTGTGTCACCCGGGAGCCCGGAACATATGACAGCCGGCGCGGACGTCCGACACGAGTGCGGACTCCGGCGGGCGGAGGGCGACACACCTGCGCCCCGCCGCCCCCGCCGCTGCGGTGCCGGCTGCCCGACGGCCTGTGCGAGCCGTCAGCCATCCACCACTGTGGGATCGGGAGCGCCGGGGCGCAACGGATTTATTCGGCCGGGAGCCCGAGTTCTGAAGACCTCCAGGGCCGAACCTCAGGGCGAAGAATCCCAGGCCGCACTCAGCTCTCGGCGGGCACCTCGTACTCACCGATCAGCGTGGCCCGGCCGATGGTGTGGAAGCGCAGGTTGAAGCCCACCACGGCGGGCGTGGCGTCGGCGTCGGGGCCGAGCTTCTCCTGATCCACCGCGTACACCGTGAAGACGTAGCGGTGCGGGCCGTCCCCGGGCGGCGGTGCCGCGCCACCGAAGTCGCGCGTCCCGTAGTCGTTCCGTACGTGTACGGCGCCCTCGGGAAGCCCCTTCATGTCACCCGACCCGGCACCGGCCGGCAGTTCGGTCACCGACGCGGGGATGTCGATGACCGACCAGTGCCAGAAACCGCTGCCGGTCGGCGCGTCCGGGTCGTAGCAGGTGACGGCGTAGCTCCTGGTGCCCTCCGGGGCGCCCGACCAGCGCAGGTGCGGCGAGGTGTTCCCCTCGGAGTGGACCTGCGCCGCCTTCAGCGTCCCGCCCGGCGCCACGTCGTCGCTCTCGACCGTGAACTCCGGCACCGGCGGATGGAAATCGTGCGGGAGCGGCCGTCGCTTCGCTTCGGACACCTCGACACCTCCTGGGTCGCGTACTGACACCTGTCCGGCCAGGTTATGACACGGCCTCAGAGCCAGTTGCGCTTGCCGCCGACCTCGGCCAGCCACTGATGGATGTACGCCGACCAGTCCGTCGACTCGAAGTCGTGCAGACCGACCGTGAACGAGCGGTAGGAGTCCGACCCCTCGGTGAACAGACCCGGCTTCTTGTCCATCTCCAGCACCACGTCCATCTCGCGGTCGTCCGCCACGAAGGACAGCTCCACCTGGTTCAGGCCGCGGTACTGCTGCGGCGCGAAGAATTCGATCTCCTGGTAGAAGGGCAACTGCTGCCGGGTCCCCCGGATGTGCCCCTGCTCCAGATCGGCGCTCTTGAAACGGAAACCCAGACGGCCGAACGCGTCGAGGATCGCCTGCTGCGCCGGGATCGGGTGCACATGCACCGGGTCCAGGTCGCCGGAATCCACCGCACGGGCGATCTCCAGCTCCGTGGTCACCCCCACGTCCATGCCGTGCAGATGCTGCCCGAGGAACATCGTGATCGGCGTCTCCCAGGGGATCTCCAGGCCGAACGGCACCGTGTGCACCGCACCGGCCTGCACCTCGAAGGCACCGCCCAGCCGCAGCTTGGTGAACTGCACGTCCCGCTTGTACTCGTGGTCGCCGCTCTCGACCTCGACGCGGGCCTGGAGCCCGACCGACAGCCCCTCGATCTGCTGGGCCACCGAGCCGCCCTGGATCCGTACCTCGCCCTGCACGATGCCGCCGGGCACGACGTTCTCCTCGAAGAGCACCGTTTCCACCGACGCGCCTCCGGCCCCCAAGCTCGCCAGCAGCTTCTTGAATCCCATGCTCATCCTCCCCAGACCTACGCCTGAATCTCTTGTGCCTCATGTGTACGGCGTGTACCTCGTGCACCGTGGTGTGGCCCGGCCGTGTCCGGCGTGCGCCGACCCCTACCAACGCCGGAGTCCGGGAGCCGGTTCCACGGGCCGGTGCCGTGCGCCGGTTGTCCGCGCCGGTTCCGCGCACCTCACCTTC